>NZ_JBWKEY010000018.1:133756-225281 GCF_056435225.1 Streptomyces sp. NPDC043996 | reverse complement strand
CGCCGCCGAGAAGAACTCCACCCTCGTCCTGCCCTTCCCCGTCGAACTCCTCCGCTTCCTCGAACGCGCCCAGACCACCCCACCACCCCCACCGAACCCCGCACCCGCACCCGCACCCGCACCCGCACCCGCCATCGGACCGCCGCCACCGAGCGAAAGCCCGCACCCGGCCAGCGGCCAGGCGGCCTCCGAGGGCTGAGGAAAGCCCGCCCCGCCCCCTTGAGCACCCCCACACCGCATGCTAGAAGGCGCTTGCTACGCGGCACGTGCCCCTTCTCCGCTCCCACGCCCCGGAGTTCCGCATGCCCCTGCCCTGGCCCCGCCGCACCTTCCTCACGACCACCGGTGTCTGTGCCCTCGCCCTCGCCGCGCCCCTGACCGCCGCCGGGGCCCCGCCGCCGGGCCGGGCGGTCACCGCCGACACCTACGCCGCCCTGCGCGCCACCTGGCGCGCCCTCGTCCTCGGCGAGGGGTTCAGACCGACCGACGAACCGTTCAAGAGCCGCCTGGCGGGCCTGGGCGCCGCGGCCCGGCGGTGGCGCGTCTCGATGGCGCCCGCGGACGGCTCGCTCTGGCCCGACCTGCCCTACGCCGACCCCGAACCGGACCAGGACCAGGACTCGTTCACGTACTCCGCGCACATCGTCGCCAGCTACACCCGCCTCGCGACGATGGCGCAGGCGTACTGCCAGCCCGGCACGGGCTCGACCGGGGACGACGGCCTTCGCGACGCCGTCCTCACCGGGCTCGACCACCTGTACGCGCGGGTCTACCACGAGCGTCAGCAGCGCTTCGGCAACTGGTGGAGCTGGCAGATCGGCGCCCCGCAGGCGCTGCTCGACACCTGTGTGCTGCTGTACGACGCGCTGTCGCCGGACCAGGTGTCCCGCTTCTGCGCGGCGGTCGACCACTTCGTACCTGACTCGGCGGTCGCCCGCTACACCGGCACCAGCACCGGCGCCAACCGCGTGGACCTGTGCCGGGTGCTCGCGCTGCGCGGCGTGGTGGGCGCGAACGCGGCGAAGGTCGCGCTCGCGCGGGACGCGCTGTCCCCGGTCTTCCCCTATGTGACCAGCGGCGACGGCCTGTACGACGACGGCTCGTTCATCCAGCACACCTCCGTGCCGTACACCGGCTCGTACGGGGCGGTGCTGCTCGGCGGGCTCGGCCTGCTGTTCGCGCTGCTCGCCGGGTCGCCGTGGGAGGTGACGGACCCGCACCAGAGCGTCGTGCGCGACGCCGTCGAGAGGGCGTGGGCGCCGTTCCTCTACAACGGCCTGGTCATGGACGGCGTCGCGGGCCGTGCCCTCAGCCGGGGCGTCGCCGCCTCGGACGCCGGGGCCGTCCAGTCCGACGACCATCTGCGCGGGCACGCGATCCTGGCGGCGATCGTGCTGCTCGGCGAGAGCGCGTCCCCGGCCGAACGGGCCCGCTGGCGGGGCCTGGTGAAGGGCTGGGCCCGCCGCGACTCCTACAGCCCGCCGCTCGCCGACCCGCAGCTGGGCCTCGCGGCTCTCGCCAGGATCAAGGAGGTCGAGGACGACGCGGACGTCGCCCCGCTGCCGGAGCCGACCGGCCACCGGCTGTTCCCGAACATGGCGCGGGCCACGCACCGGCGCCCCGGCTGGGCCGCGTCGATCAGCATGGCCGACGCGCGGATCACGTACTACGAGACCGGCAACGGCGAGAACCTCCGCGGCTGGCACACCGGCTCTGGGCTGCTGTACTGGTGGGGCGACACCTATGCCAACGGCCAGTACAGCGACGCCTTCTGGCCCACCGTCGACCCCTACCGGCTGCCCGGGACCACCGCCTCGCGCAAGGTGCTCGCGGACGGCGCGGGCGGCGACTGGGGGGCCGCGCGTCCGGCCGTGAGCTGGGTGGGCGGCGCCACGGACGGTGCGCGGGCCGCGCTCGGGCAGCACCTGAAGGGCCTGCGGAGCACGCTGTCGGCGCGCAAGTCGTGGTTCTGCCTGGACGACGCGGTCGTGTGTCTGGGCGCGGGCATCACCTGCGCGGACGGCACCGCCGTGGAGTCGACGGTCGAGAACCGCAACCTGGGGGCGGTGAGCCGTGCCCCCTTCCAGGCCGACGGCTTCAGCGAGCCCGTCACCACACCGTGGTCGGCGACCCTGACCGGCGCCAGGTGGGCGCACATCGGCGGCCACGGCGGCTATGTCTTCCCCGGCGGCGCCACCGTGCGGGCGCTGCGCGAGCCGCGCACCGGCAGGTGGAGCGACATCAACAGGGGCGGCTCCACCGCGCCGCGCACCCGCACCTACCTCACGCTGTACGTCGACCACGGCACCGATCCCACGGACGCGACGTACGCCTATGTGCTCCTGCCGGGGGCGAGCGCGGCCCGCACCGCCGAGCGCGCCGCCGACGCGGACTGGCTGCGGGTCCTCGCCAACTCCGGGGCGCGGCAGGGGATCAGCGTGCCCGCGCTCGGCTGCACCGCCGTGAACTTCTGGGCGGGCGGCACGGCCGGGCCGCTGACCGCGAGCGGGCCCTGCGCCGTGCTGGTCGGCGAGCGGCGGGACGGGACGGCGACGGTGTGCGTCAGCGATCCGGCCCGCGCCGCCGGAGCGGGCCTGACGGTGACGTGGCACCGGCCGGTGGCCGCGGTCACCGCCAAGCCCGCCACGGTCACCTCCGTGGCCACGGGCGCGTCCCTGCGGGTCGTGTTCGGTGACCTCGCGGCCGCGCGGGGCGCCACGCAGAAGCTCACCGTGCGGCTCGGCTGACCCCGACCGGCGGGCGCCCCGCGAGCGGGGGTGCCCGCCGACGCTACGAGGTGGCCGAGGCCGGGAGGTCCGGCCGGGTCTGCGGGCGTCCGGGGACCATCCGCAGGATGAGCACCATGGTGAGTCCGCCGCCGGGGGTGTCCTCCGCGAAGAGGCTGCCGCCCATCGCCTCGGTGAAGCCGCGGGCGACGGCGAGGCCGAGGCCGACGCCGCTGCCGCGCGGCGAGTCCCCGTAGCGCTGGAACGGCTCGAAGATGCGCTCCTTGCCGTCGTCCGGCACTCCGGGGCCGCGGTCCACGACCCGCACCTGGACCTGGTCGGCCAGGGCGCTGGCCGCCACGAGGACGGCGTCGCCCTCGGGGCTGTACTTCAGGGCGTTCTCTATGATGTTGGCGACCGCGCGCTCAAGCAGGCCCTTGTCGGCGGCCACCATGGGCAGCTCTTCGGGGATGTCGAGGAGGACGTCGTCGGCGCGGCCCGTGATGCTCTCCAGGGCCATCGGCACCACCTCGTCCAGGTCGATCTCGCGGACCATGGGCGCGACCGTGTCGGTCTGGAGGCGGGACATGTCCAGGAGGTTGCCGACGAGGTGGTCGAGCCGGTCGGCGCCCGCCTCGATCGCTTCGAGGAGTTCGGCCTGGTCCTCCTCGGACCACTCGATGTCGTCGGAGCGCAGCGAGGAGACCGACGCCTTGATCCCGGCGAGCGGGCTGCGCAGGTCGTGGCTGACGGCGGCGAGCAGGGCGGTGCGGATGCGGTTGCCCTCGGCGAGGGTGCGGGCCTTCTGGGCCTCGGACTGCAGCCGCTGGCGGTCCAGGACGACGGCGGCCTGCGCGGCGAACGCGGCGAGCACGCGCCGGTCCTCGGCGGGCAGCATCCGGCCCGTGAGCGCGAGGGACATGTAGTCCCCGACCGGCATGTCCACATCGGCGTCTTCCGGGCGCGCCGGGTGCGAGTCCGTGCCGACGCTCGCCACCCGGCCCCACAGGGAGATGTCGCTCTCGCGCTCCATGAGCGCCACGGAGTCCATGGCGAAGGTCTCCCGGACGCTCTCCAGGAGCGACTCCAGGCTGTTCTCGCCGCGCAGCACGCTGCCCGCGAGGTGGGACAGTATCTCGGACTCCGCCCGCAGCCGGGCCGCCTGGTGGGTGCGCCGGGCCGCCAGGTCGACCACGGACGCCACGGACACCGCGACCGCCACGAAGATCACGAGGGCGACGATGTTCCGGGGGTTGGAGATCAGTATGTGGTGGACCGGTGGCGTGAAGAAGTAGTTCAGGAGCAGGGAGCCGAACGCGGCGGAGGCGAGCGCGGGCAGGAGTCCGCCGAGCAGGGCGGCCGCGACCGTCACGCTCAGGAACAGCAGCATGTCGTTGGCGAGGCCGAGCCCTGGCGCCACGACCCGCAGCAGCAGCGTGAGCAGGGTCGGCCCGCCGATGCCGATGAGCCAGCCCCAGATGATCCGGTCGCGGCTGAGCCGCGCGCTGCGCGGCGTCCTGGACAGTCCGGTGCCGGTGCCCACCTCGTCGTGCGTGACGAGGTGGACGTCCAGGTCGGGTCCCGACTCCTGGGCGATCATCGCGCTGACGCCGGGCCCGAACATGTTCTGCCAGGCCTTGCGGCGCGAGACGCCGAGGACGATCTGGGTGGCGTTCACGCCCCGGGCGAAGTCCAGGATCGCCACGGTGATGTCCTCGCCCACGACCTGGTGGAAGGAGCCGCCGAGGTCCTCGACGAGGGTGCGCTGGACCGCGAGCTCCTTGGGCGAGGCCGAGGTCAGGCCGTCGCTGCGGGAGATGTAGACGGCGAGGACCTCGCCGCCCGCGCCCTTCTCCGCGAGCCGGGCGGCGCGGCGCAGCAGGGTGCGCCCCTCGGGTCCGCCGCTCAGGCCGACGACGATGCGCTCGCGGGCCTGCCAGGTGGAGCGGATGTCGTGTTCGCCGCGGTACTGCTGGAGGTACTCGTCCACGCGGTCCGCGACCCACAGCAGGGCCAGCTCCCGCAGCGCTGTCAGGTTGCCGGGACGGAAGTAGTTGGAGAGCGCCGCGTCGACCTTGTCGGCCTTGTAGATGTTGCCGTGCGCCATGCGGCGGCGCAGGGCCTGCGGCGACATGTCGACCAGCTCGATCTGGTCCGCGCGCCGCACCACCTCGTCGGGCACCGTCTCGCGCTGGCGCACCCCGGTGATCGACTCGACCACGTCGCCGAGCGACTCCAGGTGCTGGATGTTCACGGTCGAGATCACGTCGACGCCTGCGTCGAGGAGCTCCTCGACGTCCTGCCAGCGCTTGGCGTTGCGCGAGCCCGGCACGTTGGTGTGCGCGAGTTCGTCGACGAGCGCCACCGCCGGGGCGCGCCGCAGGACGGCGTCGATGTCCATCTCCGTGAACTTCGCGCCCCGGTACTCCAACTCCGCGCGCGGCACCTGCTCCAGGCCGTGCAGCATCACTTCCGTACGGGGACGGTCGTGGTGCTCCACGAAGGCCACGACGCAGTCGGTGCCGCGTTCGACCCGCCGGTGCGCCTCGGACAGCATCGCGTACGTCTTGCCGACGCCCGGTGCCGCCCCCACATAGATCCGAAGCTTGCCGCGTGCCATAGGTCTCGTCTCTGGGCTCGGGGGTGATGGCTGCGCCCACCACTTAAAGGCGCTCAGAATGCCAGACGCCAGAGCCGCGCGCAGCGTTCACCTCCGACAAGCCTTCGGCCAAGCCTTCGGCCATGCTCTCGGCGAAGGGCAGGGAGAGGACCATCGTGAGTCCGCCGCCGGGGGTGTCCTCGGGCGTGAGGGTGCCGTCCATGGCCTCGGTGAGCCCCCGGGAGAGGGCGAGGCCGAGGCCGAGGCCCGTGGTGTTGTCGGTGTCGCCGAGGCGCTGGAACGGCTCGAAGACGCGGTCGCGGTCGGCGGCGGGGAGCCCGGGGCCCCGGTCGACCACGCGCACCTCCACGCGGCCCGCCAGGGCGCTCGCGGTGACCAGGACCTTCTCGCCGGGCGGGGTGTGGCGGGCGGCGTTGCCCACCAGATTGGCGAGCACCCGTTCCAGGAGCGGCGGGTCGGCGAGGACGGCGGGGATCTCCTCCAGGCTGCCGGTGTCGACCGGGCAGGTCACCGGCAGCGAGTCCAGGGCGGGCGGCAGGACCTCCTCCAGGGCGGTGGCGCGCAGTTCCAGCTTCAGGGCGCCCGCCTGCAGGCGGCTCATGTCGAGCAGGTTGTCGACAAGGCGGTTCAGCTTGGTCATCGACTCGTCGGCGGTGGCGAGCAGCTCCTGCCGGTCCTGCTCGGAGAAGTCCAGGTCGCGGCTGCGCAGCGAGCCGATCGCGGCGAGGGCCGCGGCCAGCGGGGTGCGCAGGTCGTGGCCGACCGCGCGCAGCAGGGCCGTGCGCATCCGGTCGGCGGCCTTCACCGGCTCCACCTCGGCGGCGGCCTCGGCGAGCCGGGCCCGCTCCACGGCGGCGCCGACGTGCGCGGCGAACGCGGCGAGAACGCGCCGGTCGGCGGAGGGCAGCGGGCGGCCGCGCAGCACCAGATAGGCGTCGGTGCCCGCGGGCACGGCGGTCACCAGCGGGTCCGTGGTGTCGGGCGGCTCCTCGACGAGGTCGGCGACGTCCACGCCGAAGGCCTCGCGGGCCCGGTCGAGGAGGGCGGGGATGGGCCGCCCGCCGCGCACGATGGTGCCCGCGAGCGAGGACATGGTCTCCGCCTCGGCGGTGGCGCGGGCCGAGCGCCGCGACAGGCGCAGCGAGCGGTCGACGACGGCGGCGACGGTGGCGGCGACGATCGCGAACACCACGAGCGCGATCATGCTGTTGGGGTCGCCGAGGGTGAAGTGCCCGACGGGCGGCATGAACCAGTAGTTGAGCAGCAGGGACGCGGTGACGGAGGCGACCACCGCGGAGGCGACGCCGCCGATGCAGGCCACGCCGACCACGGCGAGCAGGAACAGCAGGGCCTCGCTGGTGAGGTTCAGGTGCTCGCGGGCGACGTCCAGGTCGAGGAACGAGGTGAGCGCGAGCGGCAGGAGCAGCCCGGCGACGGGCCCGCCGACGCGGCGCGGGCCCGACAGGGTGCGTCTGCGGGACGGCAGCAGGGTGCCCGCTCCGGCGCGCTCGTGGGTCACGGTGTGGACGTCGATGTCCCCGGAGGCCTCGACGACGGACTCGCCGGTGCCGCGGCCGGTGAGGAACCGTTCGAAGCGGCCGCGGCGGCTGGAGCCGAGCACGAGCTGGGTGGCGTTCTCGGCGCGCGCGAACTCCACCAGGGCGGTGGCCACGTCGTCGCCGACGACCGAGTGGTAGCTGCCGCCGAGGTCCTCCACCAGGCGCCGCTGGCGGGTCAGGGAGGCGTGCGAGGTCCCGGCGGCGAGTCCGTCGCTGCGCGTGACGTGCACGGCGAGCAGTTCGCCGCCCACCGAGCGGTCGGCGATGCGGGCGGCACGGCGGACCAGGGTGTCGCCCTCGGGGCCGCCGGTGAGCCCGACGACGACGCGTTCGCGGGTCTCCCACACGCCGCCGATGCCGTGTTCGGAGCGGTACTCCTGGAGGGCCTCGTCGACGCGGTCGGCGACCCACAGCAGGGCGAGCTGGCGCAGCGCCGTGAGGTTGCCGGTCCGGAAGTAGTTGGCCAGGGCCGCGTCGACCTTCTCGGGAGCGTGGATGTTGCCGTGCGCCATGCGGCGGCGCAGCGACTCGGGGGCGATGTCGACGAGTTCGACCTGGTGGGCGCGGCGCACCACGTCGTCGGGGACGGTCTCGCCCTGCGGCACCTTGGTGATCTTCTCAACGACGTCGTTGAGGGACTCCATGTGCTGGATGTTGATCGTCGTCACGACGTCGATCCCGGCGGTGAGCAGCCGGTCGATGTCCTGCCAGCGCTTGGGGTTGCGGCCTTCTCCGGGGACGTTGGTGTGGGCGAAGTCGTCGACGAGCGCGACCTGCGGGCGGCGGGCGAGCACCGCGTCCAGGTCGAGCTCGGTGAACTCGGCGCCCTGGTAGGAGCAGCGGGCGGGGTCGACGACGGCCACGCCCTGGGCGCGCGCTTCGTGCAGGGCGGCCTCCGTGTGCGGACGCCGGTGGCACTCGACGTAGCCGACGACGACGTCCGCGCCGCGGGCGGCTCGGCGCCGCCCCTCGTCGAGCATGCGGCAGGTCTTTCCGACCCCCGGTGCCGCTCCGAGGTAGACCTTCAGCTGTCCGGGTCGTACGTCCGTCATCGCGCCGGTGTCAGAACCTCTCCGGGAATCGCCGTGCGAGGACGAGGTACCCGACGAGGCCGAATGCGATCAGGATGCCCACCACGTGCTCCGCGCTCATGCCCTCAACTCCTCCGCTTGCTGGGTGACT
Source organism: Streptomyces sp. NPDC043996 (assembly GCF_056435225.1). Lineage (NCBI taxonomy): Bacteria > Bacillati > Actinomycetota > Actinomycetes > Kitasatosporales > Streptomycetaceae > Streptomyces > Streptomyces sp. NPDC043996. The sequence continues at coordinate 217,194 of NZ_JBWKEY010000018.1, read as the reverse complement.
TCCCCAACCGAAGCTGGTTTCCCGGGCACCGGACATAGCCCTTGACACTTCCTTTGCAGCTCCCACCAGGACGTTGACACCACCCTGACGACTTGTATACGGACCGGGTGGGGCTACCGCAGGGACTCGATGGCGCGGGCCATGCTCTCGGCTCCGTGGCCCTCGGCCAGCTGCCGCTGGAAGAGGTCGTGCAGCGGGGCGAGGAGGTCGACGCCCACGCCCTGGGCCCGGGTGGCGGTGAGGATGTTGGCGAGGCCGACGGCGTTGATGTCGATGTTGGAGGTCTCGGTGCGGTAGTCGCCCGCGTCGATCTCGGCGGCGAAGGCGGGCAGGGCGGCGAGGGCCTCCTTCAGCCAGCGGACGAGGAGCTCGGTGACCTGGGCCGCCTCGATGCCCGCGGAGCGGCCGACGGCCACCGTCTGGAAGAAGCCCGCGAACATCCCGTACATGCCGCTGAGCAGCGCCACGTCGTGCACCGGCGCGAGCCCGGCGTCGCCGCCGACGAACACCGGGGCGCCGAGCGGCTCCAGGAGCGTCCGGTAGCGGGCGAAGGCGGCCTGGTCGCCGCTGTACAGGATGAAGGCCTCCGGCGTTCCGACGGTCTGCGGGATGGCGTACACCGCGCCGTCGACGTAGCCCGCGCCCCGCTCGGTGACCCAGGTGGCCAGCTCGCGGGCGGGCTCGGGGGTGCCCGAGGTGAGGTTGACGACGACGCGGCCCGCGAGTCCTTCGCCGACGGGCGTGAGCAGGCTGGTGACCGTCGTGTAGTCCAGGACGCAGACGACGATGAGGTCGCTCGCCGCGACGGCGGCGGCCGGGGTGGGCGCCAACGTGGCACCGCGGGCGACGAGTTCGTCCGCTTTGTCCTGCGAGCGGTTCCAGACGGTGACCTTGTGGCCCTGGTCCAGGAAGGTCCGGGCCAGGACCTGGCCGAGGTTGCCGAGGCCGATCACGGTGACGGTCGTGGGGCTGTTCTGGCCGCTCGGGACGCTCGGGGTGGTGGTGCCGCTCTGGCTGGCAGGGCTGGTGGGGCTGATGGGGCTGGTGCTCATGGTCTCGCTCCGGGGTGAGGGCCGGTCGCCGGTCGCTCGCGGCCTGTGGTCCTCACCTTGCGGGCGGGCGCTTTCGGTTCGCTGCCGGTTCGCTGCCGGTTGCCTGCCGGTCCCTTTCGCCTCCCCGACACCCGCGTTCACCAGGCGCGTTAGGGTCGACGGCATGCGATTCGGGGTGCTCGGTCCGCTGCTGGTGGGGACGAGGGACGGAGTGCCCGTCGCCGTGCCCGGTGCCAAGGTCCGCGCGCTGCTCGCCCAGCTGCTTGTGCACCCCGGTCACGCGGTGTCCGCCGAGCGGCTCATCGACGGGCTGTGGGGCGAGGAGCTGCCGGACCACCCCGCCAACGCCCTCCAGGGCAAGGTGTCCCAGCTGCGCCGCGCCCTGGAGCGGGCCGAGCCGGGCGGCAGGGAGCTGGTGACTTCGGGACCCGCGGGGTACGCCCTGCGGGTCGCGCCGGACGCGGTGGACGCGGCGCGGTTCGCGACGGCCCTCGAGCGGGCGCGGGACGCGGCGGCGCCCGGGGAGCGGGCGCGGCTGCTCGCCGGGGCCCTTGAGCTGTGGCGCGGTGACGCGTTCGCCGACTTCGCCGGTGAGCCGTTCGCGCGGGGCGCCGTCGAGCGCCTGGAGGAGGCCCGCCTCACCGCGCGCGAGGAGCTGGCCGAGGCGCGCCTGGAGTCCGGTGAGCACGCGTCGCTGGCCGCGGACCTCGCCGGTCTTGTCGTACGCCATCCGCTGCGGGAGCGGCTGCGGGCCGCGCAGCTGCGGGCGCTGTACCGCTCGGGCAGGCAGACGGAGGCGCTCGCCGCGTACGAGGACCTGCGGCGGCGGCTCGCGGACGAGCTCGGCCTGGCGCCGGGGCCCGAGCTCGCCGCGCTGCACGGGGCGATCCTGCGCCAGGACCCGTCGCTCGACGGACCGCCGCCGGGGCCCGCCGTGGAACCGCCCCGGCCCGAGCGGGCTTCCGCCCCGTCCGGCCCGCGCACCAACCTCCCCTCCCCTGTCTCCGCCCTGGTCGGCCGCGACGACGCCGTGCCCGGGGTGCGCGGGCTCCTGAGCGCCAGCCGCCTGGTGACGCTCACCGGACCGGGCGGCGTGGGCAAGACGCGCCTCGCGGTGGCGGCGGCGGGCGGGCTCGTCGGCGACTTCCCCGACGGGGTGTGGCTCGTCGAGCTCGGCGGGATCGACGCGGGGCGCGGCCAGGACGCGGGCGCCGTCGCCGTCGCCGAGGCCGTGGCCCGGGTGCTCGGCCTGCACGAGGAGCCGGGTCCTGGCGCGCCGCGGGACGCGCTCGTACGGCTGACGCGAGCCGTGCGGGAGCGGCGGCTGCTGCTTGTGCTCGACAACTGCGAGCACCTGGTGGATGCGGTGGCCGCCGCGGCCGCCGCCCTGCTGCGGGACGTGCCGGGCCTGACCGTCCTCGCGACCAGCCAGGAGCCGCTGGACCTGAGCGGTGAGCGGGTGTGGGCGGTGCCGCCGCTGGACCTCGACGGCGCCAGGGAGCTGTTCGCGCAGCGGGCCGGGCTCGCCTCCGGGGCGGCGCTCGGCGCGGACGACGCGGAGGCCGTCGCGGAGCTGTGCGTCCGTCTCGACGGGCTTCCGCTGGCGCTGGAACTGGCCGCCGCGCGCGTACGGACGCTGGGGGTGCACGGCCTGCTGGCCCGCATCGACGACCGGTTCGCGGTGCTCGCCCGCGGTCTGCGCGGGGCCCCGGCCCGCCAGCGCACGCTGCGCGCGGTCATCGACTGGAGCTGGTCGCTCCTGAGCGTGCCCGAGCACACGGTGCTGCGCAGGCTCGCCGTGCACGACGGCTGCGCCCTTGACGCGGCCGAGGCGGTGGGCGCGGGCGGCGCGGTGCCGGGATCCGACGTCCTCGACCTGCTCGCGCGGCTCGTGGACCGCTCGCTCGTGGTGGCCTCCGACCGGCCGGACGGGCCGCGCTACTGCGTCCTTGAGTCCGTACGGGCGTACGGCCTTGAGCGGTTGCGGGCGGCGGGCGAGTCCGAGGAGGTGCGCGACCGGCACAGCGCGCACTACGCCGCGCTCGCCGAGCGCGGCGGCGCGTCGCTGCGCGGGCCGCGGCAGCGGCGGTGGCTGGAACGGCTCGACGAGGAGAGCGGCAATCTGCGCCGGGCCCTGGACACGGCGGTCGAGCGCGGGGCGGTGGCGCGGGCGTTGCGGATGGTGAACGCGCTCGCCTGGTACTGGGTGGTGCGCGGCCGCGCCGCCGAGGCGCGCCGGGCCCTGGACGCGGCCCTCGCACTCGCCCCCGACTCCGCCGGGCTGCCGCCGGACACCGCCGCGGCACGGGCGCTCGCCCTCGCCTGGCGGACCGGCATCGCCCTGCGCGAGGGCGACACGGCCTTCACCGACGCCCTGAACGGCCTGGCCGCGGGCACGTCCGGCAGCACCTCCACCGCCGTGGCCAGCGCCGCCTCCGACGACACGGCCCCCACCGACGCCCTGAACGCCCACACCACAGGCACGTCCGCCAGCACCTCCACCGCCCTGGCCACCGCCACCTCCGACGACACGGCTTCCGCCGACGCCGCGCACACCCCCGCCGCGCACACCACTACCGCCACCTCCGCCAGCACCGCCGCCGCCATGGCCACCGCCACCTCAACCGCCTCCGCCACCAACACCGCCAGCGGCACAGCCCTCACCAACGCCACGCACACCCCTGCCCCGGGCACCGCAACCGCCGCCTGCGGCGGCACCGCCATGGCCACCGCCACTGCCGTCGGCACGTCGACCGCCTCCGGAGCCAGCCCCGCCACCCACACCTCCGGCAACACAGCCTCCACCGACGCCGCGGGCACCCCCGCCCCGGACACCTCCGCCGACACTTCCGGCCGCACCTCCGCCGCCCTCACCGCCAGCGCCTCCACCGGCACGGCCTTCCCCGACGCCCCGGCCGCCGCTACCGCAGGCACCTCCGCCCGCGCCTCCGTCGGCGCTTCCGGCAGCCACTCCGGAGACGCCTCCACCACCTCCCCAGCCGACTCCTCCAGCGACTCGGCCTTCACCAACGCCCCAACCACCCCCGCCGACACCTCCACCGACGCGTTCGCGAACACCTTCGCCGACGCCTGTCCCGGTACCGGCGCGGGCAGCGCCCCCTCCGACATCCCCTCCGTCGCGGGCGAGCACCCCGCGATCCGGGCGGCGCTGGCCGCGTACGAGGGGGTCGACGACCCCTCGGGGTGGGCCACCGCGCTGTGGATCCTCGGCTCGGCGCAGCTCGGCGCGGGTGCGGTGGACGCCGGTGAGCGTCTGGTGAACGAGGCCCTGGAAGCCTTCGCCTCCGTCGGCGACGCCTGGGGCACCGCGGCCGCGCTCAGCGTGCGGGCGCGGCACGCGATGGCGCACGGCGACCTGGCGGCCGTGCGCCACGACAGCGAGCGCAGCGCCCGGATCTTCCGTGAACTCGGGGACGGCTGGGGCCAGTTGCAGACGGTGTTCCCGCTGGCCACGCTCGCCGAGATCGCGGGCGACTACGCCGGGGCCGCGCGGCTGCACCGTGCGGGACTGGCCATCGCGGAGGACCTCGGCCTGTGGGCGGAGGCCTCCAAGCGGCTGTCCGGACTTGGCCGGATCGCGCTGCTGACCGGCGACACCGCGCGGGCCCGCGCCGATCACGGGCGGGCGCTCTCCCTGGCGCGGGACCACGGCTTCCGCTCCGGCGAGGTCGACGCCCTGATCGGGCTCGGCCTCGGGGCGCGCAGGGAGGGCGACCTGGACGGCGCCGAGGGGTACATGCGCGACCTCCTGGAGTGGTTCCGCACGGCCGACTACGGGCCGGGCGTGACCCTCGCCCTGGCCGAGCTGGGGTTCGCGGCGGAGCAGCGCGGCGACCCGGACGCGGCCCGCGCCCTGCACGCGGAGGGCTTCGAGACCGCGCGGGGCCTGGGGGACCCGAGGGCGCTCGCGCTCGCCCTGGAGGGCCTCGCCGGGGCCGAGGCGGCCGCGGGCGCGCACGAGGCCGCCGCGACGCTCCTGGGGGCGGCCACGGCGGCCCGCGCCTCCGTCGGGGCGCCGCTGCCGCCGGGCGAACGGCGGGACGTGGACCGGGCGGAGGCCGCCGCCCGCGCGGGCCTCGGCGAGGGACCGTACACAACCGCGTTCGAGGCGGGACGGCGGCTCAGCCCCTCGCTCGCGCGCCGCGCCGTGGCCGGCCGCTAGCCAGGAGCGGCCCACCCGTACGCCTCTGACCTGCACGAACGTCCATCCTCGCACCGAGGGAACCAGGGGTCGCACGGCCCCGGCTCGACCTCTGGGACCCGCCGAGTAGCCGTTGGCCCCCCGCTGGGTCAAGCACCTCTTTCCGGTCGAAGCCCGCGTCGCGAAAAACGACCAACCGCTCATTCTCCCAGGTCAGATGGTTGTTCTTGGTTATACGACCGAGTCAAACCGGCGCGCCGGGCGCGTGGGGCGGGCCAGCCGGACCGCCCTGAGCTGCCCGAACGTCCATTCGGAGGTCGCTCAGCGGACGCAATCATCCGGAAATCGACCATCCGGTTGCCGCTCACTCAGCGCACTTGCAAGACTCCCGACCGCAATCACCGTTACGGCACGCAACCCGTCCGTAACTCCCAGCAGTACCGGTGCGCAACACCACCCGCGCACCGCCCACCCGCATTGAAGGAGCGTCAAAGTGCGTCACCTCGTCAAGACCGTGAGCACGGCCGTGGCCGTGGCCGCCAGCGTCCTGACCGTCACCGCGGTCACCGCCGGCACGGCCCACGCCGAAGCGCCGAAGCCGACGAGCCTGTTCGCGCCGTCGGACCTGGTGCTCACCGTCGGCCAGGGCGAAGACGCCGCCACGGCGACGGTCCAGCGTGCCGTCACCCTGACCTGTGCGCCCAGGGCCCAGGGCACCCACCCGGCCCCCCGGGCCGCGTGCGCCGAACTCGACGCCGTGGAGGCGCGGTTCGACGCCCTGGTCGACAAGGCGCCGAAGGCCATGTGTACCAAGGAGTGGAACCCTGTCGTCGTCTCCGTGAGCGGCGTCTGGCAGGGCAAGCACGTCGCGTGGACCACCACGTTCGGCAACCCGTGCGTGAAGAACGCGGCGCTCAACGAAGGGGCCCTCCTGAACTTCTGACGCCCCGCTCCCCCAGACCCCTCGGCCACCTTTCGTGGGGGGAGGCAGCCGAGGTACGCGGCCCCCGATGTCCCGAGCATCGGGGGCCGCACAATGTTGTCCGGAAGCAGTCCGGGAACGGCCGGAAGCGGTCCACGACCGTCCGCGAGCCGCCGGGTGCCCGTCCGGCCCCAGGAGGCCCGCCGTGCCCGCGCCCGGCACGTCCCCCGCTCCGCAGGCACCACCCGCCGCCGACGGGCTGCGCGGCGGCACCCCGCACGTCCACCTCGCCGGTACGGAGGGCTTCGCGGTCAGCGGCGGCCGCGGGGCCGTGCAGACCCTCATCGCGGCCGGGTTCCGGCGAGACTCCGCTCGCGCCCGGAGCGCTGGTGCGGTTCACACCGGGCACCGTCCACCGCCTGGTCAACGAGGACGCGTTGGCCCTGCACGTGCTGATCCCGACCGCCTCGCCGACGGCGACCCGACCCACCTCACGCGCGCCCAGGTGCACGCGGAACAACCGGTGGAGCGCGGCCGGTTCGGAATGTGCGGGCGCCTGGACGTGTACTCGGCGCACGGGCACTGACCAGCGGCGCGGCACCCGCACGCGCGGGAAGAGATCGCGGGCGCGGACGGTTGGCGGAAGTCGGGGCACCGACCGCCCCATCCGCGTCTGAAGCCCCCTGCCCCGCGCCGAAGGAGCCCGTATGAGCACCGCTGACCGCGACCCCCTGGACGGCGAGCACGACACCGCCCGCCCTTCCGGTCACGCTCCCGGAGCCGGTGGCGCGGGAGGCGTGGACAGGATCGCCCCCGAGGAGTTCACCACCGAGCGCCTCACCCTTGAACCACTGCGCCCCGCGCACGCCGAGGAGATGGCCGCCGTCCTGTCCGACCCGGCGCTGCACGCGTTCATCGGGGGCGCGCCGGACGACCTGGCCGCCCTGCGCGCCCGGTACGCGCGCGTGCTCGCCGGTGCCCCCGACCCGGCGGTGTCCTGGTGCAACTGGGTCGTCCGCGTGCGCGCCGACGGCCGCGCCGCGGGCACCGTGCAGGCGACCGTCGCCCCGGGCGGCGGCCCCGGTGAGCTGACCGCCGAGGTGGCCTGGGTGGTGGGCACGGCCTGGCAGGGGCGCGGCTTCGCCTCCGAGGCGGCGCGGGCGCTCGTCGCCTGGCTGTTCGGGCACCCGGCCGTGACCTCGGTCGTCGCGCACGTCCACCCCGGCCACGCCGCGTCCGCCGCCGTGGCCCGCGCGGCCGGGCTCGCCGCCACCGCCGAGCGGCAGGATGGCGAGGTCACTTGGCGCCGCCCGCGCCAGGCTTGACCCGGGACGTCCGGACGCCCGGCGTGCGGCCGTAACAAAGGCCACGGCGCCCGGTTGCCGACCCGGGCGGCGCGCCGGGTCCCGGATGACGGATGATCGGGGCAGCCACACCACGCTGCCGCACGCAGCATCGCAACGCAGAGAGGAACCACCCCATGGATGACCGCTTCGACGTCGTCGTGCTCGGAGCTGGACCCGGCGGTTACGTAGCCGCCATCCGCGCCGCCCAGTTGGGCAAGCGGGTCGCGGTCGTGGAGGAGAAGTACTGGGGCGGCGTCTGCCTCAACGTCGGCTGCATCCCGACGAAGGCCCTCCTGCGCAACGCCGAACTGGCGCACCTGTTCACGCACGAGGCCAAGACGTACGGCATCAAGGTCGACGGCGAGGTGTCGTTCGACTACGGCGAGGCGTTCCGGCGCAGCCGCACGGTCGCGGACGGCCGCGTCAAGGGCGTCCACTTCCTGATGAAGAAGAACAAGATCACGGAGTTCGACGGCCGGGGCACCTTCCTGGACGCGAACACCCTCCAGGTCGCGAAGTCCGACGGCACGACCGCCACGATCGGCTTCGACAACTGCATTATCGCCACGGGCGCCACGCCGAAGCTGCTGCCGGGCACCCGCCGCAGCGACCGCGTGGTGACGTACGAGGAGCAGATCCTCGCCGACGAGCTGCCGCGGTCCATCGTGATCGCGGGCGCGGGCGCGATCGGCATCGAGTTCGCGTACGTCCTGCACAACTACGGCGTGAAGGTCACGATCGTCGAGTTCCTGGACCGGATCGCGCCCCTTGAGGACGAGGACGTCTCCAAGGAGCTCGGCAAGCAGTACCGCAAGCTCGGTATCGACGTGCTGACCTCGACGCGTGTGGAGACGATCGACGAGTCGGGCCCGCAGGTCCGCGTCACCGTCACGGGCAAGGACGGCAAGAGCCAGGTCCTCGAGGCCGACAAGGTGCTCCAGGCCATCGGCTTCGCGCCCAACGTCACCGGCTACGGCCTGGAGGCGACGGGCGTGGCGCTCACCGAGCGCGGCGCGATCGACGTCGACGGCCGCTGCCGCACGAGCGTGCCGCACATCTACGCCATCGGCGACGTCACGGCCAAGCTGATGCTCGCCCACACCGCCGAGTCCATGGGCGTGGTGGCGGCCGAGACCATCGGGGACGCCGAGACGATGGAGCTCGACTACCCGATGATCCCGCGCGCCACCTACTCGCAGCCGCAGATCGCGAGCTTCGGCTGGACGGAGGCGCAGGCCAAGGAGAAGGGCTTCGACGTCAAGGTCGCCAAGTTCCCGTTCCAGGCGAACGGCAAGGCGCACGGCCTCGGCGACACGGTCGGCTTCGTCAAGATCATCAGTGACGCGAAGTACGGCGAGATCATCGGCGCCCACCTGATCGGCCCGGACGTCACCGAGCTGCTTCCCGAGCTGACCCTGGCCCAGCAGTGGGACCTCACGGTGCACGAGGTGGCCCGCAACGTCCACGCCCACCCGACGCTCGGTGAGGCCGTCAAGGAAGCCGTGCACGGCCTGGCCGGACACATGATCAACTTCTGATCCCGCGCCCTCTCCCCGCCCCCGGGACCCACCCCGCGGGCCCGCCCCGAGTGGCGGGCCCGCACGCTCCGGCCGATGCTGGGCAGGTGCCTGATGCCTCGGGGGCGAGGAGAGGCAGTGGTCCATGTTCGCTCGACTGGGCAGCTTCGTCGTACGGCGCCCGTGGTGGGTGATCCTCGCCTGGGTGATCGCGGCGGGCGCGGTGATCTCCCTGGCGCCCAAGCTCACCTCCAGTTCGGACGAGGCGAGCTTCCTGCCCGAGCACTATGAGTCCATCCGCGCCTCGGACCTCCAGGAACGGGACTTCCCGCAGCAGCGGAACATCGGCGCGATCATCGTCTTCCAGCGCTCCGACGGCGGCCCCCTGACGGCCGCCGACTCCGCGGCCGTCGTACGGATCTCCAAGGACCTGCAGGCGAGGAAGATCGAGGCCGTCGAGGCGGTCACGCCGGGCGAGGTGTCGCCGAACAAGCGCGTGCAGACGTCCGTCGTCGCCATGCCGAAGGTCACCAACCCCGAGGACACCACTCAGCAGGACGCCGTCAAGGACCTCCGTGACGACCTGAGGCCGGAGCTCAAGGGCACGGACCTGAAGGCGGGCATCACCGGGTCCGCGGCGCAGGCCCTCGACGAGAGCGACGCCTCCGAGCGGGCCGGGCTGCTCGTCGGCGTCGGCACCATCGTGATCATCATCGTGCTGCTTCTCGTGATCTTCCGCAGCCCGATCATCGCGCTGCTGCCCGTCGTGCTCATCGGTCTGATCTCGCCGATGGCGACGGGCCTGATCGCCTCGGCGAACAAGGCCTTCGACCTCAAGGCCGACTCCTCCATCCAGGAGCTCCTCACCGTCGTGCTCTTCGGCGTCGGCACCGACTACATCCTGTTCCTGCTCTTCCGCTACCGGGAGGCGCTGCGGGCGGGCGAGGACCCCAAGGGCGGCATGGTGCACACCGTGGAGCGGGTCGGCGAGGCGATCGCGTCGGCGGCGGGCGCCGTCATCGTCGCGTTCGCCGCGCTGACGCTGTCCTCGCTCGGCATGCTGCGCTCGATGGGCCCGGCCCTCGCGATCGCCGTGTTCCTCACGCTGCTCGCCGGGCTCACGCTGGTGCCCGCCGTGGTGTCGCTGCTCGGTACGAAGGTCTTCTGGCCCTCGAAGTCCTGGCAGCGGGAGCCGCACGGCACGGGCTTCGCGAAGCTCGGCGCGGGAATCGCCCGCAAGCCCGCGGTGTGGACGGTCGTCTCCGCGCTGTTCATGGGCGCCCTCGCGCTCGGCGCGCTCGGCTACAAGGCGAACTTCGACCTCGCCGGGTCCTCGCTGCCCAAGGACAAGGAGTCCATCGTCTGGCAGGACAACCTGGAGAAGGGCTTCCCCGCGGGCACCACCGACCCCACGTTCGTGTATCTGACCTCGACGGGCGACGAGCCGCTCGCCTCCGGTCAACCCGCCTCCTTCCAGAAGCAGTTGGAGTCCGTCAAGGGAGTGGGCTCGGTGGCGCCGCCGCGCGTCAGCGACGACGGCAGGACCGCCGCGTACTCGGTGGTCCTGTCCGATCCGCCCGCCTCCGACAAGGCCCTCGCGACCGTCAAGGACCGGCTGCGGCCCGCCGCTCACGACGACGCGCCCGCCGGAACCCGGGCCCTGGTCGGCGGCACGACGGCGGTGTACGTCGACATCAACAAGGCGGTGGACCGCGACTACTCGGTCGTCTTCCCGGTGGCGGCGCTCGCCATCATGGTGATCCTGGGGCTGCTCCTGCGCAGCCTGGTCGCGCCCTGGTACCTGATGCTGTCGGTCGCGCTCGGCTTCGGCGCGACGCTCGGCGCGACGTCGCTCCTCTTCCAGCGGATCGGCAGCCAGCCGGGCCTGATGTTCATGCTGCCCGTGATCATGTACTTGTTCGTGGTCGCGCTCGGCACGGACTACAACATCCTCATGGTGTCGCGGCTGCGCGAGGAGGCCCGCGAGGGCCGCGACCCGCACGACGCGGCGGGCACGGCGGTGCGCCACTCGGGGCCGACGATCGGCTCGGCGGGCGTGATCCTCGCGGGCACCTTCGCGACGCTGATGCTCGCGGGCAACTCGACGCTGTCCCAGATGGGTTTCTCGCTGTCCTTCGGCATCGCGATCGCCGCGTTCGTCATGGCGATGCTGTTCACGCCCGCGCTTACTGCCCTGATCGGGCACGCGGCGTGGTGGCCGGGGCACGGGGACGCGGTGCGGCCCCCGCCTGGGGAGGACGAAAGGGGTGCCCAGGAAGCGCGCCGTTGATCGGCCTTCGGCCTCGTCCTCAAACGCCGGACGGGCTGGATTTGGCTCGTCCAGCCGCTCAGGCTCGGGCCCGTCCGATGCCGGTCATGGTGGCGCTCACGGCCACCGCCACGACGCACGCCCCCACCGCCAGGCACACGGCCCGGACGCCCCAGGCCCCGGTCGCCGCCGTGACGGCGGCCGCTCCCAGCGGGCCGAGCGCCTTGTGGATCGTCCAGAAGGAGGCGGTGACGCGGCCCAGGAGGTGACTGGGCGTCACTTCCTGGCGCAGGGACAGGGAGTTGATGCCCGCGACGCCGGTGCAGAACCGGAGCACGGCGGCGAGCACCGCCACCACGGCCACGCTGCCCGTGAGGCCGAGACAGGCCACCGCCAGGCCCGCGAGCACATGGACGCCGATCCAGCTCACCCCGAATCCGAGGCGCTCGCGCATCCGGTGCACGGCGAAGGACGCGACGAGGGTGCCGACCATCGCGGCGGCGAGGACGGAGCCGACGGAGCTGTCGCCGTGTCCGAGGCCCTGCTTCACCTGGTAGACGATCACGTCGGTCAGGCCGTTGGTGAGGAACGTGACAAGGGCGAGCAGCACCGTCAGCGGCCGCAGCACCGGATGCGCCCACAGGAACCGCGCCCCGGCGAGGAACTCCCGGCGCACGCTCCTTCGTTCGGGCGTGGCGCCCGGGCTCTCGCCGGTCGCCCGGACGCGTACGAAGAGGATGCCGACCGCTGTCACCGCGAACGTGGCGGCGTCGATGCCGAGGGCGGCCGCGGGTCCGAGCACGGCCGCGATGGCCCCGGCGAGCATCGGCCCGGCGGCGCTCGCGACGGCGTACGTACCGAACAGGTGGCTGTTGGCCTTCAGGACGCGGTCGGGCCCCACGATGCCGGGCACCACCGTCACGAACGTCACCTCGAAGAGCATCGAGAAGACCGCGGCGATGGGCACGACCGTGTAGAGCAGCCACAGCGGCGTCGCGAACAGCCACACCAGCGGCACCGAACCGAACAGCACGCAGCGCGCCACGTCGGTGAGGACGAGCAGTCGGCGCCGGTCCACGCGGTCGGCGACGACGCCCGCGAACAGTCCGGTGACGATCGAGGCGAGTCCGGTGAGACCGGTGATCAGGCCCATCTGCGCCACCGATCCCGTCTGGTGCAGGACCAGCAGCGGGATCGCCACGTACGAGAAGGAGTCGCCGAGTGCGGACAGGCCCTGGAGGGTGAGGAAGAGGCGGTAGTTGGGGTCGCGCCACAGGGTGCCGGAGGCGGGCCGCGCAGCCGTCGGCTCACGCCGTGCCCCGCTCCGCCCCGCCATCCCCCGTACTCCCCTCCGCGCCCGCCGCCGGACCCCAACTACCGCCCTGGCTCGGGCACATGACCCTCGAACGCACTCACGAGATCTTGTGCTTCAGCGTACGACAGGACGCCAGCGGGGCCTCTCGTGCCGCGCACAAGCCCCTGGGCCACGTCCACGGCCTGCTGCACCGCCGCGCGGAACAGCAGGGAGCCCGTGCTCACCCGGCGCACGCCGAGTGCGGCGAGGCGTTCGGGCGTCGGTCCTTCGGGCGCGTACAGCACGTTCAGCGGCACGTCGAGACAGGCGGCGAGGGCGGCGATGGCGGCCTCGTCCCGTACGCCCGGCACGAAGACGCCGTCCGCTCCCGCGCGCTGGTAGGCGGCGGCGCGGCGCTCGGCCTCGGGTGCGCCCCCGGCGTCGAGCCAGTAGGCGTCCGTGCGCGCGTTGACGAACAGCTCGGGCACGGCGTCCTTCGCCGCGCGCAGCAGCGCGACGTGTTCGTCCACGGCGGCGAGGCGCCCGTCCGGGCGGCCGTCCTCGATGTTCACGCCGACGACACCCGCGGCGGCGAGCTCGCGCACGAGCGCCGCGACCTCCCCGGGCCGCTCGCTGAAGCCGCCCTCGATGTCGACGGTGATCAAAGCGGGCAGGCGGGTGAGGCCGCGGGCGAGGCGCAGGGTCTCCTCGCGCGCGGCACCGGTGGCGTCCGCCTTGCCCGCGGCGGCGGCCACGCCGAGGCTCGTCGTGCCGATCGCGGGGAATCCGGCGCGGGCGAGGGCGGCGGCGGACGCGTGGTCCCAGGCGTTGGGCAGCACCAGCGGGGAGCCCGCGCGGTGCAGGGCGCGGAAGGCTTCGTGGCGATCACTCATGCGGCGCACTCTGCCAGAGGGGTCTGACAGCGGACGGCTGCCCCGGCCCGCCTGGCCCGCCTGGCCCGCCGAGACCGCCGGAGCCGCCCGGGTTCAGCGCTGCCAGAGGAAAGCGGCCTCGCGGCAGCCCCCGCACGTGAACACGTAACCGATGCCGCCGCCCCCGAAGTTGGCGGACGTATAGAAGTCGTAGCCTTCCTCCAGCTGGGCCGCGAACGTCATGGGCGCGGCGCAGCCCGGGCAGTCCGGGGTCTCGTCGCCCTGGATCCACGCGGGTTCCCCGCCGAGCTGGCCCTGCACGAGGAGCGCGGCCTCGTCGTCGTCCGGCCAGGCGTCGAGCGCCTCGGGGTAGCCGTCGGCGGCGACCTTCTCGGCGCGCAGCGCGCTGACCGCGCCGAGCCGGGTCTCCCCCGTGGCGGGTACGGCGGCCGGGGCGAGCTCCTGGCCGGTGAGGAGATAGGCGCGGTTGGCGCCGCCCGTGGCGTCCCAGTCGTCGCACATGCCGGGGTCGTTCTGGCACAGGAACACCGCCACGACGTCCCCGGGAGCCTCAGGGTCTCCGGAGTCCAGCGGCAGGTGCAGCAGGAACAGCAGCGCGCCGTCGCACTCCCGGCAGGCGGGCCACACGAACCCGGGCGGCACGAGCGGCACCCCGCCCGTGCGGGGCCCGGGCGCCTCGGCACCCGTCTCACCCGCGTACATCAGCAACGTCGTCACGACGTCACCCTACGGCCCGCCCCGCTCCCGCGGTCCCGGCCCCCGCCCGGGCCCCGGGCGCCCTGATCGGACGCCAACAGGAACCTGACAGTTTCCTCATAACTCCGCGACAGGCTGGCGAGCGTGCCCGGCGGGTGCTTGGTGTCCGCCTCCCCGCCGGGCCGTCCCTACGTACGAGCCGGATCGGAGACCCCACCATGTCCCACCCCTCCCGCACACGCTCCGCGCGCGCCGCGGCCGTCCTGGCCGCGGTGACTTTCGGGGTGCTCGCCGCGCCGTCCGCCCTGGCGCACGCGACGGAGTCGACGCCCAAGCCGAAGGCGACGACCACCGACTCCACGCCGACGCCCGCGCCCTCGGTGTCCGACTCCAAGGACGACGTCGCCAAGAAGCGGGCCGTGAAGGACCTCGCGAAGTCCCCGAAGGTGCAGGCGCCGCGCGGCGGTGTGGCGGCGGGCGACAAGCCCGTCGTCAAGGATCTCGCGAAGCCGCAGGCGCCTCGCGGCGGTGTCTCGGCGGGCGACAAGCCCGTCGTCAAGGAAGGCCCGAAGCCCGTGTCCAAGGAGGACGCCGACGCGAAGGCCCGCGTGCGCTCCGCCCCGAAGGGCGGCGTCGCCGCGGGCGAGCGCCCGGGAGCGGGCGGGGGCGACAACACCGCCGTCCTCGTCGGCTCGGCGACGGGCATCGCCCTGGTCGCGGGCGCGAGCACGCTGGTCCTGCGCCGCCGCTCCATCGGCCGCGCCCAGGGCTGACCCGAAGGGCCCCGAAAAGCCCACAGAGGCTCACAAAGGCCTGCAAAGAGCAGCAAAGAGCTGCAACGGCCCCTTGAGGCCCTGAAAGACACCCGACCGGCTCCGGCCGATCCCGGCAGATCCGGGCCGGAGCCGGTCGGTCCCGACCGCCCGCACCCGCCGCGCGCGCCGCGCGTTCGGCCCTGCCCCGCGCGGTGGCGCCGTCCCCTTCGGACGGCGCCGCCGCGCCACGGAGTCCTGATGCCCACGACGTCACCGTCGCCCGCGCGACACCACCGGCACGTCATCGGCGCCGCGGCGCTCGCCGTCCTCTGCGCGGCCGCGAGCGGCTGTTCGTCCGCCGGTGGAGCCCGGACCTCCGGCCCCGCCGAGAAGCCCGCGTCCCCCGCGGCGAAGGCGGCCGGAGCCCCGCGCACGCCCGCCGGCGGCGGCGCGGCGCGGAGCGGGCCCGCCGCGCCCGTGCGGGTGGCGATCCCCTCGATCGGCGTGAGCGGCCCGCTGATGCGGCTCGGCCTGAACCCGGACCGCACGGTCGAGGTGCCGCCCGCGGAGAAGGGCATGACGGCGGGCTGGTACACCGGAGCCGCCGTGCCCGGCAAGCGCGGGGCGGCCGTCATCATCGGACACAACGAAACACGCTTCGGCAAGGCCGTCTTCCAGGATCTGAAGAAGGTGCGCGTGGGCGCCGACGTCGCCGTGCGGGACGCCCGCGGCAAGACCGTCCACTTCCGCGTCACCGGCACCGAGACGGTCTCCAAGAAGGCCTTCCCGACCGACCGGGTCTACGGCGAGACCAACGGCAGGGACCTGCGCCTGGTCACCTGCGACGGCGCGTACGACGCGCAGGGGCACCCGGTGGACAACCTCATCGTGTACGCGACCGCGAAGCGGTAGCTGAAGCTCCGCACCCCACCCAGGTTTCGATGCCCCAGGCAACCGCGATGACCAGCGCCCCGGGCCCGCCGAGGGCGCGGGTAGGCTACGTGCACGAATCTGTTCATTTGTGCGAAGTGGGGAAGTCGACGGTGTCCGATCTGGGGCGGCTCGTGGCCGGCCGCTACCGCCTCGTCGAGCGCGTGGGCCGGGGCGGCATGGGCACCGTGTGGCGGGCCGATGACGAGCTGCTCCAGCGCCCGGTCGCGGTGAAGAAGCTGCACGTACCGCCGCATCTGGACGACGACGAGATCCAGACGCTCCACGAGCGCACCCGCCGCGAGGCCCGCAGCGCCGCCCGCATCACCCACCCGCACGTGATCGTCGTCCACGACGTCGTGGACGACGAGGGCCTGCCGTGCATCGTCATGGAGTACGTCCCCTCGCGCACCCTGGGCGACCTCCTCAGGGACCGCGGCGCCCTGCCGCCCGGCGAGGCCGCCGAGATCGCCCTGGCCACGGCGGCCGCGCTGCGCGCCGCGCACGACGCGGGCGTCCTGCACCGGGACGTCAAGCCCGCCAACGTCCTGCTCGGGCACGACGGGCGGATCGTGCTCACCGACTTCGGCATCGCCGTGGAGAGCGGCACCCCCTCCCTGACCAGGACCGGCGAGCTGGTCGGCTCCGTGCAGTACCTGGCGCCCGAGCGGCTGCGCAGCGCCGACCCCGGCCCCGCCTGCGACCTGTGGTCGCTCGGCGTGACGCTGTACCAGGCGGTGGAGGGCCGCCATCCGTTCGCGCGGGACAGCGCGATGGAGACGGCCTACGCCGTCGCCACCGAACCGCACGAGCCCGCCCGCGCGGCCGGGGCGCTCACTCCCGTGATCGAGGGGCTGCTCGTCAAGGACCCCGGGCGCCGCATGGACGCGCACGAGGCCGAGCGCCTGCTGCGCCGGGCCGCGGAGTCGGGCACCGCCGTCCTGGACCCGGCCACGCGCCCCGCGCCCGTGCCCGCCGCGCGCACCGCGCGTCCCGCGCCAGGGCGCGGCCGCCGCGCGGCCCTGTGGTGCGGGTCTGCCGCCGCCGTCGCGGGCCTGGTGACGGGCGGGGTGCTGCTGTGGCCCGAGAGCGGCGGCACCGGCGCCCGGACCTCAGGACCAGGACCTTCGGACCGCGAGCCCTCCTCCCGCGCCTCCGTGCCGCCGCTGCCGTCCGGCTACCACTTGGCGAAGCAGGAGGGCGGCCTGTCCCTGCCCGTGCCGGACGGCTGGAAGCGCAAGGACCTGCCGGGCGGCGACATCGCGTACCTCGATCCGTCCGGGCTCGTCGGCCTGCGGGTCAACGTCGCCGAGTTCGCCGGTTCCGACCCGGTGGAGCACTGGCGCAAGACCGAGGAGGCGCAGACCCGCCGCGACAACCCGGGCTACGAGCGGGTGCGGATGACCTCCACGACCTTCCGCGGCACGCCCGCCGGGTACTGGGAGTTCACGTTCGACGGCAGGGCGCGCGCGTACCGCGCGGTGGAGATGGCGTTCGCCGACGGCGACGGCACCCAGTACGTCGTCTACCTCTCGGCCCCCAACGCCGAGTGGAAGCGGCACCGGCCGGTCTTCGACACGGCCGTGAAGGGCATTCACCTCAACGAGTCGTGACGGGCGCGCGCCGGGGCGGCGAACCCGCAGTCGGCCGACGGGGAAGCCGCAGAACCAGCGGAGCGCTCAGCGCCCCCGCGCCGCCTGCGCCCGCGCCTCGGTCCTGCCCTGGAGGCGGGCCGCCCGCTCCCGGATCGCGGGCAGCTCGGCCCGCAGCGCGGCGCCCGGACAGTTCGTGGTGTAGCCGTCGGTGTGCCCGGCCACGGCGTCGAACTCGGCGCGGGTGCCCACGGGGAACCGGCTGAGGCTGTTGCTGGACACCAGGTGCGCGCGCAGCCGCGGGTCGACGTCCGTGAGGCCGAGCTTCCACGCCGTGAGCGCGGCGATGGCCGCCACCATCGGCTCCGGCACCGGGGTGCCCGCGGTGAACGTGCCGAGCGCGGCGACGCCCGCCGTGCGGTGGTTGAAACCCTGGGTGTGGGCGCCGACGACGGGCCGTTCGACGCCGCCCGCGCGGCCCTCGTAGATCGTGCCGCAGCGGTCCACGAGGAAGTTGTAGCCGATGTCGTCGAAGAGCCGGGCGCCGGTCTGGCCCGCCGCGAGCGCCCGGATGATGCGGGGCGCGTCGGCGCAGTCGTACGTGTTGGGCGAGTCCGTGTGGTGCACGAAGACGGCGATCACCGGGCCGCCGTAGCGCACGGGCGGCCTGCTCTCCCCGGTCTCCCCCAGCCAGCGGGCCCGCGGCACGATGGGCGGCCGCGCGGCCCGGTGCACGGCGCCCGCGGCCGTGGCGCGCGGCCGCGCGTCCCGCTCGGCCGCGCGCTCGACGCCCACGGCGCACAGCGTGAGCGCGCCGACGGCGGCGAGCCCGGGCACGCACATGAGGGCCGCGCGCCCGGCACGCGGCCATCGCCCCGCCACCGTCTCCCGCAAGGCACGCATGCCTCCCACTGTCCCGACCGCCGCCCCGGCGCGCGCGTGGGGTGCGCCAGTCGGGGTACGCCCGCCGGTTCCGGGCGGCCGCGGAAAAAAACTTCCCGGGGGCTGTCGAGAACGAGTCGCCCGCTCCGACGTCCCCTGTGAGAGTTGCCCATGAGGGGTGACACCGCGGTCAAGGAGTGCGACATGAAGTATCTGGTGATGGTGCAGGGCGCGCAGGCCGACTACGACGCCATGAGCGGCAAGGCCTCCGCGCACAGCCCGGCGTGGAGCGAGAAGGAGCTCCAGGCGATGTTCGCCTTCATGAGCGCCGTGAACGACGACCTCGCCGAGTCCGGCGAGATGATCGACGGGCAGGGGCTCGCGGAGCCCGCGCGGACCCGCCTGGTCGGGCTGGACGAGAACGGCCGCCCGGTGATCACCGACGGTCCTTACGGCGAGACCAAGGAGGTCCTCGCCGGGTACTGGCTCCTGGAGTGCGAGAGCCTGGAGCGCGTCACGGAGATCGCCGCGCGGATCGCCGCGTGCCCGATCCCCGAGGGCGCCCCGAACCCGCCGGTCGTCATCCGGCAGGTCCAGGACGGCGGCGGGGGCGACGTGAGTCCCGCGTGAGTCCCGCGCACGGCGTCGAGGGCCTGCTGCGCCACCACGCGCCGCAGGTCCTCGGCGCGCTGGTGCGGCGCTACGGCCACTTCGACGAGGCCGAGGACGCCGTGCAGGAGGCGCTGCTCGCCGCCGCGGGCCAGTGGCCCGAGCAGGGCGTGCCGGACAATCCGCGCGGCTGGCTGATCAGGGTCGCGTCGCGCCGCCTGGTGGACCGGCTGCGCGCCGACGACGCGCGCAGGCGGCGCGAGGAGACCGCGGCCCGGCTCGCGCCCCGCGACGCCCTGACCGCTCCCCCGCCCGGCGAAAGCCGCGCCCCCGCCGAGGACGACACGCTGACGCTGCTGTTCCTGGCGTGCGATCCGGCGCTGACCCCGGCCGCGCAGATCGCGCTGACGCTGCGGGCCGTCGGCGGTCTGACCACCGCCGAGATCGCCCGGGCGCACCTGGTGCCGGAGGCGACCATCGCCCAGCGCGTGAGCCGCGCCAAACAGCGGATACGGGGCGTTCCCTTCCGGCAGCCGGGCCCCGCCGACCGCGACCAGCGGCTCGCGGCCGTCCTCCAGGTGCTCTACCTCATCTTCAACGAGGGCTATACGGCGACGTCGGGCGCCGCCCTGCACCGCGCCGACCTCGCCCGGGAGGCGATCCGGCTGACCCGCGCCGTGCGGCGGCTGCTGCCGGGCGCGGGCGCGGTGACGGGCCTGCTCGCGCTGATGCTGCTCACCGACGCCCGCAGCGCCGCCCGCACCGGGCCGCACGGCGAGCTGGTCCCGCTCGACGAGCAGGACCGCACCCGCTGGGACGCGGCCGCGATCGCCGAGGGCACCGCCCTGGTGGAGGAGGCGCTGCGCCAGGGCCCCGCGGGCGCCTACCAGGTGCAGGCCGCGATCGCCGCGCTGCACGACGAGGCGGCCAGGGCCGAGGACACCGACTGGCCGCAGATCCTGGCCCTGTACGACGTCCTCGTGCGCCGCGCCCCGGAGCCGATGGCGCGGCTCGGCCGGGCCGTGGCCGTCGCCATGGTGCACGGCCCGCGCGCGGGGCTCGCCGAACTGGCCGATCTGGAGGACGGGCTGGCGGGCCACCACCGGCTCGAAGCGGTGCGCGCGCACCTCCTGGAGAAGGCGGGCGACATCGAAGGGGCCCGCGCCGCCTACCGCGCGGCGGCGCACCACACCCTCAGCCGCCCCGAGGCCCGCTACCTTCAGACGCGCGCGGCGCGGCTCGCGCCCTGAGCGCGCGCCGACTGCGCCGGGAGCGCGCCCACGCCGCCGGAGCGGCAGTCGGCCGCCACCGTGTCCGCGAAGGTGCGGGCCAGCGGGCTGAGCGCGTCCCAGCGGCGCACGGCCCAGCCCACGGACAGCGCGGGCAGCTCCGGCACCGGGATCAGCCGCAGCCCCGGCGGGCCCGTCCGGCGCCAGCCCGGCAGCCGGGGCACGATGGCCTGCCCGACGCCGAGTTCGGTGAGCAGCAGCGCCGTGTCCCAGTCCGCGACGCTGGTGTGCCCCTCGGGGCGCAGGCCCGTCTCGGCCAGGGCGGCGTCCAGCTGCGAGCGGGAGCTGGAGACCTCCGGCGGCCGGATCAGCTGGACGGCGGCCAGGTCCGCGAGGTCGATGTGCCGCTTCGCGGCGAGCGGGTCGCCGCAGGGCACGGCGAGCACCCACTCCAGCTCGGCGACGGGCCGCTGCTCGATGCCGCGCACCGGCTCGCCGATGGTGATCCAGGCCAGGTCCAGGTCGTCGGCGGCCAGCGCGTCGAAGCAGGCCCGGCTTGAGCTCGCCGTCTGGAACTCCAGGGCCACCTGCGGGAACCGCTCCCGGAAGCCGACGATCGCCTCGGCCATGAAGTGCCGTACGGTCGTGGCGCCGGTGGTGATGCGCACCGCGCCGCTCTCCCCGCGCACGAGGTCGCGCAGGCGGCGCAGGGCGAGGTCGATGCCCCCGATGCCGTCGGAGGCGGCGGCGTGCAGGATGCGGCCCGCGGAGGTGGGGACGACACCGCGCGCGTGCCGCTCCAGGAGGCTGACGGCGAGTTCCTTCTCCAGGCGTTTGACGTGCTGGCTCACCGCCGACTGCGTACAGGACAGGTCACGGGCGACCGCGCTGAGGCTGCCGGCGCGGCATACGGCGATGAAAACACGGAGGTCGTCGAGCGTCACGGCACCGAAGCTAGGGCCATCCCGCCCTCGGTGCCACAGCCGGGGGCGGGCGGCCGGGGGCGCCGCCCCGGCGCGGGCGTGTAGCGCGGATCACACCTAAGCGGAGCGCCGCCGGGGAACGCACCCTCGTATTTCACCGTTGAACAAGATGAGGGTCCCGACCGCGATTCCCCCGTCCGGCCGGGGCCCTCACCTCGCTCTCGCGCCCCAGGGATCATTCACCGGCGCACCGGCGCCCGATCACCGCCACCGCTTCGCGCGCGCTCCACCCCTTCGAGCGGAATATGCCATGCGCCCCGCGCCGGACTGGACAGGACGCCATCATGCGTCCATGGACGGTGCCAAGCCTGTGCAGGTCTTGTTCCCACCCGACGAGTACGACGCCGTACTGCGGCACGCCGACCGTCTCGGTCTCACGGTCGCGGAGTTCATACGCCGCGCCGCCACCGGACACGTCCGGCGGGGCGCCGAGCCGCGGGGGCCAGGCCCGGTCCGCCGGAGCGTGACGGTGCCGCCGGTGCGCCGCCGCCCGGACGCCGCACCGGCCCCCGCGCTCCAGCGCTTCCTCGACACGCTGGCGACGGGCCCCTGAGCGCACCCGCCGAAGGGGCTCAGGCCGCCGAGACCTCCGGCTTGTACAGGTCGAACCAGACCGCGAGGTCGAGGGCGCGCTCCAGGCCGCGCCGCGAGGCCTGCCGGATCTGCGGGGCGTCCCGGTGGGCGAGCCGCCGCAGGGCCTCGCGGTCGACGAGGTCGAAGACCGGGTGCGCGGGGCTCGCGAGCAGGTCCTTGGCGTGCTCCTGGAGCGCGAAGGCGTACTTCGGGTCCTGCGTGGACGGATACGGGCTCTTCACGCGGTCGTACACCGACTTCGGCAGCCGGTCGGCGGCGGCCTCCCGCAGCAGCGACTTCTCCCGGCCGTCGAAGGACTTCAGGGCCCACGGCGCGTTGTACACGTAGCTGACGAGCCGGTGGTCGCAGAACGGCACGCGCACCTCCAGGCCGACGGCCATGCTGGCGCGGTCCTTGCGGTCGAGCAGCACGCGCACGAAGCGCGTCAGGTACTGATGGCTGATCGTGCGCATGCGGTACTCGAAGTCGCTCTCGCCGTCGAGGCGTTCGACGGCGGCCACGGCCGTGGCGTGGCTGTCGCCGACGTACGCCTTGAGGTCCAGGGCGTCCAGGACGTCACGGCGCAGGACGCCCGTCTCGTCGCCGAGGGTCTCGGCGTGCCGCACGAGCCAGGGGAAGGTGCCTCCCCGCCTGGCCTCCTCGTCGAAGAACTGGAGGTAGCCGCCGAACACCTCGTCCGCCGACTCCCCGGACAGGGCGACCGTGGAGTGCTCGCGGATCGCCCGGAAGAGCAGGTACAGCGAGGCGTCCATGTCGCCGAAGCCGACGGGCATGTCGCGCGCGGTGAGCATCTTCGCGCGCACCTCGGGGTCGGCGAGCGACTGGGCGTCGAGCACGATGTCACGGTGGTCGGTGCCCGCGAGCCGCGCCACGTCATGGGCGTACGGGGAGTCCGGCGTCCCGCGCAGCTCGTCGGCCACGAAGTGGTCGCTCTGCCCGGCGAAGTCCACGGAGAAGCTGCGCAGCGTCTCGCCCGCGCCCTTCAGCTGGTGGGCGGCGAGCGCCGAGAGCGCCGACGAGTCGAGCCCTCCGGAGAGCAGCACACAGCGCGGCACGTCGGCGACGAGCTGGCGGCGCACGATGTCGTCGAGCAGGGAGCGCACGGTCGCCACCGACTCCTCACGGCCGTGGGTGTGCGGCTGGGTCTCCAGGCGCCAGTACGTGCGGGTGCGCGCCCCCTCGCGGTCCACGGTGACGACGGTGCCGGGTTCGACCTCGCGCATGCCGTCCCACACGGCGTGCCCCGGGGTCTTCACGAAGGCGAACACCTCGCGCAGCCCGTCGACGGTGACGCGGGCGCGGGCCAGCGGGTTGGCGAGGATCGCCTTCGGCTCGGAGCCGAACAGCACCCCGTCGGGCGTCAGGTGGTAGTAGAAGGGCTTGATGCCCATCCGGTCGCGGACCATGACGAGCCGCCCGCTGCGGGCGTCCCACACGGCGAAGGCGTACATCCCGTTCAGCCGCTCGGCGACGTCCTCGCCCCACTGGAGGTAGCCGCGCAGCACGACCTCGGTGTCGGAGTCGGTCGTGAACGCGTGGCCGAGCGCGGCAAGTTCGGCGCGCAGCTCGGTGAAGTTGTAGGTCTCGCCGGAGTACACGAGCGCCACCGTGCCGCCGGGCGTCGCCGCGGTCATGGGCTGCCGCCCGCCGGGCAGGTCGATGATCGCCAGGCGCCGGTGGCCCAGGGCGGCCGGGCCCTGTACCCAGGTGCCGCGGTCGTCGGGGCCGCGGCAGGCCATCGTCTCCGTCATCGCGTCCAGGACCGGGCGCCGGGTGGCCAGGTCACGGTCGAACGAGATCCAGCCGGTGATGCCGCACATTCGGGTTCCTCCCGCGAAGTAGTCGCGTCTCAGCGAAGCAGTCGCAGCTCAGCGAAGTAGTCGCACCTCTGCGAAGTAGATGTATCTAGCATCTACATCGCCAGACTCCGCCTCGGACCGCATACGGTCAACGCGCCCGTAACCCCGCGAACCCGCCCGACCCACAGGTTTCGGCCGCACCGGGCCGAAGGTCAAGAAGTCACCATGGCCGCCGAGACCGCCCGCGCCGCGACGGGGGCGGCCCACACCCCGGCCGCCCCCAGACCGGAAGGTCGGATTCCGGCCATCCGTAAAGCTTTGCTCAACACATGTGCACATCCGCCCCAAGGGAACGCGGCGCCCGGGCGGGCGCGCGCGACGCCGGAGCGGGGGTCACTCGGGCGTGAGGCACGCCTGTACGGCGGGCGCGTACCGGTCGGTGATCTCGGCTATCGCCGTCGCCCGCAGGTGCGGGCCGCGCGCGATGCCGTACATCACGCCGAGCCCGAGGAGCATCCCCACGGCGAGCTCGGCGCGCAGCCCCGCGTCAGGCCCTGAGAGCCGCTCGCCGAGCCTGCGCACCACCTGCGTACGGAAGTTGGCGCGCAGGACGTAGCCGTGCTCGCGGTGCAGCGGGGCGAAGACGATGCGCAGGATGGGGTCGGCGCCCTGCTCGGCCTGGCTGGTGAGCAGGTGGTGGACCATGTGGCGGCCGAGCTCCGCCAGCGGGGCGTCGAGGACCGCGGCGGCATCCGTCTCGAAGGACATGATCTGCGCGAACAGCGCGTCCTTGCTGCCGAAGTACTTCAGGACCAGGGGCGGGCTCACCCCCGCCCGCTCGGCGACCGCCTTGAGGGTGATGTCCGCGTGCGCGTGGCGCGCCAGCAGATGCCGGGCGGCGCGCACGATGGCGGCCTTGGTCGCCTGGGCGTCGCGGCGCGCGGCGCCCGGCACGTCCGGCGGCCGCGGGGTGGAGCTGGCCATGGCCTCACTTTCCGTCAGCGTCCGCCCCGTTCGGCGGTCAGGTCCGAGCGTATGGCGTCACATGCCGCACGGGCCACGGCCGACCGGACCCCGCACAACCGTCCCGGCAGCCGTCGCACCGCCGGATGTCGGAAACTCCCGGACAGTCAGGACAGTTCACGCACGAGTTTCGGACACCCTCTCTCCCCGCGCAAGTGAATGACAATTCACCGGTGTTCGCGAATTGCCATCGACACAGGGCAGCTTGACGGCCCGTCGGACAATTGGCGGAGGTTCGGGCGCGGGGGCGCCGGCATGCGTTCCGCGGTGACCGTAAAGCGCGGGGCGGGGTGAAGGTCCGTACCTTTTTCGCCGAGAGGCCCCGGCCCGTCGGCCGGTCACCGCCCCTCCGCCATACTGCGGCCATGAGCAGACTTCGTGTGGGTTTGATCGGTACGGGACCGTGGGCGACCGCGACGCACGCACCCGTGCTCGCCTCGCATCCGGACACCGAGCTCGCGGGCGTGTGGGGCCGCCGCCCGGAGGCGGCCGCCGCGCTCGCGGCCGCGCACGCCGCCACGGCGTACGAGGACGTGGACGCGCTCTTCGCGGCCAGTGACGCCATCGCCTTCGCGGTGCCGCCGGACGTGCAGGCACCGCTGGCCGCGCGCGCCGCGCGTGCGGGCTGCCACCTGCTGCTCGACAAGCCGGTGGCCACGGCCCCGGAAGCGGCCCGCGCCCTGGTCACGGAGGTGGCGCGGGCCCAGGTGGCCTCTGTGGTGTTCTTCACCCTGCGGTTCGCGCCGCCGATGGCCGAGTGGCTGGCCGGGCGGGCCGCGGAGGGGCCGTGGTTCACCGGCCGCGCCGACTGGTACAGCTCGTTCTACGCCGCGGACGGCACCGGCGCGTTCGACTCGCCCTGGCGGGCCGACAAGGGCGGCCTGTGGGACGTGGGGCCGCACGCGCTCTCGGTCCTGACGGCGGTGCTCGGCGACATCACGGCGGTGACGGCGGCGGCAGGGCCCGAGGACGCGGTCCACCTGGTGCTGCGGCACGCGGGCGGCGCGTCGAGCACGTCCCTGCTCACCCTGCGCGCGCCCGAGCGGGCCACGGGAGTGGAGGTGGAGTTCCGCGGCGCGAGCGGCACGGCGTCGCCCTCGGCCTTCGGCGAGACGGGGTGGGGCGACTCGGGCGATGCGTTTCGGTCAGCGGTGGACGCGCTCGTGACCGCCGCGAAGGGCGGGCCCGCACACGCCTGCGACGTACGATTCGGGGCGCGGGTGACAGAGATCCTGGCCGCGGCGGCGGAACAGGTCCGCGAGCGGCAGCCGACGGAAGCCGGGGGCCGGCCGGCGACTCGGACCTCTTGAGCGAATACCGGCCACACAACGCGCCCGGAACAACACGGGGCGGCCGGTACCGTGGCCGCTACGTAATGGCGAGTGACGGCACCGGCCGCAGCCAGTGAACCCAGGAACCGAACCGGGCGGTAACTGCCACGCAGGTACACACTGCTCAGTTTCCGACCACACAGATCGGAATACGAACAACCGGTCCCGCGCACTACCCGACTACGACCCCGTAGGCCTAGGGGGTATCCGACGCCGAGGAATTTCAGCCAATCTCATGCTCCCCGAACAAGATGCCCCTGAGTTGTGCCCACGAGCCCTCCGACGATCAAACCTGCAGGTCGGTGGCCCCGCGTACTCCATGATGCCGTACCGGCTGATCGTTTTCTTCAGGCAATGTTTATGCCCAAAGAAGATGCGAATATTTAGACTGCTGACGCTCAACTCAGTGTGCACGAAGAGGGATTACCCACCATGAACAAGACGGCGCTGCGCGCTCTGCTCCGCGAACGACGCGCCCTCATCGCCCCCGAGTCGCACGGTTTCGTCCGCACGACGGGGCAGGGCAGGCGCGCCCCCGGACTCTCCCAGCACCAGGTGGACCAGCTCCTGCACCGCACCCTTGGTACGTACCACCGCCTGGAGTCCGGCAACTACCCCAACCCACCGACCGCCCTCCTGCGCGACGTGGCCCGCCTGTTTGGCCTGAACGAGCAGGAATGGGTGTCTCTGTGCAGATATGCCCTGCTTCAGGATCCGCCTGGGCCCCTGCACCTGTCCTCCGGCAAGGAAGTCCCCGGCGTGTGGCGCGAAGCGGTCAACGGCATCTCGCACATCGCGTACGTCACGGACGCGTCCTGGGACATGCTCGCCTACAACGACGCCTGCGCCGCCGTCTTCCCCGGCCGCGAGGTCCCGCTGAACATCATGCGCTGGATGATCCTCAGCCCGGTCGCGCGCGAGCTCCTGCTCGACTGGAGCACCGCCTGGGCGCCCCTGCTGCTCCCCCAGCTGCGCGGCGCCCTCGCCACCCGCCCCGAGGACGAAACGCTCCGGCAGATCGAGAAGGAGGTGCTCGCCGACCCCGCCGCCGCCCCGCTGTACGGCGCCGACAAGCCCTATCTCCACCCGGACGGCGACGAACGGCCCCTGCTGCACTCCGAGAAGGGCCCCGGCTGGGTCACCATGTGCGCCGCGCAGCCGCTCACCGCCCCCGGCGCCCGCATGATGATCCTGGTCTTCCACTCGGGCAGAGAGCGCCTGCACCCGCGCGCGGCCATGCTGCGGGCCACCTGACCGCCGCGCGGGCACCCGGCTCCCGCCCGGCCCCGCCGGGCCCGTCCGACCGGCGCGCGCGGCGGCACGGCGGCGCACGGGGCGCCATCAGCGGCTCCCGCGCACGTCGGAGCCGGAATCTCACCCACCTCCGCGTGTCCGCACGGGAACATGCACAACAGGACGCACGTTCGATGGGGTGCAGTACGTTTCCTTATGTACCCCATATCCGTCCGCCCCGGGTGAGAGTTCCCTCGTGTCCGCATTTGTCCTCAGACCCCAGACCGTCGTCGGCGATCACAAGATCACGACCTCGGACATCACCGACGACATACGCCGCCACCACGCCGCGCACCCGCGGCTCGGCGCGTTCGTGCGCGCCATCGGCAACTGTGGCGTCCAGACCCGCTACTTCACCCGCCCACTGGACTCCCCGACCGTCGCGGGCAAGGCCGATGTGCACGAGCGGGCGACCGCGGCCTTCGCCGACGCCCTCGACATGTCCGAGCGCGCCGCCGCCGCGGCCCTCGACTCGGCGGGCCTCGCGGCCCGGGACATCGACGCCGTCGTCACCACCCACACCACGGGCTGGTCCGTCCCCAACCTCGACATGCATCTGATCGAGCGGCTCGGCCTGCGCCCCTCCGTCCGCCGGATCGCCCTCACCACGCTGGCCTGCCCCGGCGGCACCCAGTCCCTGATCCGGGCCGCGGACCTGGTCGCCGCGCGGCCCGGCAGCAAGGTCCTGGTGGTGGCCGCGGAGGTGATCTCCTCCGTCTACCACCACAACGACACCGGCATCGAGGCCATGATCTACAAGGCCCTGTTCGGGGACTCGGCGGGCGCCACCGTCGTCACGGACGAGCCGCTCGGCCCCGGCCTCGTCATCGAGGACTCCTACGAGTACGTCCTGCCGGGCAGCCTCGACCGCCAGCGCGGCCGGATCACCGCCGACGGCTTCCACTTCGACTCCACCCGCAAGGCGCTGACGGCCGCCGACGACGTCCTGCCCCAGCTCCTGGAGTGGGTCGGACCCGACACCGCCGAGTTCGCTGTCATCCACCCGGGCAGCCCGCGCATCATCGCCGACACCGCGGCCGCCCTCGGCCTCGGTGCCGCCGGCGCGCGCCACTCCACCGAGACCCTCGCCCACGAGGGCAACCTGGGCGGCGTCAGCGTCCTGCGCGTCCTGGAGCGCACGCACACGGCCCCGCCCGCCGACGGCACCCGCGGCTACACCGTCGCGTTCGGCCCCGGCTTCACCATGGCCGTCCTGCGCTGCCGCTGGCACGCCTGACCGTGACGGCCCGCCCCACCGGGCTTCCGGTCCACTCTCCGCATCGCCCTCCGGTTCACCTTCCGCATCGCCCCCCGTCGCCCCCTTCGGTTCGTCCTTTCGGCCACCTCGATCCGGCCACATGACCGATGGTGCGGGGCCGGTGCCTCCGGCAGGTTGGACGGCATGCACACGGCACCACATCCCCGGGGACGGCGCGTCGCGGCGGCGGCCACCGCACTGCTTGCGGTCGCCGTCGCCGTGCTGCTCACCGTGACGGCGCCCGCCCGCGACGGGCAGGCGCGCGCGGCGGCCGCGCCCGCCCCCGCCGCCACCGGCGCGGACTGGCGCCTCGACGCCGCCGCGCTGGCCCTCACCGCCACCGTGTCGGCGGCGGGACTGCTGTGGCTGCGCCGCCGCGACGCCCGGACCGGCGCCAGCACGGGCGCGGAGGACCGCTGATGCCGCACACCCTGTACCTCGTCGGCATCGCCGCCTTCGCCGCCAGCGGCGTGCTGGCCGCGCACCGGGCCCGCATGGACCCCTTCGGCGGGCTCGTGCTCGCCTTCGTGGCCTCGCTGTCCGGCGGCACGCTGCGCGACCTGATCCTGGACCGCCATCCGCTGTACTGGACCCACGACTGGGTTCTCCTGACCGTGATCGCGGCCACGGGCGCCGCCACGATGCTCTATCTGCGCCACCGCGAACTGCCGCGGCGCACGCTGATGGTGGTGGACGCCGTGGGGCTCGCCGTGGTGACCGTCATGGGCGCCAAGGCCGCCGTCGACGCGCACGTCACCCCGCTCGCCGTGCTCCTCCTGGCGGTTCTGACGGGAGTGGCCGGTGAGGTCCTGCGGGACGTGCTGTGCGGGCAGTTCCCGCCGCTGCTGCTGCGCGAGGAGGTGTACGCGACCGCCGCGCTCGCGGGGGCCGTCTGCTACCTGGGACTGCGCCACGCGGGCGCGTCCCCGACCGTGACGGCGGTGACCTCGGCCGGACTCGTCCTCGCCCTGCGCCTCGCCGCGATCACCGCGTCCCTGAACCTGCCGCCGCTGTCGCGGGACCGGGCCCCGCACGCGGACGCCTGACGACCGCCCCGGGGCGCGAAAATCCGTTGAAGCGCCCCCAGCTCACTGCTGAAGTGACCGCATGGATCACACAGCGGTACTCACGGCCTACGACCAGCAGATCCGGCGCGGCGCGGACCCCGAAGGCCCCGGCGGGCACATCGAGCGGACCGCGCGCGCCGTGCGGCACACCAGCGGCGCCACCGGCTGGAACGGCGTGCTCTGGTCGGACCTGGACGCGGCCACGGCGGACGCGGAGATCGCCGGGCAGGTGCGCCACTTCGCCGCCCTCGGCCGGGAGTTCGAGTGGAAGCTGTACGCGCACGACCTGCCCGCGGACCTGCCCGAGCGGCTCCTCGCCGCCGGTCTCACGCCCGAGCCGCCCGAGACGCTGATGGTCGCCGAGGCGGCCGCGCTCCCCACGGACGTCCCCGCGCCCGACGGCGTCCGCCTTGTCCCGGTGACCGACGAGGCCGGGGTGCGCCTCATGGTCGCCGCGCACGACCAGGCCTTCGGCACGGACGGCACGGCCCTCGGCGAGCAGGTGCTCGCCCAGCTGAGGTCGGCGCCCGACACGATCGCCGCGGTGGTGGCCATGGCCGGTGACACACCGGTGAGCTCCGCGCGCCTGGAGTTCAGGCCGGGGACCGACTTCGCCGGACTGTGGGGCGGCGGCACCGTGGCGGCCTGGCGCGGCCGCGGCGTCTACCGCTCCCTGATCGCCCACCGGGCCGCCCTCGCCGTCGCCCGCGGCGTGCGCTGGCTCCAGGTGGACGCCTCCAGCGACAGCCGCCCCATCCTGCGGCGGCTCGGCTTCGCGGAACTCGGCACGACCACGCCGTACGTGTACCGGCCCGGCGCCTAGGGCCCTAACTGTTCGGCGGGGTCTCCTTCGGGAAGATCTTCGTGACGACCTCGCCCGTCTCGGTCAGATAGCCGTGCAGCATGCCGGGGCTGCTGTGCGGCGCGTCGAACGTGCCGTCGGGCGCGAGCGCGATCACACCGCCGTCGCCGCCGAGCGCGGGGAGCCGCTTGACGATCACCTCGTACGCGGCCTTCGCGACGTTCGCGCCCTTGAACTCCACGAGGTTGGAGATCGTCGCGGTCGCCGCGCCCCGGATGAACACCTCACCGGCGCCGGTGGCGCTGGCCGCGACCGTGCCGTTCTTCGCGTAGGTGCCGGAGCCGACCAGGGGCGAGTCGCCGACCCGGCCCGGGAGCTTGTTGGTCATGCCGCCCGTGGAGGTGGCCGCGGCCAGGTCGCGCCGCCCGTCGACGGCGACGGCGCCGACGGTGCCCTTGGACTGCGCGTCGGCGAGGGCGGCGGGCGAACCGCCGCCTTTCGCCGCGCCCTTCCCTCCGCGCTTCTCGGCGGCCTTGGCGGCCATCAGGGCGTCCCAGCGGGCCTGGGTCCAGTAGTAGTCCTGGGTGACGGTCTTCAGGCCGTTCCGGGCGCCGAAGTCGTCGGCGCCCTCGCCCGCGAGGAGCACGTGCTTGGACTTGTCCATGACGGCCCTGGCGCCCTCGATGGGGTTGCGCAGGCTCTTCACGCCCGCGACGGCGCCCGCCTTCAGATCCGAGCCGCGCATGATCGACGCGTCCAGCTCGTGGCCCGCGTCGGCGGTGAAGACAGCGCCCTTGCCCGCGTTGAACAGCGGGTCGTCCTCCAGGACCACCACGGCGGCCTGCACGGCGTCCAGGCTGGAGCCGCCCTTGTCGAGGACCTTCTGGCCGGCTCTGAGCGCGGCGGTGAGCCCGTCCCGGTACGCCTTCTCGCGCTCCGGCGTCGTCTTGTCGGGGTCGAGGGCGGTCCCGGCGCCACCGTGCACGGCGAGCACCACGTTCCGGGCGTCGGGCTTGGCCTTGCCGACGGGGCGGACGTCAGCGGCGGGCGCGGCACGGCGGTCCGGCGCACGGTGCTCACCGTCGGGCAGGACGAGCGTGGTGGCGGTCACGGCGGCGGCGGTGGCCAGGGCGGGAATCAGCCAGGTCAAGGGACGTATGCGCATGGGCACTCCTTGGCAGGGTGGCGACGGGGCCACCGTACGGGCATGCACATGACGCCAACCAGAGGGCGTTCCCGCCCCGTGAGACCCACCCCGGCGCCCACCCCGTGGAGCGCCCGTAGAGCGCCCCGTAGAGCGCCGCGGCTCAGCGGATCAGCTCAGCGGATCGGCAGCCCCGACAGCGCCCTCGCGATCACCAGGCGCTGGATCTCGCTCGTCCCCTCGAAGATCGTGTAGATCGCGGCGTCGCGGTGCATGCGCTCCACCGGGTACTCGCGCGTGTAGCCGTTGCCGCCGAGGATCTGGATGGCCTGTGCGGTCACCTTCTTGGCGGTCTCGCTGGCGAACAGCTTCGACATGGAGCCCTCGGCGTTCTCGAACTTCCTTCCCGCGACCGCCATCCAGGAGGCGCGCCACACCAGGAGCCGGGCCGCGTCGATCTGCGTGCGCATGTCGGCGAGCTGGAAGGCCACGCCCTGGTTGTCGATGATCGGGCGGCCGAACTGCTCGCGCGTCTTGGCGTATTCGAGGGCCTCCTCGTACGCGGCGCGGGCCGTGCCGACCGCCATCGCGCCGACCGCCGGGCGGGACGCCTCGAAGGTGGCCATGGCCGCGTTCTTCACCCGCTCGCCGCCGGTCCTGGCCCGCTCGCGCGCCCGTGCCAGGCGCTCGTCCAGCTTCTCCTTGCCGCCGAGCAGGCAGGAGCCGGGGACGCGCACGTTCTCCAGGACGACCTCGGCGGTGTGCGAGGCGCGGATGCCGTGCTTCTTGAACTTCTGGCCCTGGCTGAGGCCCGGGGTGTTCGGCGGCACGATGAAGGAGGCGTGCCCCTTGGAGCCGAGCTCGGCGTCGACCACCGCGACCACCACGTGCACGTTGGCGATGCCGCCGTTGGTCGCCCAGGTCTTGGTGCCGTTGAGCACCCACTCGTCCTTGGCCTGGTCGTAGACCGCGCGGGTCCGCAGGGATGCGACGTCGGAGCCCGCGTCGGGCTCGGACGAGCAGAAGGCGGCGACCCGCACGTCGTTGGCGTCGCCGTACATCTGCGGTATCCAGGTGCCGATCTGCTCCTCGGTGCCGTTGGCGAGGACGCCGACCGCGGCGAGCCCGGTGCCGACGATCGACAGGGCGATGCCCGCGTCCCCCCAGAAGAGCTCCTCCATGGCCATGGGGATGCCGAGCCCGGTGGGGTCGAAGTACTGCTGGGCGTAGAAGTCGAGGGAGTAGATGCCGACCTTCGCGGCCTCCTGGATCACCGGCCAGGGCGTCTCCTCGCGCTCGTCCCACTCGGCGGCCGCGGGGCGGATCACGTCGGCGGCGAACCCGTGGAGCCAGTCGCGCACCTCCTTCTGCTCGTCGTTGAGCTCCATGGTGAACTCGGCCATGACCCCTCCAGCTGCGGACCCGTGCTACGTTACTTGCGGTAACTGGAGTCTGTTACCGGCCGGTAGCCGGTGTCAACTCCCGGCAGCCCGTTCGACGCGTTCGATGCGGGTGCCCGCGCGGGTGTTACGTTGCGCGTTGCGTCAGGAATCGCACGGGCGGAGAGAACACCTCATGGAGACCACGCAGCGGACCGATCAGCAGCGGTCGGCCGAGCAACGTCGGCGCGAGCTGCTGGAGGCGGCCGACCGCGTCGTTCTCCGCGAAGGGCCCGGCGCCTCGATGAACGCCATCGCGGCCGAGGCGGGCATCACCAAGCCGATCCTGTACCGGCACTTCGGCGACAAGGGGGGCCTGTACGCCGCCCTCGCCAAGCGCCACACGGACGCGCTCCTCGACTCGCTGCGCGCGGCCCTGGACGCCCCGGCCGAGCGCAGGGAGCGCGTGGAGGCCACGCTCGACACCTACCTCGCGGCCATCGAGGCCAGGCCGCAGGTCTACCGCTTCCTGATGCATCCGGCCGAGGCGGGGTCGCCCGGTGACGCGGGGGGCGAAGGCGGCTTCGAAGTGGGCCTGCACTCCGCTCCCCTGCTGCGCCGCCTCGGCGAGGAGCTCGCCGAGGTCATCGAGGAGCGGGTCGACCTCGGCCCGGGAAGCGCCGAGCTCGCCCGCGTGTGGGGCCACGGAATCGTCGGCATGATGCACGCGGCGGGCGACTGGTGGCTCGGCGAACGGCCCTGCGACCGCGCCCAGTTGGTGCGCAGCCTGGCGGACCTGCTGTGGGGCCGCCTGGCCGCGGCGGGCAACAAGGTGGGCGGCCCCGGCTTCTGACCCCGGGGCGCGGCTCGGGCCGTGGTGGCCCGGGGACTCAGGCCGTGGTGGCCCAGGGCGCCCGCGCCGCCTGGCGCAGCACCCTGCGCCGGCGCCAGCCGGTGACGTGATCGGTGTACACCCCGCCCTCCAGGTGGTCGCACTCGTGCTGGAGGCAGCGCGCGAAGAACCCGGTCCCGTGCACCCGCACGGGCTCCCCCGCCGCCGTGACGCCCTCGACGACGACGTGGTCGTAGCGCGGCGTCGCCGCCTCCAGGCCCGGCAGCGACAGACAGCCCTCAGGGCCGCGCACGGTGACGCCGTCCAGCTCCACCACCCTCGGGTTCACCACGTGCCCCAGGTGCCGCACGTCCTCGTCGTCCGGGCAGTCGTACACGAACACCCGCCGCCCCACGCCGATCTGGTTCGCGGCGAGGCCGACCCCCCGCGCCGCGTACATCGTGGCGAACAGGTCCTCCACCAGCCGCTCGAGCTCGGGGCCGAAGTCGGTCACCTCCGCGCAGGGCGTCTGGAGCACGGGGGCACCGTGCAGGGTCAGGGGTCGTACGCGCCCTGAGGCGCCCGGGATCGAGCCGTGTCGCATGGCGGCAAGGGTACGGTCCAGGGGACAGCCGAGGTCGCGGATGGTGGTGCGATTCGGGCTTGTCAGTCGATCTCGATAGGCTGGCCCGACACGATGCCGGGCAGGCGCGGCGGCGTACGCAAGGAGGACCCAGAACGATGGCAGGACACCCTGGCAGCTCAGAGTCGCTGTCGGCGCGGGCCAAGCTGGCCGTGACGGCGGGCAAGGCGGCCGCGGCGGTGTCGCGCGCGGCCGGTCGCGGAAGCGGCTCCGTGATCGGCGGCAAGGTCGCGCTGCGGCTCGACCCGGAGCTCCTTGGACGGCTCGCGAACCACCTCGACGTGGTGCTCGTGTCGGCCACGAACGGCAAGACGACCACGACGCGTCTGATCGCCGAGGCGCTGCGCGCCAGCGGCCCGGTCGTGTCCAACGCCCTCGGCGCGAACATGCCCGCGGGCATCACGTCCGCCCTCGCGGGCGGCTCGGACGCCAAGTTCGGCGTGATCGAGGTCGACGAGAAGTATCTGGCGGGCGTGGCCCGTGACGTAGCCCCCAAGGCGATCGCGCTGCTCAACCTCTCGCGCGACCAGCTCGACCGTGCGGGCGAGACCCGCATGCTCGCCGAGAAGTGGCGCGAGGGCCTCGCGGGCAGCAAGGCGGTCATCATCGCCAACGCCGACGACCCGCTGGTGGTCTGGGCGGCCTCCTCCTCGCCGAACGTGGTGTGGGTGGCCGCGGGCCAGGCCTGGAAGGACGACGCCTGGTCGTGCCCGGCGTGCGGCGGCGTCATGCAGCGCCCCGGCGACGACTGGTACTGCGGCGAGTGCGGCTTCCGCCGCCCCACCCCGAGCTGGGCCCTGTCCGGCGACCACGTCCTGGACCCGCACGGCTCGGCCTGGCCGATCCACCTCCAGCTCCCCGGCCGTGCCAACAAGGCCAACGCCGCCTCGTCGGCCGCCGTGGCCGCCGTCTTCGGCGTCCCGCCGCAGGTCGCCCTGGAGCGGATGTATCAGGTGCAGGCCGTCGCGGGCCGCTATGACGTCGTCCAGTTCCAGGGCCGTGACCTGCGTCTCCTTCTCGCCAAGAACCCGGCGGGCTGGCTCGAAACGTTTTCGCTCATCGACGGCCCCCCGGCCCCGGTGATCCTCTCGGTGAACGCCCGCGGCGCGGACGGCACCGACACCTCCTGGCTCTGGGACGTCGACTACACCCGTCTCGCCGGACACCCGATCTTCGTGCTCGGCGACCGCAAGCTGGACCTCGCGGTGCGCCTGGAGGTCGCGGGCCTGGACTTCCGCGTCTGCGAGACGCTCGACGAGGCCGTGCAGCTCTCCCCGCCCGGCCGCATCGAGACCATCGCGAACTACACCGCCTTCCAGGACCTGCGCCGCCGCGTCGGCAACTGACCGCGCACCGAACGCCACTGAGGACGAATTGAGCATGAGCGACAACAGCCTGCGCCTGGTCTGGATCTACCCCGACCTGCTGTCCACGTACGGTGACCAGGGCAACGCCCTCGTCGTGGAGCGCCGCGCCCGCCAGCGCGGCCTCCACGTCGAGCGCTACGACGTACGCAGCGACCAGCCGGTGCCCACCTCCGGCGACATCTATCTGATCGGCGGCGGCGAGGACCGGCCGCAGCGGCTCGCGGCCGAGCGCCTGCGCCGCGACGGCGGCCTGCAGCGGGCCGTCGGCAACGGCGCGATCGTCTTCTCGGTCTGCGCCGGGTACCAGATCCTCGGCAACGAGTTCATCAACGACCTCGGCCAGCGCGAGCCCGGCCTCGGCCTGCTCGACGTGGTCTCCACCCGCGGCGAGGGCGAGCGCTGCGTCGGCGACGTCCTCGGGGACATCGACCCGCAGCTCGGCCTGCCCGAGCTCACCGGCTTCGAGAACCACCAGGGCGTCACGCACATCGGCCCGAACGCCCGCCCCTTCGCCCGGGTCCGCCTCGGCAAGGGCAACGGCACGGGGGACGGCACCGAAGGCGCCTTCAACGGCACGGTCTTCGGGACGTACATGCACGGGCCCGTCCTCGCCCGCAACCCCCTCATCGCCGACCACCTCCTGAAGCTGGCGCTCGATGTGAACGCGCTGCCGCCGTCGGACGACCGGTGGTACGAGGCGCTGCGCGCTGAGCGGATCGCGGCGGCTCAGCAGCCGGCCTAGCCTCCCGGCGGGCGGGGCTCCTGCCCCAGGGGGCCGTTCACCGCGCTGCGCGCTTGTCCTCAAACGCCGGACGGGCTGGATCTTCCGCCCGTCCGGCGTTCCGCTGCCCGCCCGGCGTTCATGTCCGATGGGTGGGCGGTGCCTGCGGAGGCCGGGGGTGCGCCGGTAGGGTGACCGGGATCCAGCCGGACGACGGGGTCCGGTCACCGCCCCACGTTGCAAAGGTTCCGCACCATGCGCCTTGGTGTCCTGACCTCCGGCGGCGACTGCCCCGGGCTCAACGCCGTCATCCGCTCCGTCGTCCACCGCGCCGTCGTCGACCACGGCGACGAGGTCATCGGCTTCCACGACGGGTGGAAGGGCCTGCTCGAATGCGACTACCGCAAGCTCGACCTGGACGCGGTCGGCGGCATCCTGGCGCGCGGCGGCACGATCCTCGGCTCCTCGCGGGTACAGCCCGCGCACCTGCGTGACGGCGTCGAACGCGCCAAGGGACACGTCGCCGAGCTCGGCCTCGACGCGATCATCCCCATCGGCGGCGAGGGCACCCTGAAGGCGGCCCGGCTCCTGTCGGACGCGGGACTGCCCATCGTCGGCGTGCCGAAGACCATCGACAACGACATCGCCGTCACCGACGTGACGTTCGGCTTCGACACGGCCGTCGGCGTCGCGACCGAGGCGCTCGACCGCCTCAAGACCACCGCCGAGTCGCACCAGCGCGTCCTGATCGTCGAGGTCATGGGCCGTCACACCGGCTGGATCGCGCTGCACTCGGGCATGGCCGCGGGCGCGCACGCCATCGTGGTGCCCGA
The DNA here is from genome assembly GCF_056435225.1 of Streptomyces sp. NPDC043996. Taxonomy (NCBI): domain Bacteria; kingdom Bacillati; phylum Actinomycetota; class Actinomycetes; order Kitasatosporales; family Streptomycetaceae; genus Streptomyces; species Streptomyces sp. NPDC043996. The sequence continues at coordinate 179,977 of NZ_JBWKEY010000018.1, read as the reverse complement.
GCGGCCCTTCGACATCGAGGAGCTGGCGCTGAAGGTCGGCGACCGGTTCTCCGCGGGCAAGAAGTTCGCCATCGTCGTCGCCGCCGAGGGCGCCAAGCCGCGCCCCGGCACGATGGACTTCGACGAGGGCGGCAAGGACGTCTACGGCCACGAGCGGTTCGCGGGCATCGCCCGGCAGCTCTCCCTGGACCTTGAGCGGCGCCTCGGCAAGGAGGCCCGCCCGGTGATCCTCGGCCACGTCCAGCGCGGCGGCACCCCCACCGCGTACGACCGCGTCCTCGCCACCCGCTTCGGCTGGCACGCCGTGGAGGCCGTGCACCGGGGCGACTTCGGGAAGATGACCGCGCTGCGCGGCACCGACATCGTGACGGTGCCCCTTGCCGAGGCCGTCGAGACGCTGAAGACCGTCCCCGACGAGCGGTACGCGGAAGCGGAGTGCGTGCTGTAGCCACCCGCCCCGATCCGGACCGTACGCGTCCTGGAACCGCCCCCGGTCGTGAGCGCGACCGGGGGCGGTTCTACTCTGGTGCGGACACACTGCGCACAATCTGTACGAAACAGCACCGCGCACCTACAGCACGAACCAGGGAGCCAGCGGATGGATCACGGCGGGCACGGCATGACCGGCATGGACCATGGGATGAACATGGACCTGCCGCCGTTCACGCTGGCGCGCGGGCTCGAGCTCTCGGTCGAACCCTTCTTCCTCGTCAGCTGCCTGGTGGCGCTCGGCCTGTACGGGTGGGGCGTGGCACGGCTCGTGCGCCGGGGCGACAAGTGGCCGGTGGGCCGGACGGTCGCCTTCGTCACGGGCGTGCTCAGCATCCTGTTGGTGATGTGCACCAAGCTGAACGACTACGGCATGGTCCTGTTCAGCGTGCACATGGTCCAGCACATGATCATCAGCATGCTGTCCCCGATTCTGCTCCTGCTCGGCGCGCCGATCACGCTGACGCTGCGTGCGCTGCCGGTCGCGGGCCGGGGCCGCACGGGCCCGCGCGAACTGCTGCTCGCGCTGCTGCACAGCCGCTATGTGCGGATCATCACGCACCCGGCGTTCACGATCCCGATGTTCATCGCGAGCCTGTACGCGCTGTACTTCACGCCGCTGTTCGACACGCTCATGGGCTCCAAGGCCGGGCACATCGGCATGATGGTGCACTTCCTCGCCGTGGGCCTGGTGTTCTTCTGGCCGATCATGGGCGTGGACCCGGGTCCGCACCGCCCCGGCCATCTGATGCGGATGCTGGAGCTGTTCGCCGGCATGCCCTTCCACGCCTTCTTCGGCATCGCGTTGATGATGGCGTCTGAACCGATGATCGAGACGTACAAGAACCCGCCCGCCTCCCTCGGCGTCGAGGCCCTCGCCGACCAGAACGCGGCGGGCGGCATCGCCTGGGCGTTCAGCGAGGTCCCCTCGGTGCTCGTGCTGCTCGCCCTGCTCTTCCAGTGGTACCGCTCCGACCAGCGCGAAGGGCGCCGCAAGGACCGCGCCGCCGACCGCGACGGGGACAAGGAGCTGGCGGAGTACAACGCCTATCTGGCCTCACTGGCGGCGCGCGGGCGCTAGCGGCCGGACCTCTTCACGGGTGAGGATGGCCCCGAGGTCGTCCGTCGTGAGGCCTCGGGGCTCCGGAATCCGGACGCCCGGGTCCGTCTGTCGTGAGGAGGCAGGGCGATGCCGGGTTCTACGAAGACGATGGGCGCGTTCACCATCGGCGGTCTGGTCATGGTGACCGCCTACACGGTGGCGCTCGGCAGCAACGGCTGGCTGTGGTTCGGCTGGGTCGTGCTGGGGCTGATCACCGTGGCGATGCTGTTCTCGCGGCCCACGTGAGCCGTGGGGTCAGAAGCGGAACACGTGGCCGGTCGACGCCGCCATCTCGCACGCGTTGCCGTACGTCTTGTGCCAGGCGACCGGCCGACCGCCGTGCGTCCCGTGCGCGGTCACGGTGACCGGGGCGTACTCCTTGGTGCAGATCCGGTCCTCCTTGGGCAGTTCGTCCAGGTCACCGCGGGCCTTGTCGAGTTCCGCGCAGGCCTGCCGGGCGTGCGGGTGGTGTCCCGACGGCTCCGGCGCGCAGCGCAGCAGCACCCCGCGCACCCAGGTGTTCTCGTCACCGGAGACGGTCAGGAAGAGGCCGCTCTGGCGGGGCGGCGGCTCGTCGGCGGCAGCGGCCGTCGCGGGTACGGCGGCCGAGGTGAGCGCGAACAGGGCGGCCGAGGCGGCGAAGAGCGAACGCATGGGACCTCCGGGGCTGTGACGGACGCCGCCACGGACGCCGTCACGGACAGTGGCGTCGACGGTGTCGATGGCGTCGGGGCGTGAGGGACATCGGGCAGGGGCCAGAGCACCCGCCCCGGGCCCCGCCTGTCGCGCGGCCACGCCGCCCGCTCCCCCACCCGGCCCCACCGCACGACCCGAACGGCCCCGCACGATCGAATCGACCCGAACGGGCTCTCGCCTAGGCGCCGCCGATTGACTACTGTGCGTCGGCACCACCCCCGGGGGAAGGCGGCGCCCGCATGTTCTACGTGGTCCTCAAGTACGTCCTGATCGGGCCTCTGCTCCGGCTGATGTTCCGGCCCCGGATCGAGGGCCTCGAACACATCCCGGAGTCCGGCGCGGCGATCGTCGCCGGGAACCACCTGTCGTTCTCCGACCACTTCCTGATGCCCGCGATCCTCAAACGGCGCATCACGTTCCTGGCGAAGGCCGAGTACTTCACGGGGCCCGGGGTCAGGGGGCGGCTCACCGCCGCGTTCTTCCGCAGCGCGGGGCAGATCCCGGTGGACCGCTCCGGCAAGGAGGCCGGGCAGGCCGCGATCCGCGAGGGCCTCGGCGTGCTGCGCAAGGGCGAGCTGCTCGGCATCTACCCCGAGGGCACCCGCTCGCACGACGGACGCCTGTACAAGGGCAAGGTCGGCGTGGCCGCGATGGCGCTCAAGGCGCAGGTCCCGGTGATCCCGTGCGCGATGATCGGCACGTTCGAGGCGCAGCCGCCCGGCCAGGTCGTGCCCCGCTTCCAGCGGGTGACGATCCGCTTCGGCGCCCCGCTGGAGTTCTCTCGGTACGCGGGCATGGACGGCGAGAAGGCCGTCCTGCGCGCGGTCACGGACGAGATCATGTACGAGATCCTCGGCCTGTCGGGGCAGGAGTACGTCGACAAGTACGCGGCCGTGGTGAAGGCAGAGGAGGCCGCCGAGCAGGTGGAGGAGAGCGGGCGCGCCGCCGGGGAGCGGAAGTTCCCGAGGATGCCGCTGAGCTGAGGGCACCGGTGGCGGGGGCGGCGGGGCCACCACGCACTACTGGGAGACCGCCCGGCCCAGGCCGAAACGAATCTCCCAGTAGTCACAACTGCTACTACTAACCCCTTGCCGCTACGGCTTGGGCGTGGCGTGCGGGGTGCAGGTCACGTTGCGGCTGTCGAGCTTGCCGGTCAGCAGATAGGTGTCGACGCGGTCGTTCAGGCAGGGGTTCTCCAGGTTGGTGATCCCGTGCGAACCGGCGTCCTTCTCCGTGATCAGACGCGAGCCCTTGAGCCGCTTGTGCAGCTCGACGGCGCCCGGGTACGGCGTCGCGGCGTCCCGCGTGGCCTGGGCGATCAGCGTGGGCGGCAGGCCCTTGCCGGTCTTGACCTCGGTCGGCTGGTGCTGCTTGCTCGGCCAGGTGGCGCACGGCAGGTTCATCCAGGCGTTGGCCCAGGTCATGAACGGGTGGTCCGTGTGCAGCCGGGAGTTGTCGCGGTCCCACTTCTTCCAGCTGGTGGGCCACTTGGCGTCGGCGCACTCGACGGCCGTGTAGACGGCGTTGCTGTTCTCGGAGGCCTTGTTCCCGGCCAGGTCCGACAGGTCGGGGCTCGCGGCCTCGATCAGCGGCTTGCGGTCACCGGCGACGAACTTGCTCCAGTTCGTGGCGATGCTCACCCAGGTGGAGTCGTAGTAGGGCGCGCTCTGGAAGTAGGAGACCAGCTCGGCGGGGCCGACGACGCCGTTGAGGGGCGCCTTCTTCGCCTCGGCACGCAGCTTGGTCCACTGCGCGTGCACCTTCTCCTGCGTGTCGCCGAGGTGGAAGGTCGCGTCGTGCTTGGCGACCCAGCTCATCCAGTCCTTCAGGCGCACCTCGAAGGCGACGTCCTGGTCGAGGTTGGCCTCGTACCAGATCTTCTCCGTGGACGGGTTGACGACCGAGTCGAAGACCATGCGGCGCACGTGCGACGGGAAGAGCGTCGCGTACACGGCACCCAGGTAGGTGCCGTACGACACACCCAGGAAGTTCAGCTTCTTCTCACCGAGCGCGGCGCGGATGACGTCGAGGTCACGGGCGGTGTTCCGGGTCGTCATGTGCGGCAGCATCCAGCCGCTGCGCTCCTTGCAGCCCTGCGCGTACTCGGCGGCGAGCTTGCGCTGGGCGCGCTTGTCGGCCGCGGAGTCAGGCACCGGGTCGAGCTTGGGCGCCTTCACGAACTCCTGCGGGTCGACGCACGAGATGGGCGTGGAGTGCCCGACGCCACGCGGCTCGAACCCGACGAAGTCGTACGCCTTGGACGTCTTCTCCCACAGCTTGCTCTTGTTCACGACGCGCAGCGGGAAGCGCAGTCCGGACCCGCCCGGGCCACCGGGGTTGTACAGGAGCGCGCCCTGGCGCTCCCCCTTGGTCCCCGTGCTGCCGATGCGGTCGACGGCCAGCTTGATCTGCTTGCCGTTGGGCTTAGCGTAGTCGAGCGGAACGGTGACCCAGCCGCACTGGACGGGCTTGGCGAGCCCCCAGTCCTCCGGACAGTCCTTCCAGGCGATGCCCTTCTTCGCGGCCCGCTTCGCGGCGAGGGCGGCCCCACGGGCCTCACGGTCCTTGGCATACGAGGCACGGGCCTCGCCCTGGGAATCGGCGCTCGCGGCGGGCGCGGCGAGCGCCCCGGCTATCAGCGTCGCAGCGACCAGAGTGCCCGCGGACCCAAGCGTCACCGCTCGCCCGGTCCGCGTGGTCATCGGGGTACGTCTCAAGTGGGGCCTCCCGCACATAGCTTCGGTCGTTCGCTCGGTACGGGGATACTTCCTTCCACGGGGGCGTTGTGGACAGGTGTGGTGGTTGTTCTTTACCAATCCGATAAACGGACCGGCCAGTACGGTGAACGGTCCCTGCATTTCAGCGGGCGGACGCCGAGGCTCCACGTGCCCTAGGGAGCCAAACAGGGAGCCACGGCACCTGAGTCAGCCGCCCCGCGGCGCCTTGCCGGCCGCCGCCTCCTCGTCCCCTCGGCTTCTCGAACTCCCGCTTCATGCAGCAGTGCCCGGAGACCTCGCCGCACGTTCGTCGCATCGCACGGCTTCCCTGTGCCGGCGGGGAAGACGAGCCGACTGTCCGTCCAATCTTCACCGGATGCCCGGCATGCGACCTTCTGTCGGGCCTTGTGCGCTTCGAGAACGAGGGCGGCCTGTTTCGGCATGGCCAGCGAGCGTCGGCTCTTGGTGTCGCCGTGGCGCCGTACGGAACGCCAGACGTCCACGTGCGGCTTCTTGCCGCCCGACGCGGAGAGTTTGACGCGGTTCCAAGCACGAACGCATGCGAACCATCACAGCAGGTGAGGGGCACACGGACCCGAGACCAAGCACTCCCCCACCCAAGTCCCCAAGCCGATAAGCGGTGCGGAGTGCTCCGCCCAGCGGCCGTGTCTCGGGCGCGGGGCCTAGGATCGCGCCCATCGCAGTCGTGCCGACCGGGTGCTGAGCCCGGGGGGCCAGCAGGGGCCGGAGGGCTCGGTGAGTGATGAGGGTGTTGAGGTCGACGTACTTATTCAGATGTATCGGGAGCAGCACGACCAGGCTCGCCAGTTGGAGACTCAACGGGCCACGCTCAGCAACTTGATCATTGTCATCACGTCCGCCGCGTTCGGATTCACCGCTCAGCACGGCATCGACATGATCATGCTGGTGGTGTCGCTGCCGCTGGTGGGCCTCGGGGGCTATGGGGTGCTCGCCTGTCTCAAGTACCACGAACGCTCCGTCCTACATCACAGGGCGGCGCGGGTGTTCAGCGAGAAGATCGAAGAGCGGCTGCCGTCGCTGCGCGTCGGTGACGGCTGGGCGCAGCTGCACGCGCGCCAGCGCCGTGACTTCCCGAAGGTGGTCACGGTGCGTCTGTACGCGCTGTGGATCGCGCTCCACGCGGGCGTCGCGTCGAGTGGTGCCGCCCTTTCCGTGGTGATCCTCGTGCACGAGCTGTGACCTCGGCGTCCGGTGCTTCTGGGCCGCGTCAGGCGGCTGTCCAGGCGGCGCGGTGGCGTGCCACCGTGTAGAGGGCGTTGATCTGTTCGGGCCGCAGTGCGCCGCGCAGGGGGCCGAGGGCCGACACCTCGCGCTCGCGGTACACGCGTACGGCGAGCTGCGTGGCGGACTTGTCGAGGCGGGTCACGCCGACGAAGACGAGGACGGGCTCGACCGGGACCGGGAAGTCGACGTGTCGTTCCAGGGCCTTCTGTACGCGCCGCGCCTCCGCCTTGCTCTTGCGGCCGTAGGGCTGTGGCTTGCCGTGGTTGATCCGCACCATCTCGTCACCGACCCAGACGGCCTTGCCCAAGTGGCGCTTGGTGTTGACGCAGAACACTCCGCCGGGGCCGATCAGGAGGTGGTCGATGTCCACGTTACGGGGCAGCTCTATGGAGTGCAGGACGCGCCAGCCGTAGCGAGTGAGTCGTTGTAGTTCGGCGCCGACCCGGAGTTCGCCGGCGAGCCCCTTGCGGTACGAGTCCCACTCGGTCGTGCGCCTGAGCAGCCAGTTGACGACGCGTTGGGCCGGTGTGGGCCCTTCCGCCGCGAGCAGCTTGCGCAGGCTCTCGCCGGGGCGGTTCGAGGCCAGGTCGTGCAGGGGTGTCAAGGGTGGCAAGGGGGGCAAGGGGGGCAACGTCGGTGGGCTGGGGGCTGCGGGGGTGGGGGGTGTCGCTAGGAATGCGCTCAGTAGGCGCAGCGCCTCGCGGCGGTGCGGCTCCTGGAGGATCGTGACCTTGCCCGTGCGGCGGTCGGCCCAGGCGACCGCCGTGCCGTCCGGCAGGTTCACGTAGAGGCGGTCCTTGCCGTAGCGCTTCCATGCGCTGATCTTGAGTTCGTCCACGTCTGCCCCCCCCCTGCCGCGACGGTGTCCCCTCGGACATGGCAGCAGCGGGCCGTCGTGCCCACAAGGGAGTGGGGTCCAGTACGCTTCTCGTCCTCGCGAGGGTAGGGGGCCGGGTGGCGACGCAGGGCGTGGCGTACGCGGTGGGCGCGGCATCGCGTGATGTGCGGCCCGGGCGTGACACGTGGGTGGCCGCCGTCCACGACAGCGCGCGGGACTCGCGTCCGCTGGGTTCGGGGTTCCTCATCGACCGTCGGCGGGTGCTGACGTGTGCCCATGTGGTGGGCCCGGCCTGGGGCGAGAAGGGCGGCCTGTGGGTGGCCTTTCCGATGGCCGAGGACGTCGTCGGCCACCGGGTCCCGGTGGCCGAGGTGGTCCTTCCGCCCGGCGGCGACCCCAGCGTGCGCGACGTCGCGGTCCTCTGCCTGGCCGAGGACGTGCCGGGCGGCCTCGCGGCCCCGCTGCGGCGCACGGCGCCCGCGGACCTCGTCGGCGCGAAGTGGTGGTCGTTCGGCTTCCCGGACGGCGCGCTCGGCAATTCGGCGACCGGCTCGGTGGGCGAGGCGCTCGCCCATGGGTGGATGCGCCTGGACACCCAGGAGTCCCGGTATCCGGTCAGGGGCGGCTTCAGCGGGGCGGCCGTCTGGTCGCCCGCCTACCAGGCCGTCGTCGCCATGGTGGGGCAGGCCCACAGCGCCACGGGCGACGCGCTGGCCCTGAGCCTGCGGGAGATCGACCGGCTCCTGCCCGAGCAGCGCCTCGACCGCCTCACCGCCTGGTCGCTCGACGCCGCCGACGAGACGGCGCTGACGTCCTGGGGCTGGTCCCTGCACACCGACCCCGAGGCAGGACGGCACTGGCGGCCCCGCGCCCGCGGGGTCAGCACCGACGCCGAGCAAGGCTTCCGCTTCCGGGGCCGCGCCACCGCGCTGCGCGAGATCGGCGGCTGGATCACGGCGAGCGCGCCGAGCCGCCGGGTCCTCGTGGTCACCGGCGCCCCCGGCTCCGGCAAGTCGGCGGTCCTCGGCCGTGTCATCACCACCGCCGACCCCGAAGTCGCCGCCCAGCTCCCCGCCGACGACACCGCCGTGCGCGCTCCCCTAGGCTCCGTGGCCTGCGCCGTACACGCCAAGGGCAAGACCGCGCTCGAAGTCGCCCAGGAGATCGCCCGCGCCGCCTCCGCGCCCCTGCCCCACCACCTCAGCGATCTGCTGCCCGCGCTGCGGGAGTGCCTGCGCGAGCGCGTCGGCCCCGGCTTCACGCTCGTCGTCGACGCCCTGGACGAGGCGGCGTCGCCCGCCGACGCGCGCGCCGTCGTCAGTCAGATCGTGGTTCCGCTCGTGGAGACCTGCGCCGGGCTCGGGGCGCGCGTCGTCGTCGGCACCCGGCGCCGCGACGACGCGGGCAGCCTGCTGGGTGCCTTCGGGCAGGCCGCACACGTCCTGGACCTCGACGCGCCGGAATTCTCCGCCCTCGCGGACCTCACCGCGTACGCGGTGGCGACGCTTCAGCTGCGGGGCGACGAGCGCCCCGGCAACCCGTACGCCGACCCGCGCGCCGCCCACGCGCTCGCCGAGCGGATCGCCGCCATCGCCGACGGCAACTTCCTGGTCGCCGGGCTCGTCGCGCGCGCCCACGGCCTGCACGACACCCAGGCGGTGGACCCGCTGGCCGTGTCCTTCCCCGTGACCGTGGACGCCTCGCTGCTCGCGTACTTGCGCCTGCTCCCCGAGGTGGCCGCACTCCGCGCGGAGCAGCTGCTCGTGCCCCTCGCCCACGCCGAGTCCCCCGGCCTCCCCCTCACCCTCTGGCGCACCGCCCTGACCGCCCTGTTCGGCAAGGCGCCCACCGACAACGACCTGTTCGCCTTCGCCCGCTCCTCCGCCGCCAACTTCCTCGTCGAGTCCACGGGCGAAGGACCCGACGGCGCCTCCTTCCGCCTCTTCCACCAGGCCCTCAACGAGTCCCTGCGCGCCATCCGCGCCGACATCGCGGACCTCGCCCGCGACGAACGCGCCCTCACCGACGCCTTCCGCGTCCACGGGGCACAAGGCGGCTGGGCCCGCGCGCACCCGTACCTCCTGCGCTCGCTCGCCGGACACGCGCGGCGCGGCGGCGTCATCGACGAACTCCTCACCGACGACGACTATCCGCTCCACGCCGACCTGCGCAGGCTCATCCCGCAGGCACGCCACGCGGGCACCCCCGCCGCCCGCCGGCGCGCCGAACTCCTGCGCCGCACCCCACGCGCCCTCGACGCCCCGCCACCGGAACGCGCCGCGCTGTTCAGCGTCACCGAGGTCCAGGAACGCCTCGGCTCGGCCTACCGCTCCGGCACCACGGCCAGTCCGTACCAAGCTGTCTGGTCCACCGCGCCGACCGCGCCGGAAGTGGCCATCCTGGAGGGCCACGACCGGCAGGTGGACGCGCTGTGCTTCGTCGACGACGGCGAACGCGGCGTCCTCGCCAGCGCCGACGGCGCCTCCATCCGGCTGTGGGACGTGGCCACCGGCGACACCCTCCACCTCCTGGAGGGCCGCTCGGGGCGGTGGCTCAGCGCGCTGTGCGCGGTGCCGGTCCACGGCCGTACGCTCTTGGCCGCCGGCGACGGCGACGGGGCCGTGCGGCTGTGCGACGCGGGCGTCGGCTCCGTGGTCCACACCCTGACCGGCCACGACGCGGCGGTCGACCATCTGTGCACCCTCACCCTCGCGGGGCGCGTCCTGCTGGTCAGTGCCGGGCACGACCGGCGCGTACTGGTCCGGGACCCCGAGAGCGGTGACGTCCTGGCCTCCTTCCGGGCCCGGGCGGGTCGGATCACCGGGGTGTGCGCGCTGGAGCTCGACGGCGGTCCCGTCCTCGCCATCGCGACCGCCCACGCGAAGGGCCGCGACCGGATCCGGATCTGGGCACCGGAGTCCGGCGAGACGCTCCGCACGTTCCCCGTGGACGACTTCGAGTCCGGTCGGACGCACGTCATGAAGCGCCCGCTGGCCGCCGTGCCGGGGCCGGACGGATCGCTCCTGGCCACGTGCAGCGGCTACGACAGCGTCAAGCTGTGGGACCCCCGGACCGGAACGGCCGTGGAGATCCTGCCGGTCGGCGAGGCGTTCATCCACGCGCTCTCCACCGTGCGCACCCGCGAAGGACTGCTCTTGGCGGTCGGCTACGGCGGCGACGGCGAGGGCGGCGTGGCCCTCGTGGACCCGTACACGGGCGAGACGGTGCGCTGTCTGAGCGGTCACAACGAATGGGTCAGGGCCGTGTGCGCCGTGGCGTCGCACGGCGAACTGCTGCTGGCCAGCGGGGGCGGGGACTACACCGTGCGGCTGTGGGACGTCGACGGACGCCCCGATGCGGACGGCCAAGAGGACGCGGGGAGTTGGGTGGCGTCCCTGTGCGCCCTCACGGTCGAGGGCCGGGCGCTCGTCGCGGACGACGGTCTGCGCGGCGGAGCCGTCCGCGTCCACGACGTGGCGACCGGCAGGCCGGTCGACCGCGTCCGCACCGGCTTCCGGACGATCTGGGACCTCTGCGCGGTGCGGATCGGGGACCGGGACCGCCTGGCCATCGCGGGCGACGGCGGCGGCGAGCCCGGGCTGCGGATCTGGGACCCCGTCGCCAAGGCCCTGACGTGGGCGCTGCGCGGGCTCGACGTCAGGGAGATGTGCCCGGTCGAGTACGACGGCCGACCGTGCCTGGCCGTGGCCGTCCGGGAGGCGTCGGCCACGCGCCTCTCCCTCTGGGATCCGGCGTCGGACGCTGTCATCAAGACCATCGGCAAGGGCGCGGACGTGGACGCGCACGCGCTGTGCCCGCTGCGCGTCGCCGGGCGCGACGTCATCGCGGGGCTCCGCGGCGGGTACGGCGGCACTCCCGGCCGGGTCGCCCTGTGGGACCTGGACGACGGCGAGCTGATCGCGTCCTGGGAGGTGCCGGACGAGGGCCTCTCCTCCCGCATCTTCACCCTCGCGGCCCCTGACGGCACCCTCCTGGCCGTCAAGCAGCAGGACGGCACCGACGGCGACGACGACTTCGGCAGCGGCTCGCTGTGGGGCCTCGACCCGCTCACGGGACACAGGGTCCTCGTCCGCGCGCTGCACGCGGGGTGGGTGAACGAGGTGCGCCCCGTGGAGGTCCGCGGCCGCGTCCTGGTCGCGAGCGCCGGTCAGAACGCGCGCGCCGTGGGGCTGTGGACGGCCGACACCCTGCGGCCGGTGATGGACATTCCGGTGCGCCGCGAGGCCCACGCGGTCGTCGGGGCCGACGGCCATCTCGTCGTCGGCCTGGACCGGGGCCTCATCGCCCTGCGGATCACGGACGGGGCGAGCCCTCCCTAGGGGTCCTTCTGGCGGATCTCCGCCAGAAGGACCCCTAGACCTGCTCGATGGCCGCTACCGGGTCCGGCCCGCCCCAACGCCGCAGCGCCTCGTCGAGGACGCGCCGCAGCCGCAGCGCGTCCGGCGCCACGGCGGTCACCAGGACGGCTGGTCCGGGCAGAGGCGTGAGCGCGGCGTGCTCCCCGAGGACGGCGGGGGACGGCGGCGCCGCCGCGAACTCCGGGCGTACGAGGATGAGTTGGCCCACCGCGCGCTGGCCCGCCAGGACCGCGGGGCCGTCCCAGCCACCCGGTGCGCCGGGGCCGCACGACAGCTCCTGGTCGAGCAGGAGGCGTCCGGCGTGGCGGACCGTGAGGCGGCTGCGGAGGAGGCCGGGGGGCTCGGCGGTGCGGCCGAGCACCTGTTCCTCACGCAGGGAGAGGCGACCGCCCTCGGCGACGTCCACCCGGGTGGTGACGTGGAGTTCGCTGTCCCGCACCGAGATCAACTGCTCGGGGAGCCAGTGCAGTTCGGCGTCCTCGGCCACCGTGAGGCGTACGTCGTAGCGGGCCGGGCGCCGGTCCTGGCCGGGCAGCGCGATCGTCGCCGCCGCGGAGCCGACGCGCAGCCGGGCGCCCGGCTGCGCCGCCGCCTCGACGGTGAGGTGGTCGCCGCCCAGCGGGCCGCTCATCGCGCCGACGACGAGGACGCGGGCGGCGGGGCCCGTGGCCCGGACGCGGCGCAGCGCCAGGGCGCCCTCCCCCTCCAGGACGGGCAGGGCGGTGCCGCCGCGGCCGTCGGCCCTGGCGGTCACGCGGGCCGTGGCACGGACGCCCGCGGCGCCGAGGACGTGCGGCGCCACCGTGCCGCTCACGCCGACGCGGCGACCCAGGCGGCGTACTGCGCGCGCACCCAGTCCGCCACCGCGCCCACGTGCTCCGGCGAGCGCAGCGACTGGAAGACGACCGGCAGTTCGGCGCGCTGCGCCTTGGCGTCGGCGGCCATGCGGGCCAGGTCGGAGCCCACGTACGGCGCGAGGTCGGTCTTGTTCACGATCAGCAGGTCGGCCGTCGTGACGCCGGGGCCGCCCTTGCGCGGGATGTCGTCCCCGCCCGCCACGTCGATCACGAAGATCTGGGCGTCGACTAGGCCGCGCGAGAAGGTGGCCGTCAGGTTGTCGCCGCCGGACTCCACGAGGATGAGGTCGAGCGGGCCGACCTCGTCCTCCAGGTCCTCCACCGCCTCCAGGTTCGCGGAGATGTCATCGCGGATGGCGGTGTGCGGGCACGCGCCCGTCTCCACGGCGGTGATGCGCTCCGGGGGCAGGACCGCCTCCTTGAGCAGGTACTCGGCGTCCTCGCGGGTGTAGATGTCGTTGGTGACGACCGCGAGGGACAGCTCGTCGCGCAGGGCGTGGCAGAGGGCGGCCACGGTGGCCGTCTTCCCCGAGCCCACGGGGCCGCCGAGCCCGATGCGGAGGGCTCGGCGGCGGCCGTCGGGGCGGTGCGCGTCCGCGCTGACCGCGAGGGTGTCGTCGTGGGAGTGGTCCAGGTGCATGGCGGCTGACGCTCTCTTTCGTCTTCGTTGTTGTGATCGTTGAGTTGCCTCGCGGTGCGCCCCAGGCCCGCCCCTTCCCGAACCGGGGGCTGCCGCCCCCGTCCCCCCCGCCCAACCGCGTTGGCGCTTCGCGCCTCGTCCTCAAACGCCGGACGGGCTGAGGTGTTCAGGACGCGAACAGGCGAACCGGCCACGCCGCATGGGACTCGGCCCCGATCTCAAGGAGCGGTGCCGACGCCGCGGGCAGGGCGTCCGGGCCCTCGTGCGGGACGCGGGCCGCCGCGGCCGCCGCCGCGGCGGACACGTGGTCCATCTCGTCCGCGAGCCGCGCGAGCACCGCCGTGGCCTCGAAGGGGTCGAGGCTGAGGAGGCGCACCACCGCCGTGGCCGGGCCGCTGACGCTCTCGTACGCCGCGCAGTACGCCGCGTCCGTGCCGTCGAGGCCCGCCGCGCGCGCGGCGAGGCCGAGGACGACCGGCTGGTGGGCGCCTTTGGGGAAGGCGCGGGCCAGCGCGTCGAGTTCGGGCGAAGGCCAGGCGGCGCGCGCCGCCCGCAGCAGCTGCCGCCCCAGCTTGCGGGCGGCGCCGCGCAGCGCCAGGGACGGCGTCCTGGCGTCGGCGGCCTCGTCGAGGGCGACGGGGTCGGCGCCGAGCGCGGCCGCCGCGGCGAGCGCGGCGGACACAAGGCCCGTGGTGTGCAGCCGCCCCCGGCAGAACTCCGCCAGGCTCCCGGCCCCGGTGATCCGCCCGGCCTTGACGGCCGCCTCGGCGCCGCCGGAGTGCGCGTGCCCCCCGGCGGGGAAGCGGCCGTCGGCGAGGACGAGCAGTGCCGCTCGCGTCATGGCGCACCCGCCCGTCTGGAAGTCATGACGTACCCACCCGTCTGGAAGAGGAAGTACCACTAGAAGAGGAAGTACCGCTGGGCCAGCGGCAGTTCGCTCGCCGGTGCCGGTTCCACGAGTTCGCCGTCGATGGTGACGGCGAAGCTGTCGGGGGCGACCTCGACCCGGGGCAGGGCGTCGTTCTCGCGCATGTCGGCCTTCGTGCGTCCGCGCGTGGAGCGGATGGCGACGAACGGGCGGTCCAGGGCGAGGCGTTCGGGGAGGCCGTCGTCCAGGGCGGAGCGGGTGACGAAGGTGAGGGAGTTGCGCGCGGGCGCCCTGCCGTGGGCGCCGAACATCCGGCGGGGCAGGACCGGCTGTGGCGTCGGGATGGAGGCGTTCGCGTCGCCCATCTGCGCGTAGGCGATCTGCCCGCCCTTCAGCACCACCTGCGGTTTGACGCCGAAGAACGCCGGGTCCCACAGGACCAGGTCGGCCAGTTTGCCGGTCTCGACGGAGCCGACCTCGTGCTCGATGCCCTGGGCGATGGCGGCGTTGATCGTGTACTTGGCGACGTACCGGCGGGCGCGGTGGTTGTCGGCGCGGGTGTCACCGCTCAGGGCGCCCCGGCGGCGCTTCATGACGTGCGCCGTCTGCCAGGTGCGCAGGACGACCTCGCCGACCCGTCCCATCGCCTGGGAGTCGGACGACATGATGGAGATGGCGCCGATGTCGTGGAGGATGTCCTCCGCCGCGATCGTCGACGGGCGGATGCGGGACTCGGCGAAGGCCAGGTCCTCCGGCACGGACGGGTTGAGGTGGTGGCAGACCATCAGCATGTCGAGGTGTTCCTCGACGGTGTTGACGGTGTGCGGCCGGGTCGGGTTGGTCGAGCTGGGGAGCATGTTCGGCAGCGAGACCGCGGTGATCATGTCGGGGGCGTGGCCGCCGCCCGCGCCCTCGACGTGGAAGGCGTGCAGCGTCCGGCCGCCGACGGCGTCGAAGGTGGCGTCGACGAAGCCCGCCTCGTTCAGGGTGTCGGTGTGGACGGCGAGTTGGGCGCCGGTCTCCTCGCAGACGTTCAGACAGGCGTCGATGACGGCGGGCGTCGCGCCCCAGTCCTCGTGGATCTTGAAGCTGACGGCGCCCGCGCGCAGCTGCGCGTGCAGGGAGTCCGCGTTCGTCGTGTTGCCCTTGCCGAGGAGGCCGATGTTGACGGGGCTGTCGGCCAGCGACGCGAACATCCGTGCCAGGTGCCAGGCCCCCGGTGTGATGGTCGTGGCCTTGCTGCCCTCGGCGGGCCCGGTGCCGCCGCCGAAGAGCGTGGTGACGCCGGAGGCCAGGGCCTCGTCGACGATGGTCGGCGAGATGAAGTGGATGTGCGTGTCGATGCCACCCGCGGTGAGGATCTTGCCGTTGCCCGCGATGACCTCGGTCTCGGGGCCGATGACGAGGTCGGGGTGCACTCCGTCCATGGTGTCGGGGTTGCCCGCCTTGCCGATGCCCGTGACCCGGCCGTCGCGGATGCCGACGTCGGCCTTGACGACGCCCCAGTGGTCGAGGACGACCGCCCCGGTGATGACGGTGTCGGGTGCGCCCTCGGCGCGGGTCGTCCGGGACTGGCCCATCGACTCGCGGATGACCTTGCCGCCGCCGAACACCGCCTCGTCGCCGGAGCGTCCGGGGCCGCCGGAGCGGTCCTCCTCGATCTCCACGAGCAGATCGGTGTCGGCGAGGCGGATGCGGTCGCCGGTGGTCGGGCCGAACAGATCGGCGTACGCGGCACGGGAGAGCTCAGGCACGGGTGGCTCCGTTCGCGTCGAGGGCGCCGCCGGTCTCGCCGCGCAGCCCGGGGACGATCCGGGCGCCCGCGAGGGGGACGAGTTCCACGTCGACGGGGATGCCGGGCTCGAAGCGGACGGCGGTGCCCGCGGCGACGTTCAGGCGCTTGCCGCGGGCGGCGGCGCGGTCGAAGTCGAGGCCCGGGTTGGCCTCGGCGAAGTGGTAGTGGGAGCCGACCTGGACGGGCCGGTCGGCGGCGTTCAGGACGGTGAGGCGGGTGGTCTCGCGGCCCTCGTTGAAGGGGACGGGTCCTTCGGCGAAGAGGATCTCGCCGGGCACGAGGGGCGCGCCCAGGGGGGCTCGGGACGTCATGGGGCGCGAACCCCTTTCACACGATGGGGTCATGGACGGTGACGAGCTTGGTGCCGTCCGGGAAGGTCGCCTCGACCTGGACGTCGTGGATCATCTCGGGGATGCCGTCCATGACGTCGTCGCGGGTGAGCACCGTACGGCCCGAGGACATGAGGTCGGCGACGCTGCGGCCGTCCCTGGCGCCCTCCAGGATGTGCGACGTGATGAGGGCGATCGCCTCGGGGTGATTGAGCCTCAGGCCGCGCGCCTTGCGCTTCTCGGCCACGTCGGCGGCCACATGGATGAGCAGTCTCTCCTGCTCGTGCGGGGTCAGTCGCACGTCCCACCTCACAGTCCTCGCTCCGGACCGTGCGGGGTCCGGCTGCCGCCGCCACCGCGACGGGCTTGCGCGACGGGTTTAGATGTAACACGCAGCGACTTGCGTGCCGGTGTCCACTGTCGCTTACGGAATCCCCAGGTGGCGTGGCTGGGCAGGCTAGTTGGGCGGAGTTTCAGCGAGGTTAACCAGCCTTTGACCCGATCATGACTGTCCGTAGGGACGGGCCATACCTGGCGGGGCGCGGGGCCTGGCGCGCGCCGGGCGCGCCCTAACTCACGTGCGGCCCACGGTGCTCGGCCGCGATCCCGAAGCGCCGCCGCTCCCCGGCGGCGGACGCCGTCGCGCCGATCGA
The DNA here is from genome assembly GCF_056435225.1 of Streptomyces sp. NPDC043996. Taxonomy (NCBI): domain Bacteria; kingdom Bacillati; phylum Actinomycetota; class Actinomycetes; order Kitasatosporales; family Streptomycetaceae; genus Streptomyces; species Streptomyces sp. NPDC043996. Next base: position 163,348 of record NZ_JBWKEY010000018.1, on the reverse strand, counting down.
CGACACCGAGCTGATCACCTGCTCCTGCTGGGGCTCCTCGGCCTCCTCCAGGCGCCGCAGGTCATCGGCGGACACCAGGGCCACGAGCGGCTTGCCGTGCCGCGTGACGACCACGCGCTCACCGCCGTACACCACGCGGTTGATCAGGTCGGCGAGCTCTGCGCGGGCTTGCGTCACCGGAATCTCGTAGGCCATGGGTCCATCATAACGTCACGTACGTCCTGTACATTTTTTACAGAGGCCGCCGCAGCGGCCTCCAAAGGCCGCGCCCTGCCCAGCGGCGGCCACACACAGTCAGGAGACGCGTCATGCACGGACCGTTCGCCCGCCACGTCCTGCCCGAGTTCCATGAGCGCACCAGCGCGGGCTCGCGCACCCTCGATCCGTACTCCAAGCTCCTGGAGGAGCGGATCGTCTTCCTGGGCACCCCGGTCGACGACGTCTCGGCGAACGACGTGATGGCGCAGGTCCTCTATCTGGAGCACGCGGCGCCGGACCGGGACATCTCGCTGTACATCAACTCGCCGGGCGGCACCTTCAGCGCCACCACGGCGATCTACGACACGCTCCAGTACGCGTCGTGCGACGTGGAGACGGTCTGCCTGGGCCAGGCCACGGCCGCGGCCGCCGTCCTGCTCGCCGCGGGCACCCCGGGCAAGCGGTCGATCCTGCCCGGCGCCCGCGTCCTGCTCCAGCAGCCCGGACTCCCCGAGCCGGTGCGCGGCCAGCCGACCGACCTGGCGATCCGGGCCGAGGAACTGCGGCGCACCCGCGCGCTCCTGGAGGAGATGCTCGTACGGCACACGGGGCGCGCCGCGGCACAGGTCGCCGCCGACATCGAGCGGGACACGGTGCTCGACGCCGCGGCCGCGGTCGAGTACGGCCTGGTGGACCGGGTCGTGCCGAGCCGCAAGGGCACGCGCCCGGACGCGGGGTGAGCCGGCGGTGCTGCCTCCCGAACCGCCGCCGCTGCCCGCGCTGACCCGCGCCGAGGGCGAGCTCGTCGACGCCTATCTCGCGGTCGTGGACCTCGTCGGGCGGATCAACCCGGCCCGCGCCGAGCACACCTACGGCGGCCTGCGCGCCGCCCAGGCCCTGGTCGCCCGCGCCACCGAACTCCGGGACGCGCTGACATTGATGCACCAGCGGGGCGAGAGCGAAGTGCACGCGCCGACGCTCGCGCGGGCGCTGCGCGTCCTGGACGGGGAGCGGCGCGCGGCGCGCGTGACGGTGCCACCGGCGGCACCGGCACCGCCGGGGTGAGGGTCCGTCATGATTCCGTCCGATTCCTGCCCCACGTCAGGCCGCCGCGTGCCACACTTCAGGCCAGCCCACCTCGTCCTTTCGGCCCGGCCGTGATGTGCGCCGGTCGCACCGGCCGCGCTTGAGCGCGCCCCGGACCCAGCGCGCCCGCGCCGTCCGTCCGTCGCGGGCAGGTGCGTCTGCCGTGCCGTGTCCGTGATCACCCCGGCGGCGACCAGACAAGATCGCCCGTTCGGCGTAGCCCGCACTCGCCCAAGCGACCCCCCGAAGGTGCTCAACTCCCTTACGCGACAGGGGGAATCGGGCGTTCCGGCGCTGATGGGGCAATCGTCTCCGAGTGTGACCTAGACCCCATTCGGGCTCTGTCCACCGGAACGGGTCAGCCGTGAGGAGCCTCACATACCGCCGATCCGGCTCGGTTTTTTCGCCTCTCTCGGGTGAAGATCCCTTCCGACGACAAGCCCCCGCCACAGGCGGCGGGGCGATCCGGGCGGACGCCGAGTCCTGCCGCCGCCCGGATGCCCGGTCGACATCTGTGCACCGGCAGGAGTGGAGGACCCAGCAAGGCGGGCCGTCCGGCGCAGGCCGGTTCGGTCCTTGGGGTGAAGTCGCATCACGCGGCCGGGCATCTTCGCCTGCCCGAACCCGACAGGTCATCCTTCACAGGCGGCTGACGAAGGGTTGCGCATGACCGCGCTGCATCGTGTTCCGTCGCTGCTGACGAGGGCCGGAACGGCTTCGGCTCTCACGCTCGCCGCCGTGGGCGGCACCATCGTGGCCCCCGGACTCACGGGGACCGCGGAAGCGGCCACCTCGCACGGAACGAAGGCGCTCAAGATCGCGGCGTCCAAGAAGGGCTCCCCGTACAGCTACGGCGCCGTCGGACCCAACCGGTTCGACTGCTCGGGCCTGACGCTCTACTCGTACAAGCGCGTCGGCAAGAAGCTGCCGCGCACCGCCGCACAGCAGTACAACAAGACCCGCTATGTCTCCAAGGGCAACCGCACCCGCGGTGACCTGGTGTTCTTCCACTCCGGCCGGAGTGTTTACCACGTCGGCATATACGCCGGGAAGGGCAAGATCTGGCACGCCCCCAAGCGGGGCACCGTGGTGCGGCTCGAGAAGATCTGGACCAACCAGGTCACGTACGGCCGGGTCCGGTAACCCGCCCCGCGGGCGGCGCCACGGCCACCCGGCCGACCGGCACCACCTGCTTCAGGCGCCCCTGAGCGCCCGCCGCCGTCCGTTTCAGGGCACGGACGGCGGCACCCCCTCCTGAATAGCCCCGTGACCGCCCGATGACCCGCCCGGCCCCCCGCAAGTCAGGGGCGTGGAGCGACCCGGCGCGGATACTCGTGGACCATGGCCGACCATCACCCCCACGGGGCGGGCACCCCGAGACCCGGTGCCTCGCGGCACAGCCGCAACGAGACACCGCTGGAGCGGGCCGACCGCAACTTCTCCGAGCTGCTCCAGGAACTGAGGGTCACCCAGACCGGTGTGCAGATCCTCTTCGCGTTCCTGCTCACCCTCGCCTTCACCCCGCGCTTCCCGTCCCTCGACGCCGTGCAGCGCGCCACGTACGTCATCACGCTGCTCCTCTCGGTGCTCGCCGCCGCGCTTTTCACCGCGCCCGCGGCAGTGCACCGCGGGCTGTTCCAGCGGGGCGCCAAGCCCCTCGTCGTGCGGGTGTCCTCGCGGCTCGCCGGAGTCGGCCTCGGCGTCCTTGTCCTCGCGCTCACCGGGTCCGTCCTGCTCGTCGTCGACGTGGCGTCGGGGCGCGCGGAGGGCGTGGCCGCCGCCGTCGGCACGTTCTGCGTATGCGCCGGGCTGTGGGGCGTGCTGCCCCGGCTCGTCGGGCGCGCCAACGGCAGGCAGTGACGGTGAAGTCCGCGCCCGGGATGGCGACCATGCCCGCGGCGACGCCGGTGAAGGCGGCCAGTGAAGCGTCCATGCGGCAAGGCTGCCTCGGCTCGCCCTTCAGCGGGTATGTGCGATTTCCTGGGGCTTCCTAAAGCAATGGTTAAGGCCTCGGCGGGGGTAGTATCCGGCGCCGATCACCGCTGTCCGGGCCTTTGGAGGCACCGCCATGTACGACCCGACGCGCCTGGCCGCGCTCGTGGCGGTCGCCGAGGCCGGGTCCATCACCCGCGCCGCCGAGCGCCTCGGCTACACCGTGCCCGCGCTCTCCCAGCAGCTGGCCAAGCTGGAGCGGGAGGCCGGGGCCGCGCTGCTCGTGCGCCACCACCGCGGCGCCCGGCTCACCGGCGCCGGTGAGCTGCTCGTGGGGCACGCCCGGCGCGTCCTCGACGAGATGGAGCGCGCCCGGCACGAACTGGCGCGGCTCGCGGGCCTGTCCGGCGGGCGCCTTCGGATCGGCACGTTCACGACGGCGGGGACCCAGCTGCTGCCGCCGGTGTTCACGGCCTTCCGCAGGGCCCACCCGGACGTCGAGCTGACGGTCGCGGACTACGAACCGCCGCTGGGCGTCGCGGCGGTCGCGGCCGGGGAGGCCGATCTGGCCCTGACGCACACCTATGAGCCCGCAGACCTGCCGCCGCCGCCCAGGTCGGTGGCCCTGGAGCCGGTCCTGGTGGAGGAGGTGGTGCTCATCACCGCGCCCGGGCACGTGCTCGCGGGCGGCACCGGCAGGCTGCCGCTGACCGGGCTCGCGGGGCAGCCGCTGGTCAGCATGGCGCCCGGGCACCCGTCGCGCCGCCCGGTGGAGGCGGCCCTGGCGCGCGCCGGGGCCGCGCCTTCGGTGCTCGTCGACTCCCCGGACTACGCGCTGGTGTGCGCCCTGGTGAGCGCCGGGCTCGGGGTCGCGGTGGTCCCGGAGATGGTGGGCCGCACCACCTCGACCCCCGTCGGCGTCCGGCGGCTGGACCCGGGCGACCTGCGCCGCGTCATCTCCGTCGCGCACCGGGCCGGCGAGCCGACCCCGGCCGCGGACAGCTTCCGGGCCCTGCTGCGCGGGTCGTTCGGGCGCTTCGCCGGCTGACCGGCGCGCGCCCGGGGCGCCCTCAGCTCTGGACCGGCACCGACCACGGCAGCGTGATCCACACCGTCTTGCCGCCCTCCGGCGTGGGGCGGACGGCGAGTCTGCCGCCGCACTCGGCGGTCAGCCAGCGGATGATGACCATCCCGCGGCCGTTGTCCTGCTGCACGGCGGCGGGCAGGCGCTGGGGGAAGCGGGGGTGGCTGTCGGTGACGCCGATGCGCAGCCGCTCGTCCCGGTCGAGCTGGACGTCGACGGTGAACGTGGGCGAGAGGCCGAGGGTGTGCTGCACGGCGTTGGTGGCGAGCTCGGAGACGATCAGCCGCACGGTGTCGGCCACCTCGTCGTCCGCGGGCAGGCCCCACTCGATGAGGATGTCCCCCACGTAACGGCGAGCGGCGGAGACCGAGAGTGGATCGCTCGGCAGAGTGATTGATGCTTCCTGATGGTCTGCCATGGCGGCGCCGTCCCTTTCCCGCCGGGACCGGTACTCCGACGCGTGGCGGAAGCACTCGGGAACCGTCCCGGAGCTGGTGCTACGCGCCAGATTGCCACTCCCTGACGGCCCGCGCCCTGCGATCCACCGAGATGTGCATATATCTGTCGCTCGAAGCGGTGAACTCTGCGACGGCAGACCGTATTTGGGCGCCACACTGGCGGTTCCTCTACTGTCCCCTACGGTTGGCGCGGACCTCCGGAAGAGCCCAGAAGGAGACTGCCATGCAGTACGGCCCCGCGGTGCGCCGTCGCAAGCTCGGCGCGGAATTGCGGGCGCTGCGCGCCGAGGCCGGACTCACCAGCGGCGAGGCCGCCTCGCTCGTCGGCTGGCACCAGTCGAAGGTGAGCCGGATCGAGACGGGCCGCAGCGGGGTGAAGGCCGCGGACGTACGGCTGCTGCTCGAAGCGTACGGGGTCCAGGACCCGCACCTGCGGGAGCTGCTGGCCGCGCTCGCGGGCGGGGACGACGAGCACGGGCGCCACCACTGGTGGCACGCCTACCGGGGCCTGCTCCCGCCCGCCTACCGCGACTTCATCAGCCTGGAGTCGCAGGCCTGCCGGGTGCGCACGCTGGAGACGACGGTGGTGCCCGGCCTGCTCCAGACGCCTGAGTACGCCCGCGCGGTGACACGTGCCGCGCTCGGCGGGCTGCCCGAGGAACAGGTCGAGGCCCTGGTCCAGGTGCGCCTCGCCCGTCAGGACGTGCTGCGCCATGAGCCGCCGCTGCGGCTGAGCGTCATCCTCGACGAGGCGGTGCTGCGGCGGCGGGTGGGCGGTCCGGACGTGCTCGCCGGGCAGGTGCGGCGGTTACTGGACGCGGCTCGGCTGCCCCAAGTCCGGCTCCAGGTACTCCCGTTCGCCTCGGGAGAGCACATCGGACTGATCGGCCCTTTCGTTATTCTCTCCTTTCCGAACATTTCTGATCTGGATGTGGTTGTTCTCGACCACTTGACGAGTAGCCTCTACCTGGAACGGAAAGAAGACCTCCAGGCGTACTCCGACGCCTTCCACTCTCTTCAGGGACAGGCGCTTTCCGTTCAGGATTCAATGGATTTCATCGCCGGATTAGGTGACGGCGCGTAAGGAGGCACCATGACTGCACTGCCTCGGTACGTTCCCTCCAGCACGTCTCTCAGGGACGCGCGGTGGCGGCGCAGCAGCCGCAGCAACGGGATGAACAACTGTGTGGAGACAGCACCGCTCGGCTCGGGCCCGCTCGCGGGCCTGTGCGCGGTGCGCGACTCGAAGGACACGGCGGGCCCTGCCGTGCTCTTCTCCCCCACGGCCTGGGAGGACTTCATCGACGCCCTTCGGTGAGGACTCACGGCCCTGAGCACAGCTCTCGGCCCTGAGGTGAGGCCAGAGTGAGCGCGCCGGACCCTGGACCCCGGTCGTAGGTGCCCGATCTCAGGTGTCAGGGTGCGGTGCGGCTGATCACATCGACGACCTCCGCGACCTGTGTGTCGCTCAGGTCCGCGCGTGCGGTCAGCCGCAACCGCGAGATCCCGTCGGGGACCGACGGCGGACGGAAGCAGCCCACCACCAGACCCGCCTCCCGGCAGTCGGCCGCCCAGCGCACCGCCGCCGACGGCGAGGGGGCGCGCACCGAGACGACGGCGGCGTCCGGACGTACCGCCGTGAACCCCTCCCGCACCAGACCCTCGTGCAGCAGCGCCGCCACGGCGCGTGCGCGCGGGGCGCGCTCGGGCTCCCGGCGCAGCAGCCGCAGCGCCGCGAGGGCCGCCCCGGCCGCCGCGGGCGCGAGGCCCGTGTCGAAGATGAACGTCCGGGCGGTGTTGACCAGGTGCTCGATCACCCGGGGCGGGCCGAGCACGGCCCCGCCCTGGCTGCCCAGGGACTTCGAAAGGGTGACGGTGGCCACCGCGTCGGGCGCACCCGCGACCCCGGCCGCGTGCGGGGCGCCCCGGCCGCCGTCGCCGAGCACGCCGAGCCCGTGGGCGTCGTCGACGACGAGCCCGGCGCCGTACTCGCGGCAGACGGCGGCGAGTTCGGCGAGCGGCGCGGCGTCGCCGTCCACCGAGAACACCGAGTCCGTCACGGCGATCGCGGGCCCGTCGTGGGTGCCGAGCGCCTTGCGCAGCGCGTCGGGGTCGGCGTGCGCCACCACCTGGGTGGTGCCGCGCGCCAGGCGGCAGCCGTCGATCAGGGAGGCGTGGTTGGCCGCGTCCGAGGCGACCAGCGAGCCGTGCGGGGCGAGCGCGGTGACGGCCGCGAGGTTCGCCGCGTACCCGGAGGACAGCACGAGCGCCGACTCGAAGCCGCAGAACGCGGCGAGCTCGCGCTCCAGTTCCGCGTGCAGCTCGGTGGAGCCCGTCACCAGGCGCGATCCGGTCGCGCCTCCGCCCCAGCGGCGGGCGGCGGCCGCGGCGCCCTCGATGACCTCCGGGTGCCGGGCGAGGCCCAGATAGTCGTTGCCCGCGAGGTCGAGCAGTACGGATTCGGCCGGGCGGGGGCGCAGGCCGCGCACCAGGCCCGCGCGCTCCCGCTCCCGGGCCCGCGCGTCGATCCAGTCGAACGCCGCGCTCGCCATGAGAGCCTCCAGGTCGTCGTCCGCGCGGGGCACGCGGAGAGTGCGTTTGTAGACAGTGCACAGACCCTAGCCGCCGCACCACCAGGCCATGGTGTGGCAATACCCACACCTGTCCTTGCTTCTGTTGTGTGGTTTCTCCATGGTCAGAAAGACTGGCGTACGTCAGGATCGGCGCCATGACTCTGCTCAACACGCTGGTGGACAAGGGGCTTCGGCGCGAGCTGCCGACCCGCGACGAGGCGCTGGCCGTCCTCGCGACCTCCGACGACGACCTGCTCGACGTGGTGGCGGCGGCCGGAAAGGTGCGGCGCCATTGGTTCGGACGCCGGGTGAAGCTCAACTACCTGGTCAACCTGAAGTCGGGCCTGTGCCCCGAGGACTGCTCGTACTGCTCCCAGCGGCTCGGCGCGGAGACCGGCATCCTCAAGTACACCTGGCTGAAGCCGGACGAGGCCTCCAAGGCCGCGGCGGCCGGGCTCGCGGGCGGCGCCAAGCGGGTCTGCCTGGTGGCCAGCGGCCGCGGGCCGACGGACCGGGACGTCGACCGCGTCTCGAACACCATCAAGGCGATCAAGGAACAGAACGAGGGCGTCGAGGTGTGCGCCTGCCTCGGTCTGCTCTCCGACGGCCAGGCGGAGCGGCTGCGCGGCGCGGGCGCCGACGCGTACAACCACAACCTGAACACGTCGGAGTCGACGTACGGCGACATCACCAAGACGCACACCTACGCCGACCGCGTCGACACCGTGCAAAAGGCCCACGCGGCGGGGCTCTCCGCCTGCTCGGGGCTGATCTCCGGCATGGGCGAGACGGACGAGGACCTGGTCGACGTCGTGTTCGCGCTCCGCGAGCTGGACGCGGACTCGGTGCCGGTGAACTTCCTGATCCCCTTCGAGGGCACGCCGCTGGCCAAGGAGTGGAACCTCACGCCGCAGCGCTGCCTGCGCATCCTGGCCATGGTCCGGTTCGTCTGCCCGGACATCGAGGTCCGCATCGCGGGCGGCCGCGAGCTGCACCTGCGCACGCTGCAGCCCCTCGCCCTGCACCTCGCCAACTCGATCTTCCTCGGGGACTACCTGACCAGCGAGGGCCAGGCGGGCAAGGCCGACCTGGAGATGATCGCGGACGCCGGTTTCGAGGTGGAGACCACGGAGCAGACGACGCTGCCGGAGCACCGGCGTCGCGGCGGCTGCGGTTCCGTGTGCGGATCGCAGGACGACGCGGGGTGCGGCACCCACGAAGAGCCCGCGGTGGCCGCGGCGGCCGGGGCGGCGGCCGAGGAGAAGTCCGCCGCGCGCACGGACCTGGTGGCGGTGCGCCGTCGGGGCGCGGGGACGGACGTGGCGCCCAATGCCTGACGTCAAGGAGATCGGCGAGATCCTCGCGCTCGACCGCGCGCACGTCTGGCACCCCTACGGGCCGATGCCCGGGCGCCAGGAGCCACTGGTCGTGGAGTCGGCCGCCGGGGTGCGGCTGCGGGTCGCGGGCGTCGGCGAGCTCGTCGACGGCATGTCGTCGTGGTGGTCGGCCATCCACGGCTACAACCACCCCGTCCTCAACGAGGCGGTGCGCGGCCAGCTGGACCGCATGAGCCACGTCATGTTCGGCGGGCTCACCCACGAGCCCGCCGTGCGGCTCGCCAAGCGGCTCGTCGACCTGACGCCGGACGGCCTGGAGCACGTCTTCCTGTCCGACTCCGGCTCGGTGTCCGTCGAGGTCGCGGTCAAGATGTGCCTCCAGCACTGGCGCTCCGTCGGCAGGCCAGAGAAGCAGCGGATGCTCACCTGGCGCGGCGGCTACCACGGGGACACCTGGCAGCCGATGGCCGTGTGCGACCCCCAGGGCGGCATGCACTCCCTGTGGCAGGGCGTGCTCCCCCAGCAGGTGTTCGCGGACCTGCCCCCGGCCGGGTTCGACGCGTACGACGCCGCGTACGCGGAGCACCTCCACGACGTGATCGGCCGGCACGCCCACGAACTGGCGGGCGTGATCGTCGAGCCGGTGGTGCAGGGCGCGGGCGGCATGCGCTTCCACTCGCCGCGCTATCTGCGGGCGCTGCGCGAGGCGTGCGACGCGCACGACGTGCTGCTGGTGTTCGACGAGATCGCGACGGGATTCGGCCGTACGGGCGCGCTGTTCGCCGCCGACCACGCGCGCGTCACGCCCGATGTGATGTGCCTGGGCAAGTCCCTGACCGGCGGCTATCTCACGATGGCGGCGACGCTGTGCACGCCGCGCGTCGCCGAAGGCATCGCGCGCGGCGAGGTCCCGGTCCTCGCGCACGGGCCCACCTTCATGGGCAATCCCCTGGCCGCCGCGGTGGCGAACGCCTCGATCGACCTGCTGGTCGGCCAGGACTGGGGGACCGAGGTGAAGCGGATCGAGGTGGGCCTGCGGGCCGCGCTCGCCCCGGCCGCGGAGCTTGGGTACGTCCGTGACGTACGGGTCCTGGGCGCGCTCGGCGTCGTCCAGCTGGACCACCAGGTCGACATGGAGGCGGCGACGCGGGCCGCCGTGGCCGCGGGCGCGTGGGTGCGGCCGTTCCGCGACCTCATCTACACGATGCCGCCCTTCATCACCTCCGACGAGGACGTGGCCCTGCTCGGGCGCGCGGTGTGCGCGGCGGCCCGGGCGAGCGGCGAGGAGCGGGCGTGAGCGTCATCGTGGTGTCCGGCACGGGCACGGAGATCGGCAAGACCGTGACGACGGCGGCCGTCGCCGCCCTCGCGCTCGCCGCGGGGCGGAGCGTGGCGGTCCTGAAGCCCGCGCAGACCGGGGTCGGCCCCGGTGAGCCGGGGGACGTCGCCGAGGTGCGGCGGCTCGCGGGCGACGGCGTCACCGGCGTCGAACTCGCCCGCTTCCCCGAGCCGCTGGCTCCGTCGACGGCCGCGCGCCGGGCGGGGCTCGCCCCCGTCAGGCCCGCCGATGTCGCCGAGGCCGCGCGGAAGCTGGCCGCCTCGCACGACCTCGTCCTCATCGAGGGCGCCGGCGGGCTGCTCGTCCACCTCGACGAGACGGGGGCGAACCTCGCGGACGTGGCGCGGGAGCTCGGCGCGCCGGTGCTCGTCGTCACGACGGCCGGGCTCGGCACGCTCAACGTGACGCAGCTGACGGGCGAGGCCCTGCGGGCGCGCGGCGTCGACCAGCTCGGCGTGGTGATCGGGAGCTGGCCCGCCGCGCCGGATCTCGCGTCGCGGTGCAACGTCGAGGAGCTGGCGGGGATGGCGGGGGCGCCGCTGCTCGGGGCGGTGCCCGAGGGGGCCGGGGCGCTGGACCCGACGGCGTTCCGCGGGGCGGCGAGCGGGTGGCTGGGGCCGGAGCTCGGGGGTGTGTGGGGCGGGGGTTCGCTGCCCTAGACAGGCTGCCCCGGGGGGGCGGGGTTTCCCGAGGGGGCAGCCCCGCCCCCGGGGAGGCGTGGTTTCCCGAGGGGGCAGCCCCGCCCCCGGGGAGGCGTGGTTTCCCGGGGGGCAGCCCCTCCCCGGGGAGGCGGGGTTTCCCGGGGGGGGCAGCCCCGCCCCAGAGCCACCGTGCGTCGCCCGCCGGGGCCGCCCCGCGCCGGCGGCTGGTTGGGGGCGCTCCGCAAGGGGGAAGAACCAGCCATCCCCATCCTCCGTGCGGAGGCCACGATGCCGAGTGCCAAGCCGTCCCGCGACGCCGTCCACCACCCGCTCTTCGCCCGGTTCTACGCCCGCTGCAGCGTCGCGGCCGAACCCCGGATCGCGCCGCACCGCAGGGAGCTGCTCGCCGGGGTCTCCGGTCGCGTCATCGAGGTCGGCGCGGGCAACGGCCTGAACTTCCCGCACTATCCCGCCGCCGTCTCCGAGGTCGTGGCGATCGAGCCGGAGCGCGCGCTGCGGCAGCTGGCCGTGTCCGCGGCGCTGCGCGCGGACGTGCCGGTGGACGTGGTGCCGGGCGCGGCCGAGGCGCTGCCGGTCAAGAGCGAGGCGTTCGACGTCGCCGTCGTCTCGCTGGTGCTGTGCAGCGTGCGCGAGGTGCCGCGCGCGCTCGCCGAGCTGCGGCGGGTCCTACGGCCGGGCGGCGAGCTGCGGTTCTTCGAGCACGGCAGGGCGCCGGGCGCGGTCCACGCGGCGGTGCAGCGGGGCCTCGACGCCACGGTGTGGCCGCTGCTGTTCGGCGGCTGCCACACCGGCCGCGACCCCGTGGGCGCGCTGCGCGCGGCCGGGTTCGAGCTCGGCCCCTACCGCCGGGTCCTGGTGCCCGCGACCGGCCCGCGGCTGCCCAGCTCGTTCTGCGTCCTTGGCTCGGCCCGGCGGCCCGCCGAGGACTGAGCGGCGCCGCTCGCCCGCGCGGGCGCGGGTCAGATCGGCTGCACCAGGTTGAGCGCGTTGCCGTCGGGGTCCTTGACGTGGGCGACCCGCTGGCCCCACGGCATGTCGTTCGGCGGGCCGAGCACCTGGCCGCCCAGGTCCCGTACGGGGTCGAGCAGGGCGTCCACGTCGTCGACCATGACGCTCAGGAGCGAGCGCTGCGGCACACCCAGCGGAGCCTTGTCGTTGGCGACGAGGCCGATCTCCGATTCCTTCACGCGCAGGGTAACGAAGAAGACGGGGCCGTCGTCGGGGACGCGGACCGTCTGCTCCGCGCCGAGCAGCTGGGCGTAGAAGGCCTGGAGCCGGATCACGTCCGGGGTGATGAGCATGGGCTGGATGGTGGCGGGCATCCCGGGCCTCCCGAGGGTCGCAAGGGTCGCGAAGGTGTCGTCAGGCAGACCGGCGCGGGGCGGGAAACTCATCGGCGGGGAGCGTCCCCGGGGGTCACAGGCTCCACCGGCGCAGCTCGTCCGCTATCTCCCGCACGGTCGCCCCGCCCTCCTTCACCAGCCGGGCGAGGTCGCGCACCTGCTCGGGCGAGGTCTCCACCTTCACGCCGCTCGCCACGAGGTACGCGTACGCGACGGACGAGGCGAAGAGCGCGTTCGACCGCTCCAGGGCGGGCAGGTGCAGCAGGGTCTGCAGCAGGGCGGCTGCGCGGTCGTGCGGGCGCTCGTAGACGGGGACGTCGAAGATCTCCGCCTGGTGCCGGGCGACGGCGGCCACCAGGGCGCCCCAGTCGGTGACCTGGGGGTCTCCCGGTGTTCTCTGTTCGGCGATCATGAGGAGCCAGGCGAGGTCGATGCGGAGGCCCAAGGGTCAGCGACGACCTTCGCGGTCCGCGCCGAACTCCTGCGTGAACACGGACTCGTACTGCGCCATGAAGTCGGACGCGGCCTCGACGAAGGTGTGGCCGAGCTCGCCGACGTCCTGCTTGACCAGTTCTTCGATGTACCGGTTCACGCTCATGCCGCGGGCCAGGGCGCGCTCGCGCGCGGCGCGCGCGGTGTCCTCGTCCACCCGCACGTTCAGCTGCGTCTTCGCCATGTTCCTCAAGCTAGCGCCGCGGCGCTAGCAGCGGCAAGGGAGCGGGCACGTGCGGGCACGTGCGGAATCGTGCCCCTTACACGCGCTCCAGGGCCCGACCTGCGAGGGATACCAGCCAGCGGTCCCCACCCCCTACTCTCGGCTCGCGTACGGGAACTCGCGTACGGGAATCGGGACGGCCACAACCGGGGAGGCGGCCTTGTCCACACCTGCTTCTACACCGAGCGGAGCGCTCGCGGAGCCCGCCGGGACCGCCGCCCGCGCCCGCGGCCTCACCAAGGCCTACGGCTCGGGCGACACCGCGGTGCTCGCCCTGGACGCGGTGGACGTGGACATCGCCCAGCGGCGGTTCACGGCCGTGATGGGCCCCTCGGGATCCGGCAAGTCCACGCTCATGCACACGCTGGCCGGGCTCGACTCGGTGTCGGCGGGTCAGGTGTGGCTCGGCGAGACCGAGATCACCGGTCTCAAGGAGCGCGAGCTGACGCGGCTCAGGCGCGACCGGGTGGGCTTCATGTTCCAGTCGTTCAACCTGATCCCGACGCTCAACGCCCGGGAGAACATCACGCTGCCCATGGACATCGCGGGCCGCCGCCCCGACCCCGAGTGGCTGGAGCACGTCATCGACACGCTCGGCCTGCGCGACCGGCTCCGGCACCGGCCCGCGCAGCTGTCCGGCGGGCAGCAGCAGCGCGTCGCCTGCGCCCGGGCCCTGGCCGCGCGCCCCGAGCTGATCTTCGCCGACGAGCCGACCGGCAACCTCGACTCGCGGGCCGGTCTGGAAGTCCTCGGCTTCCTGCGCGAGGCCGTGGACACGCTGGGCCAGACGGTGGTGATGGTGACCCACGACCCGGGCGCGGCCGCCCACTCCGACCTGGTGCTCTTCCTCGCCGACGGCCGGATCGTGGACGAGATGGAGCAGCCGACGTCGGAGGCGGTCCTGGAGCGCATGAAGCGGTTCGACGCGCTGCACGGGGCGCCCCACGGCGCCGCTGATGTCCCGCCTGACCCGCCGGGTCCCAGCGCGGCCCCCGCGCCCGCGCCCGGTACGGATCAGGGCGGTCCCGCGTGCTGAAGTCGACGCTGCGCAGCTTCCTCGCGCACAAGGGCCGACTCGCCCTCTCGGCGCTCGCCGTGGTCCTCTCGGTGGCGTTCGTCGCGGGCAGCCTGATCTTCTCCGACACCGTCAACCGCACCTTCGACGCCCTCTTCGCGTCCACCGCGGCCGATGTCGCGGTCGCCCCGGACGCCGACCGCGACGAGGACGTCCTTACCGGGCGCACCCCGACCCTGCCCGCCGCCGTCGCGCGCCGGGTGGCGAAGGTCGACGGGGTCGCGGCCACGCACGTCGACGCGTCCGTGGAGAACATCACCGTCGTCGACCGCGACAACGACCCGGTGGGCCCGACGACGGGCGCCCCCACGGTCGCCGTGAACTGGTACGAGACCGAGCGCAGCCCGGTGCGGCTGACCTCCGGGCACACCCCGCGCGGCCCCGGCGAGGCCCTGATCGACAAGGACACCGCCGACAAGAAGGACGTGGAGATCGGCGACACGCTGACCGTGCTCGCCGCGCCCGGCTCGTTCAAGGTGAAGGTCGTCGGCGTCGTCACGTTCCGCACCACCAACCCCGGCGCCGCGCTGCTGTTCCTCGACACGCCGACCGCGCAGGCCCGGCTGCTCGGCGACAAGTCCGCGGCGACCAGCATCGCCGTGGACGCGACGCCCGGGGTGAGCGACGCGGAGCTCAAGCGGCGCGTGGCCGCCGAGCTGGGCTCGGCGTACGACATCGAGACCGCGGCCGAGCAGGCCAAGTCCGCCGCCGACGAGCTCGGCGGGTTCCTCGACGTCATCAAGTACGTGATGCTCGGCTTCGCCGGGGTCGCCGTGCTCGTCGGCGTCTTCCTGATCGTCAACACCTTCTCCATGCTGATCGCGCAGCGCACCCGTGAGCTGGGGCTGCTGCGCGCGCTCGGCGCCGACCGCAGGCAGGTGCGCCGCTCGGTCCTGATCGAGGCGGTGCTGCTCGGCGTAGTCGGCGCCACGCTTGGGCTCGCCGCGGGCATCGGGCTCGCCGTCACGCTCATCGAGCTGATGGGCCTGCTCGGCATGAACCTGAAGTCCGCGGACATGGTGATCGGCTGGCCGACGCCCGTCGTCTCGTACGTCGTCGGGGTTGGCGTCACCTTCGTCGCGGCGTATCTGCCCGCGCGCCGGGCCGCGCAGGTCTCGCCGATGGCCGCGCTCGCGGACGCCGAGGTCGCAGGCGTGGGGCGGCCGCTGCGGCTGCGGGCGCTCGTCGGTGCCCTGGTCGGGCTCGCGGGGGCGGCGGCGCTCGGTGGCTGCGCGACGGTGTCCGACACCTCGACGTCGGCCTCGCTGCTCGGGCTCGGCGTCGTCCTCACGCTCATCGCCACGGTGGTGGCGGGACCGCTCCTGGTGCGCCCGGTGATCCGGGTGCTCGGCGGCGCCTTCCCCGCGCTCTTCGGCTCCGTGGGCCGGATGAGCCAGCGCAACGCCCTGCGCAACCCGCGCCGCACGGGCGCCACGGCGGCGGCCCTGATGGTGGGCCTCGCGCTGGTGGGCGGCCTTGCGGTGGCCAGCGCCTCGATGACCAAGTCGTTCGACGAGCAGATCGACAAGACGCTCGGCGCCGACTTCGTCGTCGGCGGCGCGAACGGCCCCTACTCCCCCTTCCCCGCGGAGGTCACCGAGAAGGTCCGCGCGACGAAGGGCGTGGGCCTCGCCGTCCGCAGCCGCCTCACCTCCCTCAAGCTGCGCATGCCCGACGGAGAGACCGTGAAGACCGCGGCGGGCGGCTACGGCGAGGGGGTCGACGAGGTCCTCAACCTCACGTACGCGCGCGGCAGTACGGCCAGGGCGCTGGCCCCCGGGCACCTCGCGATGGACAAGGACTTCGCCAAGGACCACGGCCTGCGCGTCGGTTCGGTGGTGCCCGTGACGTTCTCCGGCAAGCGCGACGCCGACCTGACCGTCGGCGCGCTCACCGACCTGGACCTCGCGGAGGGCCCCGACCTGAAGGGCGGCCTCTTCATGGGGCTCGCCACCCTGGAGAAGTACGTGCCCGACGGGCAGGACTCCACGCTCTACGTCAACGCCGCCGACGGCACCGGCAGCGACGCGTTGCGCGACCGCCTGGAGGCCGCGCTCGACCCGTACCCGCAGATCCAGGTGAACGACAAGGCCTCCTACAAGGAGCTGATCCGCGAGCAGATCTCGGTGCTGCTCTACCTGGTGTACGCGCTGCTCGGCCTCGCGATCGTGATCGCCGTGCTCGGCGTGGTCAACACCCTGGCCCTGTCGGTCGTGGAGCGCACCCGCGAGATCGGGCTGCTGCGCGCGATCGGGCTCGCGCGGCGGCAGCTGCGGCGCATGATCCGCCTGGAGTCGGTGGTGATCGCCGTGTTCGGCGCGGTGCTCGGGCTCGCGCTCGGCCTGGTGTGGGGCGTGTCCATGCAACAGGTTCTGGAGCTACAGGGCCTGACGGCGTTCGCGGTGCCGTGGTCGACGATCGTCACCGTGGTGATCGGCTCGGTGGTGGTCGGGATCGTGGCGGCGCTGCTGCCCGCGCTGCGCGCGTCGCGCATGAACGTCCTGGAGGCGATCGCGCACGAGTGAGTCGCGGGCGCACGGGCGTGCGGCGCGTGGCGGTGGGTGGCGGCGGGTAATGCGGTGGCGTGCGGCGCGGTGCGGGTGATGGACTCGGGGTGACTGTGTCGATCACCGTGTGCTGTGGGAGATTTCATGCCCGTACGTCCCTTCCGTTTCGGCGTCAACATGCTCACGCCCGCCCCGCGCGCCGAGTGGCGGGAGAAGTGCCGCACGGCCGAGCGGCTCGGGTATGACGTCATCCTGGTCGCGGACCACCTGGGCATGGCCTCGCCGTTCCCCTCCGTCGTGGCCGCCGCCGAGGCGACCGAGCGGGTCCGCGTCGGCACGTTCGTCCTGAACGCGGGCTTCTTCAACCCGACGCTGCTCGCCCGGGACGTGGCCACCACGGACCAGCTCACCGACGGCCGCCTGGAACTCGGCCTGGGCACCGGCTATGTGCGGGCGGAGCACGACGCCGCGGGCCTGCCGTTCGGCACGCCCGGCGAGCGTGTGACGCATCTGCGGCGCACCGTCGAGGAGCTGGACCGCCTCTTCGCCGACGAGGAGTTCCAGCCGCGCCCGCTCAGCCAGCCGCGCCCGCCGCTCCTGATCGGCGGCAGCGGCGACCGCATGATGCGGCTCACCGCCGAGCACGCCGACATCGCGGCGTTCACCGGGGCCCGCGCGGTGCCGGGCGACGCGGGCGGCAAGATGGTCCATCTGTCCCCCGCCGAGCTTGACGAACGCGTCGCCGCCTACCAGCGGTTCGCGGCCGGGCGCGCCGAGCCCGCCGAGCTGAACCTGCTCATCCAGCTGGTGCGGATCACCGACGACCCGCGGGCGGTCGCCCAGGAGGTCGTCGAGCACATTCCGCACGTGACGGTCGAGGACGCGCTCGACCTGCCCATCCTGCTCATCGGCACGGCCCGCCAGATCGCCGAGCGGCTGCGGGCCCTGCGCGAGCGGTACGGATTCTCGTACTTCACGATCCTGGAGCCGTACTTCGAGGAGTTCGGCCCGGTCATCGAGGAGCTGCGCGGCGAGTGACGCCGCCGCCCCGGGGCCGCCGTTCCGATCATGGGTCCGGATCGTGGAATTCCGGGCGGCGGCGGCCCCTCGGGTGATGGGGTGGGGCCATGAACGACGTACGCATACGGGCCGCGTCGCCCGACGACCTGGACGCGGTGCTCGCCTTCTGGAAGGCGGCCGCCGAGGGAACGAGCATCAGCGACGACCGCTCGGGGGTGGAGCGCCTGGTCGCCCGCGACCCCGAGTCCCTGCTGCTCGCCGAGCTCGACGGGGAGCTCGTGGGCACGGTGATCGCGGGCTTCGACGGCTGGCGGTGCCATCTGTACCGGCTCGCGGTGCGTCCGGACCTGCGGCGGCGCGGCATCGGCTCGGCGCTGCTCGGGGCGGCGGAGGAGCGGTTCGCCGCGCTCGGCGGGCGCCGCGCGGACGCCATGGTCCTCAATCGCAACGAACGCGCCCACCATGCCTGGCACGCGGCGGGGTACGCGCCGCAGCAGCAGTGGAGCCGCTGGGTGAAGCACCTGGAGTGAGGCACGGGGGGGGTGAAGCGCCGGGGGTAGGCACCGGAGGTAAGCACCGGGGGCGAAGCGCCTCGCCGGGGAACGTGATCGTCACGGATCGTGATGCCATGCGGGGTGTTTTGCTGATCCTTTAACATGGACGGGCTCCTGCAAGCCAACGAAAGGTGTGAGCGTCCGCCCATGGGCGAGCCTCCCAGTACCCGACATCGCGCGTTCACCACGCCCCTGCCCGATCATGGGACGGAGGTGACCCGATGACCGAAGTGCTTCTGCTCCTCGTGGCGGTGCTGCTCTCGCTGGCGTGCGGCGTGTTCGTCGCGGCGGAGTTCTCGCTCACGACCGTCGAGCGCAGCGAGCTCGAGCGGGCCGCCGAGCGCGGCGAGCGCGGCGCCGCCAGCGCCCTCAAGGCGGTCAAGAACCTCACCTTCCAGCTCTCCGGCGCGCAGCTCGGCATCACCGTGACCGGCCTGGTCGTCGGCATGCTCGCCAAGCCCGCGATCGGCGATCTGATCGAGGGCCCGCTCGGCTCCGTCGGCGTGCCCGCGTCGGCGGCGCCGACCGTCGCCCTCGTGCTCGGCACGGCGCTGTCCACCGTCTTCCTGATGGTCGTCGGCGAGCTGGTCCCCAAGAACTGGGCGATCTCCTCGCCGCTGCCCGTCGCCAAGCGGGTGGCCACCTTGCAGCGGGTCTTCAGCGCGGCCTTCCGGCCCTTCATCACGCACCTGAACAACACGGCGAACCGCGCCGTGCGCCGCATGGGCATGGAGCCCGCCGAGGAGCTCGACTCCGCGCGCGGCCCCAAGGAGCTCGCGGCGCTCGCCCGGCACTCCGCCAAGGAGGGCGCCCTGGAGGCGGAGACCGCCGAGCGGTTCATGCGCACCCTGAACCTGGCCGACCTGACCGCCGAGAACGTGATGACGCCGCGCGTCCAGGTCATGGCCCTGGAGGCCCAGGCCACCTGCCAGGACGTCGCCAGCGCGACGCGGGCGACCGGCCTCTCCCGCTTCCCCGTCTACCGGGGCTCGCTTGACGCGGTCGTCGGCGTCGTCCACATCAAGGACGTCATCGCCCTGCCCGCCGAGCGCCGCGCCCGCGTGCGGGTCAGCGAGCTCATGCGCGAGCCGCTGCTCGTACCGGAGTCCCTGACCGTCAACCGGCTCCTCGACCGGCTCTCGGGCAAGCGCACCATGGCCGTCGTCATCGACGAGTACGGCGGCACGGCCGGAGTCGCCACCCTGGAGGACATCGTGGAGGAGGTCGTCGGCGAGGTGCGCGACGAGCACGACCCGCACGAGACGTCCGACCTGGCCCCCGTCGGCACCGACGAGGACGGCGGGGCGCTGTACTCGGCGGACGGCGCGGCCCGCACCGACCAGCTGGCGCGCGTGGGCCTGCGGGTCCCGGACGGCCCGTACGAGACCCTCGCCGGGCTCGTGGCCACCGAGCTCGGCCGCATCCCCGCCGTCGGGGACGTCGTCGGCGTCGCCGGGTGGCGCCTGGAGGTCCTGGACGCGAGCGGCCGCCGCGCCGCGCGCGTGCTGCTGCACGCGCCGCCCGCGCCGCGGGACGAGACGGAGGCGGACGAGCGATGACCGTCATCCAGCTCCTGATCGGCCTGGCGACCCTCGTCGTCAACGCCTTCTTCGTGGGCGCCGAGTTCGCGCTGATCTCGGTGCGGCGCAGCCAGATCGAGCAGCACATGGAGAACGGGCGCGCGAAGGACGGCGACCGCCGCGCCAAGAGCGTGCTGTGGGGCCTGCGGCACGTGTCCGTCCTGATGGCGGCCGCGCAGCTCGGCATCACCCTGTGCACCCTGGTGCTCGGTGTCGTCGCCGAGCCCGCGATCGCGCACCTGCTCGACCCGCTGTTCGCCGCGGTGGGCATGCCGCACGGCCTGATCCACCCGGTCTCCTTCGTCATCGCGCTCGCCGTGGCGACGTATCTGCACATGCTGCTCGGCGAGATGATCCCGAAGAACGTGGCGCTCGCCGAGCCCGTGCGCACCGCGCTGCTGCTCGGCCCGCCCCTGGTGGCGCTCGCGCGGGCCGTGCGCCCGGTGGTCTTCACCATCAACGCGTTCGCCAACGGCATCCTGAGGCTGCTGCGGGTCGAGACGAAGGACGAGGTCGCGGCGGTGTTCTCGGACGCCGAGCTGGCCCGCATGGTGCGGGACTCCAGCGACGCCGGGCTGATCGACGACCGCGCGCAGGAACGGCTGCACGAGGCCCTCGAACTCGGCCGCCGTCCGGTGCGCGACGTGGTGCTGCCCCTTGAACGCGTGGTGTACGCCCGCGTGGGCGTCACCCCGGAGCAGCTGGAGCGGCTCTCGGCGGACACCGGGTTCTCGCGCTTCCCGGTCGTCGACGAGGGGCGCCGCATCGTCGGCTATCTGCATGTGAAGGACGCGCTTGAGGTGACGCCGCGCGACCTGCCGTTCCGCGTGGCGGACATGCGGCCGATCGCGCGGGTGCGGGAGAGCACGCCGCTTGACGGGGTGCTCACCGCGATGCGGGCCAGCCGCACGCACGTGGCGGCGGTGCTCGGCTCCGACGGCCGCCTCGCCGGGATGGTCACGATGGAGGACGTGCTGCGGGAGCTGTTCGGGCAGCCCGCGTGACGGTGCGGCCCTCGTGACCGTGCGGCCCTCGTGACGTGGGGGGGCGGCCGCGTGTCCCGTCAGAGCGCGGGCGCGCGGCCGCCGCCGTCCGGGGTCTCGGTGAGCCCGGGTCCCGGCGGGCCCACCTTCGCGGAGCCGAGCGCCGTGAGCACGGCGAGCAGCGCCGCCATGCCCGCCGTACCGAGGGCCGCCGCCCAGGCCACGTCGAGGAGGTTGGCCGCACCGGCGACGAGCACGGCGGCGAGTGCCTGCGCGAAGGTACGGATCGCGCGCTCGGCCGTGGCTTTCCAGAAGGCGGCGCTCCACATGGCGGTCCCCTCTCCAGGAGCGAGGAACTCACCGGTTGAGCCCTCAACTGCCGTTATCGTGACGCCGGTCGCGGCCGCTGTCGATGAGCGGTGCGGGGATCGGCGGCCGGTCCTGGCCTGCCCGGGCCCCGGGCCCGGTCCTGGCGGGCGGGTTACGATCGGTTCCGCCATGGAGATCAACGTCAACTACACCAGCCTTGTCGCGGTCGGCGACTCCTTCACGGAGGGCATGTCCGACCTGCTGCCCGACGGCGGCTACCGCGGCTGGGCCGACGTCCTGGCCGAGCGCGTCGCGGCCCGCACCCCCGGATTCCGGTACGCGAACCTCGCGGTGCGCGGCAAGCTCATCGGGCAGATCGTCGACGAGCAGGTCGACGTGGCGGCCGGGCTCGGCGCCGACGTGATCACACTCGTCGGCGGCCTCAACGACACCCTGCGGCCCAAGTGCGACATGGGCCGTGTGCGCGGCCTCCTGGAACAGGCCGTGGAGACGCTCGCCCCGTCCTGCAAGCAGCTCGTCCTCATGCGCAGCCCCGGCCGCGAAGGGCCGGTCCTGGAGCGCTTCCGGCCGCGCATGGAGGAGCTCTTCGGCTTCGTCGACGACCTCGCGGCCCGGCACGGCGCCCTCGTCGTCGACCTGTACGGGGCGATCAGCCTCGGCGACCAGCGGATGTGGGACGTGGACCGGCTGCACCTGACGGCGGAGGGGCACCGCAGGGTCGCCGAAGCCGTGTGGCAGACGCTCGGGTACGCGCCCGAGGACGACTGGCGCGCCCCGCTGCCGCCCGCCGTGAGCGCGAGCTGGGCCGCCCGCCGGGCCGCCGACGCCCGCTTCGCCCGGCGGCACCTGGCCCCGTGGATCGGCCGCCGCCTCACCGGGCGCTCCTCCGGCGACGGCAGGACGGGCGCCCACGTGGACCCGGCCACCGGGCGGGCGTTCTGGGTCACCCCGGCGAACGGCACGGCGCCGGGCCCGGTCGGAACCTGGCCCCGCGTCGACCCGCACCCGGCCTGAGACAGACCTTTCTCCCCCACCCGCCCGCCCCTTCATCGCGCTGCGCGCTCGTCCTCAAACGCCGGACGGGCTGGAATGCCCTGGCCTGGCTTGATCGCTCGGGTGCGGGAGATTCAGCCCGTCCGGCGTTTGAGGACGAGGTGCGGAGCGCCAATGTCTGTGAGCGGGGGAACGGGGGCACCCGCACCCGTAGCCGCACAGCGCGCCGCACGGCGTGTCGTAGCTTCGCACGAACCCCACCGCGGCGCTGGCCTGCAGAAACCGCCAGTAGAATGGCCGACTGTGACTGCCGCTGCCGCAAAGCCCCGCATCCCGAACGTCCTCGCCGGGCGTTACGCCTCCGCCGAGCTCGCCACGCTCTGGTCGCCCGAGCAGAAGGTCAAACTGGAGCGCAGGCTCTGGCTCGCCGTGCTGCGCGCGCAGAAGGACCTCGGCATCGAGGTGCCGGACGCCGCGATCGCCGACTACGAGCGCGTGCTCGACCAGGTCGACCTGGCCTCGATCGCCGAGCGCGAGAAGGTCACGCGCCACGATGTGAAGGCTCGTATCGAGGAGTTCAACGCGCTCGCCGGGCACGAGCACGTCCACAAGGGCATGACCTCCCGCGACCTGACCGAGAACGTGGAGCAGCTGCAGATCCGGCTCTCCCTGGAGCTGGTGCGCGACCGCACGGTGGCGGTCCTGGCCCGGCTCGGCCGCCTCTCCGGCGAGTACGCGGAGCTGGTCATGGCGGGCCGCTCGCACAACGTGGCCGCGCAGGCGACGACGCTGGGCAAGCGCTTCGCGACCGCCGCCGACGAGCTGCTCGTCGCCTACCGCCGCGTGGAGGACCTCCTCGCGCGCTATCCGCTGCGCGGCGTCAAGGGCCCCGTCGGCACCGCCCAGGACATGCTCGACCTGCTCGGCGGCGACGCGGACAAGCTCGCGGACCTGGAGCGCCGCGTGGCCACCCACCTGGGCTTCGAGAGCGCCTTCACCTCCGTCGGCCAGGTCTACCCGCGCTCCCTCGACTACGAGGTCGTCACGGCCCTGGTGCAGCTGGCCGCCGCGCCGTCGTCGCTGGCGAAGACGATCCGGCTGATGGCCGGGCACGAGCTGGTCACCGAGGGCTTCAAGCCGGGCCAGGTCGGCTCTTCGGCCATGCCGCACAAGATGAACACCCGCTCCTGCGAGCGTGTCAACGGCCTCACGGTGATCCTGCGCGGCTACGCCTCGATGACCGCGGAGCTCGCGGGCGACCAGTGGAACGAGGGCGACGTGTCCTGCTCCGTGGTCCGCCGCGTGGCCCTGCCCGACGCGTTCTTCGCGCTCGACGGCCTGCTGGAGACCTTCCTGACGGTGCTCGACGAGTTCGGCGCGTTCCCCGCCGTCGTCGCCCGTGAGCTGGACCGCTATCTGCCGTTCCTGGCCACCACCAAGGTGCTCATGGCGTCGGTGCGCGCGGGCGTGGGCCGCGAGGAGGCGCACGAGGCCATCAAGGAGAACGCGGTCGCCTCGGCGCTCGCCATGCGCGAGCGGGGCGCCGAGCGCAACGAGCTCCTCGACAAGCTCGCCGCGGACCCCCGCATCCCGCTGGACCGGGAGCGGCTGGACGCGCTGATGGCCGACAAGCTGTCGTTCACTGGCGCGGCCGCCGACCAGGTCGCGGCGGTCGTCGCGCGGATCGAGGCGGTGCTCAAGGAGCGCCCCGAGGCCGCGGCCTACGCCCCCGGCGCGATCCTCTGATCTCGTACCGGTAGCAGTACCAGTACCAAGTACCAGGAGCAGTACCCGTGCCCGTCGGGGCGCCGCTGGAGTGGCGTCCCGACGGGCACGGAGCCGTTCCGGGCCCCGCTCAGAGGCCCACGTCGCGGCTGCGGAAGTCCTCCAGGGACTCGCGCCGCACCAGCAGCCTGGCGTGGCCGTTCGCGACGGCGACCACCGGCGGGCGTCCGACGAGGTTGTAGCCGGAGGCCATCGACAGGTGGTAGGCGCCCGCGACGGGCACGGCCAGCAGGTCCCCGGGCCGGGTGTCGCCCGGCAGCTGGATGTCGGCGGCGAGCACGTCACCGGCCTCGCAGTGCCGCCCGACGACGGTGACCGGCGCGGGCGCGGCCGTCGAGCGGCGCCCGACCAGGCGCGGGACGTAAGCCACGCCGTACAGCGCGGGCCGCGGGTTGTCGCTCATGCCGCCGTCGACCGCGACGAAGGTGCGCTCGCCGGTGCGCTTCACGGACAGGACGCGGTAGAGCGCGACGCCCGCGGGTCCTGCGATGGCGCGGCCGGGCTCGACGAGCAGCCGGGGCACGGCGAGCCCGGCGGCCGCGCAGCTCTCCGCCAGTTCGGCGCGCACCTTGCGGGCCAGGGCGGTGATGTCCAGCGCGTCCTCGCCGGGGCGGTAGGCGATGCCGAAGCCACCGCCGAGGTCGAGCTCGGGCAGGGTCAGGCCGTGGTGGTCCTTGATCCGGGCCATCAGGCCGACCAGTCGTCTGACGGCGCACAGATACGGCTTGTCCGTGGTGATCTGCGAGCCCAGGTGGCAGTGCAGGCCGACCAGTTCCAGGCCGGGCTGGTCGAGGATGCGGGCGATGGCGTGCTGCGCGGAGCCGTCCGTGAGGGACAGGCCGAACTTCTGGTCGTCGGTGCCGGTGCGGACCTTGCTGTGGCCGCCCGCGGCGATGCCGGGCACCACCCGTACGAGGACCTTCTGGCGGCTGCCCTGCGGTACGGCCGCGGCGAGCCGGGCGATCTCCGAGGCGCTGTCGATGACGATGCGCCCCACGCCGAGCCTGAGCGCCGCGCGCAGGTCCTGGGGGCTCTTGGCGTTGCCGTGCAGCACGATGCGGTCGGCGGGGAAGCCGGTGGTCACGGCGAGTTCGAGCTCACCGGCGGAGCACACGTCCAGGCCCAGGCCCTCCTCCGCCACCCAGTGCGCCATCGCGCGGCACAGGAACGCCTTCGCCGCGTACAGCACCCGGGCGTCGGGGAAGGCGTGCAGATAGGTGCGGCAGCGGTCGCGCACGTCGGCCTCGTCCATGAGGTAGGACGGGGTGCCGAAGCGGTCGGCGACCTCCGTGAGCGCCACCCCGCCCACGGCCAGGTCGCCGCCCGGCAGCCGTTCGGTGGAGTGGGGCCACACCACCAGGTCGTCGGCCGCCGCCACCTCGGCGGTGGCAGCGGTGTGGGCGCGGGCCGCCGGCAGGTCCGCCAGGGTCATGGCAAGCTCCTCTTTTCGCCTGGTCGTCGTCACGTCGTCACGTCGTCCCTCGTCACGGGCCGGGGGTCAGCCGATCCAGGCGGTCAGGGCGCCGGCGACCGCGGCGGTTCCGGTGACGCGCGAGGCGCCCGCGGCCTGGGGGTCCCACTCGCGCCAGCGCGAGACGCGGCGGGGGCTCGACGGGGCCACCGGCACCAGGGTGGTGACGGGGCCGGCCGGAGCGGCGGCGGCCGACGCCTCGGGGGTCAGAAACGGGTCGACGGTGACGCGGGCGACGCCGAGGGGTTCGATGAGCGCGCGCAGCGCGGGTTCGGAGAGGCGGATCCAGGACTGGCGGGCGCCGAGCGCGGCGGTCAGCCGCTGCGGCGAGGTGAACGCGACGGCGGTGCGGCCGCCCGCGGGGGTGCGGAACAGGCGGGCGACGCAGCCCGCGGGTCCCGGCCGGACGGGAACGAACAGCGGTCCGGCCGGGCCGCGTTCGGAAGGCTCGGGGTCTTCGCCGCACAGCAGCTGCTGGGTCATGGGATTTCCTCCTCGAGGAGCCCTGGCAGGGGCCCTCGTCGTTCGGGCGGGCGCCATGGACCCGGTGGCGTGCACCGGGCACACAGTGACGTTATGCCCGGCACGGCGTGTCAACCGACCGTCCATGACGAGCCGTTGACGGCGAGGAGGCGCACGCTGACACTCTGCTGACGCCAGCGCCCCACGCGCGCCGTTTCCACCACCCCGCCCGCCCTCGTGCCCCGCACCGGCCCCTTCCTGGCACCGGCCGCGCGCCCCGAAGAGGCCTCATTCGCCGTTCCCCGCAGAGGCCTCATCCCTCGCTCCCCGCAGAGGCCTCATTCACCGTTCCCCGAAGCGGCCTCAGTCCTCGTTCCCCGCAGAGGCCTCACTCCCCGTTCCCCGAAACGGCCTCACTCCTCGAACCGGTACCCCATCCCCGGCGCGGTGATCAGATGGCGCGGGTGGGCCGGATCGGGCTCCAGCTTCCGGCGCAGCTGGGCCATGTACACCCGCAGGTAGTTGGTCCGGGTGCTCTGCGAGGGCCCCCACACCTCGCCGAGCAGCTGCTGCTGGCTGACGAGGCGGCCGCGGTGGCGGATCAGGACCTCCAGGAGGTGCCACTCGGTCGGGGTGAGACGCACGGCCCTGCCGTCCCGTAAGGCCTTCTTGGCGAGCAGGTCGAGCGTGAAGCCCTCGGTCTCAACGATCGCGGAGGCCTCCTCGCGGCCCGTGGGACGGCCCCTGCGGGCCGCGGCCCGCAGCCGGGCGAGGAGTTCGTCCATGCTGAACGGCTTGGTGATGTAGTCGTCGGCGCCCGCGTCGAGGGCGGAGACCTTCTCGTCGGACGTGTGGCGGGCGGACACGACGAGGATCGGCGCGCGGCTGAAGCCGCGCAGCCATCTGATCACGTCGAGGCCGTCCATGTCGGGCAGCCCGAGATCAAGGAGGACCACGTCAGGCGGGTGCGCCGCGGCCAGACGCTGGGCTGTGCCCCCGTCGACCGCCGCCTCCACCTCGTACTTACGTGCCTTGAGGTTGATCTCCAGAGCCCGTACGAGCTGTGGGTCGTCCTCGACCACCAGCACCCGGGTCATCGGTGTGCCGCCTCTCTGAAGTGTGCGCGCGAGCCAGGCCCTCGAATCGCATACGGCCGAAGGGGAACAGGCCCACGGAGTTACCTGCGGTCCTGTGAAGCAAAGCGCCCACCAGCGCTTTCACCGCCGCCCTTGACGCCTCTCATACGGCGGCCTCACCAGCGTTGACGTCCTCCTGACGAGTCCCTTACGCCTTGGCCATGGCTTGCGGACCACGGGCCGGAGCGCCCGCGGCGAGCGCGACGGGGCGGATGAGGCGGGTGGGACGCGAAGGGAACTCCGGGGAAAGCGGGACGTCCCGGATCCGCGGCCCCCCTCGTGGCCGCGGATCCGGGACGTCCGGTGGGACGAACGAGCGTGGAACCGCTGTGCGCGGCGCGGCCCCACACCCCCGTGAGAGGACCGCGTGCGCCGGGCGGTGACCGTCACGTACCTCGCACCGCGCCTCGGGGACTCGTTCGTCCGTTCCCCCGTGGTGATCAGTTTTGGTCGCGTTCCGGTCGTTTCCGCTTTCGTTGACGCCCCCCTGATGCCTCATCAGGCTCTCTTGACGGAGCCTTGACAGGGGGATGCGAGGGGCTGTCAGAGGGGCATCAAATACCCGCCGTGAGGCTGCTGTGACAGGGCTGCCACGGCTAGCTTCCTGTGCGCGCGGCCGCTCTCCGTGGCCGATCCCCCACCAGAAAGCCACCTTCACCCATGCTTCCCGCCGCCCCGCAGCAGGCTCCTCCCTCCCCCGAGAGCCAGTCGCCCGGGCGCAGTCCCGAGCCCAGGCCCGACCACCGACGGCGGGTCCGCCCCGGCGGCCTCGTCGATCCGCTCCAGTTCCTGAAGTCGTTCCCCGACGCGCTGCACAAGCTGCGGCCGCGGGTGCTCGTGAAGAACCCCGTGCTGTTCGTCGTCGCCTGCGGCGCGGTCATCACCACGGGGTCCGCGGTGTTCCACCCGTCCGTCTTCTCCCTGGTCATCAGCGCCTGGCTCTGGCTCACGGTGATCTTCGCGAACCTCGCGGAGGCCGTCGCCGAGGGCCGCGGCAAGGCGCAGGCGCTCGCCCTGCGCAAGACCCGCACGGACACCGTCGCCCTGCGGCTGCGCCACAACTGGCGCGTGGGCATGGACGTCGGCCACGCCGAGACGGAGGCGGTGGCCGCCACCGAGCTGCGCCCCTTCGACTTCGTCCTGGTGGAGGCGGGCGAGCTGATCCCGGCCGACGGCGATGTCGTCGAGGGCGTCGCGGCGGTCGACGAGTCCGCCGTCACCGGCGAGTCGGCGCCGGTCATCCGCGAGTCCGGCGGCGACCGCAGCGGCGTGACGGGCGGTACGACCGTCCTGTCCGACAGGATCGTCGTCCGCGTCACCTCGCGCGCCGGGCACTCCTTCCTGGACCGCATGATCTCCCTCGTCGAGGGCGCCTCCCGGCAGAAGACGCCGAACGAGATCGCCCTGAACATCCTGCTCGCGGCGCTCACCATCATCTTCGTCCTGGTGGTGGTCTCGCTGCAGTCGATGGCCTCGTACGCCGACGCGGCCCAGTCCACGACCGTGCTCGTCGCGCTCCTGGTGACGCTGATCCCGACGACGATCGGCGCGCTGCTCTCCGCCATCGGCATCGCGGGCATGGACCGCCTCGTCCAGCGCAACGTGCTCGCCATGTCCGGGCGCGCGGTGGAGGCCGCGGGCGATGTGAACACCCTGCTCCTGGACAAGACCGGCACCATCACGCTCGGCAACCGCGAGGCGAACGCGTTCATCCCGATGCCCGGCGTCGACGAGACCCACCTGGCGGACGCCGCGCAGCTGTCGTCCCTCGCCGACGAGACGCCCGAGGGCCGCTCCATCGTCGTCCACGCCAAGCAGCGGTACGGGCTGCGCGCGCCCGCGCAAGGCGAGCTGGCCAACGCCCAGTTCGTGGAGTTCTCCGCGCAGACCCGCATGAGCGGCGTCGACCTGCGCTGGGACAACGGCGCGTCCTGCGCCATCCGCAAGGGCGCCGCCGCGCAGCTGATCAGCTGGGTGGAGCTGAGGGGCGGTCAAGTGCCGCACGAGGCGCGGTCGTTCGCCGACTCGGTGGCCGCCGCGGGCGGCACGCCGCTGCTTGTGGCGGTGCACGACTGGGACGGCCCGCGCGTCCTTGGCGTCATCCACCTCAAGGACGTCGTCAAGGAGGGCATCCGCGAGCGGTTCGCCGAGCTGCGCCGGATGGGCATCAGAACCGTCATGATCACCGGCGACAACACGCTCACGGCCCGCGCCATCGCCCGGGAGGCGGGCGTCGACGACTTCCTCGCCGAGGCGACGCCCGAGGACAAACTCGCCCTGATCAAGAGCGAACAGGAGGGCGGCAAGCTCGTCGCGATGACGGGTGACGGCACCAACGACGCCCCGGCGCTCGCGCAGGCCGACGTCGGCGTGGCCATGAACACCGGCACCTCGGCCGCCAAGGAGGCCGGGAACATGGTGGACCTGGACTCCAACCCGACCAAGCTCATCGACATCGTCGAGATCGGCAAGCAGCTCCTCATCACCCGTGGCGCCCTGACCACCTTCTCGATCACCAACGACGTCGCGAAGTACTTCGCGATCATCCCGGCCATGTTCACCAGCGCGTACCCGGGCCTGGAAGCCCTGAACATCATGGGCCTGCACAGCCCGAAGTCCGCCATCACCTCCGCGATCATCTTCAACGCCCTGATCATCGTGGCGCTCATCCCGCTGGCGCTGCGCGGCGTCCGCTACACGCCGTCGTCGGCGCACGACCTGCTGCGCCGCAACCTCGCGCTGTACGGACTCGGCGGCCTCGTCCTGCCGTTCCTCGGGATCAAACTCATCGACCTGGTCATCTCCACCATCCCCGGCCTGAATTAGCACCGGTGACCCCGCACGCGGCGGGGGGGGGGGGGGGGGGGGGGCCCCCCCCCCCCCCCCCCCCCCCCCCCCCCCCCCCCCAAAAACCCCCCCCCCCCCCCCCCCCCCCCCCCCCCCCCCCCCCCCCCCCCCCCCCCCCCCGT
>NZ_JBWKEY010000018.1:0-133749 GCF_056435225.1 Streptomyces sp. NPDC043996 | reverse complement strand
TCTTGGGGCATGTGAGGGTTGGGCTATCTGGCCCACCACACCCCATCCTTCCGCGCTGCCGGCCCCAAAAAGGGGGGGGGGGGGGTGGGGGGGGGGGGGGAGGGGGGGGGGGGCTCCCCCCCCCCCCCCCCCCCCCCCCCCGCCGTCGTATCAGGGCCTCGTCAAGGACCGTCAGCACCGCTTGAAGGCCAGGTCAGAGGCCAGTTAGATGGACATTGTGAACAGCTTCGCGCGACATGACGACCGACCGCCTCATACGGCGGTGCCGGTCTCGCGCCTGTTCTCCTGACGGTGCGCTGACTTCGCACCGTTCCCTCTTCCGCCGTGACCGGCGCCCCTGACGGGCGCGCACGGCCTTTTCGTATCGCATGTCCCAGCCCCCGCCGGGGGCTGCCCCGGCATGCCCCGACACAGGGACTCGACCCATGTCTTCCGCTTCACCCTCCGGACGCACCGCTCTCGTCACCGGCGCCACCTCCGGCATCGGCTACGAGACCGCCCGCCAGCTCGCCGAGCGCGGCGTCACCGTGCTGGTGCACGGCCGCACCGCCGAGGAGGCCCAGGCCGCCGTCGACAAGCTCGTCGCCACCGCGGGCGCGGACGCCGCCCGGCTGCACCCGTTCGGCGCCGACTTCACCCACCTGGAGGAGGTCGAGCTGCTCGCGGGGCGCGTCGTCGCCGAACACCCCCACCTGGACGTCCTGGTGAACAACGCGGGCATCGCGGCCCCCGAGCGGCACACCGTCACCGCCGACGGCAACGAGATCGCCTTCCAGGTGAACTTCCTCGCCCACTTCCTGCTGACCAGCCTGCTCGAGCCCGCCCTCACCAGCGAGCCCGGCGGCCGCGTCGTCAACGTCTCGTCCTCGCTGCACCGCACCGCGTCCATCCAGTGGAGCGACCCCAACCGCGTCCGCCGCTACTCGCGCCTGGCCGCCTACGCCCAGTCGCAGCTCGCGCTCACCGTCTTCGCCGCCGACCCGCGCGTCACCGCCGTGTCCGTGCACCCGGGCGTCTGCGCGACCGCGCTGCTCCCGCTGTACGCGCACGAGGGCGTCTCCGCCGCCGAGGGCGCCACCCACGTGGTGCGCCTGTGCGACCCGGCCGTGGAGATCGTCAACGGCGCGTACTACGACCGCGACGAGCGCGTCGAGCCCGCCGCGGCCGCCACGGAGGACCGCACCGTCAAGCGCCTCAACAAGCTCGCCGGCCTGCTGGTCGGCCACACCTCTTGAAGGGACACCCCCACCCCATGTCCAAGCGCGCCCGCAAGAAGAGAGCCCGTCGCAAGAAGAAGGCCAACCACGGCGGCAAGGCGGGCCAGGGCTGACGCCCTCCGGCCCGCGCGGCGGTGTGGTCCTCCGGTGCCGGAGGACCACACCGCCGACCCATTCGTACGGCCGTACGCGCGGCCGCTCTCGCGGGCGCCGCGGCCGCTGACCGGGGCGCGGCTCCCCTCGTTGTCCCCGCCGACGCCCCACCCACCGCCCGCACCGCTCCCCCGGAGGACCCTCCCGTGATCCCGCTCGCGCCGCGCCGCCTCCCCGACCTCGCCGGCCTCTCAACGTGGTTTACCGCCCGCGCCCCCGGCACCGGCGCCCTGCCCGAACACGCCCTGGCGCACGGCGTCGGGCAGTGGTGGGCCGACCGCGCCGAAGCGCCGCGCGCCCTCGCGGTGGCCTGCGCCGGGCACGTCCTGCTGCGCGGCGACCCGGCCGCGGTGACGCCCGGCGGGCTCGCGCCGTTCGCCGCCAGCCACGTCGAGGCCCCGCTGCGCTTCCTTCCCGTGCTCGACGCCGCGTTCACGCGCCTGGTGCCCGCCGAACGCATGGTGTACGTCCACCGCGAGGCCGCGGCCGCCACCCGGGCGCCCAGGGGCGTGCGGGTGCGGCGCGTGACCGGCGACGACACGGCGGCCCTTGCCGCGCTGTGGGCCGATTCCTCCTGGATCCTGGACAGTTGGGGCGGCCCCCAGGGACTCGCCGCCTCCGGGCACGCCGTGGCCGCCTTCGACCGCGGCGGCCGCGTCCTCTCCGTCGCCTGCTCCTACTTCGCGGGCGCCGCCTACGAGGACGTGGCCGTGGCCACCGCGCCCGAGCACCGGCGCCGGGGCCTGGCACACGCCTGCGTGGCCGCGCTCACCGCCGACGTCGCCGCCCGCGGCCGCACCGCGAGCTGGTCCTGCGCCCGCGACAACCGCCCCAGCCGCCTCCTCGCATGGACGACCGGATTCCGGCTCGAACGCGAGTACACACGGTTCGCCACGGGTGCTCCACTACCCTCTCCGACACCGGTCGCCCCACCCCTCACCGCCCCCGCTCCACCCCTCTTCTCCCGTTTGTGACGTGCGGCAATAGCGGTCCCCCCGTCCGAGTTCAAGACTCCTCCAAGGAGTGCAAGGTCACAGCCGAGCCCCGGCACGAGGGGGGCGTTCCGGCCTAGCATCGAGCCATGACGGTCCTGCCTGACGACGGGCTTTCGCTGGCCGCCGATTTCCCTGATGCGACCCATGAGCAGTGGCAGCGCCTGGTGGAAGGCGTACTGCGCAAGTCGGGCAAGGACGTATCGGGGGCGGCGGCCGAGAAAGCGCTGTCCACTGTGCTCGAGGACGGGCTCAGCACCCGGCCCCTGTACACCTCCCGTGACGCCGTGGCCGACGTGGGCCATCCGGGTTTCGCTCCGTACGTGCGCGGCGGCACCGCCGTGGGCGGCGCCGCGACTGGCTGGGACGTGCGCCAGCGGCACACCACGAGCGACCCCGAACGCACCAACGCCGCCGTGCTCACCGACCTGGAGAACGGCGTCACCTCGCTGTGGCTGACCCTCGGCCCGGACGCCCTGCCCGTCTCCGGCCTGGAGAAGGCCCTCGACGGCGTGTATCTGGACCTGGCGCCGGTGGCCCTCGACGCGGGCGCCGACTACGCGCCCGCGGCCCACCGCTTCCTGGAGCTCGTCGACGCGGCGGGCGTCGCCAAGGGCGCCGTGCGCGGCAACCTGGGCGCCGACCCGCTCGGGTACGAGGCGCGCACCGGCGCGGAGTTGAGCGCGGACGCCGCCGTGGAGCTCGCCCGGCGCTGCGGGCACGAGGGCGGCGGGCTTCGCGCCCTGGTCGTGGACGCGCTGCCGTACCACGATGCGGGCGGCTCGGCCGCGCAGGAGCTCGGCGCCTCCCTCGCCACCGGCGTGGCGTATCTGCGGCTCCTCAACGACGCCGGGCTCTCCCTCCAAGAGGCCTGCGCGCAGCTGGAGTTCCGGTACGCGGCCACCGCCGACCAGTTCCTGACCATCGCCAAGCTCCGCGCGGCGCGGCGCCTTTGGGCGCGCGTGGCCGAGGCCTGCGGCGACGCGGGGGCGGGCGCCCAGCGCCAGCACGCGGTCACGTCCTCGGTGATGATGACCCGCCGCGACCCGTGGGTGAACATGCTCCGCACGACGGTGGCCTGCCTGGCCGCCGGCGTGGGCGGCGCGGACGCGGTCACGGTGCTGCCGTTCGACGACGCCCTCGGCCAGCCCGACGCGTTCGCGCGCCGCATCGCCCGCAACACCTCGACGATCCTCCTGGAGGAGTCGCACCTGGCGCGGGTCATCGACCCGGCGGGCGGCTCCTGGTACGTGGAGCGGCTCACCGCCGAACTGGCCGCCGCGGCCTGGGCGTTCTTCCAGGAGATCGAGGGCGCGGGCGGCCAGGCGGCGGCGCTGCGCTCCGGACTCCTCGGCGAGCGCCTCGCCGCGACCTGGGCCGAGCGCGGGAAGAAGCTCGCCAAGCGCCGCGAGCCCATCACCGGCATCAGCGAGTTCCCGCACCTGGCGGAGAAGCCGGTGGAGCGCGAGCCCGCGCCGACAGGACCGACGGGCGGCCTGCCGCGCGTGCGCCGCGACGAGGCGTACGAGGCCCTGCGCACCCGCTCCGACGCCCATCTGGCGGCCACGGGCGCCCGGCCCAAGGTGTTCCTCGCGGCGCTCGGCACGGCCGCCGCGCACACCGCGCGGGCCACGTTCGCCTCGAACCTCTTCCAGGCGGGCGGCATCGAGCCCGTCCACGAGCCGGTGTCGGTGTCCGCCGAGACCGCCGCCGACGCCTTCCGCGCCAGCGGGGCGACGGTCGCCTGCCTCTGCTCCAGCGACGCGCTGTACGCCGAGGAGGCGGCCCCGGTCGCCGCCGCGCTGAAGGCGGCGGGCGCGCGGCACGTGTTCCTCGCGGGGCGGCCCGGCGAGTTCGGCGACGTCGACGGCTATGTCTTCGCGGGCTGCGACGCCGTGGCCGTGCTGTCCTCCACCCTCGACCTGATGGAAGTGGCGCCGTGACGATCCCCGACTTCTCCGGCATCGGCCTGGAGCCGGGCGGACCGGCCCAGGGCTCCGCCGAGCGGTGGCGCGCCGCCGTCGAGACGGCCACCGGCAAGGACGCGGACGACCTGCTCTGGGAGACCCCGGAGGGCATCGCGGTCAAGCCGCTGTACACCGGCGCGGACACCGAGGGCCTGGACTTCCTGGGCACCTACCCGGGCGTCGCCCCGTATCTGCGCGGCCCGTACCCGACGATGTACGTCAACCAGCCGTGGACGATCCGGCAGTACGCGGGCTTCTCCACGGCCGAGGAGTCCAACGCCTTCTACCGCCGCAACCTCGCGGCCGGGCAGAAGGGCCTCTCGGTCGCCTTCGACCTGCCCACCCACCGCGGCTACGACAGCGACCACCCGCGCGTGACCGGCGACGTCGGCATGGCGGGCGTCGCCATCGACTCGATCTACGACATGCGCCAGCTCTTCGACGGCATCCCGCTGGACAAGATGACCGTGTCGATGACGATGAACGGCGCGGTGCTCCCGGTGCTCGCGCTGTACATCGTCGCCGCCGAGGAGCAGGGCGTACCGCCGGAGAAGCTGGCGGGGACCATTCAGAACGACATCCTCAAAGAGTTCATGGTCCGCAACACCTACATCTATCCGCCCAAGCCGTCCATGCGGATCATCTCCGACATCTTCGCGTACACCTCGCAGAAGATGCCGCGCTACAACTCGATCTCCATCTCCGGCTACCACATCCAGGAGGCCGGTGCGACGGCCGACCTGGAGCTCGCCTACACCCTCGCGGACGGCGTGGAGTACCTGCGGGCGGGCCGCGAGGCGGGCCTGGACGTGGACGCGTTCGCGCCCCGCCTGTCGTTCTTCTGGGCGATCGGCATGAACTTCTTCATGGAGGTCGCCAAGCTCCGCGCGGCGCGCCTGCTGTGGGCGAAGCTGGTCAAGCAGTTCGACCCGCAGAACCCCAAGTCCCTGTCCCTTCGCACCCATTCGCAGACCTCCGGCTGGTCCCTGACCGCGCAGGACGTGTTCAACAACGTCACGCGCACCTGCGTGGAGGCCATGGCGGCCACCCAGGGCCACACCCAGTCGCTGCACACCAACGCCCTGGACGAGGCGCTCGCGCTGCCCACCGACTTCTCGGCGCGCATCGCCCGCAACACCCAGCTGCTGATCCAGCAGGAGTCCGGCACCTGCCGCGTCATCGACCCGTGGGGCGGCAGCGCGTACGTGGAGCGGCTCACCTACGACCTGGCGCGCCGGACCTGGCAGCACATCCAGGAGGTCGAGGCGGCGGGCGGCATGGCGCAGGCCATCGACGCCGGCATCCCCAAGCTCCGCGTGGAGGAGGCCGCGGCCCGCACCCAGGCCCGGATCGACTCCGGCCGCCAGCCCGTGATCGGCGTGAACAAGTACCGCGTCGAGAACGACGAGCAGATCGAGGTGCTCAAGGTCGACAACTCCTCGGTGCGCGCCCAGCAGATCGACAAGCTGCGGCGGCTGCGCGAGGAGCGCGACGACCAGGTCTGCCAGTCGGCGCTCGCCAAGCTGACCGCGGCCGCCGAGCGCGGCTCCGGCACCGGTCTTGAGGGCAATCTGCTGGCGCTCGCCGTGGACGCGGCCCGCGCGAAGGCGACGGTCGGGGAGATCTCGGACGCCCTGGAGAAGGCGTACGGGCGGCACGCGAGCCAGATCCGTACGATCTCCGGTGTGTACCGCACCGAAGCAGGCCCGTCGCCGTCCGTCGCGCGCACCCGCGCCCTGGTGAGGTCCTTCGAGGAGGCCGAGGGGCGCCGTCCGCGCATCCTGGTCGCCAAGATGGGCCAGGACGGCCACGACCGCGGCCAGAAAGTCATCGCCACCGCCTTCGCCGACCTGGGCTTCGACGTCGACGTCGGCCCGCTGTTCCAGACGCCCGGGGAGGTCGCGCGGCAGGCCGTCGAGGCGGACGTGCACATCGTGGGCGTCTCCTCGCTGGCGGCCGGGCACCTGACGCT
This sequence comes from Streptomyces sp. NPDC043996, assembly GCF_056435225.1. Taxonomy (NCBI): domain Bacteria; kingdom Bacillati; phylum Actinomycetota; class Actinomycetes; order Kitasatosporales; family Streptomycetaceae; genus Streptomyces; species Streptomyces sp. NPDC043996. The sequence goes on along the minus strand of NZ_JBWKEY010000018.1, from coordinate 127,448 downwards.
GGTGCCCGCGCTGCGCGAGGAGCTGGCCGCCGAGGGCCGCGAGGACATCATGATCGTCGTGGGCGGCGTCATTCCGCCCCAGGACGTGCCGACGCTCCTGGAGATGGGCGCGGCGGCCGTGTTCCCGCCGGGCACGGTGATCCCGGACGCGGCGTACGACCTCGTGCGGCGACTCGCCGGGAACCTGGGCCACGAGCTGCCGGACGACAGCTCCGGGAACGAGAGCTGAGCCGCTGAGCCCATGGCACCCAGGATCGATCTCGACAGTTATGTGAAGGGCGTGCTCGACGGCAAGCGCGCGCACATCGCCCGCGCGATCACGCTCGTGGAGTCGACCAAGCCCGAACACCGGGTCCTCGCGCAGCGGTTGCTGACGCAGCTGCTCCCGCACTCGGGGCAGGCGCGGCGCGTCGGCATCAGCGGGGTCCCGGGGGTCGGCAAGTCGACGTTCATCGACGCGCTCGGCACGATGCTCACCTCGCTGGGCCATCGGGTCGCGGTGCTCGCCGTCGACCCCTCGTCGTCCCGTACGGGCGGGTCCATCCTGGGCGACAAGACGCGCATGGAGCGCCTGTCGGTGGACCCGCTGGCGTTCGTCAGGCCGTCGCCGACGGCGGGGACGCTCGGCGGTGTCGCCAAGGCGACCCGCGAGTCCATGGTGGTGATGGAGGCGGCGGGCTACGACGTGGTGCTCGTGGAGACCGTGGGCGTGGGCCAGTCGGAGACGGCCGTCGCCAACATGGTGGACACGTTCCTGCTGCTCACCCTGGCCCGCACCGGTGACCAGCTCCAGGGCATCAAGAAGGGCGTCCTGGAGCTGGCGGACGTGATCGCCGTGAACAAGGCCGACGGCCCGCACGAGCGCGACGCGCGCTCGGCGGCCCGCGAACTGGCCGGAGCGCTGCGCCTGATGCACGGCAAGGACGTCGCCTGGGCGCCGCCCGTGCTGAGCTGCAGCGCCCGTGAGGGCACGGGTCTCGACACCCTCTGGGAGCGCGTCGAGCAGCACCGCGCGCTCCTTGACTCCACCGGGCGCCTCGCCGCCAAGCGACGCGGCCAGCAGGTGGACTGGACGTGGTCGATGGTGCGCGACGAGCTTCTGGGCCGTCTGTACGCCCACCCGGAGGTCCGGCGGCTCACGCCGGAGCTTGAGCGGGGGGTGCGCGAGGGCTCGGTGACCGCGACGACGGCGGCGGAGCGCATCCTGTCGGCGTTCCAGGGCACGGGTACGCCGGACGCGGCACAGAACGACGTACCACCGAAGGACGGAACCGCTCAGTGAGTCACGACGCACCCCCGGTCCTCACCCGTGTCGAGGGCCGCGCGGGCCATATCGTCCTGAACCGGCCGCGCGCCCTGAACGCCCTGGACCACACCATGGTCCGCCTCGTCGACGAGGCCCTCAGCGCCTGGGAGCACGACGACGCGGTGGCGGCCGTCGTGGTGACGGGTGCCGGGGAGCGCGGGCTGTGCGCGGGCGGCGACATCCGGGCGGTGCGCGAGGACATCCTCGCGGGCGGCGGCGCGGCCTCGGCGGCGTTCTGGCACGACGAGTACGTCCTCAACTCCCGGATCGCCCACTACCCGAAGCCCTATGTCGCCGTCATGGACGGCCTGGTGATGGGCGGCGGCGTCGGCGTCTCGGCCCACGGCGGCGTGCGCGTCGTCACGGAGCGCTCGCGGGTCGCCATGCCCGAGACCGTCATCGGCTTCGTGCCCGACGTCGGCGGCACCTACCTCCTTTCGCGGGCGCCGGGCGAACTCGGCACGCACCTGGCGCTGACCGGCGCCTCGGCGGGCGCAGCCGACGCGCTGCTGTGCGGGCTCGCCGACCACTTCGTGCCGTCCGGGCGCCTGGCGGACCTCACGCGCGCGCTGGCGGACCTGGACGCGGCGGCCGCCGTGGCCCGGTTCGCCGAGGCGGCGCCGGAGGGCGATCTCGCCACGCACCGGGAGTGGATCGACTCCTGCTACGCGGCCGGGACCGTGGAGGAGATCGTCGACCGCCTCCAGGACTGGGGCGAGACCGCGGCGAAGGAAGCGGCGGACACCCTGCTCTCCCGCTCCCCCACGTCCCTGAAGGTGACGCTCGCCGCCGTGCGCCGGGCCCGGGCGCTCGGCTCCCTGGAGGCCGTGCTGCGGCAGGAGTACCGCACGTCGACCGCGTGCCTGACCGCCGCGGACTTCCCCGAGGGCGTCCGCGCGCAGGTCGTCGACAAGGACCGCGAGCCCCAGTGGTCGCCCGCGCGCCTCGCGGACGTGTCCGAGGCGGACGTGGCGCGCTTCTTCCTGCCCTCGCCGTACGGGGACTTGCGGCTGCCCACGCGCCCCTGAGCGGCGGCCGGGACGGCCCGGCAGGCACCGGCGCCCGGGCTACGGCGGGTCGACCTCCGTGACCACCGCGAGCAGTTGCAGGGCGCCGCCCTCGCCCCAGCGGGCGACGCCGAGGGCTATCCAGTGGGCCCCGGCGCGCCACAGGTGCACGTCGGGGACGGTCTCGCTCACCGACGCCCAGGGCTCCGGCACGTCCTGTGCGCCCGCCACGACGCGGGCGAAGGCGCTCACGAGGCTGAAGACCTGGGGTTCGCCCCAGCGTCCGGCGAGGAGCACCGTCAGGGCGTCCCGCTCGGCCTCGTACTGCTCCTCGGTGGCCGCGAAGGCCGTGCCGTCGTCGTCCTCGACCGACTCGCGCGTGCGTAACTCCGCGATGTGGAAGCCCGGTCCCGCGCGACCGGCCTCGGACCTGCCGTGCGCCGCGGGGAAGTCCCTGGCGCGCAGCAGGTCGATCGTCGCGATGTCCTCTGCGCTGCTCATGCCGCCCAGTAAAGCGGGCCCCACTGACAGCCAGTCATCTTCAGGGCGAACGGCGGCCTTCAGGCGTCGCGCCGCCGCACCGCCCACCATCCGGCGAGGAGCGCCGCCGCGGCCCAGGCGGCCAGGACGGCGAGCCCCGTCCAGGCGCCGAGGGTGCCCGTCGGGTCCTCGTGGAGGATCTGCTGGCCCGCCTTGTCGGGCAGGAACCCGGCGGCTCCGCTCACGACGTCCCCGATCACGAAGGGGACGATGAGGAGGAACGGCACGAGCACGCTGAGCACGGCGACGCCGCTGCGCAGCAGCGCGGTGAGGCCCGCCGCGAGCAGCGCCATCAGGGCCAGGTAGACGCCACCGCCGACGCAGGCGCGCAGGGCGCCGGGGTGGCCGAGCCCGATGGCGTCGTCGCCCAGGAAGGCCTGGCCGCCGAGGAACGCGCCGAAGCTGGTGACGAGGCCCACGGCCAGGGCCGCCCCGGCGACGACGGCGGTCTTCGCCGCGTAGAACAGGCCCCGGCGCGGCACGGCCGCGAGCGAGATCCGCAGGGCCCCGGTGACGTACTCGGAGCTGACGGCCATCGTGCCGAAGCTGATGGCGGCCATCTGCCCGAAGTTGAGGGCGTAGAAGGCGTCGAAGACGGGCTCGGCGTCGTCGGCCTCGGCCCCGCCGACCGTGGCGAACACCAGGACGGTGACGGCGAGGGTCGCCGCGCACACCGCGAGGAGCGAGAAGAGCGTCGCCCGCAGCGACCTCATCTTGATCCACTCGGCGTGGAGGGCGGCGGTGACGGTGGTGGTCGCCATGGTCAGGCCTCCTGGCGGGTCGTGGCGGTTGCGCCGGGCGAAGGGGCCGAAGGAGCCGAGGGGGCTGAAGGAGCCGAGGGGGCTGATGGGTCCAATGGCTCCGATGGGTTCAATGGTTCCGAGGGGGCCGAGGCCGCCCGCGCGTCCGGTGGCGTCGCCGAGAACTCCGTCTCGTCGGCCGTGAGGGCCAGGTAGGCCTGTTCCAGGGAGGCCTCCTCGTCGGCGAGTTCGAGGACCGGGACGCCCGCGTGGGCGGCGAGCGTGCCGACCTCCTCGGCCGTCGCCCCCTCCACGGTCCACCGGTCGCCGTCGGCCGCCGCCAGCTCGTATCCGGCCGCCGCGAGCGCGGCCCCGAGGCGGGCCGGGTCGGTGGTGCGGGCCCGCACCCGCGGGCTGCTGTGGGCGGCGATGAACGCCCGCATCGGGGTGTCGGCGAGGAGCCTGCCCTTGCCGAGGATGACCAGGTGTTCGGCGAACGTGGCGGTCTCGTTCATCAGGTGGCTGGACACGAGCACGGCGCGCCCCTCCCCGGCCAGACGGCGCATCAGCTCGCGGATCCAGATGATCCCTTCGGGGTCGAGGCCGTTGGCCGGCTCGTCCAGGATCACCACGGCCGGGTCGCCGAGCAGGGCGGCCGCGATGCCGAGGCGCTGGCGCATGCCCAGCGAGAACGTCTTGATCCGCTTGCGGGCGACGGCGGCCAGACCGGATTCCTCCAGGACCTCGCCCACGCGCGTGGGGGCGATGCGGTTGCTGACGGCGAGCGCCAGGAGGTGGTCGCGGGCGGTACGGGACCCGTGGGCGGCCTGCGCGTCGAGCAGGGCGCCGACCTGCCGAAGCGGCTCGGCGTACGTCGCGTAGGGGCGGCCGCCGACCGTGGCCGTGCCCGACGTGGGCCGGTCCAGGCCGAGGACGAGGCGCAGCGTGGTGGACTTGCCCGCGCCGTTGGGGCCGAGGAAGCCGGTGACCTGGCCGGGGCGGACGCCGAACGTCAGGTCGTCGACCGCGCGCCTGGTGCCGTACTCCTTGGTGAGCTGGTGGACGTCGATGCTGGTCATGGGGCCACTCTCGGGGGCGCGGCCGCCTTGGGGCCTCCCCCGGCCGAGGAGGTCGCCTCCCCCGCACGGGGGAGCCGGACCCCGCCGCCCACCTGGCACGATGACCGCCATGCCCCGTCTGCTGCGGCCGCTGGCCCGCGCCGTCACGTACACCCGCTGGCTGCACCTGCTCGTCGGCGGCCTCGGCGTGCTGGCCGTGGCCTCGATCCACGGCATCGAGGACTCCTCGGCCCGGGAGTGGGCGGAGATCACCCTGCTGCCCGTCCCGCTGGCGGCGGCCGTCGCGATGGTGCCCGCGATGCGCAGGGCCGAGGGGCTGCAGGCGCGCTTGATGCTGTTTCCGGGGGCTCACGCGCGTGGGGCGCGGGCCGGGGACGACGCGGCGCCACAGGAGTGGACCGGGGACGACGACGCGCCTGAGGCGCGGGCCTGGAGCGAGGCGGACGGCCCCGGCATCTCCGTGGCGCCCTCGGCCTCGTGGCGCGATCGCGCCCGCACCGCCGTGTGGCTGGTGGTGCGCCTTCAGCTGGGGTGGGGGCTAGGCGTCGCCTCGGTGCAGCTCATCGGGTACGCGCTCGCGCTGCTCGGCACGACCTCCGAATCCCCCGACGACGACGGCCTGTTCCTGCCACGGCCGCACGCCGGCGCCTGGAACGCGCTGTTCTTCCCGCTGCCCCTGATCGTGCTGAGCGTCCTGGTGGTCGCGGCGGGCTCGCTCGCCGCGGCCGCGGCCCGGGGCCTCCTGGGGCCCTCGCCGACCGAGCGCGTCGCCGCCCTGGAGGAGCGCACCGAGCAGCTCCTGGAGCGCAACCGCATCGCCCGGGAGCTGCACGACTCGATCGGGCACGCCCTGACCGTCGCGGTCGTGCAGGCGGGCGCCGCGCGGGCCGCGGCCGACCCGGCGTTCACCGACCGCGCCCTGGAGGCCATCGAGGAGACGGGCCGTGACGCCCTGGAGGACCTGGAGCGGGTGCTGCGGGTCCTGCGGGAGGACGCGGGCCCCGCGCGCCACCGGCCCACGCTCGCCGCCGCCGAGCGGCTCCTGGAGTCCGCGCGCACGGTGGGCGCCAAGGTCGACGCCGAGGTGTCGGGCCCGGTGGCGGACCTGCCGGGGCCGGTCTCACGCGAGGGCTACCGCATGCTCCAGGAGGCGCTCACGAACGTCCTGCGGCACGCGGGCCCGGTGCCGGTGCGGGTGCGGGTCGCCGCGACCGGCGGCCGCCTGACCATCGACGTGCGCAACGCCCTGCCCCAGGGGGCGGCGCCGACCGGGCGCGGCGGCAGCGGTCTGCGCGGCATCCGCGAGCGCGCCGTGCTCCTGGGCGGCCGCGCGGACACGGGGCCCGAGGACGGCGAGTGGCGGGTGCGGGCCGAGCTGCCGCTGCGCTAGCCGCTCCCCGCGAGCCGCCCGTCACGGCCCGTGACCTAGGCTGACGGGATGCCCGTGACCGTCCTGCTCGTCGACGACGAGCCCCTCGTCCGCGCCGGTCTGCGCGCCGTCCTGGAGGCCCAGCCCGACATCGAGGTCGTCGGCGAGGCGGCCGACGGCGCGGCGGTCATCCCCCTGGTGCGGCAGCTGCGCCCGGACGTCGTCGCGATGGACGTGCGCATGCCCCTCCTGGACGGCATCGAGGCCACGCGCGCGGTGCTGCGGACGGTGCAGGACCCGCCCAAGATCGTCGTCATCACGACGTTCGAGAACGACGAGTACGTGTACGAGGCGCTGCGCGCGGGCGCCGACGGGTTCCTGCTCAAGCGGGCCAGGCCCGCGGAGATCGTGCACGCGGTGCGCCTGGTGGCCGAGGGCGAGTCGCTGCTGTTCCCCTCGGCGGTGCGCCGCCTCGCGGCCGACCACGGCCAGGAGCGCGGGAACGACGGCGCCAGGGCGGCGTTCGAGCGGGCGGCGCTGACCGGGCGCGAGGAGGAGGTCCTGCGCCTGATGGCGCGCGGCCTGTCCAACGCGGAGATCGCCGAGCGGCTCGTCGTCGGCACCGAGACCGTCAAGTCGCATGTGAGCGCGGTGCTCGCGAAGCTCGGCGCGCGGGACCGGACGCAGGCGGTCATCGCCGCGTACGAATCCGGCTTCGTGGCCCCCGGGTGAGCCCGGCCGAGACCACTCGGCGCGATCGGCACTCGCCCCGGGTGACGGCTTCCGAGTACCATCCGCCCATCATGCGCATGCAAGGGAAGGACGGACGTTGGGGCGGCTGACCGGCGGAGATCCTTCTCTGCTACGGCGGATCAACTCCTCGGTGGTGCTGCACGCGCTGCGCGCCGCGGATTTCGCGACACTCACGGAGATCACCCGGGCGACGGGCCTGTCACGGCCCACCGTCGAGGGCGTGGTCGAAGGGCTGATCGAGGCCGGGCTCGTCGTGGAGACGGACGCGGACGACGGCGCGGCGCGCCGTCAGGGACGGCCCGCACGGAAGTTCCGGTTCCGGGCGGAGGCGGGCCATCTCCTTGGCCTGGAGATCGGCCCGCACCGGGTGGCCGCCGTCCTTTCGGACCTGCACGGCAAGATCCTCGGCACGGCGGCGAAGGACGTCTCGGAGGCGGCGCCCGCGGACGAGCGCCTGGAGCGGCTGCGGGGCGCCGTCGCGGATCTGCTGCGCCGCACGGGCGTGGCCCGTGACTCGCTGCGCGCCGTGGGCGTGGGCAGTCCCGGCATCGTCGAGGCGGACGGTTCGGTGCGGCTGAGCACGGCCCTTCCGGGCTGGACGGGGCTGCCTCTGGGCGAGCGGCTGCGGCGCTCCTTCAAGTGTCCGGTCCTGGTCGAGAACGACGCGAACGCGGCGGCCGTCGCCGAGCACTGGAAGGGCGTGGCGGCGGAGTCGGAGGACGTGGTCTTCGTGCTCGCCGGGCTGAGCCCTGGGGCGGGCTCCCTGATCGGGGGGCGGCTGCACCGCGGGTACGGGGGCGCGGCGGGTGAGATCGGCGCGCTGCACCTGCTGGGGCGCGAGGTCAGGCCGGAGACGCTGCTCTCGACGACGGACGAGCCGCTGCACCCGCTCGACGAGCAGGCGGTGGCGGAGGTGTTCGCGCACGCCCGCGGGGGTGACGAGCGGGCCCGCGCGGCGGTGGACCGCTTCATCCAGCGCCTGGTGCACGATGTGGCGGCGCTCGTCCTCGCCCTCGATCCGGAGCTGGTGGTGGTGGGCGGCTGGGCGGCGGGCCTGGACGGCGTCCTGGAGCCGCTGCGCGACGAACTGGCCCGCTACTGCCTCAGGCCGCCGCGGGTCGCCCTGTCCCTCCTCGGGGAGGCGGCGGTGGCGACGGGTGCGCTGCGGCTCGCTCTCGACCATGTGGACGAGGAGCTGTTCGCCGTAGAGGGCGCGGTGACCGCGGGGCGGTAGTTCGCCGGGGGTGGTGGCCCCCGGCTGCCCGCTTCTTCCCCTGGCTTTGGTGGGCGTCGTTTCGCGCTGCGCGCTCGTCCTCAATCGCCGGACGGGCTTGATCGGCGCTGATCACCGTCTTCCAGTGCCGGACAGGCTTGAACGGCGCTGATCGGCGTACTCCGGTGCCGGACAGGCTTGAACGGCGCTGCGCGCTCGTCCTCAAACGCCGGACGGGCTTGCTATGTCTGCCTCAGGGGTGTCAGGAAGCCTGCTGGTGGGGGCCGTGGTGGATTTCCAGGGCGCCCTCGTCGCCGAAGGTGAGGCGGCAGGTGTCCGCGCGGTACGTCGCCACGGAGAGCGCCGCCGTGCGGCCGCCGACGAGGAAGCGGGTGGTGACGACCAGGACCGGGGCGCCCGGCAGGCGGTCGAGGGCGCGGGCGTCGTCCGCGCGGGCCGAGCCGAGTTCCACGGCGCGGTCCTGGCCCTCCAGGTCGAGCCGGGCCAGCTCCCGCAGCACCGCACGCGCGCGTGCCGGTCCGGCGGGGGCGTCGATCGCGGTGAGGTCGGGCACCGAGGCGGACGGCACGTACAGGAGCTCGGCGGCGACGGGCTGGCCGTGCGAGACGCGGGTGCGGCGCACCGTGTGCACCGGCTCCTCGGGGCCGGTCTCCAGGGCGCGGGCGACGTGGGCGGGCGGGACGGCGGGCTCGCTGTCCGCGGGCTGCCACGCGTCCCCGGCCGCGCCGGGCCAGCTGTCCCGGTCGGAGCCGACGGCCACGCCCATGCGGGGCGGGGCGACGGTGGTGCCGACGCCGCGGCGGCGCTGGAGGCGGCCCTCCAGCTCCAGTTGCTCCAAGGCCTGGCGCAGCGTCGCGCGGGCGACGCCGAAGCGGGCCGCGAGGTCGCGCTCGTTGGGCAGGATCTCGCCCACGGCGAACTCGGAGTCGAGTGCTTCGCTGAGCACGGTCTTGAGGTGCCAGTACTTCGGCTCCGGCACCGTTTCCAGCTGCGTGGTCCCCACCCTGTCCTCCGCAATCGCCGTGCGCAGGCGGCTTTTTAGCGCCTTGTTTATTAAAGGTTCCTGCACTATCTCAGCGACCATAGAGCCGCGCCGATCCTTGGTCAAGACCAATCCTGCTTCCGTTACTGACCGCACAGAAGTGATGCCACAGAGCATTCATGCGGTGTTCGCGCAGGGTCGACACCCCTCGCCGTCAAGTGACGGAAACCGGTATGTCACGCGGGTGAGCGCACAGCACGACGCCCCCGCCGGTTGCACTGGCGGGGGCGTCGCCGCAGGTGCCGGGGGGCTACACGGCCAGGGTCGTGAGCTTGTCCGGATTCCGTACGATGTAGACGCGCTGAACGCGCCCGTCGGCGACGTCGAGCTGGAAGACGGAGTCCACCTTGCCGTCGACCAGGAAGGCGATGGACTCGGCGCCGTTGAGCTCGACGAAGCGGAACTCGACCCGCTCGACGCCCGACAGGCCCTTGCCCGCCGCGCCCACCACGAAGCGGCCCACCTTGTCGGCGCTCTCCACGACCCGCAGCGGTGCCCGCGCCTTGCCGCCGCTGTCGCCCACCAGTTGGACGTCCGGGGCGAGCAGCGACATCAGCCCTTCCAGGTCGCCGCCCGACGCGGCGGCGAGGAACCGCTCGGTCAGGTCGCGCCGCTCGGCGGGGTCGACCTCGTACCGGGGCCTGCCCTCGTCGACGTGCTTGCGGGCCCGCCCGGCGAGCTGGCGCACGGCGGCCTCGCTGCGGTCGAGGGTGGCGGCGATCTCGGAGTAGGCGAAGCCGAAGGCCTCGCGGAGCACGAACACCGCGCGCTCCAGGGGCGAGAGCGACTCCAGCACGACGAGGACCGCGAGCGACACGGAGTCGGCCAGCATGGCCTGCTCGGCGGTGTCCGGGACGGTGGGCCCGAAGTCGGTCACGTACGGCTCGGGCAGCCAGGGCCCTACGTAGGCCTCGCGGCGCGACTGCACGTGCCGCAGCCGGTCGATGGCCACGCGCGTGGTGACGCGCACCAAGTAGGCGCGCGGTTCGCGCACCTGCTCCCGGTCGGCGGCCGACCACCGCAGCCACGCGTCCTGGACGACGTCCTCCGCGTCGGCGACGCGGCCGAGCATGCGGTAGGCGACGCCCAGCAGGACGGGCCGGTGTTCTTCGAAGACGTCGGTCGCGGTATCGGTAGCCACCACCCCATCCCAGCCGACGGATTTACGCCTGTCCACCCGCGAAGGCCTCGCAGGACGAGGATCACAGCACCGCGCCTCCCAGGGCACCCGGCAGGACTCCGCGGCCCCACGGGAACACGGCACGGGCCACCCGCTCGAACGCGAGGCCGCCCCCCTCTTGAACTCGGCTCTACTGAGCGGTAATTGTTGCTGACACGGCGTCTAAGTCAGGAGTGGTCATGGCCGCGGAGGTCGCGAAGGTGGCAGAGGTCGCAGAGGTTTCCTTTGGCGTCGAGTCGTCCCAGGGGCCGCGCACGGTGACCGTCGCCTACCGCCGCACCGGCGCCGGCACTCCCCTGCTCCTGCTGCACGGCATCGGCCACCACCGGCAGGCCTGGGACCCGGTCGTGGACCTCCTCGCCGCCGAGCACGACGTGATCGCGGTGGACCTGCCCGGCTTCGGCGCCTCACCGGCGCTTCCGGACGGACTCGCGTACGGCCTGACGACGGTGGTGCCCGTGCTGGGGGCGCTGTGCGCGGCGCTCGGCGTCGAGCGCCCGCACGTGGCGGGGAACTCGCTCGGCGGCCTGCTCGCCCTCGAACTCGGCCGCGAGAAGCTCGTGCGGTCCGTCACCGCGCTGTCGCCCGCCGGGTTCTGGAGCCAGCCGGAGCGGCGGTACGCGTTCGCGACGCTGCGGGGCATGCGCGGGGCCGCGGCGGCCCTGCCGGTGCCCCTGATCGAGCGGCTCTCGCACAGCGCCGCGGGCCGGGCGGCCCTGACGAGCACCATCTACGCGCGGCCCGCGCGCCGGTCGCCGGAGGCCGTCGTCGCCGAGACCCTCGCGCTGCGGTACGCGGCCGGGTTCGAGCAGACCCTGTCCGCCGGGCGCGACGTGGTGTTCCGCGACGACGTGCCCGGCCTGCCGGTGACCATCGCCTGGGGCACCCGCGACCGGCTGCTCCTGCGCCGCCAGGGCGTGCGCGCCAAGCGGGCCATCCCCAAGGCCCGGCTCGTGCGGCTGCCGGGCTGCGGCCACGTGCCGATGAACGACGACCCCGCGCGCGTGGCACGCGTCATCCTCGACACCAGCCGCTGAGCCCCCCTCCCCGAGCGGCCCGGCGTCCCTCATCACCCGCATCGCCTGCATCACCTTCATCGTCGTCGCGCGTACGCCTCCACCGCCCGGCGGTTCCCCTCTGGCCATGGCCAGTTGTTCACTTGGGGTTCGCATGCGAGCCGTGACACAGAAGTAGACGTGGCACGGCACACCGAACCACCGTCCCTGGAGGCAGCTTCATGTCACACCGTCCGTCGAGCCCGTCCCCGCGCCGCCGCAGCCTGCTGCGCGGCTCGCTCGCCGTGCCCGCCGCGCTCGCCGTGCCCGCGACGCTGGGCGCCGCCGCCCCGGCCTTCGCCCGCTCGGGCCGCCCGAGCGCCCCGTGGGGCGTGCAGGCCGGTGACGTGGGCGCGCACTCCGGCCTGGTGTGGGTGCGCTCCGACCGGCCGGCCCGCATGATCGTGGAGACCTCCGCCACGGAGTCGTTCCGCAAGCCCACGCGCTGGTACGGCCCGCTGCTCGGCCCGCGCACCGACTTCACCGGAACGACGCGGCTGCGCGGGCTGCCCTCCGGGGAGCAGATCCACTACCGCGTGCTGCTCGCCGACCCCGACGACCCGCGGCGCGCGGGCAAACCCGTCACCGGGACGTTCCGCACGGTCTCGCTCAGACGCAAGGACGGCGTGCGCTTCCTGTGGTCGGGCGACATCGCGGGCCAGGGCTGGGGCATCAACCCGGAGCTCGGCGGCTGGCGCGTCTACGAGGAGATGCGCGAGCGCAACCCCGACTTCTTCCTGTGCAGCGGCGACAACATCTACGCCGACGGCCCCATCCAGCCGACCGTGAAGCTGCCCGACGGGCGGATCTGGCACAACGTCACCACGCCGGAGAAGTCCAAGGTCGCCGAGACCCTCGCGGAGTTCCGCGGCAACTTCCGCTACAACCTCCTCGACGACAACGTGCGCCGCTTCAACGCGCAGGTGCCCTCCATCGTCCAGTGGGACGACCACGAGGTGCGCAACAACTGGTACCCGGGGCAGATCCTCGAAGACCCCCGCTACACCGAGAAGGACGTCGACGTCCTCGCGGCGCGCTCGCTGCGGGCGTTCCGGGAGTACTACCCGATCTCCACGCTCCGCACCGGCGACCGCGAAGGGCGGGTCTACCGCACGCTGCGGCACGGGCCGCTCCTGGACGTGTTCGTGCTCGACATGCGGACGTACCGCAACGCCAACTCCCCCAACCGCCAGCCCGACGACGCCACCGGCATCCTCGGCGCCGAGCAGCTCGCCTGGCTGAAGCGGGAGCTGTCGCGCTCGCGCGCGGTGTGGAAGGTGATCGCCTCCGACATGCCGCTCGGCCTCGTGGTGGCGGACGGCTCGACGAACTTCGAGGCCGTCGCGCAGGGCGACCCGGGCGCCCCGCTCGGCCGCGAGCTCCAGATCGCCGAGCTGCTGCGGCACATCAAGCACCGCAAGATCACGGGCACGGTGTGGCTGACCGCCGACGTGCACTACACCTCGGCGCAGCACTACGACCCGGCGCGCGCCGCCTTCAAGGACTTCGCGCCGTTCTGGGAGTTCGTGTCCGGGCCGCTCGCCGCGGGCGGTTTCCCGGCCGTGAAACTCGATGGAACCTTCGGCCCGGACCAGACGTTCGTCAAAGCGCCGGACCGGCCCAACACGTCGCCGGCGGAGACTCCGCCCTACTACGGAGAGGTGGACATCGACGGCGACAGCGGTGAGTTGACGGTGCGGTTGCGGCAGCAGGGCGGCGGTGTGCTGTTCACCAAGGTCCTGAAGCCGGGACGCGTGGGCCAGTGAGCCCCGGGCGGACGCACCCGCCGGGGAGCGCTGGCGGGTGCGTCCGCCGGTGAGCTCCGGCGGACGCGGGGCCGTGGCGGGCTTAGGGCCTGCCACGGCCGATGGGCCGTCGCCGAAAGGGCGTTGACGACGGTCACCGGGGGACATCGACGGACAACCACGGTGAACAAAAGGAATGAAACCGACAGAACCGCACTTAACCCATCAGTCACAAACCGTTCGTGATCACGCAACACCCTTCGGCGACAGTGGCCGTATGAGTGTCGAGATGCCTGAGGTGACCCGCAAGAAGCACGGCAGGCCGGTGCGCCACTGGCGCCGGGACGTCGTCGAACTCGCCGCGCTGCTCACGGCGGTCGCCGCCGCGGACGCGGTGGCCGACCTCGTGGGGACCGGCCTGGAGGGACCGGAGCTGCTGCTCCTGCCCGCCGTCGTCGTGCTCGCCGCGGCCGCGCTGCGCACCTGGCGGGCCCGGCGCCACCCGCACGCGCCACCCGGCACGGGCGAGCCGGATCCAGCGGATACGGGGGATACGGGCGCCCGACCCTCCCCCAAGGAAGGCCGGGCCACCGGCGCGCCGCCCGCTCCCGCCGAGCCGGCCGAGGGCGCCGCCCCGGCGGGAGCGGGACCGGAGGCGTCGCCGGACGCGACGGCTCTGTGGCGGATGCGCACCACCGTCCGCGACGAGCCGGGGTCGCTCGCCGCCCTGTGCACGGCGCTCGCACACGCGCGCGTGGACATCCTCAGCCTGCAGACGCACCCGCTGGGCGACAGCACGGTCGACGAGTTCCTGGTGCGGGCCCCCTCCGCCCTGGCCGCCGCCGACCTCACGCACGCGGTCTCCCGGGCGGGCGGCTCCCGCACCTGGATCGAGCGGGCGGACGCCCACGACCTGGTGGACGCGCCCACGCGCGTGCTGAACCTCGCGACCCGCACGGCCCTGGACGCCGCCGAGCTGCCGCTCGCGCTGCGCCAGTTGCTGGGCCGCTGCACGATCCGCTCGCGGCCCGCCGCACCGGCGCCCGGCGGGCACGGCGGGCCCGGCGCGGCGTGCCCCGTCGAAGGCGGCTGGGACGGCACGGTCCTGCGGCTGCGGGACCCCGAGGGCGGAGTGATCACGATCGAGCGGCCCCACCTGCCGTTCACACCCGCCGAGTTCGCCCGCGCGCGGGCCCTGGTGGAGCTCGACGCGCGGCTCGGCCCGCGCGTTCCGCGCGGCGAGGACGTCCTGACGCTGCCCGAGGGCGGCGACATCACGGTCAGCCGCGCCGACACCTCGGACCTGGCCGCCGCCAGGGCCCTGCACGAGCGCTGCTCCAAGCACACCCTGGAGATGCGCTATCACGGTCCTGTGCGGGACGCCGACCGCTATCTCAACCACCTCCTGAGCCCGCGCTTCGGCCGCACCCTGGCCGCGAGAACGGCCTCGGGCCGCGTCGTCGCCCTCGGCCATCTGCTCTGGGACGGCGACGAGACGGAGGTCGCGCTGCTCGTCGAGGACGACTGGCAGCGCCGCGGCATCGGCACCGAACTGCTCGGCCGCCTGGTCGCGATGGCGGACGAGGCGGGCTGCGAGAGCGTGTACGCGGTGACGCGGTCCTCCAACACCGGCATGGTCGCGGCGATGCGCGGCCTGGCCCTGCCCCTGGACTTCCAGATCGAGGAGGGCACGCTGGTCATCACCGCCCGCCTGGACGCGACTCCGGCGCGCTCGCAGTTGCCGTACGACAGCCGCCCCTAGGCGGGACCGGCGAGATAGGAGGCGGCCATGTCCTTGTCTCCGTGGCCCGCGGCGGCCGCGCGCTCGAACCGGCGAAGACCGGCCTCGGCCACGTCCACCGGCACGCCCGCCGACCGCGCGGCGTCCACGACGAGCCGGGCGTCCTTCACCGCGTTGGCCACAGTGAAGCTGGGGTCGTAGGCGCCCGTGAGCATGGCGCCCGCCTTGGCCTGGAAGAACGGGCTGTCCAGCACGCCGCCCGCCACCACGTCGAGCACGAGGGCCGGGTCCACGCCGAGGCCCTCGGCCAGGGCCAGGCTCTCGGCGGCGCCGTGGGTGAGGGTGAGCACCAGGCTGTTCAGAGCGAGCTTGAGGCCGCTCGCGGCGCCGGGCTCCTCGGACACCCACACCGTGCGGCCGCCGATGGCGTCGAACACGCGCTCCGCGGGCTCCCGGCCCGCCCGCGGGCCCGCGGCGAGGACGATGAGCTGGCCGTTCTCCGCGGGCTGCTTCGTGCCAAGGACCGGCGCGTCGTACAGGACGAGCCCGTGCCGCCCCGCGAAGTCCGCGAGGTCCGCCACGGCGGCCGCGCCGACCGTGCTGAGCTGGACCCACACCGTGCCGCGCGCGAGGCCAGGCGCTGCGGCCTCCATCGCCTCGCGCACGGCCGGGCCGTCCTTGAGGGCGGTCACCACGACGTCGGCGCCCGCGACGGCGTCGGCCGGGGTGGCGTGCGCGTCGACGCCGTCGAGCGCGGCCACCGCGTCGGCCTTGGCGCGCGTGCGGTTCCACACGCTCACCGCGAACTGCTCACGCAGGTGACGCGCCACCGGAGCGCCGATGATGCCGGTGCCGAGCACCGCGACCTTCTGCCGTGCCATGGGTTCCTCCCGAGTGTTGTTGTGCGCCGCGGTGCTGTGGTGCGCTGCGGCCCTTGCTTTCCAGACCGGTCATTCTTTTATTGAGATGACCGAAACGGCGGGCGTGGCCGGGCCGAAGCCAGTCGATCCGAGTCGAAGCCGGTCGGTCCGGGCCGCCGTCAGTCGAGCAGCCTCAGCGCCTGCTCCGCCGCGTCCCGCACTCGTTCCTCGCCGCCGGAGACCTTCCCGACCACGCGGATGCCCTGGAGCAGGACGAGCAGCAGGCGCGCCAGGGCGCGCGGGTCGCGGTCGGCGGGGATCTCGCCCTGGGCGCGGGCGCGGGCGAGCGCGGAGCCCAGCAGCGTCTCGATCTGCTCCCAGTTCCGCTCGACCCTGCGCTCCGCGGCCGTGTCGTGCGGGGCCAGCTCCGCCGCCGTGTTGGTGACGAAGCAGCCGGTGCGCCGGGAGTCCCCGGCGGCGGCCTCGGCCGCGAAGCGGCGCACGAGGTCCCGCACGCCGGGCAGCGCGGGGCCGGGCCGCGACAACTCCTCCAGGAACACCGGATTGCGCAGCTCCGTATAGCGGTCGAGCGCCTTCAGATACAGCTCGTGCTTGTTGCCGAAGGTGGCGTAGAGGCTGGCGCGGCCGATGCCCAGGTGCGCGACGAGGTCCGCCATGGACGTCGCCTCGTACCCGCGGCTCCAGAACAGTTCCAGCGCCGACTGGAGCGCCGCGTCAGGGTCGAATTCCTTGGTCCTGGCCATGGCAGGAAGCTAACCGCCACTGGAACGATCAGTCAAATAATTGAGGGGTGCGAGGGGTGGCGGTGGCGCGGCCGCGCACCGGCGGCGAACGCGCCCGTGACGAGCGCCCCCCTCTCGTACCAGGATGGCCGCATGTCCGAAACGAAGATCCCCAGCAGCGCCACGGGCCCGCTGCCCCGCGCCGTCGCCGACGCCTACGTCGACGCCCTCGTCGCCCTCGACCCCGTCACCGGCACCTACCTCGGCGTCAAGGAGAGCCACGGCAAATTGCCCGACCTCTCCCCCGCGGGCCACGACGCCCGGGCCGAGCTGCTGCGCACCACGCTCGCGCGGCTCGGCGACGCCGAGGCGCGGCCCGGCGCCGACACCGCCGTCGAGCGGCGCTGCGCCCGGCTGCTGCGGGAGCGCCTGACGGCCGAACTCGCCGTGCACGAGGCGGGCGAGCACCTGCGCGCGGTCGGCAACCTGCACACCGCCCCGCACGAGGTGCGGGAGATCTTCACGGTGACGCCGACGGACACCGACGAGGACTGGGCCGTGATCGCCGAGCGGCTGCGCGCGGTCCCCGCGGCCTATGAGGGCTACCGGGCCTGTCTCGAACTCGGCCTGGAGCGCGGCCTGTTCGGAGCGCCGCGGCCGACGGCCACGTTCGTCGAGCAGCTCACCGAGTGGGCGGGGCCCGACGACGGGCCCGGCTGGTTCGAGGAGTTCGCCGCCGACGGGCCCGCCGCCCTGCGCGGCGAGCTCGACGAGGCCGCGAAGGCGGCGACCGGCGCGGTCGTCGCGCTGCGCGACTGGATGCGGGACGTGTACGCGCCCGCGGTCGCGGACGCCCCCGACACGGTGGGCCGCGAGCGCTACGCCCTGATGTCCCGCTTCTTCAACGGCACCGACCTGGACCTCGACGAGGCGTACGCCTACGGCTGGGCGGAGTACCACCGGCTGCTCGGCGAGATGCGCGCCGAGGCCGAGAAGATCCTGCCCGGCGCGGCGACGCCGTGGGTGGCGATGGCCCACCTCGACGAGCACGGCACCCACATCGAGGGCGTCGAAGAGGCCCGGCGGTGGCTCCAGGAACTGATGGACGAGGCCATCGAGGCGCTCGACGGCACGCACTTCGAACTGGCCGAGCGGGTGCGGAAGGTGGAGTCCCGCATCGCTCCGCCCGGCGGCGCCGCGGCCCCGTACTACACCGGTCCCTCCGAGGACTTCTCGCGGCCCGGCCGGACCTGGCTGCCGACGATGGGCCTGACCCGCTTCCCCGTGTACGACCTGGTGTCCACCTGGTACCACGAGGGCGTGCCGGGCCATCACCTCCAGATCGCGCAGTGGGCGCACGTCGCCGACGACCTGTCCCGCTACCAGGCGACGGTCGGCATCGTCAGCGCGAACGCCGAGGGCTGGGCGCTGTACGCCGAGCGCCTGATGGACGAGCTCGGCTTCCTCACGGAGCCCGAGCGCCGTCTCGGCTATCTGGACGCGCAGATGATGCGGGCCCTGCGCGTGATCGTCGACATCGGCATGCACGTGGGCCTGGAGATCCCGGCGGACTCGCCCTTCCACCCGGGTGAGCGCTGGACGCCGGAGCTCGCGGAGGAGTTCTACGACGCGCACTGCAGCCGTCCCACGGACTTCGTCGCCAGCGAGATGACGCGCTATCTGACGATCCCGGGCCAGGCCATCGGCTACAAGCTCGGCGAGCGCGCCTGGCTGCTCGGCCGCGAGAACGCGCGCCGCCGCCACGGCGCCGCCTTCGACGCCAAGGCCTGGCACATGGCGGCCCTTTCGCAGGGCTCGCTCGGCCTGGACGACCTGGTGGACGAGCTGTCGGCGCTGTGAGCCAACGGGGGCGGCGGCGCCGTGTCGCCGCTCCGCGGCTCGTCCGCGAGCGCCGGACGGGCTGAATCGCTCAGCAGCCGCAGTCCCCTTCGAGGGGCGCCGTCAGCGGGTCCGGCTCGCGGCGGTCCTGGCCCTCCCAGGTCTCGTAGGCGAAGCCCTCGCGGGCCCAGTACTCGAAGCCGCCGAGCATCTCCTTGACCTGGAAGCCGAGTTGGGCGAGGGCGAGCGCCGCGCGGGTCGCGCCGTTGCAGCCGGGGCCCCAGCAGTAGGTGACGACGGGGACCGTCTTGTCGAGGAGCCGCTCGGCCTGCTCCGGGATGAGCGCGGTGGGCAGGTGCACGGCACCGGGGACGTGGCCCTGGTCCCAGGACGCGGTGGAGCGGGTGTCGATGACCACGAAGCCGGGGTCGCCGCCCGCGGCGAGGGCGGCCGCGACGTCGGACACGTCGGCGTGGAAGGCGAGGCTGGCGCCGAAGTACGCGGCGGCCGCCGCGGGCGCGGCCGGGGGCACGCGCAGGACGGGGTTGGGGGCGCTCGGCTCGCCGGTCGCGGGGCCTTCGTTCCGTACGTTGATCGTCTTCATGGCCGAAAATCTACGGCGTGGCGACGGGACGCTGAACAGCCGATTCCCGGCGTACCTCTTGATCAGCCGGTGTTTTCCCTGTTTCCTCTCGGGCATGACCGGTTATTCCACGGACGCCACCGACTGGCGCATCCTCGACGTCCTCCAGCGCGAGGGCCGGGTGAGCTACGCCGACCTCGCGCGCGCCGTCTCGATGTCCCCGAGCGCCGTCACCGAGCGGGTGCGCCGCCTGGAGGAGGCGGGCGTGATCCAGGGGTACGCGGCCGTGGTCGACCCGGAGCGGCTCGGCCTGCCGATCCTCGCCTTCGTCCGGCTGCGCTATCCCAACGGCAACTACAAGCCGTTCCACGACCTGGTCGAGGTCACCCCGGAGATATTGGAGGCGCACCACGTCACGGGGGACGACTGCTTCGTCATCAAGGTCGCCGCGCGCTCGATGCGGCACCTGGAGGAGGTCGCCGGCAAGATCGGCGCGCTCGGCTCCGTGACCACGAGCATCGTGTACTCCTCGCCGCTGCCCAGGCGTCCGCTGGGGCGCTGACCGCTCAGGCGGTGCCCCGCTGGCGCACCGCCGAGCCGTCCCTGCCCTTCACGACCTCGAGGCGCGCGTGCACGCGGCGGCGCAGGTCGGCGACGTGGCTGACGATGCCGACGCTGCGGTCCCGCTCGCGCAGGGCGTCCAGGACGTCGAGGACCTCGTCGAGGGTCTGTTCGTCCAGGGTGCCGAAGCCCTCGTCGACGAAGAGGGTGTCGAGGCGCACGCCGCCCGCCTCGTCCGTGACGACGTCGGCGAGGCCGAGGGCGAGCGCGAGGGACGCGAAGAACGTCTCGCCGCCCGAGAGGGTCGCCGTGTCCCGCTCGCGTCCCGTCCAGGAGTCGACGACGTGCAGGCCAAGGCCTGAGCGGCCGCGGCCGGTGCGGTCGTCGGAGTGGACGAGGGTGTAGCGGCCCCCCGACATGCGGCTCAGGCGCGCGGTCGCCGCGGCGGCGACCTGCTCCAGGCGGGCGGCCAGGACGTATGACTCCAGGCGCATCTTGCGGTCGTTGTCGGCCGAGGTGCCCGCGGTGAGCGTGGCGAGGCGGGCCACGTGGTCGTAGGCCTCGCGCAGCGGCGCAAGGCGCCGGGCCGCCGCGGCCGAGCGGGCCGAGAGGCGGTCGAGGTCGGCGCGGCGCCGGGCGGCGGCGTCGCACGCGGACGCGGCGGCGCGCACCCGCCCTTCGGCCGCCGCGGCCGCGGCCTCGGCGGCGGCGAGCGGCGCGGGCGGGAGCCCGGCGGCCGCGGCCGTGTCCGGTTCGGCGAGGACGGCCCGCACGGCGGCCTCCTCGCGCTGCCAGGCGTCGACGCGGTGCTGGAGCTCCCGGTGGCGGGCGTCGTCGATGAGGGCCGCGGCAGCGGCGGCGGGCGTGTCGAACCCGGCGTGGAAGGCGGCGTCGGCCAGGCGCGCGTCGGCGTCCTTCAGGCGCCCGGCGGTGTCGGCGGCGGCGCGCGCGGCGTCGGCGGCGGCGGTGAGCAGCGCGGCCGCGCGCTCCAGCTGGGCGGCGCGGTCGGCGACGCTGGCGCAGCCGCCGCGCGCGTGGGCCAACTCCTGCTCCAGGCCCTCCTGTTCGTGCTGGAGGGCGTCGCGAAGGGCGGTGCGGGACTCCACGCGCAGGGCGGCGTCCTGCCGGGCCGCGACGCGGCGGTCGTGTTCGCGCTCGGCCCCGGCGAGCGCCTCGCGGGCGGCGTGCAGACCGGAGGCGCGGCCGCGGGCCCGCTCGTAGGCGTGCCGTACCTCCGCGACGGACGCGGTGAGTGCGGTGACGGGGGTGTCGGACGCGGCGGCGGTGGCGGCCGCGAGCGCCGCGCGGACGTCGGCGTGGTCCTGCTCAGCGGCAGTGTGCGCGTCCTGTGCGCGCCGGTGGGCGGCGAGGGCGGCCTCCTCGGCGGCGCGGTCGACGTGGCCCTCGGCCTTGCGCGCGGGGGCGGGGTGCTCGGTGGCGCCGCACACCGCGCAGGGGGTGCCGTCGTCGAGGTGCGCGGCCAGTTCGGCGGCGATGCCCGCGAGGCGGCGCTCCTTGAGGGCGAGCCAGTGCTCGCGGGTGCGGGCGGCGTCCTCGCGGGCGGCCAGGGCGCGTTCGTGGGCGGCGGCGGCCTGGTCGGTGAGGCGGTCGCGGCGGCGGGCGGCGTCCAGCTTCTCCTGGTCGGCGGCGAGCTGTCCGGCCAGGTGCTCGGTGCGGGTGGCGGCCTCCTGGGCCGTCTCGATGTCCTCCTGGAGGCGGGCGCGGGTGGCGTCCCAGTCGGTCAGCCAGGCCTCCGCCTCCTGGAGCAGGTCGTCGTCGGCGCGCTCCTGGCGGTCCAGGTCGGCGCCCTTGGCGGACAGTTCGGCCAGGCGGCGCTCGGCGCGGCGGGCCGAGGCGAGGCCGCCGAGCTCCTCGCTCGCCTTGCGGGCGGCCGCGGCGAGACCGGCGGCGCCCTCCTCGGCGTACGCCGCGGGGAGCGAGGCGCGGGCGCGGGACTCAGCGGCGGTGGCGTCCCGGTGCTCGGTGTCGGCGTCCGCGCGCAGGGCCAGGGCGGGGGCGACGGCTTCGGCCTTGCGGCCCCGCTCCATGAGCGCGGTGAGCCTGTGGTGGTCCCCGGCGCGCTCCTGGAGGCGGGCCGCGCGCTCCTGGGCCTCGGCGAACCGCCGTTGCAGCCGGGCCCGTTCGCGTACGTCGTCGAGGTCGGCGGCCGCGGCGGCGCGGGCGGACTCGGCGTGCGCGAGGGCCCCGCGCGCGATGGTGAACCGCTCGCGGGCGCCCGAGCGGGCGACGGCGGCCCAGGCGAGCACGGCGTCGGCGAGTCCGGGGTCGCCAGGATCAAGGTCCGGCAGCGGCAGCTCGACGCCGCTGTCACCGCGGTCGGTGCGGGCGGCCTGCTGCATGCGGTGCGCGTCCGCGAGCAGGGCGGCGTCGCCCTCGCGCACCTCGGCCTCGGCGGCGCGGCGGCGCTCGGCGAGGCGCTGCTCGACCGCGGCGAACCGGCGCGTGTCGAAGAGCCGCCCGAGGAGCTTGCCGCGGGCTTCGGCGTCGGCCCGCAAGAAGCGCGCGAAGTCGCCCTGCGGCAACAGCACGACCTGGCAGAACTGCTCCTTGCTCATGCCGAGCAGTTGGGTGACCTCCTCGCCGATCTCCTGGTGGGAGCGGCTGAGGTCCTTCCAGGTCCCGCCGTCGTCGCCGGGGACGTGCTCGCGCAGCCAGCTCTGGGCCTTGTCGGTCGTCTTGCCCGTGCCGCGCTTCTTGGGGCGCTCCCAGGGCGGCTGCCGGGTGAGCTCCAGGCGCCGTCCGGCCACGGTCAGCTCCAGGCGGACCTCGGTGCGCGCCTCGGGGCCCGCGTGGTCGCTGCGCAGGGTCTGGCCCTGGCCGCCGCCCTGGCGCGGTCCGGGGACCGAGCCGTACAGGGCGTAGCAGACGGCGTCCAGGACGGAGGTCTTCCCGGCGCCCGTGGGGCCGTGCAGCAGGAAGAGCCCGGCCGCGGACAGCGCGTCGAAGTCGATGTCCTCGGTGGCGCCGAAGGGGCCGAAGGCGGTGATCCGCAGCCGGTGCAGCCTCATCCGGACACCTCGCGCAGCGCGTCGTCGGCGCGGACGGCGTCGAACGCGTCCCGCAGCACGGCCCGTTCGCGCGCGTCGGGGCCCGCGCCGCGCACATGGGTCACGAAGTCCTCCGCGATCTGCTGGTCGGTGCGGTCCTTGAGGCGCTGCGCGTAGGAGACACCGGGGTCCTCGGGGGCGCGGGCCGGGTCGAAGACGAGGCTGAGGGTGTGCGGGAAGCGCGCGCAGAGCCGGGCCATGGGCTCGTCGGGGCGCACCGCGTCGGTGAGGGTCGCCTCCAGCCACGACTCCTCGTGCCGGGCGAGCCCGGGGTCGGCGAGCAGGTCCTCCAGGTCGCCCCGGACGCGGGCGAGGGGCCGGGGCACGGGGCAGTCGACGCGCTCGGCGGTCAGCTCCCCGTCCGCGCCGAGGTCGACGAGCCACATGCTCTTGCGGTGGTCGGCCTCGGAGAAGGAGTACGCCAGCGGGGAGCCGCTGTAGCGCACGCGCTCGGCAATGGTCTGGCTGCCGTGCAGATGCCCGAGCGCCACGTAGTCGACGCCGTCGAACACGGCGGACGGCACGGAGGCGACGCCGCCGACGGTGATGTCCCGCTCGCTGTCGCTGATCTCGCCGCCGGTGACGAAGGCGTGCGCGAGGACGACGGAGCGGGTGCCGGTGGCGCGCGCGGCCAGGTCGGCCCGCACCCGGTCCATGGCGGCCCCGAGCACCGCCTCGTGTCCGGCACGCTCGACGCCGAACTCGTCCTTGACCAGGGCTGGTTCGAGGTAGGGCAGGCCGTAGAAGGCGACGTCGCCGTGCGCGTCGGTGAGTACGACAGGATCGCCGCACCCGGCGGGGTCGGTGCGCAGGTGGACGCCCGCGCGGCCGATGAGGCGGGCGCCGACGCCGAGGCGCCGGGCCGAGTCGTGGTTGCCGGAGATCATGACGGTGGGCACGCCGAGTTTCGCGAGCCGGTGCAGCGCGTCGTCGAAGAGCTCGACGGCGGCGAGCGGCGGCACCGCGCGGTCGTACACGTCTCCCGAGACGACGACGGCGTCCACCTCGCGCTCGCGCGCGGTGGCGACGAGGTGGCCGATGAACGCGGCCTGCGCGTCGAGCAGGCTCACCCGGTGCAGCGCCCTGCCGAGGTGCCAGTCGGACGTGTGCAACAACCTCACGACACCGCTCCGCCCCGCACGTCTTCCCCCAGCTGTGGCCACTCGTTCCGCTACGGCCCCACGGGGCGGCCCGGACCGGGCCGCGCGCGTGGCGCACACCCTCCACGCTAGCGTCTGTCGGCACCCGCCCCCTCACCCACCACGTCCTGCCCTCCGCTTTCCCGGGCACCTCTCTGTGGAAATGGCGGCAAATGCCGGGTATGCCCAGTCTTTCGAAGGGGGCGGCTCTTTCGAAGGGGTCGGATCAGGGGGCGAGCGAGAGGACGATCTTGCCGGTGGTGCGTCCCCGTTCGCCGAGCCGGTGCGCGTCGGCGGCCCGCTCCAGCGGCAGGACGGTGTCGACGAGCACGCGAAGGCGCCCGTCCGCGACCAGCGCCGCGATCTCGCGCAGGCCCTGGTGGTCGGGCTCGACGAGCATGAACACCGCCCGCACCCCGGCCGCGGCCGCCGCCGCGCGCGGGAAGTCCGCGTCCGGCGGCAGGATCGAGACCAGGGTGCCGCCCGGCCGAAGGACCCGCAGCGAGCGGGTCCAGCTGGCACCGCCCAGGCAGTCCAGGACCACGTCGGCGTCGCGGACGGCCTCGGTGATGTCCCTGTCGCGGTAGTCGATGAGTTCGTCCGCGCCGAGCGAGCGGAGCAGGTCGTGCTTGGCCGCGCTCGCGGTGCCGGTCACCCGCGCGCCCCTGGCCTTGGCGATCTGCACGGCCAGGTGGCCGACCCCGCCCGCGGCGGCGTGGATCAGGACCCGCTGGCCGGGCCGCACCCCGGCGGTGTCGACGAGCGCCTGCCACGCGGTGAGCGCGGCCAGGGGCAGGGCGCCCGCCTCGATGTGGGTCAGGCCCGCGGGCTTGGGGGCGAAGTGCCGGGCGGGCGCGGTGACGTACTCGGCGTAGGCGCCCGCCGGGTGCGGGAAGCGCGGCATCCCGAAGACCTCGGCGCCGGGCTCGAAGAGGGTCACGCCGTCGCCGACGGCCTCGACAACGCCGGACACGTCGAAGCCGAGCGTGAAGGGGGGCGTGGCGCCGTTGGCGAACACTCCGCGCGCGCGGGTCTTCCAGTCGGCCGGGTTGACCCCGGCCGCGTGCACGCGGACCAGGATCTCGCCCCGGCCGGGCTCAGGGCGCCGCGCCCGGACGACCTTGAGGACGTCGGGGCCTCCGGCGGTGTCCTGGGAGACGGCGCGCATGGTGACGGGGGCGGGGGTGGAAGTGGCGGTCTGGGACATGGGGGTGCTCTCGCTTCTACGGGGTGACTGCGGGACGGCCGTCGCGGTGACGGGGGCGCGGGGCGCTGGCGCCGGGCGCCTGGTCAGACTGCCGAAGGAGCCCCGCCCCCGGTGGCGGTGGACCGGCCACGTGGTGAAAGGATCCGGCCATGCACCACGTTGGCGTTCTGGCCCTGGACGGTGTCGTTCCGTTCGAGCTCGGCATCCCGGCGCGGATCTTCGGCGCCGCCCGCGACGCGACGGGCGGCCCCTTGTACGACGTCGCCACGTGCAGCCTGGACGGCGGCCCGGTCCGCGCTGAGGCCGACTACGGCCTCACCGTGGCCCATGACGCGTCCCTGCTGGCCGCCGTCGACACCGTCGTCATCCCGCCCTCGCACGCGCTCGGCCCCATCCGCGAGGAGGGCCGCCTGCCGGACGCCCTGCGCGAGGCCCTGGCCGCCATCCGTCCCGGCACGCGCGTCGTCGGCATCTGCACCGCCGCCTTTGTGCTGGCCGCCGCCGGACTGCTCGACCACCGCCGGGCCACCACGCACTGGCGCGAGGCCGACCGGCTGCGGCGGATGTTCACCACCGTCCGCGTCGACCCCGACGTCCTGTTCGTCGACGACGGCGACGTGCTCACCTCGGCCGGGGTGGCCGCGGGCATCGACCTGTGCCTGCACCTGGTGCGCCGCGACCACGGCAGCCGCGTCGCCACCGACGTGGCCCGCTCCTGCGTCGTCCCGCCGTGGCGCGAGGGCGGCCAGGCGCAGTACGTCCGGCGTCCCGTGCCCGAACCCGCCGCCACCGGCACCGCCCCCACCCGGGCCTGGGCCCTGGAGCGCCTGGCCGAGCCGCTGGCGCTCGCCGACCTCGCCGCGCACGCCCACCTGAGCGTGCGCGGCTTCTCCCGGCGCTTCCGCGAGGAGACCGGCACGACGCCCGGCCAGTGGCTGAGCCGCCAGCGCGTCGACCTGGCCCGCCACTATCTGGAGACCACCGACTGGCCCGTGGCGCTGGTCGCCCAGCGCTCCGGCATCGGCACCGCCGCCAGCCTGCGCCAGCACCTGCGCTCCGCGATCGGCGTCAGCCCGCAGGCGTACCGCCGCACCTTCCGCCAGGACCCGGCCGTCTGACCCCGTGGCCTGGCCCCGCCCCGGACCGGGGCGCGCGGCCGCTCAGGCGTCGCCGTACGCCTCCCCGCCGAGCTCGAAGCCCGCGCTGCCCGCCGTCGCGTCCGCGAGCCAGGCGCGGAACTGCTCGACGTCGGCCTCCGGCAGCCCGATCTCGATGGTGACGGCGTCGCCGTACGCCACGTCCCGCACCTCGCGGCCCGCCGCCCGCAGATCGTTGTGGACCTTGCCCGCGCGCTGGTGGTCGACGGTGACCGTGGCGATCCTGAAGCGGCGCCGGGTGCGGGTGCCGAGCGCGTCCAGGGCCTCGCCGACCGCCCCTCCGTACGCCCTGATGAGGCCGCCCGCGCCGAGCTTGACGCCGCCGTAGTAGCGGGTGACGACGGCGACGACGTACCGCATGTCGCGGCGCAGCAGCATCTGGAGCATCGGCACGCCCGCCGTGCCGCCCGGCTCGCCGTCGTCGCTGGCCTTCTGCACCGAGGCGTCGGCGCCGATGACGTACGCGAAGCAGTTGTGGGTGGCGGTGGGGTGCTCCTTGCGGACGCGGGCGACGAAGTCCTGGGCCTCCCGCTCGGTGGCGGCGGGCGCCAGCGCGCACAGGAAGCGCGAGCGGCTGATCTCGGTCTCGTGCACGCCCTCGCGGGCCACGGTGCGGTACTCGTCCTGCATCACGCCAGCGTATGCGGTCCCCCACAACGCCCACCCGCCGCCAGGGGGCGCCGGTAAGGTGATCCCTTGTGACGTCACCTTCGAAGTCGGCGGCAGCGGGGGAAATACCGGACGGGGCGGGCCTGTTGACCGCGCTCCTCGCCGGGGAGCCCGTCGTTGTCTCCGAGACCCGTGAGGACCCGCCCGACGCGGTCCTGTTCCCCGAGGAAGCCCCGTACGTGGCCAATGCCGTGGCCAAGCGGAAGCTTGAGTTCACCACCGCGCGGCACTGCGCCCGCACCGCGCTCGCGGGCATCGGCGTGGCGCCCGTGCCCATCCCGCGCGGCGAGCGGGGCGCGCCCGTGTGGCCGGCCGGCGTCGTCGGCAGCATGACCCACTGCGCGGGCTTCCGCGCCGCGGTCGTCGCCGAGGACACCGCCGTGACCTCCCTCGGCGTCGACGCGGAGCCCGCCGAGCGGCTCTCCGACCCGGGCGTGCTCGACCTGGTCAGCGACGAGACGGAGCGCGCCGCGCTCGCCAGGCTCGGCGCCCAGGACCCGTCGGTCCCGTGGGACCGGCTGCTGTTCAGCGCCAAGGAGGCCGTCTACAAGACGTGGTTCCCGCTGGCCCGGCGCTGGCTCGGCTTCGAGGAGGCGCGCCTGGACATCCGCAGGGACGGCACGTTCACCGCCGCGATCCTGGTGGAGGGCCCGCGGGTCGCGGGCGCGGAGCTGAAGAGCCTCGACGGCACGTGGCTGGTGCGCGACGGGATCCTCGTGACGGCGATCGTGCTGCGCCCGGCCTAGGGCCCTTCCGTGCGTTCCTCAGCGGGCCGGTGCCGCGCGCTCACCCGCGCGCGGCACCGGCCCGTCCCGCGAGGTCCGCCCAGAACATGTCCTCGTAACTCTGGAGCAGCCGCCCCTGCCACAGGGCCGTCGCCAGCGTGAGCACGCCGTGCCGCGCCCCCTCTTCCAGGGCGGCCAGCGTCGCGCGGTCCAGGTCCGGGGACGGCGCGGCGCAGAAGTCGAAGAACCCGCGGGCCTCGTCCGACAGGCCGTGGCGTTCGCGCAGCGCCCGCCCGAGGGCCGCGCAAAAGCCGCCCCACGCCGCGAAGTTGGCGGTCAGGGCGAGGATCACATCGGCCGGATCGCCGTTGAGGGCGAGCCAGGCGACATAGGCGGGGTAGGCCTGGCAGCCCGCCGTGGGCACGTACGACACCCTCTGCTCCCCGCTCACGCCGCAGGCCTCGAGCAGCGCGTCGAGGCGGTCGAGCGCGAGGGTCTCGCCCTCGGCGAGGGTGCCGAAGAACGCGGCGCCCGCGGGCAGTCCCGCCGCGGCCGCGCGCGTGGCCAGGTGCAGGAAGGAGCGGCGGTCGGCCGGGATGATCCGGCACTGCTCCAGGGCGAGCGCGCCGACGGCGTCCAGGCCCGCCGTGCCGTTCTCGACGAGCGGCACGAAGGGGTTGGCGCCGGGCGCGGGGGCGAGTTCCGCCGCCGCGTAGGCCAGCAGCTCCCGGGCCGCTAGGGGGCGTCGTTCCGCCGCGGCGGGCCGCTCTCCGTGCGCTGGGGACGTCATGGGGCCACTCCTTCACCGGGGCGCTGGCGCGCTCCTTCACTGAGGCCACCCGTACCCACCGCGCACTCGCTCCCACTCGCTCCCACTCGCTCCCACCCGTGCGGAACTTTCTGGTCCGGATGTTAGTTTCTACGCTGTTGTAGAAATTGGCGAGCCGTCAGGGCTCGCCCCGAGCACCGACTGATGGAGTCTTTCCATGGCCCTGTGGGACCGCCTCAAGGAATCCGCCTCGACGATGCAGACCCAGCTGCTCGCCAAGAAGAACGACCTCAAGAGCGGCTCCTTCCGCGACGCGAGCATGGCGATGTGCGCCCTGGTCGCCGCGGCGGACGGCACGGTCGACCAGGCCGAGCGCCAGCGCGTGGCCCAGCTGCTCGCCACCAACGACGTGCTGCAGAACTTCCCGGCGGACGACCTGCGCCGCCGCTTCGAGGAGAACGTGGACAAGCTGACGGCCGACTTCGCCTTCGGCAAGGTCAGCGTGTTGCAGGAGGTCGCCAAGGCCAAGAAGAAGCCCGCCGAGGCCCGTGCCGTGGTGCAGATCGGCATCGTCATCGGCGGCGCCGACGGCGACTTCGACAAGGACGAGCGGGCCGTGGTCCGCGAGGCGTGCTACGCGCTCGACCTGCCGCCGCACGAGTTCGACCTGTAAGGACCCCGGGACGGCGGGAGTGCGCCCGGTGTTCAGAGCGGGGTGGCCGCGCGCAGCAGCCGCACCAGGGTGACCGCCGCGTTCGCCGACGCGAGGGCGGACACCGCGGTGCCGCAGGCGGCGCACCACAGGGCGAGGCCCACCGCCGTGAACAGCGGCGGGCGGGTGCGGGGGGCCGGTGCGGGGGCGAGCAGCGCGGCGACGCGGCGCGGCACCGGGCCCGCGGCGGCGAGGCCCGCCAGCGACGGCGCGGGCGCGCCCGCCCCCACCAGGGCGGCCTTCCCGATGGCACGCGCGACCACGCGCCGGTCCCGCACCACCCGGGCGGCCTCCTCGTCGGCCCACCGCTCGACGGTGTACGCGGTGGCCGTCCGCAGCGGCAGCAGGAACGGATTGGCCCGCGCCGCGATCTGCGTCACCAGCAGGAACCGGTGGTGACGCGCGGCCAGATGGGCCCGTTCGTGGGCGAACAGGGCGCGCCGCTCGGCCGGGCGCAGCCTCTCCAGGAGCGCGCGGGTGACGACGACGCGGCCGTGCGGGCCGCCGGACCGCGGCGGCCGCCCCGGCAGCGCGTACGCGTACGCCGCCCCGTCGTCCGCCAGGACCGCGACCGACCTGCCGGGCAGCCCGGCGACGGCCCGCGCGGCCCTGCGGCGGACCGTGACGTGCCGCCACGCCGTCCGCGCGACCGCGCCGCACACCACGAAGAGCGCCGGGATCGCGGCCCGGCCCGCGACCTCGTCATACGGGACGGCGGCGCGGACCTCGGGGTCGGACCAGCCGTCGGGCAGCGGGTTGCCGGGGAGCTGGGCGGTGCCGACGACCATCAGCAGGGCCAGGCACAGCGTGCTGCACAGGGCCATCGCGGCGGCGAGGGCGGTGAGCAGGCGGGTGGCCGTGCGCGGGTGCAGGCCCTTGGCGGCGAGCCGCGCGACCGGCCAGGCCGTCAGCGGCAGGACAAGCGGCAGGAAGAAGAAGACGCCCATGCGTGCCGTCAGCCCTCCGCCGCGCCGCCGCCCGCCTCGCCGAGCAGGTCGCGCAGCAGCCGTTCGTCATCGGCGGACAGGGTGGTGACGAAGCTGGCGAGCACCGCCTCGCGGTCGCGCTCGCCGTCGAGGACCTTGCGCATGCGCAGGGCGGCGAGACCCGCCTCGTCGGCGGCGGACCGCCAGAGGAAGGAACGGCCCGCGCGCTCCCGCGTCACGGCGTTCTTGGCGAGCAGCCGGGTGAGGATCGTCATGACGGTGGTGTACGCGAGGTCGTCGCCGACGCGCTCCTGCACCCAGGCCGCGCCGACCGGTCCCGGCGCGGCGTGCAGCGCCGCGAGCACCTGGGCCTCCAGCTCGCCCTGGCCGCGCCTGCGCGCGCGGGGTCCTGACCGCTCGCGTCCGTGCTCCGTCATGCCGTGCCCTCGCCTGCCGCCGTACGCGCGTGTCGTCGCGCACGCCCGTACGTGTCGTGTCGCACACCGCGGGCGCGGCGCGCTTTCCTGCGCGCGCTCCCCGGTAGCGCGCGTCACGGCGCCTCACAAGGGAGCGCCACATCGTAACGGCCGGAGGGGACCGCGCCCTCATGGAAATTTCTACAGTCATGTAGATTCTAAGTCCCGGCCTGGTCACGGCCCGGTCCCGGCCCGCTCACGGGTGGGCGGGGCCGCCCTCAGGGCCAGCGCCGCGTCGCTGAACCGATTTCCGCAGAGGACCACAGGAGGACACCGTGGGAGTTTCCCTCGCCAAGGGTGGCAACGTTTCGCTGAGCAAGGAGGCCCCCGGCCTCACCGCCGTACTGATAGGCCTCGGCTGGGACGTCCGCACCACCACCGGCACCGACTACGACCTCGACGCCAGCGCCCTGCTCTGCGACGCCTCCGGCAAGGTCGTCTCCGACCAGCACTTCGTCTTCTACAACAACCTCACCAGCCCCGACGGCTCCGTCGAACACACCGGAGACAACCTCACCGGCGAAGGCGAAGGCGACGACGAAAGCGTCAAGGTCAACCTCGCCGGCGTCCCCGCCACCATCACCAAAATCGTCTTCCCCGTCTCCATCCACGACGCCGAAACCCGCGGCCAGAGCTTCGGCCAGGTCCGCAACGCGTTCATCCGCGTCGTCAACCAGGCCGACCACCAGGAAATCGCCCGCTACGACCTCTCCGAAGACGCCTCCACCGAAACCGCCATGGTCTTCGGCGAGCTCTACCGCCACGGCACCGAATGGAAGTTCCGCGCCGTCGGCCAGGGCTACGCCAGCGGCCTGCGCGGCATCGCCTCCGACTACGGCGTCAACGTCTGACACCCCCGAGGCCGCCCGCGGGAATCCCCACGCTCCGCCCCGGGTTGTCCCGAGCGGTAGGCGCGAGCGCGCGGCTGGCGCACATCTCTGGGAGGCCAAGCGTGTACGGGGACGAAGCGACGATCCGGAAGATCCTCACCGAGCGCGGTGACACCTGGGCCGTCGTCGGCCTGTCCGCCAACGAGGCGCGGGCCGCGTACGGCGTCGCCGAGGTGCTGCAGCGGCACGGCAAGCGGATCGTACCCATCCATCCGAAGGCCGAGACGGTGCACGGCGAGCGGGGTTACGCCTCGCTCGCCGACATCCCCTTCGAGGTCGACGTGGTGGACGTGTTCGTGAACAGCGACCTGGCCGGGGCCGTCGCCGACGAGGCGGTGGCCATCGGCGCGAAGGCCGTCTGGTTCCAGCTCGGTGTCGTCGACGAGGCGGCGTACGGGCGCGTGCGGGAGGCGGGGCTCGACATGGTCATGGACCGCTGCCCCGCCATCGAGCTGCCCCGGCTCGGCACGCCTTCGTACTGAGGGGCGCCGGGCCACCCCGTTGGGGGCGGCCCTAGAGCGGTGTGTCCCCGTCGGGCACGAACGGGGCGCCGTGGCCGGGCACGATCAGGTCCGCCACGGCCGTGACCCGACGCCGGGAGGCGCGCAGGACGTC
This sequence comes from Streptomyces sp. NPDC043996, assembly GCF_056435225.1. Classification (NCBI taxonomy): domain Bacteria; kingdom Bacillati; phylum Actinomycetota; class Actinomycetes; order Kitasatosporales; family Streptomycetaceae; genus Streptomyces; species Streptomyces sp. NPDC043996. The sequence goes on along the minus strand of NZ_JBWKEY010000018.1, from coordinate 95,718 downwards.
GCGGTCCGGGGCGACCGGGTCGTCCGCGGGGCCCGCCGAGTGCCACCACAGGTCACCGGCGAAGGCCACCACGCCCGCGGCCGTGCCCGCCAGCAGCGTGATGTCCTCGGGGCTGTGCCCCGGGGTGCGGATCAGGCGCAGGGACGGGGTGAGTTCGTAGCCCTCCGCGTCCCGGTTGCGCCACTGGTTCCCTTCGTACTCCACCTTGTGGTCGTGGACGCGGGCCTTGCGGAACAGGCCCGCGTTCAGGGTGTTGTCCGGGTGGTGGTGGCTGAGGACCACGTCGGTGATGTCGTCCGGACCGAGGCCGAGTTCCGCGAGCGGGCCGAGGATGTCGTCGTGGCTCGCCACCATGCCCGGGTCGAAGACGACGTGGCGGCCCGCGTCGGTTACGTAGGAGACGGTCGCGGCGACACCGGGTCCGGTGGAGCCCACGTAGCCGGTGGTCAGGATCGTGTGTGCGGCGCTGCGGCCGAGCGGTGCGTCTGTCATGTCCTCCATGCTTCCGGGCAGGTCAGCCGCCCACGAGTGGCATCAGTGCCTATGATCGCGGGATTCGTGCCACGCGTGGCACACTGCCGCCGTGCCGCCCTTCACCAACGTCGCCGCCTATGTCCCGCCCACCGTCGGGATGCTCGCCGTCGGCGTCGTCGCCGAGGTGTTCGCCCCGCACGGAAGGGACGTGCCGGCCTTCGACTTCGCGCTGTGCGCCGACCGGCCGGGGCCCGTCCCCACCGACGTCGGCGTGCCCGTGACCCTCGCGCACGGCCTGGACCGGCTCGCCTCCGCCGAGCTCGTGATCGCCCTGCCCGCGGCCGGTTTCCGCACTCCTCCCGGGCCCGCCGTGCTCGACGCGCTGCGGGCCGCGCACGAGCGCCGCGCCCTGGTCGCGGCCCACTGCGTCGGCACGTTCGCGCTCGCGGCCGCCGGTCTGCTCGACGGCCTGCGGGCCACCACGCACTGGCGGTTCGCCGAACTCCTCGCCCGCCGCCACCCGGAGGTCACCGTCGAGTCCGAGGCCCTGTACGTCGACGAAGGGTCCCTCGTCACCGGCGCGGGCGCCGCCGCGGGCTTCGACATGTGCCTGCACCTGCTGCGGCGCGAGCACGGCGCGGCGGTGGCCAACGCCGTCGCGCGTGACATGGTGCTGCCCTCCCACCGCGACGGCGGGCAGGCGCAGTACCTGACCGCGCCCGTCCCCGAGGACTGCCGGGACGAGCGGCTCGCCGACGTCCTGGCCTGGGCCCGCGCGCATCTCCACGAGCCGCTTCCCGTCGCGGAGCTGGCGCGGCGCGCCATGATGAGCAAGCGCTCCTTCGCCCGGCGCTTCACGGCCGCGACCGGCACCACCCCGCACGCCTGGCTGCGGAACCTGCGCCTGACCGGCGCCGAGGAGCTCCTGGAGACCACGGACCTGCCGGTGGAGGAGATCGCCCGCCGGGTCGGGTACGGGAGCGCGGCCGTGCTGCGCGAGCAGTTCGTGCGCCGCCGGGGCGTGCCGCCCCGCTCCTACCGCCGCTCCTTCACCGGCGCGCCGTAGCGGCGGGGCGCGCTTGTGGCGGTCGGGCCCGTCAGAACGGCTGCCCCGGCCAGTTGAGGAGCCGGGCGCCGATGACGGCCGTCTGCAGGGTGTAGCGGTGCATCGGGTCGGCCGGGTTGGTGCCGGTGAGGCGGTGGATGCGTTCCAGACGGTACGTCAGGGCGCGCACGCTCAGGCTGAGGCGGCGGGCCGCCTGCGCCGCCACGCAACCCGTGTCGAAGTACACCGCGAGGGTCTCGATGAGGGGTTCGGCGCCGCCCCTGGCCTCGCGCAGCGGGCCGAGGGTGTTCAGGACCAGATCGGCCATGGCCTGCCGGTCGCGGGTGAGGACCGGGAAGACCAGCAGGTCGGCGGCGCGCAGCACCGGCTCGGGCAGGCCGAGGCGCTCGGCGAGGTCCAGGACGCTCAGGGCTTCCTCATAGCTCTGGACGACGCCTCCCGCCCCGGGCCTGGGGCGGCCGACGGCGACGCGGCCGCCGTCGGTCGCGGCGTGCGCCTGCTTGGCGAAGAAGTCCAGGACGTCGCCGTGTTCGGCGGTGGTGACGCAGACCAGGCGGCCGTCCTTGGTCGCGACCAGCGGGCTGCGGTCCCCGAAGCGGCCGGTCAGTGCCCGCTCCACCTCGCGCGGTGCCTCGTCGCCGTCCTCGTAGGCGAGGTCGCCCTGGGCGACGGCGACCGTGTGCGCGAGCGACAGGCGCAGGCCGAACCGCTCGGCGCGCGCGGCGAGCAGCCCGACGTCGCTGCGGCCGTGCAGCAGGTCGTCGATGAACTCCCTCCGGGCCGCCTCCTCCTGACGGATCGCCAGGCGCTGGGCGCGCTCGTGGCCCTCGGCGAAGGCGTCCACGGCCTGTTCGACGGCGGCGAGCACGGCCTCGGCGGACACGGGCGCCCGGTCCGCTCCCGGCGCCGCGTGCGCCCGCGGTGCCGCGCCGAACGCGCGGGCCCGCACCAAGTGCGCGCCCACCAGTGCGCGCAGCCCGTACCCGGCCTCGGCCGCGCGCTCGCCGAGGGCGCGGCGCGAGTCCAGTTCGTCGCGGGTCAGGCCGCGTCCGGTGGCGGAGGCGTCGGCGAGGATGCGGGTGTACCCCTCCAGGTACTCGTCTGGTATTTCATGACTCGCCACGTATGCCCCCGATTTACTGATGAATCCCCTACGCCTTTTTAGCGCATGTGCGGCCGGGGGCGGGCACGGGGGTGGGGCGCCATCGGCCCGCACGCCGTCCGCGCTGGCGGTGCGCACCAGGGGAACTCGGTCCATGGCCGGAAGCGCCCGTCACGCGCAGTCGGCCCGGGGCCAGTCGTCGCCGACCGGCCGTGGCTCGCGCGCCCGCGCCGCCGTGGGGCGCCGGACCTCCACGACCACCGCGGCGGCGTCCGGCGCGGCGGCGTCCCGCGCGGCGGCGTCCCGCGCGCTCGCGCGGTGCCGCGCGAGTGGCCGTACGACGGCCCAGGTCAGGGCCCACGCGAGGAGCGCCGACGTCAGGAGCAGGCCCAGGTCGACCGCCGCGTGCGCGAGGCCCGTCAGGCCCGCGTGCGTCATCGCGGCCGACCCGGCCACGCTCGCCGCCCAGCCGCCGCCGACGAGCAGCGACACCGCCAGGGACACCGGGACTCCCCCGAGCCCCACGCCGTCCAGGTCCGCGTCGTCGTCGAAGACGTCCGCGCGGGTGAGGCCAAGCGCGACCAGCAGCCAGAAACACACGACGACGGCCAGGGCGGAGCTGAACACCACCCCTGGAAACCCCACCGCCGCGCCGAACAACTCCCCCATGCCCCCGCCCCCTTGACCGGTCACGCCCGGGAGCCGTCCCCACTCGGGTGCCGGACCTCGTTTCCGTGATCCGGCACCCGGGCCTCGCCCCCCGTTCCTGCTCTTCCATCCTGACCTGTCCGAACGCATCAGCGCACTGCCTTTTTCCGGCAATCTTTACGTTGCGTTGATGCCGGGCGCGCCGCCCCACGCGCCCCTCCCGCGACGGCCTCCGCAGGGTCGAACGCCCGCCGAGCCGCACCGAGCCCTCCGGAGTCTTACGGAACCGTGACGCGCGGGCGTGACACGGGCGCGCGGGCGGAGTGGCTGCCTAGCGTGGGCGGCATGCGGGTACTGGTCACCGGCGGAGCCGGATTCATCGGAACACAGGTCGTCGACGCGCTGCTCGCGCACGGCCACGACGTCGTCTCCTACGACGCCCTCCTCGCCTCCGCGCACAGCTCACCGCCGCGATCGGCCCGCCCCGGCGAGCGGCTGGTTCTCGCGGACGTGCGCGACGACGCGGCCGTGACCAAGGCGCTGCGCGGCGTCGACGCGGTCTGCCACCAGGCCGCGATGGTGGGCCTCGGCAAGGACTTCGCGGACGCGCCCGCCTACGTCGGCTGCAACGACCTCGGCACGGCGGTCCTGCTCGCCGCGATGGCCCGCGCCGGGGTGCGGCGCCTGGTGCTCGCCGGTTCGATGGTGGTCTACGGGGAGGGGCGGTACACCTGCGCCCGGCACGGCGTGGTGCGCCCCGGCCCCCGCGCCGAGAGCGACCTGGCGGCGGGCCGCTTCGAGCCGCTGTGCCCGGCGTGCGGCACCGGCCTGACGCCAGGCCAGGTCCCGGAGGACGCCCCCATGGACCCCCGCAACGTGTACGCGGCGACGAAGCTCCAGCAGGAGTACCTCGCCGCCGCGTGGGCCCGTGCCACCGGCGGCCGCGCGGTGTCGCTGCGCTATCACAACGTGTACGGCCCTGGCATGCCCCGCGACACCCCCTACGCCGGGGTGGCGTCCCTGTTCCGGTCCGCGCTGGCCCGTGGCGAGGCGCCGCGCGTGTTCGAGGACGGCCGTCAGCTGCGGGACTTCGTCCACGTACGGGACGTGGCGGAAGCGGCGGCGACGGCCCTGGCGGCGGTGGACGGCCGCGCGCCGGGCGTGTGCACCGCGTACAACACCGGCAGCGGCGAGCCGCACACCGTCGGCGAGATGGCCCGCGCCCTGGCCCGGGCCCACGGCGGCCCGTCCCCGGTGACCACGGGCGAGTACCGCCTCGGCGACGTCCGGCACATCACGGCGGACTCCACCCGGCTGCGCCGGGAGCTGGGCTGGACGCCACGCGTCGACTTCGCCTCGGGCATGACGGAGTTCGCGAGCGCGCCGTTGCGCTGACCACGTCGAACGCGCCGCGCCCCGGAGTGTGGTGGACACCCGGGGCCGACGCGGCGGAATCCCAACGGGCTCCGGCCGGACGGACAGACTCGGCCGCGCCGAACATGCGGTGGGCCGACGAGGAGGCCGCCCGGGTGGTGCGGGACCGGCGCGTGGTCGCGCGTGCCATCGGGAAGGCCGCCCTGGTGGGGGCGGGCGCGCCCGCGCCGTCGCTCGCGGGCCTCGCCGCCGCGGGCCCGGTGCCGCGCCGCGTCGCCGCGCTGCTCGCCCCCGCACCGGCCCCCCGCACCCGCCCGCCGCTGTTCACGGCGGTGGGCCTCGCCCTGTGGTGCGCCGCCTGCGGCACCGCGGTGTCCGCCCTCGCGTCGGCGAACGCGGCGGTCACCCTGGTGCGGCTGCTGCGCGCGGCCACCCCGCTCTGAACACCGGGCACACGCCCCGCCACCCCAGGGTCCTCGCGTGCGGATTCGCCCCGCCGCACGGGCGGACCCGGGCCCTACCGGACGGACGGGACCCGCCTACGCCGGACCGCACGGGACGGCACCCACCGGACACGCGAACCCCGCCTCCCCACCCACAGACCGCTCCCGCCGGGCAGCCGAACCCACTCCACCGCACCCACGGACCCCGGCCGCGCCAGACACGCAGGACCCACCCACACCCGACCATCGAACGGCACCCACCAGACACACGGCCCCAGCCACCCCACCCGCGGACCGCCCCCGCCAAACAGACCGGCCTCCCTCCCGCCCGAGCCGCGCACCCGGGCCCCGCCAACGCGGGGGTCAGGACCGGTGCGTGCGCGCACTCAGCACGGCGCGCCCGTGGCAGCGGGCGTGTTCACGCCGTTCCCGCCGACGGCAGCATCACCTCGAACCGGCAGCCGCCGGTGACGTTCCGTACCGCCGCGTGCCCTTGGTGGGCCTCGACGATGCCCCGCACGATGGCGAGGCCGAGCCCGGCGCCCGCGGGCGGGGTGCGGGCGTGGGTGCCCCGCCAGCCCATGTCGAAGACCCGGTCCAGGTCCTCCTCCGGGATGCCCCCGCATTCGTCCGTGACGGACAGGACGACCCCCTCGCCCGAGCGCTCGGCGGCGACGGCGACCGTGCCATCCGCCGGTGTCCGGCGGATCGCGTTGACGAGGAGGTTGCCGAGGACCCGGCTCATCTCCTTGCCGTCGACCTCCACCGGCACCGCGTCGATGCGGTGCCCCACCAGGCGCACGCCGTGCTCGCGCGCGAGCGGGTCGGCCCCGGCGAGGGCGTCGCCCACCAGGTCGTAGACGGACATCCGCGCGGGCGTGAGCGCGAGGGCCCCGGCGCTGATGCGGGAGAGCTCGAACAGGTCGCCCACCATGCCGTCGAGGCGCTCGACCTCGGTGCGGATCTGCCGCAGATAGCGGTCGGGCTCCGTGGCGACGCCGTCCTCCAGGGCCTCGGCCATGGCCCGCAGGCCCGCGAGCGGGGTGCGCAGGTCGTGCGAGATCCAGGCGACGAGCTCACGGCGCGAGCTCTCCAGGGCCTGTTCGCGCTCCCGGGACTCCGCGAGCCGCGCGCTGGTGCGCTCCAGCTCCTGGGTGAGCGCCGAGAGTTCGGCCGTCGTGGGCTCGGCGGGTGCGGCGAAGCTGCCGCCGACGCCGAACGAGCGGGCCGCCCGCGCCAGGTCCGCGCTGCGGGCGACCACCCACCGGCCGAGCAGCAGCGCCGTCGCGAACGACACGACGGACGCCATGGCGACGACGACGGTGACGACGGTCAGGTCGTGCGGGGACAGGAACATCTGCCACGCCACGGCGAGCGTCCCGGCGAGCATGGCCGTGACGGCGACGGCGACGACCACGGTCAGCGACACGACGAGCGAGCGGTGCCGCAGCAGCCGCAGCACACCGGCGCCGAGCAGCCCCGCGGCGGCGGCGCCGAGGAAGGCATACAGGGCGATGAGGAGGATGTCGGTCACGACGGAAGAACCCCCTCCGCCGTCTCCGGCCCCTCCGTCCCCTCCGCCGCCGTCGGGCCGCCCGGCTCCCGCGCCGCCGGAGCCCCGGCCCCGCCCGCGTCGAGGCGGTACCCCACCCCCCACACCGTCTGGATCAGCCGCGGCGCGCCCGGGTCGTCCTCGACCTTGCCGCGGAGCCTGCGCACATGGACCGTCACCGTGGACAGGTCACCGAAGTCCCAGCCCCACACCTCGCGCATCAGCTCCTCGCGGCCGAAGGCGCGGCCGGGGTGGCGCAGGAAGAAGGCGAGCAGGTCGAACTCGCGGCCGGTCAGGGCGAGTTCGGCGCCGTTCTTGGTGGCGCGGCGGGCCGCCGGGTCGAGAGCGAGGCCCCCGGCGCGCAGCACCGCGCCAGCCCTGGCCTCGGGCCGGGCGGCGCGGCGGAGCACGGAGTCGACGCGCAGCACGAGCTCGCGCGGGCTGAACGGCTTGGTCACGTAGTCATCCGCCCCTATCTCCAGGCCCAGTACGCGGTCCTCCTCGTCACCGCGCGCGGTCAGCATGATCACCGGGACCGGGCCCCGGGCGCGGAGCCTTCGGCAGACCTCCAGGCCGTCCATGCCCGGCAGCATCAGATCGAGGACCACGAGGTCGGGCTCGCGCGCGGCGGCGGTGGCAAGGGCGCCGGGCCCGTCGAGCGCCCGGTCGACGGCGTACCCGGCGCGCTCCAGATAGCCGGTGACGACTTCGGCGACGGTGAGGTCGTCGTCGACGACGAGGACGCGCGCGCCACTGTCTGGGGAGGGATTCCGCATGCGACCAGCGTCGCACCACCGCCATCCGGGTGGAGACCGGGCGGCGTCCCGCCCGCCGGACGTCCGCGTTTCGTAAGAACCCAAAGTCCGATTTGCCCGTTTCTGCTTCGTAGGGTGAGTGCCGTGACTCCCCCTTCCCCCGACCTTCCGGTTCCCCCGGCGTGCCCCGAGCCGGTCGCCGACGTCGTCCTGCCGTGTCTGGACGAGGCGGCCGCGCTGCCGTGGGTGCTCGCCCGCGTCCCCGCCGCCTGGCGCGCCATCGTCGTGGACAACGGCTCCACGGACGGCTCGGCCGACCTCGCGCGCTCGCTCGGCGCCACCGTCGTGCACGAGCCGCGGCGCGGCTTCGGCGCCGCCTGCCACGCCGGTCTCACCGCCGCGGAGGCGGACGTCGTGTGCTTCTGCGACTGCGACGCCACCCTGGATCCGGCCCTGCTCGTGCCGTTCGTACGCGACGTCGCCGCGGGCCGCGCCGACCTCGTCCTCGGCCGCCGGCGCCCGCGCGAGCGCGGCGCCTGGCCGCCGCACGCGCGCGCGGGCAACGTCGCCCTCGCCCGCATACTGCGCCGCCGCACCGGCCTCGCCCTGCGCGACCTGGGGCCGATGCGGGCGGCGCGGCGCACGGACCTGCTGGCCCTCGCACTCACCGACCGGCGCAGCGGCTACCCCCTGCAGATGGTGGTGCGCGCCGCCGACGCGGGCTGGCGGGTCGAGGAGCGCGACGTGCCCTACCTGGCCCGGGCCGGCGCCTCGAAGGTCACCGGCACCTGGCGCGGCACCTGGCAGGCGGTACGGGACATGCGCCGCGTCCTGGCGGAGCCGCCGTCGGCGCCCCGCGTCCGGGAGGCGGGCCCCCGATGACCGCGCGCCCACCGGCCACCACGCTCCTGGTCATCGCGAAGGCCCCGCTGCCGGGCGCCGTGAAGACCCGCCTCACCCCGCCCTACACGCCCCAGGAGGCCGCGCTGCTCGCCGAGGCCGCCCTTGCCGACACCCTGGCGGCCGTCCTGGCCGCGCCCGCGCGCCGCCGGGTGCTCGTGCTCGCCGGGGCGCCGGGTCCCTGGCTCCCGCCCGGCATCGAGGTGGTGCCGCAGGGCACGGGCGGCCTGGACGAGCGGCTCGCCGCGGCGTTCGCGGGCTGCGCCGGACCCGCCCTCCTGATTGGCATGGACACCCCGCAGGTGACGCCCGCGCTGCTCGCGCCCGCGCTCGCCCCGGACGCCTGGCGCGCAGCGGACGCCTGGATCGGGCCCGCCGCCGACGGCGGGTTCTGGGCCCTCGGGCTCGCCGAGCCCGAGCCGGAGCTGCTGCGCGGGGTGCCCATGTCCACGCCGACGACCGGCGCCGCGCAGCGCGCCCGCCTCACCGCGGCGGGCCTGCGCGTGCGCGACCTGCCGACGCTGCGGGACGTCGACACGGCGGCGGACGCCGCCCACGTCGCGGCCGCCGCCCCCGGCACCCGCTTCGCCGCCCGCCTCGCCCGCCTGGCCCCGGCGGCCCGCCGATGAGCACCGCCGCACCGCGGACCACGTCGACCGCCTGGTCCGCCGACCTGTACGAGGAGGCGCTGCGCACCGGGCGCGGGCCGCTGTTCCTGCGCCGCGCCGACGGCTGGCTGCTGCCCCTCGACGTGGAGCGCTGGTGCGCGGCCCCCGACCCCGCCGACCGCTCGGCCCTTCGCCGCTGCGCGGGGCCCGTCCTCGACATCGGCTGCGGCCCGGGCCGCCTGGTGGCCGCGCTCGCCGCGGGGGGCCACCGCGCGCTCGGCATCGACGTCAGCGAGGCGGCCGTCCGGCACACGCGGCGCCTCGGCGGCCGCGCGCTCCACCGGTCCGTGTTCGACCCGCTGCCGGGAGAGGGCCGCTGGGGCACCGCGCTGCTCATGGACGGCAACATCGGCATCGGCGGCGACCCGGCGGCGCTCCTCGCCCGCGTCGGCGAACTGCTCGCCCCGGGCGGCCTGCTGATCGCCGAGACCGCAGCCGTCGACGTGGACGAACGGGTGCGCGTCCGGGTGGACGACGGGCGGGGGCGCCCCGGACCTGCCGGGACGTTCCCGTGGGCCAGGATCGGCACGCCCGCGCTGCTGCGGTACGCCCGCCCCGCGGGCCTGCGCGCGGCCGATCAGTGGACGGCGGACGGCCGCCGCTTCGTGGCCCTGCGCCGCCGCGCGGCCCGCAGCGCGAGCCAGAGCGCCGAGCCCGCGAACAGGGCCGCCGTCACCAGGAGCCAGCGCGTAAGGAACACGTCGGCGGGCAGGCCCGTGGCGCGTTCGTAGCGCGGCACCTGACGGGTGATCAGCGGATACCAGACCAGCAGGAGCAGCAGCGAGAGCGCCGCCGGGACCCGGACGAACACGGTCAGGTCCCGGCGGCGCGCCCCCAGCGCGGCCGTCACGGCCCGGTCGGCGGCCGCGTACAGCGGCGCGAGCACGAGGTCGTGCGCAAGCGCCGCGCCCACGAACCACAGCGCGACCGCCGCCCAGTCGTCGTGGAGCAGCCGCACCCCCGCGTACAGCGCGAGCGCGAACGAGGCGAGCAGCAGCGCCAGATGGAGCGGCCCCGCCCCGTACCGGCGCCGCCACCCCCCGCCCGCCCCCGCGCCCTGACGCCGCCGCGCCACCCGCCCTGACCCGCCTGCCTTCATCACTTGCGCCACCTTCTTCATCGACGGTCTCCGCATCCCGGCCTCACAGCTCCCCGAACGTCAGCCGCGCCACCCACTTGGTGTTGAGCACGCCCGGCGCCGCGGGCACGATGACGCGGGCCGGGTAGCCGTGGTCCCAGGTCAGGTCGGCGCCGTTGACGCGCAGCGCGAGCAGGGAGCGCGGGTCGCGGACCTGGTTGTCGCGCAGCGCGGCGCGGCGGAAGGCGCCGCGGGCCTGGAGGGACTCCACGAGCACGCCGGGCGCGCCGTCCTCGTACCCGGCGAGCGCGGCGAGGTCGCGCAGGCGCACGCCCCGCCAGGCCTGGTCGGACGTCGACCAGCCCTCCACGCACGCGATGGGCAGGTCCGCCCCGTGCTGCTCCAGGGCGAGCAGGTCGGCGCGCGTGAGGCGCAGGGTGCGGCCGCGGCCGACGAGGGCGAGGTGCCAGCCGTCCTCCAGGTCCCGGCGGCCCAGGCCCACCGCCGCCGCGGTCTTGTTGATCTGGAAGCCGCCGGGTCCCGTGCCGGGGTCGGGGCCGCCGTGCGGCGCGAACAGGGCCGTGGCGCGCGGCCAGCCGTCGAAGCTCTGCCCGGCGGTCGTCGCGAACAGCAGCAGCGAGCCGCCCCCGACGAGCCCGAGCGCGCCCCGCCGGGTCACGGTCGGCTCGGCGGGGCGGGCGGCGACGAGCCCGGATCCTTCGTCGGGCTCCGGCGCGGCGGCGCCGCGCCCCTCGTGGGTGCGCAGCAGCTCCCTGAACCCCCGCTCCCGCAGCACCCGTACGGTCGTGGGCAGTTTCAGGGCGGCGTGCGCGGCGAACGCCGCGAAGAACACCCACGCGCCGTAGAAGTGCAGCGGGTAGAACGACCCCGGGAACACGTACTCCAGCTGGACGTTCAGCACGCCCGTCGCGAACACGAACAGGGCGCCGCCCACGAGCAGCAGCAGGGAGAGCCGCTCCAGGGCGTGCGCCAGGGACCGCACGGGCGGCAGCGCGAACAGCTTCGGCAGGACCGACCACAGCTTGGCGAGCAGCACCGGCACCAGCGCGATGCCGACGGTGACGTGCAGGCCCTGGGTGAGCCGGTACAGCCAGTGCGGGTTCGTCGGCCAGTCGAAGAGGTAGAAGCCGAGCAGCCCCTTGTCGGGCGTCTTGTCGTTGACCGGGGACAGGCCGGGGTTGTACGCGGCGTACGACAGCAGTCCGGTGACGAACAGCAGCGTCACGCCGCACAGCAGGACCACGCCGAGCACGGCGGTGAACCAGGGGCCGCGCACAGGGCTGCGCCAGATCCCGCTCACGACGCGCCGCGCGGTCTCGGTGACCGACAGCCCTGGCGGTTTCCCGCCCCCTGAGGTGCCCTCTGGTGTGCCCTTTGCTGTGCCCATGGTGTGCCCTCGCTGGTCCGGACGGCGTGCCGCCGTCGCCTCGCGTCGACCGTAGGACCGCGGGGCGGCCGGAAGGCGGCCGCGACGCATGACGAAACGCTGACGGATCGCGGGCGGTGCCGAACGGAGTACCCCGGCGGCGGTCAGGGGCCCTCAAGATCTGACGGTTCGGTGACATGGGGCCGCCGGGCGCGCCGTTCTGGCTGGTGGCGGCCTAGCGTGCCAGCGTGAACCACCGCGAACGCTCCCGCTCCGGGCCCCGCCGTGATCTGCTCGCCGCCGCGCTGGCCGTCCTCCTGGTCGTCGTGGCCGTGGCGGTCGGGCGGGCCATCGAGCGCGCCGACGGCACCCTGCGCGTCAACTGGCCGCCGCTGTACGCCCAGTGGGACCCGCACATCGGCCCGGGCACCCCGGCCGCGCTCGCCGTCGCCGCTGCCGTGGTCGTCCAGGGCCCCGCCCTGGCGGCGCGGCTGCCGTGGCGGGCGCTGCTCGTGGGGGCGTGGGCGGCGTCGACGGCGTGGATCTTCTCGCTCGCGCTCGTCGACGGCTGGCACCGGGGCGTGGCCGAGCGGCTCACCACGAAGTACGAGTACCTCCAGGTCATCGACCGCTTCGCCGACATCCCGGCGACGCTGCGCGACTACACCCAGTACATCCTGCTCGGCGAGGACGGCGCCTACCACTGGCCCGCGCACACCGCGGGCCACCCGCCCGCCGCCCCGCTCACCTTCGTCTTCCTCGACCGGATCGGCCTGGAGGGCGGCGCCTGGGCGGGCGCCTTCGTGATCACGGCGGGCGGCACGGCCGTCGTCGCGGTCCTGCTCACCGTCAAGGCCCTGGCCGACGAGGCGAGCGCGCGCCGGGCGGCGCCGTTCCTGGTGCTCGCCCCGGCCGCCGTGTGGGTGGGGGCGTCGGCGGACGGCTACTTCGCCGCCGTCACCGCCTGGCTGGTGGCGCTGCTCGCCCTGGCCGCGACCCGGACGGTGCGCCGCCCCGCGCTCGCCGCCGCGGGCGCGGGCCTGTTGTTCGGCCTGACGTGCTATCTCTCGTACGGCCTCACGCTGTTCGCGGTGGTCGTCGCGGGAGTCATCGCCGTCACCAGGAATCCGCGCCCGCTGCCGTTCTTCGCGGCGGGCGCGCTCGTCGCGCCCGTGGTGTTCACCGCGCTCGGCTTCGACTGGTGGGAGGCGTACCGGCTGTTGGTGGAGCGGTACTACCAGGGCGCGGGCGGGGTGCGCCCGTACGGGTACTGGGTGTGGGCCAACCTCGCCTGCACGGTGCTGACCATCGGCCTCGCTACGGTGGCGGGGCTGCGGCGGGCGGGGGCGGCGGCGCCGGGCGCGGTGCGCCGCTGGCTGGCGGGCGGGGACACGGCCGCCGACCGCCTCGTGGGCCTGGTGCTCGCCGCCCTGCTCGCGCTGCTCGCCGCGGATCTCTCGGGCATGAGCAAGGCGGAGACGGAGCGCATCTGGCTGCCGTTCGTCACGCTCCTGATGGCGGCGGCCGCGCTGCTTCCCGCGCGCGGCCGCCGCTACTGGCTCGGGGCCCAGGCGGTCTTGGCCCTCGCCGTCAACCACCTGCTGTTCACGGGCTGGTGAGCCCGCGGCCCGTCACATCCGGCTGGTGATCCGCTCCAGGGGGACGAACTTGAAGTTCTGGTTGCCGCTGGTGCCGGGCGCGCCGTTGGAGCCGTCCTGGCAGACGAACACGCCCTGGGGGAAGGCCGGTCCAAGGTTGGCGGCGGTGGCGTCGATGCCGTCGGTCTCCTCGCAGTCGTCGGCGGCGGTGCCGGACGCGACCGCGAACCGGCCGAGGTAGGCGCCGCCGCGGCGGTCGTACGCGGTGAAGTCGTCGCTGCCCTGCGAGGACACGAAGATCCGGTCGCCCGCGGCGGTGATGCCCTCGGTGTCGGCGGTGAGATGGCCGCCGGAGCCGGTCGAGTCGAGCTTCGTGCGGGTGGTGCCGTCGCCGGGCTCGGCGCCGTACACCCACACGCCGACGTCCTCCTCGCCCAGGTAGAGCTTGCCGGTCGTCTCGTCCGCGTAGCACCCCTCGACGGCGGACCCGGCGTCGAAGAGGCGCACCGACGTCGCCTTCACGGTGTCGCCGCTGACGGCGAGCTCCCACTGCTCGACGCGTCCTGAGGTGGAGTTGGGGTAGGCGTAGAGCTTGCCCGAGCGCGGCGACGCGTACAGGCAGACGCCGTGCGCGGTGACGTCCGTGGGCACGTCCTTCAGGTGCCTCAGCTGCCGCGTGGCCGGGTCGATCCGGTACACGCGCAGGGCGCCGTCGCCGCCCGCCGCCTCGTCGTCCGCGGACACGACGACGTCGCCGCGCACGTCGACGTTGTTCCCGTAATCGCCGCTGATCCGCTGGATCCGGGCGCCCTTGAGGTCGTACACCTCAAGCGCGCCCTTCTTGTCCGTCCCCACCACCACGGACTTCGCCGGGTCGCTCGGGTGCACCCACACCGCCGGGTCGTCGGCCGCGTCCCCGCTGTGCGAGACCGGCGCGGTCTCCACGGTCGCGGTCACCTCGAACTCGACGGCGGCCAGGGCCGGTACGGCGGTCTGCAGGACGAGCGCGGCGGCGCCGCCGAGGGCGGCCGCGGCCAGGGCGAGGGAACGTGCGTTGCGGGCTGTGGGCACCGGGGGTCCTCTTCGTCGACGACGGGATCAGCTGTGGTGACGGGATCAGCTGCGTTTCGCCATGACCCTGCCAGGTTTGGGCGACCGTCCCGTGAACATCAACTGAACCCCGGCCCGCCCGCGCCACAGCGCATCGGCACGCGGTCGAGGGCCCCGCCGAAAGGCCCGCTCCCGCACACCGCCCCCCACGCCCGCGCGGCCAGCTCCTTGCGGTCACGCCCGTGCACCGGCGGGTGCGCGACGACCCGCGCGCTCACCCCGCGGGCCCCCACCACCCGCCGCAGGGACGCCCCGAACCCCTCGTCCCCCAGAAAGGCGGCCACCGTACTGTCCGCCCCGGCCATCCGGTACGCCACGGTCACCGGCCGCACCGCCACCCCCGCGTCGATGGCCGCCTGGAACGCCGCCCGCCGGAACCGCCCGCCGGAGACGGAGCACCAGGTCGTGGCCTGGGGAAAGACGAGGACGGAGCGGCCGCTCGCGAGGGCCTTGGCGAGTTCCTCGACCATGAGGGGAAGCGTGTGCCGTCCCCCCTCGCGGTCGATGAACTGCGTACCGAGGCGCCGCGCGAGCGTCCCGACGACGGGCCAGCGCGCCACTTCCCGCTTCGCGACGAACGCCACGGGCTCCACGGCGAGCAGCGCCACGACGTCGAGCCAGGAGATGTGGTTGGCGACGACGAGCGTCCCCGCGCCCCCGCCGGGCACGCTCAGCGGCAGCGGCCCCGTCTCCAGGCCCACGCCCAGGGCCCGCAGGACCCCCCGCGCCCGCTCGCGGACCGCGTCGCCGTCGGCGAGCCGCTCCCCCGCGCCGAGGCCGCGGGCCAGTTCGCAGGCGAGCGTCGCGTACCGCCGCACGGCCTCGGCGGGCGCCACCCGGTACGCGGCCGGCAGCGCGTGGGACCGCGGACAGCCCGCCTCCACGGTCCACGGGTTCACGCGTGGCTCCCGGCGCCGGCGCGCCCCGCGTCGCCGAGGAAGAAGCGCCGGTGCCGCTCGCTCAGCCGCTCGGTGTCGAGCAGCACGAAGAAGTCGGCCGAGTCGAACTCCGGGTCGTGCGCGGGCGCCCCGCACATCCAGGCCCCGAGCCGCAGGTACCCGCGGAGCAGCGGCGGCAGGTCGGCGTAGGCGGCGCGGTGGCCCGCGCGCTCGCCGGGCGGCGTCCAGGGCCGGTGCGGGTGCACGCGCAGCTCCGGCGGCGAGGCGTGCTTGGCGGTGCCGAGCAGCCAGGCGCTGGCGGCGGCGGTGCCGCCGTCGCTCAGCGGGACGGAGGCGCAGCCCGCCAGATAGCGGTGCCCGGAGAGCAGGACGTAGCGGGCGAGCGCCGACCACATCAGGTTGATCACGGCCCCGGAGCGGTGGTCGGGGTGGACGCAGGACCGCCCGGCCTCGATGGTCGACGAGCGCAGTCCGCGCAGGGCACCGAGGTCGAACTCACCGGCGGAGTAGGAGAGCTCCCCGCGCCCGGGCGGGATGAGCCGGTACGTGCCGACGACGGCGCCGCTGGTGGTGTCGGTGATGATCAGGTGGTCCGCGAGGTCGTCGAAGGCGTCGATGTCGTGCCCGGCCAGGGGCGTGTCGAGGTGCGCGCCCATCTCCTCGCCGAACACCTGGAAGCGCAGGCGCTGGGCGGCGCGGATCTGCTCCTCGGTGTCGGCGATGGAGGGGACGTACGTCGGGGTGGGGGCTGGGGCGGGGACGGGGGCAGGGGCGGGGGCGGGCGTGGCGCCTGGGGCGGCCGGGGCGGAGGCGGCGACGGGCGCGGGCGTGAGGGGTGTCGCGGGCATGACAGTGCGTTCTCCGTTCGATGGGGAGGGTCCTGGGGGGAGGGTCCGAGGGAGTCGGTCCGAGGAGATCCCGTGGAAACCGGCGGAAACGGCGGAACCGGCGGAAACGGGGGGACGGCGGGAACGGTCCGATGAGAACGGTCGTAGGAGTCCGAAGAGTCCGTTGAGTCGATGAGTCCGACGGAGGGGAACGAGCGGGGCACCCACCTCACACGGTGACCGCACCGGCTGAACTGCGCACAAGGTCCGCACGGCGGATCGTGCCGACCCTCGTGAGCATCAGGTGAACGGCGGTGGCCGAAACCCGCCCCGACGCCCCTGCGCCCCAGCTCAACGGACCGGGGGGCGCCCGATACCGTCGACACCACTGATCCACGGGCCCCGGCGCACCGGGCCAGCGCCGGGCCAGCGAAGGAGTGCCTCCCATGATGGGCAGCAAGCAGCTCAAGGTCAGTCTGCGCGTCCGTGACCTGAAGCGGTCCGGCGACCTCTATCTCCGGCTCGGCTTCCGGGAACTCCCGAACGACGAGCAGCCGGGCCTTCGCTATCTCACCTTCGGCCACACCTGGCTGATCCTCGTCGCGATGGACGGGCACGACCACCACGACGAGGAGCGCGGCGCGGCGGTCCGCTCCGGACCGCACGGCCTCGGCTTCGTCCTCGCCGTGCCGACCCGGGACCTCGACGGCGCCTACGGCCTGTGGCGGGCCGAGGGCCTGGAGGTCCTCTCGGAGCCCGAGGACACCGACTGGGCGCGGGTCTTCGTCGGCCTCGACCCGGACGGCTACGAGGTGACGTTCGAGCAGTTCCACGACGCGTACCGGGGCGGCGCGCGGGAGTGAGCGGAGGGGCGAGCGACCGGGACCATCGGCCCGAGGGCGGCCACCCCGGTCGCACGACGATCGGCCATGGCCCGCCACAGCCCGTACCGCACCGGGTGGTCGTCCCGTACAAAGAGGGCCCGACCCCCGAGGCAGGATGGAGCCCCGCCGTGCCGCACCCCTTGCCCCTGACCGGCATCACCGTGGTCAGCCTCGAACAGGCCGTGGCCGCGCCGTTCGCGACTAGGCAGCTCGCCGACCTCGGCGCCCGCGTGATCAAGGTGGAGCGTCCTGGCGGCGGTGACTTCGCCCGGCGCTACGACACCACCGTGCACGGGCAGGCCAGCTATTTCGTGTGGCTCAACCGCTCGAAGGAGTCGCTCACCCTGGACCTGAAGTCCGGCTCCGGCCGCCAGGTCCTGCGGGAACTGCTCGCCGGGGCCGACGTGTTCGTCCAGAACCTCGCGCCGGGCGCGGCCGACCGGCTCGGCCTGGCCCCGGACGAGCTCCGGGCCCGCCACCCCTCGCTCATCACCTGCGCGGTCAGCGGCTACGGCGCGTCAGGACCGTGGTCCGGGCGCAAGGCGTACGACCTGCTCGTGCAGTGCCAGACCGGGCTCCTGTCGCTCACCGGCACCCCGGACGAACCCGCCCGCGTCGGGATCTCGGTGGCCGACATCGCGGCGGGCATGTACGCGTACAGCGGCATCCTCTCGGCGCTCTTCACGCGGGCGACGACCGGCCGCGCCCCCGCGGTGGAGGTCTCGCTGTTCGACGCGCTGGCCGAGTGGATGAGCCAGCCCGCGTACTACACGCGCTACGGCGGCACGCAGCCGCCGCGCGTCGGCGCCCGGCACGCGACGGTCGCGCCCTACGGCGTGTTCACCGCCCGCGACGGCGAGGACGTGCTGCTCGCGGTGCAGAACGAACCGGAGTGGGCAGCGCTGTGCACGGTGTTCCTCGGCCGCCCCGAGCTCGTGGACGACCCGCGCTTCGCGACGGGCCAGGACCGGGTCACGCACCGCGAGGAGCTCGACGCCGTCATCGCCGGGCGCGTCGCCGCGCTCGACGGCGACGAGGCGGCGGCGCTGCTCGACCGCGCCAACATCGCCCACGCGGGCGTGAACACCGTGGCCGACTTCCTGGAGCACCCGGCGCTGACCGAGCGCGACCGCTGGCGGGAGGTGGGGCTGCCGGGCGGCGCGCCCCCGATGCGGGCGCTCGTGCCGCCCGTGGGCCTCTCGGGCGTCAGCCCCCGCATGGATCCGGTGCCGGAGGCGGGCGAGCACACGGAGAAGATCCTCGCCGAGCTCGGGCGCTCACCGCGGGACATCGCCGGGCTCCGTGCCGAAGGCGTGATCGGCACGGCGGCGGACGCGTGAGCGCCCTCGAAGGACTCTCCCCCGCCGAGCGCCTGGCCGTCACCACCGTGCGGGACTTCGTGGACCGCCGGGTGCGGCCCGTCGTACGCGAGCTTGAGCACACGGACACCTATCCGCGGGCGCTCATCGAGGACATGAAGGCACTCGGTGTCTTCGGACTCGCGGTCCCGGAGGAGTACGGCGGCACACCCGTGTCCACGCCGTGCTTCGTGCTGGTCACCGAGGAGCTGGCACGCGGCTGGATGAGCCTCGCGGGCGCCATGGGCGGCCACACGGTGGTGGTGAAGCTGCTCGCGCGCTTCGGCACGGCGGCGCAGCGGGCGCGCTGGCTGCCCCGCCTGGCCACGGGCGAGGTCCGCGCGACGATGGCCCTGACCGAACCGGGCGGCGGCTCCGACCTGCAGGCCCTGCGCACCCACGCGCGGCGCGACGGCGACGGGTACGTGGTGAACGGGGCGAAGACCTGGATCACCAACGCCCGCCGCGCGGGGCTCATCGCCCTGCTGTGCAAGACGGACCCCGGCGCCGAGCCGCGCCACCGGGGGATCTCGATCCTGCTCGTCGAACACGGCCCGGGCCTGCGGGTCGTACGCGATCTGGACAAGCTCGGCTACAAGGGCGTGGAGAGCTGCGAGCTGGTCCTGGAGGACTTCCCGGTACGGGCGGACGCGCTGCTCGGCGGAGTCGAGGGGCGCGGCTTCGGGCAGATGATGAGCGGTCTGGAGACGGGGCGGCTCCAGGTGGCCGCCCGCGCGCTCGGCGTGGGCCGCGCCGCGTTCGAGGACGCGCTGCGCTACGCCCAGGAGCGGGAGGCGTTCGGCGAGCCGATCTGGCGGCACCAGTCCATCGGCAACTACCTGGCGGACATGGCCACCTCGCTGACGGCGGCCCGCCAGCTGACGCTGTACGCGGCGCGCGAGGCCGACGAGGGGCGGCGCGTCGACATGGAGGCGGGCATGGCCAAGCTGTGCGCGTCCGAGACGGCGATGCGGATCGCGCTCGACGCGGTGCGCGTCCACGGCGGGCACGGCTATGCGACGGAGTTCGACGTCGAACGCTACTTCCGGGACGCGCCGTTGATGATCGTCGGCGAGGGCACCAACGAGATCCAGCGGAATGTGATCGTGCGTCAGCTCATCGCGCGCGGCGGCCTGGACTGAAGGGCTCTCACGCCGTGCCTCACGCCGTGCCCAGGCCCTCGATCAGGACGGCGCCCGGCAGCTCGGCGAGCGCCTTGCCGGGCACGATCAGCTTGCCCCTGCGGCTGCCGCTGCCGATCAGGACCCACGGCAGATCGGCGACGGCGGCGTCCACCAGGACGGGCCAGTCGCCGGGCAGGCCGATCGGCGTGATGCCGCCGTACTCCATGCCGGTGGCGCCGGTGGCGGTGTCCATCGGCGCGAACGAGGCCTTGCGGGCGCCGAGTTGGCGGCGCACGGCGCCGTTGACGTCGACGCGCGCGCTGGAGAGGACCACGCACGCGGCGAGCGTGGCCTCGCCGCCGCGCTTGCCCGCCACGACGACGCAGTTCGCGGACTCCTCGAGGAGCTGGGGGCCGTAGTGCTCCACGAAGGTGGCGGTGTCGGCCCACTCCGGCTCGGTGTCCACATGGATCAGCTCGTCCGCGGGCACGGAGCCGCGCCACTCGCGCACGGCGCGCGCCACCGGGGCGACGAGCAGGTCAAGGGCCTGCGAGGCGGTTTGTACGACGTCGAAGTCTCCGATGGGTGCGCGCATGTCCGCACCGTAACAGGGCCGTTCGCGGCGGCGCGGGCGGGCGGGCGCGGCTCAGTAGGCGCCGGTGGACCCGGCGCGCGCGGGCGGCACCGCCACCGACATCGTCATGTCCACCGGCTCGGCGCCCTTGTTGTGATAGCCGTGCGGGACGTTGGCCTCGAACGACGCCGAGGAGCCCGTCGGCACCAGGTACTCCGCGCCGTCCACGACGAGCGTGAGCTCACCGGCGCGGACGTGCAGCAGCTCGACGGTGCCCGGCGGGTGCGCGTCGGACTCGCTGCCGTCGCCCGGCATCAGGGTCCACGTCCACAGCTCGAAGGGGCCGCGCGCCTCGGCGCCGACGAGCAGCGTGGTGCTGGAGCCCGCGTCGGTGGACCACATCCGCACCATCTGCTCGGGCGGCACCACGCGCACGTGCGGGCCCTGCTCGTAGTCGAGGAGCGTGGTGATGCTGATGCCGAGCGCGTCGGCGAGCTTCACGGTGATGCCGACGCTGGGGTTGGTGCGCGCCTGCTCGATCTGGATGATCATGCCGCGGCTGACGCCGGAGCGGGCCGCGAGGGCATCGAGCGTGAAGCCCCTCTCGCCGCGCCAGCGCTTGAGGTTGCGCGCGAGTGACTGCGTGAGCTGGTCGAGATCTGACACGGCCGACACATTCCGTCCAATATTTTGGATGACAGGGTTCACTGTACTGAACTACGGTGTGGTCCACCCGAAGGGTCCGGATGGTCCACCACACTGTACTGCGAGGCTCCGATGACAGCTCTGTTCGCCCTGGCCACCAGCCTGCTGTGGGGCCTCGCCGACTTCGGCGGCGGACTGCTGACCCGACGTATCCCCGCCCTGACGGTCGTGGTCGTCTCGCAGTGCGTCGCCGTGGTCGTGCTCGGCGCGATCGTGGTCGCGACCGGCGCCTGGAGTGAGTGGGGCCCGCAGCTGTGGTTCGCCGTCGGCGCGGGCCTGGTGGGCCCGGTCGCGATGCTCGCCTTCTACAAGGCCCTGGCCCTCGGCCCGATGGGCGTCGTCTCGCCGCTCGGCTCCCTCGGCGTGGCGGTGCCGGTGGGCGTCGGCCTGTTCCTCGGCGAGCGGCCCGGCCTCGCCCAGTTCGCGGGCATCGCCGTGGCCGTCGCGGGCATCGTCCTCGCGGGCGGCCCCGAACTGCGCGGCGCCCCGGTGCGACGGCAGGCGGTCCTGCTCACGCTGCTCGCGGCCTTCGGCTTCGGCGCGGTCATGGCCCTGATCGCGGAGGCGTCGAGCAACCTCACCGGCCTGTTCCTCGCCCTTTTCGTGCAGCGCGTGACCAATGTGGCCGCGGGCGGCGCCGCGCTGTACGTCAGCGTGCGGCGCGGCGGCGCGGCCCTGCCCGAGGGCACCGGCGCCCACGCCGTGTGGGCCGCGCTGCCGGCGCTCGCCTTCGTGGGCCTCGCGGACGTCGCCGCCAACGGCACCTACTCGCTGGCCGCCCAGCAGGGTCCGGTCACGGTCGCCGCCGTCCTCGCCTCCCTCTACCCGGTGGTGACCGCGCTCGCCGCGCGCGGCGTACTCAAGGAGCGGCTGCGCGGCATCCAGGCGGCGGGTGCGGGCCTCGCCCTCGTGGGCACGGTCCTGCTGGCGACGGGCTGAGCCCGGCCGCCCGGCTACGCGTTCTTCTCCGCGTCGGACAGCTCGGCGAGGCGGCCGGGCTCCGCCAAGTCCCCGAGCGCGAGCAGCTGTTCCGGTGTGATGCCCTCCGGGATCGGCACCGGCGCCGGAGTGCGCAGCGGCGGCTGCCAGCCCCGCTCCGCGCACCAGGTCCGCACCACCCGGGCGGGCGCCCCGGCCACCACCGCGTGGTCGGGCACCTCGCCCCGCACGACGGCACCGGCGGCCACCACCACGTTGCGGCCGATCCTGGCGCCGGGCAGGATCACCGCGCCGGTGCCGATCCAGCACCCGGAGCCGATCTCCACCGGCTCCATCCGCGGCCACTGCTTGCCGATCGGCGTGTGTGGGTCGTCGTAGGAGTGGTTCGTCGACGTGACGTACACATACGGGCCGAAGTAGCAGTCGTCGCCGATCGTCACGGACGTGTCGGCGATGACGTGGCTGCCGCGGCCGAGCACCACCCCGTCGCCGATGCGCAGGATCGGGTCGGGGCCGAGGTCGAGGTCGGGCATCAACCCGGCGGTGAGCGTGACCTGTTCGCCCACGACGCAGTGCGCGCCGAGCCTGATCCAGGGCGCGCCGAACACGGTGCCCTGCGGGAACGCGAGCCGGGTGCCCTCGCCGATCGCGCCGAACCGCAGCCGCCCGGGCCGCCGCGCGGTCACCGCGCCGGTGCGCTGCACCCAGGCCCAGCCCGCGTGGACGGCGCGCTGCGCCACGCCGCGCCGCCAGACGGCAAGGGATGAGAACACGTTCTTGTTCCTGGGCACCCGCTCACGGTACTCAGCCCCGCCCGGGCCGAGCACTCCCACCAGCTGTGATCTTCACCCCACGCCGTGGCGCGGCGGCGGTCCCGTACGGTTCGCTCAGGCGCGACGGACCCACGCGTCCAGCGACGCACGCATCCAAGGAGAAGAGCGATGAGCCACCAGGCACTCGTCATGGGCATCGGCGGCAAGGAACCGCGCATCGACCCCGAGGCCTTCACCGCCGCCACCTCCGTGGTGATCGGCGAGGTGACGCTCGGCGCGGGCGCGAGCACCTGGTACGGGGCGGTGCTGCGCGCCGACTGCGGGCCGATCGAGGTCGGCGCGTACAGCAACATCCAGGACAACTGCACCCTGCACGTGGACCCGGGCTTCCCAGTGACCGTCGGCGAGCGGGTGTCCGTCGGCCACAACGCCGTCGTGCACGGCTGCACGATCGAGGACGACTGCCTCATCGGGATGGGCGCGACCGTCCTCAACGGCGCGGTGATCGGCGCCGGTTCCCTGGTCGCCGCGCAGGCCCTGGTGCCGCAGGGCATGCGGGTGCCGCCGGGCTCGCTGGTGGCGGGCGTCCCCGCGAAGGTGAAGCGGCAGCTGACGGAGGAGGAGCGGGCGGGCATCTCGCTCAACGGCACGATGTACGCGGAGCTCGCGAAGGCCCACCGCGCCGCGCACGCCCAGCGGGGCTGAGCGCGCGGGCCGCTCGCTCAGTCGGCGGCCGGGACGGGCTCAGGCCCGGCCGCCCTCGCGGGCTCCACGGCCGCGTCCCCGCTCGCCGCGTACTCCTCCGCGGCCTTCTTCGCCCGCCGCTTGACCAGCAGCATCGAGCCGATGCCGAGCAGCACCGCGATGCCGAGTCCGACGTACGAGAAGCGCTTGAGCCAGTCCTCCGCGACCACGCCGATGTAGTAGATGACGGCGGTGGTGCCGCCCGCCCAGACGATGCCGCCGAGGACGTTGGCGATGAAGAACTTCCAGTACGGCATGCGCAGGACGCCCGCGAGGGGCCCGGCGAAGATGCGCAGGAGCGCGACGAAGCGGCCGAAGAACACCGCCCACATGCCCCACTTCTGGAAGGAGCGCTCGGCGCTGCCGACGTTCGCCGCGCTGAAGTGCTTGGGGAACTTCCGCTCCAGCCAGCCGAGCAGCGGCCTGCCGCCCTTGCGGCCGATGGCGTAGCCGATGGAGTCGCCGATCACGGCCCCCGCGGTGGCGCAGGCGCCGAGGATCACCGGGTTCACGTCGCCGTGCTGGGACGAGAGGAGCGCGGCCGAGACGAGGACGATCTCGCCCGGCAGCGGGATGCCCAGTGACTCCAGGCCGATGACCAGGCCGACGAGCGCGTAGACGCTGACGGCGGGTACGTGCTCCAGCCACTCCTGGACGTGCAACCCCGGTTCCTTTCCCGCGCTGATGGACTCCCCCGGCGCACGCGATGATCGCGCACGCCGGGGCAGCCTACCCGCTCACGCGGAACTCCCCGTTCCCCGCCTCAGCCGCCCAGGGACGCGCACTCGGCGCTGTCGCCACCGCTGCGGCAGCCCACCGGCCCCGTGTAGACGGGCGCGGGCTCTCGCAGTTCGTCCTCGTGACGCTGGTACGAAAGCCCGCCGAGGACTCCGAAGGCGATCAGCACCACCATGACCGCCTGGCTCCACGCGGTCACCGGGGCCCGCTTCCTGAAGGCGACGCCGGAGGCGAGCATCGCGAAGCCGCCGACGGCAGCGGCGGCCGCGAGATAGCCGCCGAGCCGGTCGAACTCAGCTTCGGTGGCCGTGTCGAAGGTGAATCCGCTGGCGATCCACGCCGCCGCGATCCCGGCGACGACGAGCACTTCGGCCAGGACGAGCCCGATGGCCGCGCCGACGTCGGGGCCGGTGTCGACGCGGGTGCGGACGGAGGCGTCGAACGCGGGCGGGGCGCTGGGCAGGTTCATGCCCACCATGCTCACCGCGCCGCGCGGGGCCCGCCTGAGTACGCGTACTCAGGCGCGTGCGCGCTCAGGCGTCCCTCGGGGCTACTGGGGGTCCTTCGGGCGCAGGGTCCACGTCACCGACATCTCGCCGGTCACGTCGCCGTCCTCGCGGGTGATGGCGATGGCCACCGGGAACTCGGGGCGCTGGCCCGCGTCGAGTTCGGCGATCACCTCGGCGGCCGGACGCCCCAGCGTCGCGGTGGCCTTCACCGGGCCCTTGGCGAGCTTCTTGTACGCGATGTCGGCGCGCACCGCGAGCGGCACGGCCCGCGACAGCTGGCTGCCGAAGGCGGCGAGGACGATGGCGCCGCTCGCGGTCTCGCCCAGCGTGAACATGGCTCCGGCGTGCGGGCCGCCCACGTGGTTGTGGTAGTCCGCCTGGTCGGGCAGGGCGACGACGGCCCGCTCGGGCGTGGTCTCCAGGAAGGTGAGGTTGAGGGTCCGGGCCATGGGCACGGTGGCGGCGAGCATCTCGCCGATGGACTTCTGGTCTGCGCTCATAACCCGGATGTTACCCACGAGTAGAGCCCGGTGACCAGGGTGTACCGCACGGCCGTCGCCCGGGCCGCGTGGCGGTCGCGGGCACCCCTGCGCGCCACCGGGGTGGTGTGAGCACGTCAGCGCCGCACCCGTAGGGTTACCGGCCATGTGGCCAGGACAGCAGCCGCCCGGGGGCGAGCAGAACCCGCAGCACCAGAACCCGTACCAGCAGCCGGGCTACCAGCAGCCCAACCCCTACCAGCAGCCATCCCCGTACCAGCAGCAGCCGCCGCAGGGCGGGCCGCAGCAGGGCCAGTGGAACGCGCCGCCGACGATGCCGGGGGCGCCGCAGGCACCCGGTGACGGGAGCGGTGGCGGTGGCGGGAACAGGACCAAGGTCATCGCCATCGCCGCGGCGGCCGTGGTCGTCGTGGCCGCGGGCGTGACGGGCTTCCTGGTCCTCGGCGGCGACGAGGACGGCAAGGGCGACAAGAACGACTCCGCCGCGAAGGCGAAGCCCACGCGGTCGACGGCGAGTCCGAGCGACGGCGACGACGGGGAGCGCGGCACCGACGGCGGCCCCAAGGCGACCGTCCCGGGCTGGCGGGTCGTGGTGAACCCCAAGTGGGGCACGGCCTTCGACGTGCCGCCCGACTGGCAGGTCCAGGGCCCGGGCCACGCGATCAACATGGAGGACCACAAGAGCGGCGAGCCCATCGCGGCCATGGGCGCCCCTGCGGTCCTGAAGCCGAAGTGGTGCACGTCCGACGAGGACAGGGACGGCCGCTTCGAGGAGGTCGAGCTCGGGGCCACGGGCACCAAGGGCGCGCGGGGCGCCAAGAACACCGGCGAGGTCGCGGTGAACACCGTCGGCTGGTGGGTCTACGGCGGCTACACGCAGCCGGACAAGAAGAGCTTCACCCTCGACAAGAAGGCCAAGGCCTACACCACCAAGTCCGGCATCAAGGGCAGCATCGCGTGGGCCCGCTCGACGAACACGCCACAGAAGGGCAAGTGCGCCTCCGACGGCAAGGCGATCTCCTTCGGCTTCAAGAACAGTGCGGGCGAGTTCGTGTCGTGGAACCTGTACGGCGCGCGGGGTGTGAAGGAAGAGATCCCCACCGCCACGATCATGAAGATCCTCAGCACGGTGCGGTTGCACGGAGAGCCCACAGCGTCCTGAAGCACGCATTCAGGACGTAACATCCACCACTTCTTCACCAGTTCGTCACCGCTTCGTATGAGCCCGGGCCCGGTGCCCGCCCGGCAGTCGCCCGGGCGTGGCAACCGGGCCCCAGCGGCCTCTATGGTTACTGGCCATGTGGCCAGAACAGCAGCCGCCCGGGGGCGAGCAGAACCCGCAGCACCAGGGTCCCAACCCGTACCAGCAGCCTGGGTACCAGCAGCCGAACCCGTACCAGCAGCCGGGCTACCAGCAGCCGAACCCCTATCAGCAGCCCACCGGCGGACAGCCCGCCGCGGGGCAGCCGACGGGTGGGCAGCCCCAGTGGGGCGCTCCGACGTTCCCGATGGGAGCGGCTCAGCCCGGCGGTCCGGACGCGGGCGGCGGCAACGGCGGTGGCGGCGGCAACCGCACGAAGATCACCGCGATCGTGGCCGCGGGCGCCGTGGTGGTGGCCGCGGGCGTGACGGGCTTCCTGGTCCTCGGCGGCGACGGTGACGACAAGTCCGACAAGGCGGCCCCCAAGCCCGCCAAGTCGGCCACCAAGAAGCCGAGCCCCAAGCCGTCGGACGACGACAATCCGCGCGGCACGGGCGGCGACCCGAAGCCGACGGTCCCCGGCTGGCAGGTCGTGGTGAACCCCAAGTGGGGCACGGCCTTCGACGTACCGCCCGACTGGGTCGTCAAGACCCCGGACACCTTCATCGGCTTCGAGGACCGCCACAAGGGGGACGGCTCCCAGGCGATGATCGGCATGTCCGCGCCCGCCATGCTCAAGGAGAAGTGGTGCTCGTCGGACGAGGACAAGGACGGGAACTCCACCGACCACTCGCTCGCGGAGGTCGGCACCAAGGGCCAGAACGGCGCGAAGAACACCAAGGACGTCGCCCGCAACGACTCCGCCTGGTGGGTCTTCGGCGGCTACACCAATCAGAAGAAGGCCGACAAGAAGAACATCAAGATCGGCAAGGTGGAGTCCTACACCACCGCGTCCGGCGTCAGCGGCAGCGTCGCGACCACCACCTCGGTCGGCGACCCCGGCTCGGGCAAGTGCGACTCCAACGGCAAGGCCACCACGTTCGCCTTCAAGAACAGCTCCGGTGAGTTCGTCGCCTGGACGCTGCACGGTGCCAAGGGCGTGAAGGAGGAGGTCTCCGACACCCTGGTGAAGAAGATCCTCGCCACGGTCCGGCTGCACGGGGACGGCACGGAGTCCTGAGCCGTCCGGCGGGCGGGGCCGCGTCAGCCGACGCTGAACGCCCCGTCCGGCGGCTCCGGCGAGGCCACCGCGTCCGCGTCGCGCACCGGCCGCGCGTCGCCGAGGAAGCGGCGCAGGGCCTGGCCGTGCACCACGCGCGCCGGGAACACGTCGGCCGCCGTGCGCCGCACCAGGGCGTCGACGTCCAGGGCCCGGTGGGAGGCCACGAGCACCGCGTTGCCGAAGCGCCGGCCGCGCAGCAGCGCGGGCTCGGCGATCAGCGCGAGCTCCTCGAAGCGCTCGGCGAAGGTGGCCCCTTGGGAGCGCAGGAAGGCGAAGGGCGCGCCGTCGGCGAGGTTCGCCGCGTACACCCCGTCTGCGCGCAGGACCCGGTCGACGGTGCGCGCGTACGCGTCCGACGTGAGGTGCGCGGGCACCCGTGAGCCGCCGAACACGTCGCCCACCACGACGTCCGCGCTGTCGTCGGGGGCCGCCTCGAGCCAGGCGCGGGCGTCCGCGCCGTGCACGCCGATGCCGCAGCCCTCGGGCAGTGGCAGCTTCTCGACGACGAGGCGCAGCAGCTCCCGGTCGGCGTCGACGACGTGCTGCCGGGATCCCGTCCTGGTCGCGGCGACGTAGCGGGGCAGCGTGAGCGCGCCGCCGCCCAGGTGGACGGCGTCCAGCGGGGCGTTCGGCGCGGCGAGCGTGTCCAGGACGTGCGCGAGCCTGCGCGCGTACTCGAACTCCAGGTAGGTGGGCTCGTCCAGGTCGACGTACGACTGGGGGGCGCCGTCGACGGTCAGGAGCCAGGCGCGGGCCCGGTCGATGTCGGGCAGCAGCTTGGCGGTGCCGTGGTCGACGGCGCGGGTGACGGGGACGGGCTCGGTGCCGTACGCGGTGTCGTGCTCGGTGTCGTGCTCGTCCGCGGGCACGGCGGCGGGCGCCTCGGGTATCGGCGCGGGGTCGGGGGCGGCGGGCTGGTCCACCGGTCCATTGTGCCCGCGCCGCGCTGGACGAAGGACCCTTCGGGAGCGAAGGACCCTTCGGGAGCGGTGGGGAGCACGAGGGGGAGGTTCCCGGCCCCGTACGGACCGAGCCCCTCCCCCTCCTCACCCGGGCGTCAGAGGACGTCGATGACCGTGCCCGCCCCCACGGTTCTGCCGCCCTCGCGGATCGCGAAGCCGAGGCCGGGCTCCAGCGGCACGGCGCGGCCGAGCCCGACCGTCATGGTGACCGTGTCGCCGGGGCGGGCCACGGCGCGCTCGCCCAGGTCGACGTCGCCGACCACGTCCGCGGTGCGGAGGTAGAACTGCGGCCGGTAGCCCGTCGCCAGCGGGGTCGAGCGGCCGCCCTCGCGGGTGGAGAGGACGTAGACCCGCGCGGTGAAGCGGCTGCTCGGGCGGACGCTGCCGGGGGCGGCGACCACCGCGCCGCGGCGGACGGCGTCGCGGGGCACGCCGCGCAGCAGCAGCGCCACGTTGTCGCCCGCCTGGGCGGACTCCATGGACTTGCCGAACGTCTCCAGACCGGTGACGACGGTGTCCGTGTCCGTGTCCGCGCCGAGCACCTCCACGCGGTCGCCGACGCGGACGGTGCCGCGCTCGACGGCGCCCGTGACGACCGTGCCCCGGCCCGTGATCGTCAACACGTTCTCCACGGGCAGCAGGAACGGCGCGTCCACATAGCGCTCCGGCATCGGGACGTAGGTGTCCACGGCGTCCAGGAGCGCCTCGATCGCCGCCGTCCAGCGGGGCTCGCCCGCGAGGGCCTTGAGCCCCGATACCCGTACCACCGGGGCGGAGTCGCCGCCGTAGCCGTGCGCGGACAGCAGGTCCCGCACCTCCAGCTCGACGAGGTCGGCGAGTTCCTCGTCGCCCGCGTCGGCCTTGTTCAGGGCCACCACGATGTGGTCCACGCCGACCTGGCGGGCGAGCAGCACGTGCTCGGCGGTCTGCGGCATGATCCCGTCGACCGCGGAGACGACGAGGATCGCGCCGTCCAGCTGGGCGGCGCCGGTGACCATGTTCTTGACGTAGTCGGCGTGGCCTGGCATGTCCACGTGCGCGTAGTGCCGGGTGTCGGTCTCGTACTCGACGTGCGCGATGTTGATGGTGATGCCGCGCCGCGCCTCCTCGGGCGCGCGGTCGATGCGGTCGAAGGGCACGAACGCGCCGCCGCCGCGCTCGGCGAGGACCTTGGTGATGGCGGCGGTCAGGGTGGTCTTGCCGTGGTCGACATGGCCCATGGTGCCGATGTTCAGATGCGGTTTCGTGCGGACGTAGGACGTCTTGGACATGCTGGTTCCTTCTCCGGAACTCGAAAGGTGAGGCCCGCGGCGCGCGGCCGTCGGACGGGACCCCTGGGGCCTGGCCGACCCTCCCCCTGCGGGGTCCGCCGGAGTGTCCGGGGAGAGTCAGCTTCGGGCGCCGTCAAAAGGAAAGGCGGCAGCCTTCGCAGCGACCGCGAGGGCGGCCGGAGCTGTGGGAAAGGCGTGCCGGAACATGTCGTCGATCATGGCTGACGGGGTGCCGCGCGTCGAATGATTTTCCGCGACGCACCAGTCACGTACGGCGATGACGCCCCACGAACCCCTCGCGTCGCACGCACCCCTGACGCCTCGTCACTATCCCGTCAGCTGTCGATGTGCTTCAGGGCCTCGCGCACGGAGAGCGGCGCCAGCGCGTCCCGGTGGCGGTCCACGAAGGCCCGTACCGCGTCCGGGTCGGTCTTCGCGTACTCGCGCAGGCACCAGCCGACGGCCTTGCGGACGAAGAAGTCCGGGTGGCCCGCCTGGCGCTCGCAGTACGCGAAAAGGCGGTCGGCGTCCGTCCGTTCCTGGTAGCGCAGCTGGTGCAGGAGCGCGGTGCGCACGACCCACAGGTCGGCGTCCCCGCTCCAGGCGTCCATGTCCGCGGCGAGCTTCGGGTCGGCGGCGACGAGCCCGCCGACGACGTGCGCGGCGAGCGCGTCGACGGTGTCCCACCACGGGAGCGTCGTCACCAGGTGCCGGACGACGGGCAGGAAGCCGGACGAACAGCGCCCCACGTGCCGCCGCAGATAGTCCACGGCGAAGTACTGGTACTCGCGCTCGGGCAGCCGCCAGCAGCGCAGCGCCAGCGCGGCGCAGTCCGCCTCGTCGGGCCGGGGCGTGCCCGCGAGGACCGTCCGCGCCAGGTCCCGGCGCACCGGCGAGGTCAGCCCGAGGAACGGCGCGACGTCCTTCATGTACGCGCGCATCTCCGCCGCCCGGACGGGGTCGGCCGCGTCCGCGAAGACGGTGGTGAGCTTGCCGATGACGGTGTCGGCGAGGGGACTCCGCGGGGCTGTGACGCTCATGAGACGCACCATACGGCGATCAGACACATAAGTCGGTTAGTCTCCCCGGATGCTCGACACCGCCGCCGCCCCGACGCCGGGCCTCGCCGTGCGCTGCACCAGGGTGCTCCTGTCACCGTGGTCGCGGCTGTCACTGCTCGTCGTGCTGCTCGGCGCCGCCGCCGCGGGGGTGCTGCTCTTCGAGCCGCAGCGCCTGCTCTCCGACGGCTGGCCGCCGCAGCTCACCGGCGCCGCCGCGGTGTGCGTGTTCGCGGTGGCGTACGGCGTGTGCACCGTGGCGTTCGTGCCCCGGCCGATCCTCAATCTGGCGGCGGGCGCGCTGTTCGGCTCCCAGGCGGGGCTCGGGGCCGCGGTCGCGGGCACGGTGCTCGGGGCGGGCGTGTCGTTCGGGCTCGGCCGGGTGCTCGGGCAGGACGCGCTGCGCCCGCTGCTGCGGGGCCGCTGGCTCAAGGCCGCCGACGGCCAGCTCAGCCGCCACGGCTTCCGTTCGATGCTGGCGGTGCGCCTCTTCCCCGGCGTGCCGTTCGCGGCGGCCAACTACTGCGCGGCGGTCTCCCGCATGGGCTGGCTGCCGTTCCTCCTGGCGACGGCCATCGGCTCGGTCCCGAACACCGCGGCGTACGTGATAGCGGGCGCCCGCGCCTCCACCCCGACCTCCCCCGCGTTCCTCCTCGCGATGGCCTTCATCGCGGTGACGGGCGTGGCGGGGGCGGTGGTGGCCTGGCGCAAGCGGCACCAGCTGAACGGCGGCCGCGGCTAGGGTCCTTCTGGTGGATCTGCGGGCGTCACACCGCCTCGAGGATCGTCGCGTTGGCAAGACCTCCGGCCTCGCACATCGTCTGCAGGGCGAACCGCGCCCCACGGGCCCGCATGGCGTGCACCAGCGTCGTCATCAGCCGCGTGCCGCTGGCCCCCAGCGGATGGCCAAGGGCGATGGCGCCCCCGTGCACGTTCAGCTTCCGCTCGTCGACGCCGGTCTCCCGCAGCCAGGACAGGACGACGCTCGCGAACGCCTCGTTGACCTCGAACAGGTCGATGTCGTCGAGCGTCAGGGAGGCCCGGCGCAGCACCTGCTCGGTGGCGGGCAGGATGCCGGTGAGCATCAGGAGCGGGTCCGACCCGGTGACGGCGAAGCTGTGCAGCCGGGCGAGGGGGCGAAGGCCGAGGCGGGCGGCGTTCTCGCTGGTGGTGATGAGCACGGCTGACGCGCCGTCATTGAGGGGGCTGGAGTTGCCCGCGGTCACGGACCAGTCGATCTGCGGGTAGCGCTCGCCGAAGGCGGGGTCCTCGTAGGCGGGCCTGAGCCCGGCGAGGACCTCCGGCGTGGTGGCGGGCCGCACGGACTCGTCACGGGTGACGCCGTCGAGCGGCGCGACCTCCGCGTCGAAGAGGCCGTCGGCCCAGGCGCGGGCCGCCTTCTGGTGCGAGCCGGTGGCGAAGACGTCCATCTCCTCGCGGCTTATGGACCACTTGGCGGCGATGAGCTCGGCGCTGACGCCCTGCGGCACCAGGCCTTCCGGGTAGCGCTCGGCGATGCCGGGGCCGAAGGGGTCGGCGCCCGCGGGCACGTTCGACCACATCGGTACGCGGCTCATCGACTCCACGCCGCAGGCGACCACCATGTCGTACGCGCCCGCGATCACGCCCTGCGCGGCGAAGTGCACCGCCTGCTGGGACGAGCCGCACTGGCGGTCCACGGTCGTCGCGGGCACGGACTCCGGGAAGCCCGCGGCCAGGGCGGCGTACCGGGTGGTGTTCATGGCCTGCTCGGCGACCTGGTCGACGCAGCCGCCGATCACGTCGTCTATCCGCGCCGGGTCGACGCCGGTGCGCTCGACGAGGCCGCGCAGGGCGTGGGCGAGGAGTTCGACGGGGTGGACGTGGGCGAGGGAGCCGCCGGGCTTGCCCTTGCCCACGGGGGTGCGTACGGCTTCGACGATGACGGCGTCGCGCATGGGGATGCCTCTCGACCTGACCGGGCCCGGGGCCCAGTGGGTTGGATTTCTGGACGCACTTGCGTACTCCACGGTAACCAAGTGAGTCCGGTTTTCCAACCCACCCATAGACTGTCGTCATGCCGTCCACGCCACCCACGCCGCCCAAGCCACCTGTGCCGTCCACGCCGCCCGTATCGCCGGGGCCGCCCGTACCCCCCGGGCCGCCCGCATCACCCGCCTCACCCGCCTCACCCGTGAAGAGGGGGTTGTCGTCCCCGAAGGACCCCCGCCCCTGTGTCATCGCTGACGCACTCGCCCTCATCGGCGAGAAGTACTCCCTGCTCGTCCTGCGCGAGGTGTTCCTGGGCGCCCGCCGCTTCGACCAGCTGGCCCGCAACACGGGTGCCCCGCGTGACGTCCTGACCGCGCGTCTGCGCCGCCTGGTGGACGCGGGCATCCTGGAGAAGGCCCTCTACAACGAGCGCCCCCAGCGCTTCGAGTACCGGCCGACGCCCGCGGGCCTCGACCTGGAGTCCGTCCTGATGACCCTGATGGCCTGGGGCGACCGCCATCTGCGCCCCGACGGCGACCGCCCCATGCTCATCGAGCACGCCTGCGGGCACGCCCTGACGCCGGTGGTCACCTGCGCGGACTGCGGGGCGGAGGTCCGCCACGAGGACCTGACGGCGCATCCGCAGGCGCCGGGCTGGACGGTGACGGGGCCGACGGCGGCCTGACCCGGTGCGGGCCACCCCGCCCCCCCCCACACACGCGTCGCACCACTCACGCCTGCGGCGACAACGTCGACGACGACCCAAGCGAACACTTAGAGACGGCCCTCGCACAGCCACGTAACTTTGTGCCGCTACGCTGCCCCCGGCGAGGCACGAGATCCCCCTCACCCCTTCCGCACCACCGACGCACGCACGCGTACGGGCCCGCTCCGCTCCCCTCGCCGCCCCGGTCCCCCTTTCCTCGCCTCTGACCGCCACCTCACGGGTCAGCGCACGATCAGTAACTGGACGGCTCAGTTCTCATGTCTTGGTTCGAATCGTTCATCCTCGGACTCGTCCAGGGACTGACCGAGTTCCTCCCGATCTCCTCCAGCGCGCATCTGCGGCTGACCGCGGCGTTCGCGGGCTGGCACGATCCGGGGGCCGCGTTCACCGCGATCACGCAGATCGGCACCGAGACCGCCGTCCTGATCTACTTCCGCAAGGACATCGGCCGGATCATCCTGGCGTGGTTCCGCTCACTGACCGGCAAGGTGCCGCGGTCCGACCACGACGCGCAGATGGGCTGGCTCGTCATCGTCGGCTCGATCCCGATCGGCGTGCTCGGCGTGACGCTCAAGGACCAGATCGAGGGCCCGTTCCGGGACCTCCGCCTCATCGCCACGACGCTGATCGTCATGGGCGTCGTCCTCGGCGTCGCCGACCGCCTCGCCGCCCGCGACGAGACCGGCGGCAAGCACCGCGCCATCCGGCACCGCAAGGACCTCAAGGACCTGGGCGTCCGCGACGGCCTCATCTTCGGCGTCTGCCAGGCCATGGCCCTGATCCCCGGAGTCTCCCGCTCCGGCGCCACCATCAGCGGCGGCCTCCTCATGGGCTACACCCGCGAGTCCGCGGCCCGCTACTCCTTCCTCCTCGCCATCCCGGCCGTCCTCGCCTCCGGCGCCTACGAACTCAAGGACGCCGGCGAGGGCCATGTGTCCTGGGGCCCGACGATCTTTGCGACGATCATCGCCTTCGTGGTCGGCTACGCGGTGATCGCCTGGTTCATGAAGTTCATCACCACCAAGAGCTTCATGCCGTTCGTCTACTACCGCATCGTGCTCGGCATCGTGCTGTTCATCCTGGTGGGAGTAGGTGAGCTGAGCCCGCACGCGGGTGAGTCGGGGGACTAATCGAGGCTACTCCCCTTGATCAACTCCCAGTCGCCAACCTCGTCCGCTGACCGCCGCTACCGCAGGCACGCGCGGGCGTGGAGGTAGCCGAGCACGGGCCCATTCAGGCCCTGCCAAAGGTGCGGACGGACCAGCTCCCCGGTGGTGATGCCGGTCCGGCAGTCCACGC
This sequence comes from Streptomyces sp. NPDC043996, assembly GCF_056435225.1. Classification (NCBI taxonomy): domain Bacteria; kingdom Bacillati; phylum Actinomycetota; class Actinomycetes; order Kitasatosporales; family Streptomycetaceae; genus Streptomyces; species Streptomyces sp. NPDC043996. The sequence goes on along the minus strand of NZ_JBWKEY010000018.1, from coordinate 61,278 downwards.
ACGAGAGCTTCGACTCGCCTGCCTGTTCCCGCGCGGCCAGGTGCTGGATGCCGAGAGCCTGGCCGCGATCGCAGGGGCCGAGGGGGCACCGCACGCACTCGACGCCGTGGTCGTACCAGTCGAGGTACGTCGCCAGGGCCCGGGTCTGGACGGTGTGGCAGGGCGTGCACGCGCGCAGGTGCCCGTCGGGGCGGAGGTCGACGCCGTCGCCGGGCGGCAGTGCGCGCGGGCACCAGACGCAGACGGCGCCACACCCCTGTTCTGGGGCGAGGGTGTTGATGGCGGGCACTACGAGCAGGCGCAGTTCCCGGGTGACGTTACGCATGAGCGTGCCCATCGGCCGGGTACGTCGATAGATCCCGCAGGCGGCGCCCCAGCTCGGCCACTCGGAGCGCGGCGTTGAGCGGGCTGTCGCCCGGCGTGGGCTCGACGCCCACGAAGGTCAGTGCGTCGTGTGTGGCGTCTATGGCCCGCCGGTGCGCGTGCCCATCAGCGCTGCCCTCCTCGGCGTCGGCCGCAGCCTGCTTGGCGGCGGGCAGGCGCAGCTGGATCTCGGCGACGAGCCGCCGGTGCACCGTGGCGGTGGCCTCGGGTGAGGGGAGGTCGCCGCACGCGCTGAAGGCGAGCCCGAGCAGCTCCTCCAGGTCGGCGGTCATCATTGGCCCACCGTTCGCGCGGAGTCAGCCAGCGCAATCGGTCGCTTAATCGGCATGGTGGTCACGCTCCCGCCCCGGCGTGCTGAGGACGTGCCGCACCGCACTCCGGAGCTCCTCCGCGTGACTGAGCACCCGAGCCGCCGATGGCTCCACCGTCCAGTGCGGGGATGGCTCCGCAGCATCCAACGGAGGCACCACGATGTACGTGGCCAGCCCGCACGGCACGGTCTGAGGCAGCTCCCAGCCCTCCGTCGACTGCGGGGCGACGAGGAAGTAGTGGATCCGCGTCCACGGGTCGCAGATCACTGCCCCGCACTCGTCGCCCAGCCTGTCGATGATCCGCAGCCCGAGCGTCCGGGGCGTGCGGACAGCGCCGCAGTACCAGCACGCCCGGCCGTGCTGGCGAGCGATGCTCACCCGCCCCTCGACCTGGATCGGCGCGACGGCTTTCATCCTGGCCATTCCCGCTCCCATCTGCCTGACCTCCGTGGACAGACAGATGATGGGCGCCTGCAAGGGCCACAAGGACTACAACGTGTATCCCCTCCGGTCCCCCGCCCGGGGCCCTAGACGGCGCCGATCCACTCGGCGAAGGCCGTCAGGTCCCCGGCGTCCGCCCGACGCAGGCGCCGCAGCGTGGCCGCGGTCTCGCGTGCCCATGGGTGCCCGCGGGTGTGCTGAGGAGCCACGAGACGGGCGACCTGCAAGCTCTCCCACGCACCGTCTGTCAGCCCGGCCCACAGCTGGGCACGCGCGAGCTCGATCCAGAAGCTGGACTGCCGCTCGGCCGGGAGATCGTCGGGAGGAGTCCATTCGCTGGCTACCTCCAGTGCGCGGCCGACGTGGTCGCCGCCAAGGCTGACGGCCACGGACACCTCGTGGATGCGGATCGAGTCGGGGCCGAAGGCAGTGCCCTGGTACTGGCCCTCGGGCACCTCGCCGCCGAGCCTGCGAGCTTCCGCCAGGTGGAGGTCTGCGGCACTCGCGTCGGCGGCTCGCCCGGCGATGACCGCAGCACGCATGTGCAGTGCGCCTAGGACCGCGTGCGCCTCGGGGCTGGTCGGCACGGGGCTGCGGTCGATCGTCTGTTCCAGGGCGCGTAGACCGGGCGCGTGCGCGCGGGCGGCGAAGAACGTCTCGGTCCGTACATACGCGACCGCACTTCCGACGAGCTGGTCCTCGGTCTGTTGCGCAGCCCATCGCATCAGCTCGATGAGACGGGCGGAGAGGTCGTGGTGCCCGTACTTGTAGGCGACGGCGTCGGCCGAGCGGGCGATGCCGACGAGCAAGTGGGCGGCCTGCTGGCGGTCGAGGCCCGTCGTGTGGTGAAGGGAGCGCAAGGCCTCGTCGAGCAGCGTGGGGGCGGCGCGTGCGATGCGGGTGTACTGCGAGGCGAGGCGCCAGTTGACGGCCTCGTCAGCTGCGGCGTGCAGTTCCGCGAGCGTACGGCGGGGCGGGCCCATGGGGATGTCGTAGCCAGCGATGGCCGCGGAGATGGACGGCATGGCCGACCCGATGCGGCTAAAGGCGACGGTGTCGCGGGTGACGAGGCGCCCCGGGTCCACACCGAGCGCAGCCGCGATGGATTCGAGGGAGTCGTCGCTGGGTGCTCGGGCGCCTCGCTCAATGCCCTTGATCATGGCGAGAGAGAGGTACGCGGTGCGGGCGAGGTGGGCCTGGGTCATCCTGCGCGCGTGCCGGATGGTGGCGATGCGGCGGCCTACCTCGCGCTTGCTGTCGGCGGGCATAGTGGCTCCAGTTCGGGGCGTCCACTCCGAACCGTACGCGCGTGGATACACGCTGGATACGAGAACGGCCCCGCCTGCGCGAGCAGGTGGGGCCGTTTCCGTGCCGGTCAGTCAGCGATGAGGGACGTCAGTTCGGTGAGAGCGTCGATGCGCCAGTCTGCGGCCGCCACGACGCCCGGATCGTCTGCCCACAGGTGACCCCACGGCCCTCGCCGGATGTGCGCGGCTCGCAGACCCGCGGCCTTGGCCGGGTACAGGTCGTTGGCGGGGTGGTCGCCCACGTACACAGTCTCGCGCGGTGCCGCCTCGGCGACCTCCAGTACCCGGACGAAGAATGCCCGATCGGGCTTGGCCACTCCCCAGTCGCCTGAGGTCACGACGACGTCGGCGGGCAGATCCAGAGCGCGGAGGAGGTCACCCGCGCGACTGGTCTGATTCCCGGCGATGACGACACGGATCCCCAACTTGCGCAGCCCGGACAGTGCGGGACGCACGTCGTCGTACAGGTCGCTCTCGTCGATGGCCTCCCCGTGCCCGGCGGCCTCGCGCGCCGCGTACTCAGCGGCGATGTCGATGCCCGGGCGGGCCAGGCGCACGGCATCTGCGTTGTCGCGCCCCTGCGCGACGACCGCCCCGACGAGCGCGGACAGCGTGTGGCGAGGGATACCGAGCCAGTCAGCCCACGATCCCCAGTAGCGATCGTCTCGGGTGATGGTCTCGCCGACGTCGAAGACGATGGTCTCAATCACCCGGATCAGCCTAGAACCTTGTCCGTGGTGTGCTGTCGGTACCACCGCTTTCCGTTCTGGAGGCGGGAGATCTTTGAGGGCTGCCACGAGACCCTGACCGCGAGGTCCTTCCCTTCCCGACCGGCCTCGGTGCGCAGTGGGCGCAGCCACGCGCCGAGGGCCTCTCTGGCGGTCTGGAAGTCCGTGCTCACATCCGCGGACGTACCTTCTCGATGAACTCGGCGGTACGGATCGCGTGGTGCCAGGCCGCGTCCCGGGCCTGGCACGCGGCGAGGACCTCGGCCGGGTCCTCGGTGACGTACACGCCCAGGGTGGTGTCCTCCTCGTCGAAGGCGAACCGCACGACGGCCTTCGAGTCGAACAGCCAGAAGTCGAAGTCGGGCAGCCGCAGGCGAGCCGCCTCAGCCCGCGAGAGGTTCCGGATGTCCTCGCCCGCCGCGACGTTCCCCAGGCCACTCGCCAGGAGGAACTCCTGCCCCTGCGTGGGAGGATCATCTACCAGCCGCACCCGCTCGAAGCGCTTGCCCCGCGCGGTCTGCTCCCGCACGTTGGACCGCCAGGCGTTGTCCGGCTCGGAGGCCACGTCCTTCCCTGCGAGGAACCGCTGCCACTTCGGGCTCTCGCGGTCGGAGGCGTAGCCGCGACGCGTCTCAAGGCGCCATGCCGTGTGCCGGAACTCGCGGAAGAGAGGGGCCACGTCGGAGAACGGCACGAGCTCCTCGACCTTGTAGGGGGTGGGGCAGTCGCCGTCGTCGCTGGTAGTGCCGATGAACCTGAGCGTCATATGGCCCTCCGTTCGCGCTGGTTGAGGCACCAGCATGCGGGCGCGGCGGCGGGGGCGCTGACGGATTGCGCCTGATTGCTCATTCCGTCCGCCCTGGCGCGATGGCGCGCAATCCGACGGGGTCGCCCCGGTGAAGCACCTGCTTGGGGGTTTCCCCTGGTGTCATGACGGGGTTACATTGCGTATGAAATGTGGTCAGGAAGTGACCGCTCGGCAGTCGTGTGGGCGGCGGGAACCGGGGGGCCACATCGTTGCCGTCCTGTCGGTCCCTCGTGTGTCTTCGACCCTTTCCCCTTGCTTCGGCCGCCCTTTCCTCCCCTCTTCTCCCGGTTCTCCCGGTTCTCGGATCGCTCCCCTGCCCACCCATGTCCACGAATCCCGTGTCCAAGGAGCCGGCGTGGCCCGGTGACCGTTGAGAGAGGGGAGTTGAGCCGTCATGGCGGAGTCGGTGCGTGATGTGCGGGTCGCTGTCGCTTGTGTGGGGCTCGCCGACGGGCTGAGCGAGGACTTCGACGTCGGGGAACGGCTGCGGCTGCTCGTCGAGCGGTGCGTCGAGTTCCTCGACGTCGCCGCCGTGGGCGTCATCCTGACCGCCCCGGAGGACGGCACCGTGGAGGTGGCCGCGTCCCACGAACCGGTGGGGCGCCTTGAGCGCCTTGGCGTCGAGTGGGACGAGGGGCCGTGCCGGGCCAGTCTGCGCACCGGCGAGGCCGTCGCGGAGGTGGGCCTCGGGGTGTCGTCCACCCAGGTCCGCTGGCCCCGGTTCTGCCACCACGCGGCCGGGCTCGGCTTCGCCTCCGTCGCGGCGACGCCCCTGCGGCTGCGCGAGCAGACCATCGGCGCCCTCAGCCTCTTCCGGCAGCGGCCGGAGTCCCTCCCCGCCCCGCAGCTCAGGCTCGCGGGAGCGCTGGCGGAGCTGGCCACCATCGGGATCCTGCAACGGCGCACCGCGCACCGGCAGACGCTGCTCATCAGCCAGTTGGAAACCGCGCTCCGTTCCAGAGTGGTCATCGAGCAGGCCAAGGGGGCCTTGGCGCAACTCCGCCGGATCAGTGTCGACGAGGCGTTCACGCTGCTGCGCCGCCACGCCCGTTCGCAACGGCGTCTGCTCACCACCGTCGCCGAGGAGGTGCTGAGCGGGACGGCGGACCCGTCGCTGCTGGGCTCGGGGGAGTGAGGGGGCGCGCCACCTGGCATGGGAGAGGCTTGCTGGATCAGCAAGATTGTTTGCCCTTGCGGCAGATCGTGTCGCATGGTCGCCGTGGAGGTGGTCACGATGACCGAGCACATGAACAGCGGGTACGACACCGAGCACATCAACAGCGCGTACGACGTCGTAGTGGTCGGCGGTGGCGCCGCCGGGCTCAACGGAGCCCTGATGCTGGCCCGCGCCCGACGGTCCGTGGTGGTGATCGACGCGGGGGCGCCCCGCAACGCCCCCGCCTCGGGGGTGCACGGGCTGCTGGCCCGGGAAGGGATACCGCCCGCCGAACTCCTTGAGCGCGGGCGCGCGGAGGTGCGCGGGTACGGCGGTCACGTGGTGTCCGGCGAGGTCGCCTCCGCCGTACGCGACGGCATCGGCTTCGAGGTGGCGCTGGCCGACGGCCGGACGGTCCGCGCGCGGCGGCTCCTCGTGGCCACCGGGCTCGTCGACGAGCTGCCGGACGTGCCCGGCCTGCGGGAGCGCTGGGGCAAGGACGTGCTGCACTGCCCGTACTGCCACGGCTGGGAGGTCCGCGACCAGGCCATCGGCGTGCTGGCGAGCGGCCCGATGGCCGTCCACCAGACCTTGCTGTTCCGGCAGTTGAGCGACGACGTCACCTTCTTCGCGCACACCATGGCCCCACTGGGCGACGACGAGGCGGAGCAGTTCGCGGCGCGCGGCATCCGGGTCGTGACCGGCGAGGTCGCGGGCCTGGTCGTCGCGGACGACCGCCTGGTCGGCGTACGGCTGCGCGACGGCACCGCGGTCGCCCTCGACGCGCTCGCGGTGTCGACCCGGATCGTGGCCCGCGCCGGATTCCTCTCGGGGCTCGGGCTGCGGGCGGCGGAACACCCCAAGGGCATTGGCGCGTACATCCCCTGCGACGCGGCGGGTCGCACGGACGTGCCGGGGGTGTGGGTCGCGGGCAACGTCACCGACCTGGGGGCCCAGGTCGGCGGCGCCGCCGCCGCGGGCGCCGGGGCGGGCGCCCAGATCAACGCCGACCTCGTCGCCGAGGACACCCGGCGGGCCGTCGCCGCCCGGCGCGCCCCCTTCTCCGCGGAGTCGGAGGCCCGCGCCTGCGAGGCGGTGCTGGGAGCGGGGCGCCATGGGCTGTGATGCGGGGCGTCACGGGCTGTGAACGCGCCCGCCGCTCAGAGTGCGGCGAGCGTCAGCACCAGGCCGGTCAGCCCGGTGGCAAGGCCCGCGACCGCCTGCTTGCGGCCCGCTCCGTGCATACGGCCCGCGTTGGCCAGGCCCGTGACGCCCAGGACGAGGGCGGGTACGGGGATGGTGCCGGTGACGGCCCGCACCGGCGGGATCAGGGCGCCGATGATGGACAGGGTGCCGTAGGCGAGCGCGAGGGTGGCCAGGCCGTTGAGGGGGCCTTTCGCCGAAGCCGCGGGCGTCGGTGGAAGCGAGGCCGCGCAACGGGGCGCGCCCTCGGGGGCCATGACGGTGGCGGGGTTCACTCGGATTCGTCCTCACAGGGTCGGGGCGGATGTACGGCCGTACGGGCAGGGGTGCGCGGCGAGTCACGGAGCCGCGCCCTCGGCGCGGACAGCGTCGTCCCGGCGGCACACGGGGCCACACGCACAGCGCGGCCGCGAACACACTCGATGCTAGAAACCACCCCGCCATAGAGCAAAGACGCATTTCCATCCCTAGACATAGAGTTCCTCTATGGCATCCACCCCCACCCTCCGCCAGCTCTCCTACCTCCTGGCCGTCGTCGATGCCGGTTCCATCACCGACGCCGCCGCCCAGCTGCACGTCTCGCAGCCCACGCTGTCCCAGCAGCTCAAGGCCCTGGAGCGCACGGTCGGGACGCCGCTGCTCGAGCGCACCCCGCGCGGCGCCCGGCTCACCCCGGCGGGCCGCGCCTTCCTGCCCGGCGCCCGCCAGGCGCTGCTCGGCGCCGAGCGCGCCACGGGGGCCGCGCGCGCCGTCGCCGACATGGTCCACGGCGAGCTGCACCTCGCCGCCGTCCTGAGCGTCGCCCTTGGCGTGGTCCCCGGCGTGCTCGCCGCCTGGCACCGGGAGCACCCGCGCGTCGACGTGGTCCTGCACGAGTACGCCGACCTCGACTCCTTCGCCCGCGCCATGACGGACGCGACCGCCGACGTGGCCATCGGGCCCCCGCCCGAGGGCTGGGAAGGGCCCCGGCACCCGCTGGGGTCCGAGGAGTTCGTCGCCCTCGTCCCGCCCGGCGACCCGCTGGCGGGGCGCGCGACCGTACGCCTGGAGCAGCTGGCCGAGCGCCCCTGGGTGCAGTACGGGCGTACGCACGCGCTCGCGGCGACCGTCGAACTCCTCTGCTCCGAGGCCGGGTTCACCCCGCACGCGGCGATCCGCTCGACCCAGACCGCCGCCGTGCCCCGGCTCGTCGCCGCGGGGGTCGGCGTCGGCCTCGTCCCGGCGAACGTGCTCACCCCGGACTTCCCCGGCACCGCCCTGCGCCTGACCCCGCGCAGGCGCCGCGCCCTGGCCGTCTTCACCCGGCCCGGCCCGCATCCGCTCATCGCCGAGTTCGTCGCCACCACGCGGCGGCACGCCCGTCTGACGCCCGATCACCTGGCGGAACGGCTGGCCTAGCGGCGGCGGGGCCGGTTCCCGCGGCGAGCGGATGTGGGCTCACACTCTTGCGCGATTGACGAGGGCATGCCACTTTCCTGGTCGGTACGTCACCCACGTACCGCGGTACGTCCCACGTCACCGTAGAAGGAGACCCCCCACATGAGACGCACCACTTGTGCGCGCCTCGGCCTGTCCGCGCTGCTCGTCACCGGCTCCCTCGCCCTCGGCGTCACCCCCGCCGGGGCGCGGGGCGAGCCGGGCCCCACGGCGGCGGCGCCCTCAGCCGCCCGGCTCGGCGCGCTCAACGCCCAGGTGGAACGGCAGCTGGGCGATGACAGCGCCGGTACCTACCTCGACCGGAAGACCGGGAAGCTGGTCGTCACCGTCACCACCGACAGCGCCGCCGAACGCGTCCGCGCCACGGGCGCGACCCCCCGCCTCGTACGGCGCGACGCCGCCCGGCTCGACTCCGCCATGGACACCCTGGAGGCGCGCGCGAAGATCACCGGCACGTCCTGGGGCGTCGATCCGCGCGCCAACCAGATAGCCGTGCAGGCCGACCAGTCCGTCTCGGCCCGCGACCTGGCGCGGCTGCGCCGCGTCGCCGACTCGCTCGACGGCGCCGTGCGCGTCACCCGCGTACCCGGCACCTTCCACCGCGAGGTGGCGGGCGGCGACGCCATCTACGGCGGCGGCTCGCGCTGCTCGGCCGCCTTCAACGTGACCAAGGGCACGACGCGGTACTTCGTCACCGCCGGGCACTGCACCAACCTGAGCGCCAACTGGGCGGCCGCCTCCGGAGGCGCGGCCATCGGCGTGCGCGAGGGCACCAGCTTCCCGACCAACGACTACGGCATCGTGCGCTACACCGACGGCTCGTCCCCGGCGGGCAACGTCAACCTCTACAACGGCGGCTACCAGGAGATCTCCTCGGCCGCCGACGCCGTCGTGGGCCAGTCGATCCGCAAGAGCGGCTCGACCACCAAGGTCACCAGCGGCAGCGTCACCGCCGTGAACGTCACCGTCAACTACAGCGACGGGCCCGTCCACGGCATGGTCCGCACCACCGCCTGCTCCGCGGGCGGCGACAGCGGCGGCGCCCACTTCGCGGGCACGGTCGCCCTCGGCATCCACTCCGGCAGCTCCGGCTGCTCCGGCACGAACGGCTCCGCCATCCACCAGCCGGTGCGGGAGGCGCTGGCCGCGTACGGAGTCAACGTCTACTAGGACGTCCACTACGAGGACGTCCACTACGAGGACGTCTACTACTAGGGCGTCTACTACGAGGACGTCCACTACGAGGACGTCCACTACGAGGACGTCCACTACGAGGACGTCTACTACTAGGGCGTCCGCTACTAGGACATTGGCTAGGACGTCCGCCGGCCTGCCCCGTCACGGCATGACCCGCGCCTCCAGTTCCAGGACCTCCTCCGCCGCCCGCACGGCGTCCGGGCAGGCGACGGCTATCAGGCCCCAGTTGCCCGGTACCGACGTCAGCGCCCGGGCGTAGGACGTCGGAGTGCGGTGGTCGATCAGGTGGCGCAGGCGGGGCAGGTCCATGTCCGCGGCCGGGCGGATCACCTTCGTCGCGGCGGAGAGGTCCGTGCGGGGGCTGCCGGGCGCGCCCAGTTCGGCGCGGCTCTCCTCGAGGAAGGCGTGCAGGTAGTCGGCGCCGCACGCGGACAGGTTCAGGTCCTGCATCGCCACCAGGGGCGTCTGTCCGTAGCGCCCGCCGACGCGGGCGATGGCGAAGTCCACTCCCCCGTTGACAAGGCCCCGGCCCTCAAGGACGCCGACGAAGTCGGACATGGCGCGCCGGATCCGGTCGTAGTGCTCCCGGGTGATGCCGAAGGCAAGGTGCGTGTTCTCGTCGAGGAAGACGTTCCCCTCCCACATGGTGCCGTTCAGGAACTGCAGGGCCATGCCGTCGGCGAGTGCTCCGGCCCGTACGTGCACCGACGGGGCCAGCAGGAACTCGTGGCCGGTCACGGCGTGGCGGAGGTAGTCCGCGTGGGCCTCGAGGAGGTAGTCCTCACCGGCGTGCGCCACCTGCCGGGCCAGGGCCCCGAGCGCGTCCGGGTCGTCCAGCGGCACGCCGACGTGGATGCGCTGGCCCGTGCCTCCCTTGACGGGCTTGAGGCAGCCCCGCCGCAGGCCGTGACGCTCCCTCAGGAGCTGGGCGGCGAGGAGCACCTCGGAGACGAAGGCCGCGCTCGCCCGCTCGTCGCCGGGCGGCCCGTCCCACCCGACGGTGTAGCCGGGCAGCCGCGGCACGGCCAGGCCGAACCGCCGGCGCAGCGGCGTCAGGGCCGTCTCCTCGTCGAGTACGTCCAAGGGGTCGCGCCCGGGCGCGGGCGACGGCAGGTCCCGCGCCGCGCGGGCCGAGAGGTGCAGGACCGCCTTGTGCCCCCACTCCTCGGTGATCTCGGGGGAGTTGGCCTCGACGAGCAGCCGCCGCACGCCCGCGACCCTTTTGAGCCACAGCAGCAGCACACGCATCGGCTCGTCCAGGGCGTAGACGCGGACGACGCAGGCGGGGTCCGCGCGCAGCCGGTCGATGGCCGGGCCGAGGACCCGGGCCCACCGCTCGCGCGGGCCGTCGGCCAGCTTCAGCAGGGCGTGGCTGAGGTGGAAGTGGTCGCGGTCGGGGATCGCGATGGCCGGGCGGCCCGCCGCCGCCTGCCGCCAGGGCGGGGTCCTGCCGATGAGCAGGTCGCCGTCGTGCGCCAGGCACACCGAGCGGGCCTCCAGGATCGTCGGCCAGTCCTCGGGCGGCTCACCGGCGGCGAGGCTCTCCACTGCCCCCTCGAACATGCGCTTGGCCATCGGCGGGGAGTACGCGACGATGCCGGGCCGGTCGCGGTGGGCGCCGGCCGGGCACAGTTCCTCCCGCGCGGCGGCGTCGGCCTCGGCCCGGCTCAGGCCGAGCAGACGGCGGCAGACCCCCGCCATCTCGTCCTGCGAAAGGCCCTCGGGGCCGACGTGGAACCCCGTCCACGGCACGACCCGCCCGTCCGGCAGCGCGACCTCCCAGCGTTCGTGGACCGTGCGGGACTCCCGACTCTCCACCGTCGACACCAGCAGCCTCCTGACATGAGCTCTGCCTGCAGGAACAGGCCGTGAGCGGGCGGCAGACCGTCGCGTGCTGGAAGCAGTGTTGCCGACAACCCTCCTGCGGTCACCACGGTCATCAGGGCATTCGGCGGCCTTTGGCGCGTTGTCCTCCCCTCGCCGCTCCGGCCGGGGCCCCCGCGCCGGGCGAGCGCCAGTCGGGGATGTCGAGGAAGTGGACGTCGTACCGGTCCTGTTCGGGCAGCAGACTCGCGAAGGAGTCCAGGCCGTACTGGATACGGCCGAGGGTCCGGAAGTAGTCGAACCGGTCGACGCCCGGCGTCAGGACCGCCAGCAGGTCAGCGGTGGCTCCGGCCACGGCGCCGAAGGCGTGCGGCGTCCCGGGCGGCACGACGACGAGACCGCCCCGGCCGACGGTCACCGACCTGCCGTCGAGGTAGAAGGCGAGCGTGCCGTCCAGGACGTAGAACAGCTCCGTGGACCGGGCGTGCAGGTGCGGCTTGGCCCCGTCGGCGCCCTCGCCGAGGGTCAGGCGGTTGGCGCCCAGGGCGCCGCCGGTGTCGGCCGCGTCGGCGAGCAGGCCGAAGCCGCCGCCGTGCGGCAGGGGCACGCGCTCGGCGGTGCCGGGGGCGACGACCAGGGCGGGGCGGTCGTGTCCTGCGGGGCTCGCGCCCGCGGGCTCGTGGTCGGTCATCGGTGCTCCTCACATCGGTCGGCCGCCGCGCGGCCGGGACGCCACCCATTCGACCCGGGGAACAAGCCGCGTACCAGAAGCAGTTGTCACCTGCAGAAATCATCGATCGTGATGAATCGCGCGGTGCGCTGCGTGAGGGGTGGCGTGACGCACGGCGTGAGGGCCGTCGCACTGGATCGGGTACGAGAGTCGAGGCGGGCGGGCGAGTGGAACTGCGGCAGCTCCAGTACTTCGCGGCCGTCGCCGACGAGGGCGGCTTCAGCCGCGCCGCCGAACGGCTCGGCATCGTCCAGTCGGCGGTGAGCCAGCAGGTGCGCCGCCTGGAGCGCGAGCTCGGCGTGGCGCTGTTCCGGCGCACCACGCGGCACGTCGAGCTGACCGGGGCGGGCGAGCGGCTCCTTCCGGAGGCGCGCGCGGTGCTCGCCGCCGCGCGCCGCACGCGGGAGGTGGCCGCCGGACTCGCGGCCGGGGACGGCGGGGTGCTGCGCCTGGGCACCGTGCGCGGCCCGGGCGACCGCGTCCAGCGCCTCCTTGCCGACCTCGCGGTCACGGCCCCGCGGCTGCGGGTGCGCACGCGGTCGATGGCGCTCGCGGACCGCCTCGCCGCCGTGCGCTCCGGCGAGCTGGACGCGGCGCTCGTGCGGGCGGCGGACAGCGCGCGGGGCCTCGAACTGCTGCCGGTGTGGAGCGATCCGCTGTACGTGGCGCTCCCCGCGGACCACCCCCTGGCGGCCGCGCCGACCCTGGACCTGAGGCACCTCGGGGACCTGCCGCTGCGCCTCGCGCCCCGCGAGCACAACCCGCCCTTCCACGACCTGGTGACGGACGCGCTGCGCGCGGCGGGGGCGAAGCCTCCGCTCGGGCCGCCGTTCACCGGCCTGGAGGAGACCCTGGCCGAGATCGGCGCGGGCGCCGCGTCATGGACGGTCTTCTACGAGGTGACGGGGGTGCCGTCGTTCCCGCGCATCGCGGTGCGGCCGCTCGCCGCACCGGCCGTCACGACGTCCCTCGCGGTGCCCGCGGGCGTGCCGTCTCCCGCGCTCAGGGCCCTGCTGCGGGTGCTGCCGCGCGCGTGAGCCGCGCCGGTCACCGCGCGTCCTGGTGGTGGCGCTGGTAGTGCCCGCGCCAGCGCGGCGTCGCGGCGCCGCCCATCACCGTCATCACCACGTCGTGCGCGAGGGACGCGGTGACGGGCAGGTGGCCGAAGAGCACGCGGTGGTACGTGGTGGCGCCGAGCAGGTCGAGCAGGAGGCCGATGTCGGCGTCGGGCCGGATGTCGCCGCGCTCGATGCCCCGGCGCAGGGCCGCCTCCGTGGTGGCCCTGCGGGGGCGGAAGACCGTCTCGGTGAAGACGCGGTCAAGCTCGGGGTCGTCGGCGAGCTCGGCGACGAGCGCGGGCAGCGTGCGGCGCCCGAGCGTGCCGCCGAAGGCCTGGCTGAGCGTCTCGATGCCGAGGATGAGGTCGCAGTGCGTGCAGCCGGTGTCGGGGGTGGGCGCGGTGCCCATGGTCTCGGCGAGCGCGGCGATCACCAGGTGCTGCCGGGACGGCCAGCGGCGGCGGATCGCCGGTTTCGTGGTGCCCGCGCGCCGGGCCACGCCCTCCAGCGTCAGCTGCGGATAGCCGGACTCCTCCAGGAGGTCGAGCGTCGCCCTGACGATGGCCTCGTCGAGCCGGGTGTCACGCGGACGTCCGGCCGAACGGGCGGGCGGGGCTGCGGAATCCGGGGTTGCCATGGGGATCAGTATAGGTAGCATGTGATTTCGTTCCGTTCCGGATCGAAACATAAAGGAGGGGGTCGGCCTTGCCGTCAGAGCAGGAATCGACCGTCCACGGCGGTCCCGCCGTATCCGCGTACGACGTCTCCGACGCGTCCACCGCGCCCGACGCGTCCGTCACGTCCGTCGCGTCCGTCACGTCCGATGCATCAGTCACGTCCGATGCGTCAGTCACGTCCGTCACGTCCGCATCCGCACCCGCCGCTTCCGAGCCCGCCATCCCCGAGCAGGGCGGCACGCCACCGCCGGAATCCGTCTCGCAGAGCGTCTTCCGCGCCCCGTACTCCGCCCTGACCTGGGGCATCGTCCTGTCCGTCGGGCTCGTGGCGTTCGAGTCGATGGGCGTCGCCACCGTCCTGCCCGAGATCGCGGACCGGCTCGGCGGCCTGCACGCCTACGGCTGGGGCCTGTCCGCGCTGATGCTCGCCAACCTCATCGGCACCGTCGCCGCGGGCCGGGACGCCGACCGGCACGGGCCCGCCCGCCCGTTCGCCGTCGGCCTCGCCGTCTTCGCGGTGGGCTGCGCGCTCGCGGGCGCCGCGCCGAACTGGCCCGCGTTCCTCGCCGGGCGCTTCCTGCAGGGCCTCGGCGTCGGCGCGGTGATGGCGCTCGCCTACGCCGCCATCTCGCTCGCCTACCCGCGGCACCTGCGGGCGCGCATGTTCGCGCTGGTGGCGGGCGGCTGGACGGTGCCGTCCCTGATCGGCCCGACCGTCGCCGCCGTCGTCGCCGACCACGTCTCCTGGCGCGGCGTCTTCGTGCTCCTGCTGCCCCTGATCGCCGTCGCCGCCGCGCTCGCGCTGCCGCGCCTGCGCCGCCTCGGCCAGGCCGCGCCCGCACCGGCCGCCGCCGCGCCGGCCCGCTGGTGGGCCACGCCCGTCGCCCGCAGCGTGCTGCTCGCGGCGGGCACCGGCGTCCTGCTCGCCGGGCTGCAACTGCGCACGCTCGCCCTGCTCGTCCCGCTGGTCGTGGCGGGCGGCGTCGGCACGGTCCTCGCCCTGCGCTCGGTCACCCCGGCCGGCACCCTCGCGGTGCGGCGCGGCGTGCCGACGGGTGTGGTGCTGCGCTTCCTGCTGTGCGGCGCGTACTTCGGCAGCGAGGCGTTCCTGCCGCTCGGCCTGGTCCGGCTGCGCGGCCTGAGCGCGTCGGAGGCCGGGCTCGGGCTCTCGGCGGGGGCCATCACCTGGGTGCTCGGGGCGTACTGGCAGGGCCGGGCCGACAGCCGCTGGAGCGGGCGCTCGCGCGCGGTGCCGATCGCGGCGGGGTGCGCGGCGCTCCTGGCCGGCATCGCGGTCATGGCGCTCGGCGTCCTCGTGGACGGAGTGCCCGCGCCAGTCGCCGTGGTGGGCTGGGCGATCGGCGGCGCGGGCATGGGCGTGGCCTTCAACGCCGCCACCACCGACGCCATGGAGCAGGCGCCCGCCGACCGGCAGGGCGAGGCCAGCGGCGCCATGCAGCTGGCGCAGACCCTCGCGGTCGCGGTCCTCAGCGGCCTCGGCGGCGCCGCCGTCTCACTGGCCTCCGCACACGGCTCCACGGCGACGGTCGCCCTGACGGCCACGTTCGCCCTGACCGCCGCCCTCGCGGCGGCCGGAGTGCTCACGGCCCACCGCATCCGGCCCGCGCACCCCTGACCGACGGGGGCGCCGGGGAGCGGGGCGCGCCCCGGCGCCGCCTGCCACCATGGATCTTCAGCCGTCCGCAGCGGGCGGACGACCACCACGGTGAAGGGAGTTGGGCATGGCCGCGCAGAGAGGCGAGGGCACGGCGACGGGGAACGAGGTACCGGCCCTGGGCGCACCGGCGGTCGCGGCGGCGGTGCTCACCGGCGTCGTCGCCCTGTACATCTCCCTCGTCGCCTTCGGGAACATCACCGACTTCGACACCAACCAGCAGTTCGTGCGGCACGTCCTGGCGATGGACACGACCTTCAAGGACGAGGACCTGATGTGGCGGGCCGTCGAGTCGCGGACCCTCCAGGACGCCGCGTACATCGGCATCATCGCCTGGGAGACGCTCGCCGCGCTGGTCCTGGTGGCGGGGACGGCCCTGTGGGTGGCGGCGCTGCGACGGCGGGACGGCGCCCACGGCCGGGCGCGGTGGGTGAGCACCGTCGGCCTGCTGATGCTGGTGCTGCTGTTCGGCGGCGGGTTCATCGGCATCGGCGGCGAGTGGTTCGCGATGTGGCAGTCCAAGAACTGGAACGGCCTGGACGCCGCGACGCGCGTGGTCACGCTGTGCGGCATCGCACTCCTTGTGGTCCATCTCCCCTTCGGCAGGCGGCAGTCGGGAGGCGCCGAGTCCACACGGACCGAGAACGCGGGCGTCTGAGCGCCGCGCGCACGCGGGGTGTACGGGGTGCGTACAGGGTGCGTACGGAGTGCGTACGAGGCGCCTACGCGGGAGATGATCACGTTCCGCAGGTGCGCGATAGCCGACAGTTCCGATTGTCGGAGGCATCGCCTAGTCTTGCCTCATGCCCTTAACCCCTCAACCCCGTGGTTCCATGCGGTCGTCTACCGAGTTGAACGAGCGGATACGAGGCCTGTGGCTGCGCGCCGGCGGCCGCCTGTCCGCCGACCAGCGGCGGGAGTACGAACAACTGGTGACCGAGTGGGCCGAGGCGGTGCGCGCGGAGGTCGTGCAGGCCGCCTAGCGGCCGGTCGTCCTCCCTTGGCTCCCCCCCTGGGCCCGCAGCAGAGGAACACCCCCGACGCGCACGAGCGTGCCCGCCGCGCTCGTGCGCACGGGCCCCGCGAGGCCGGGGCACCGGGCGGCACGACCTCGGCACGGCCTCTTGGCTCCGCGAGCGCGGTGCCCAAGACTGAGCCGATGACGCAGCGTGTGGAACTCGCCGCCCTCCTCGACAGGCTGGCCATCGACACCCTCATCACCGACTACGCCAGCGCCGTCGACGACGGCGACTGGGACGGCTACCGACAGCTCTTCACCGCGGACGGACACGCCGACTACCGGTCGGCGGGCGGCATCGAGGGCCCCGCGGCCGACGTGTCCGCATGGCTCGCGGAGACGATGCGCCTGTTCCCGATGCGCCAGCACCTCATCGTGAACCGCAAGATCCACTTCGATCTGCGCGACCAGGACATCGGCGACACCGCCCACGTCAGGGCCGACTATGTGAACCCCATGCGGTGCGCCGACGGGCCCGGCGCCGCGCCCGCGGGCCCGCCGGACCTCACCAGCGGCGGCCGCTATGAGTTCACCGTGCTGCGTACGCACGGCGGCTGGCGGCTGCGTCAGGTGGTCGTACGGGAGAAGTGGCGCAGCGCGCCGCCCGCCGAGCGGACGCGGGACCAGAACGGAAGCGAACTCCCGCTCACGGAACGCACCGATCCGGTCTGAAACCGACAGGCCCAGGCGGCCGCGCGCGCATCCGCGCACGGTCGAGCGGAAGCGATCGCCCGGGCCGGCCGACCGCACCCGGCCACCTCGGTGACCCGTCCGCGCCGCCCTCTGTCCTAGATCGTCACCGGCGCGCACACTGGAGTCACGACCGGGCGTCGGGCCGAGTCGGGGGCCAAGGAGGCGCGCTGCATGGACGTGAGCGGCGGCAAGCTGCGACACCGGTGGGCGCCGTCCGGCCGGCCCGCGCCCCGCTGGCGCCCGCGGCTCGAAGCGGCCCTCGCCTCCCGCTGGCAGCGGGGCGTGCTCGCCGCCGGGTGCGGCGCTCTGCCCGCGCTCGCGTTCCCCGCCCCCGCCTGGTGGTGGTTCGCCTACGTCGCGCTCGTGCCGTGGCTCCTGCTCGCCCGCTCGGCGGCGTCAGGGCGCGAGGCGGCCCGCGACGGCTGGCTCGGCGGGCTCGGCTTCATGCTGGCCGTGCACCACTGGCTGCTGCCGAGCCTGCATGTGTTCACCCTCGTCATCGCCGCGCTCCTCGGCCTGCTGTGGGCTCCGTGGGGCTGGCTGGCGCACCGGCTCCTGGGCGGCGCGCCCGCCCCAGCGCGGGGCGCGGTGGCGCTGCTCGCGCTGCCCTCCGGCTGGCTGCTCGTGGAACTGGTGCGGTCCTGGGAGGGCCTGGGTGGGCCGTGGGGGCTGCTCGGTTCCAGCCAGTGGCAGGTGGAGCCCGCGCTGCGGCTCGCGTCGGTGGGCGGGGTATGGCTGGTCAGCGCGTGCGTGGTGACCGTGAACACGGCGGTGGCCGCGCTCGTGGCGTGGCGGTCCGCGCGCGCCCCGGCCGTCGCGGGCCTGGTCGCCGTGGCCGCCGCGACGACCACCGCCTGGACCTGGTCCCCGCGCCCCGAGCCCGCGGGCGGCGTCCGCGTCGCCGTGGTCCAGCCCGGCGTGATGAACGGGGTGGGCGGCCCCGAGAAGCGGTTCGACCGCGAGGTGGAGCTGACCCGCGCCCTTGCGGGCCGCGAGGTGGACCTGGTCGTGTGGGGCGAGAGCAGCGTCGGCCACGACCTGGCGGAGCGGCCGGATCTGGCGCGGCGGATCGCCGGGCTCTCCCGCGAGGTCGGCGCGGACATCCTGGTGAACGTGGACGCGCGCCGCTCGGACAGGACCGGCATCTTCAAGAGCTCGGTCCTCGTGGGTCCGGGCGGACCGACCGGCGAACGCTACGACAAGATGCGGCTCGTCCCCTTCGGCGAGTACGTGCCCGCGCGGTCGCTGCTCGGCTGGGCCACGTCGGTCGGCAAGGCCGCCGGTGAGGACCGCAGGCGCGGCGAGCGGCCCGTCGTGATGACCCTGGACCGGGGCGCGCCGGGGCTGCGGGTGGGGCCGCTGGTCTGCTTCGAGTCGGCGTTCCCCGACATGAGCCGCCACCTCACGCGCGAGGGCGCGGGACTGCTGCTCGCGCAGTCGGCCACGTCGACGTTCCAGGGCAGCTGGGCGCCGCGCCAGCACGCCTCGCTCGCCGCCGTGCGGGCCGCCGAGACCGGCCGCCCCATGGTGCACGCGACGCTCACCGGCGTGTCGGCGGTCTACGGCCCGAGCGGCGAGCGCGTCGGCGAGCCGCTCGGCACCTCGGTGTCCGGCACGGCCACGTACGACGTCCCGCTGGCCACCGGCACGACGCCGTACGTGCGCTTCGGCGACTGGCCCGTGTACGCGGCCCTCGCCGTCCTGGCCGCGCTCGCCGCGGCCGAGGGGGTGCGCGGCCTCAGGCGGCCTGCTCCAGGACCGAGCGGACGACCCGCTCGCACAGTTCGTGAGTCGCCAGCGCGTCCCGGGCGCTGAGGAGCTTGCCCGCCCGCACCGCGTCGAGGAAGGCGAGCACGACCTGCTCGATGCCCCGCTGGCGCGCCACCGGCACCCAGTCGCCGCGCCGCCGCACGGTGGGCTGGCCCTTGTGGTCGACGACCTCGGCGAGGTTCAGGACCTGCCGCTTCGTGTCCTGCCCGGACACTTCGAGGATCTCCTCGCTGGAGCCGCTGAGCCGGTTCATCACCCCGATCGCGGTGAACCCCTCGCCCGCGAGCTGGAGCACCACGTGCTCGAGGAGGCCCTCGGTCACGCGGCCGCGCACGACCACCTGGTCCACGGGGCCCGGCACCAGGAACCGCAGCGTGTCCACGACGTGGATGAAGTCGTCGAGCACCATCGTGCGCGGGTCCTCGGCGAGGCCCACCCGGTTCTTCTGCATCAGGATCAGCTCGCGCGGGTGCTCCAGGCACTGCGCGTACCCGGGCGCGTAGCGGCGGTTGAAGCCGACGGACAGGCTCACCCCGCGCTCCTCGGCGAGCGCCACGAGCCGCTCGGACTCGGCGAGTTCGTACGCGAGGGGCTTGTCGACGTACGTCGCCACGCCCGCCTCCAGGAGGCGCTCCACGATCTGCGGGTGCGCGGCGGTCGGCGCGTGCACGAACGCCGCGTCGAGGCCCTGGGCGAGGAGCGCGTCGAGGTCGGTGTGGAGGCGCTCGCCGGGGATGTGGTGGACGGCCGCGGTCCGCTCCAGGGTGGCGGGCGTGCGCGTCTGCAGGTGCAGCTCGACCCCTGGCTGCGTGGTGAGCACCGGCAGGTACGCCTTGCGCGCGATGTCACCGAGTCCGATGCAGCCGACCTTCACCACTGTCTCCCTCACGCCGTGCCGGTGCGCTCTTGCGCCCCCGCCTCCGGCTTCGCAGCATACGGGGCCTGCGGCGGCCGCCAGTCGGCGATGTCCGCGAAGCCCCGCGTGATCAGGTTCGGGCCGAGCACGCCGACGGCGCGGATCAGGGTGTCGCGTACGGAGATGAGGGGGCCGCTGGTGAGGTGGTTCAGGCGGGCGGTGCGCGCGGCCCGCTGCACGACGGCCGTGGTGCGGGGCAGCCGGGCCGCGCTGTGGGCGGCGAGGCCCGCGCGGAGGTCGCCGCCGGGCCGCACGTGGTGGGCGAGCACGACGCCGTCCTCGATGGCCTGGTTGCCGCCCTGGCCGAGGGTTGGCGCCATGGCGTGCGCGGCGTCGCCGACGAGCGCCACGCGGCCGCGGTGATAGGCGGGGAGCGGCCGGATCAGGTGCCACACGTCGTTGCGCAGGATGTCCTCGGGGCGGGCGGCGGCGAGGATCTCGGGGATGGGGTCGTGCCAGTCGGCGAACCGGCGCGTCAGCTCCGCCTTCTCGTCGTCGGGGGCGCGGCCGCCCGCGGGCACGCGCGCGGTGCCGTACGCGTAGACCCGGCCGTCCTTGAGCGGCTGGGTGCCCCACACGCCGCCGCGGCCCCAGGTCTCGTGCGGCTCGAAGGGCCGCTCGGGCGCGGGCACGAGGAGCCGCCAGGCGGTGAAGCCGGTGTACTGGGGCCCGGGGTGGTCGGGGAACAGCGCCGCGCGCACCGCGGAGTTGATGCCGTCGGCGCCGACGACGAGGTCGGCCTCGATGTCGCCGTCGGCGGTGTGCACGACGGCCGCGCGTCCCGGCCCGCCCGCGTCGGCGAGCCGGGCGTCGACGCCGACGCGCAGGCTGGCGGCGGGCAGCGCGTCGACGAGCAGGTCGACCAGGGTCGCGCGGTGCAGCAGCACGAGCGCCCCGCCGAACTCCCGCGCGGCCGCGGCGGAGCTGGTGCGCACGAGCCAGCGGCCGTCTCGCGCGCGCAGGCCGCCCGCGCCACGCCAGGCGGCGAGGGCGCGCACGGCGTCGCCGAGGCCGAGGACGTCCAGGGCGCGCTGGGCGTTGGGGGCGAGGCTGATGCCGGAGCCCACGGGTTCCAGGGACGCGGCGCGTTCGAGGACGGTGACCCGCCAGCCGGACTGGTGCAGGGCGACGGCGGCGGTGAGACCGCCGATACCAGCACCGATGACCACGGCGTGGGGCGGGCGGGGCTGCGCGGTACGGGCCATGACGTCTCCTCGGTTCGCGTGCGGGCCGCAGTGCGCGTACGGGCCACACCAGATGTCACTACACCTGTAGTGCCGTGCCAGGAATTTACTACAGCTGTAGTACGCCGGATAGGGTGGGCCCATGTCCGCACGCCCCAGGGGTTCGTCCCGCACCGAACTGATCGCCGACACCGCCCTCGCCCTGCTCGCCGGGCGCGGCATGCGCGGCCTCACCCACCGGGCCGTCGACGAGGCGGCGGGCCTGCCGCCGGGCTCCACGTCGAACCACGCCCGTACGCGCCAGGCGCTCCTGGAGGCGGCGGTCCGACGGCAGGCCGAGCGGGAGAGCGCCGTCCTCACCCCGGGCGGGCTGCCGGACCCCGCGGGCGGCCGCGACGCCCTCGCCAGCGGCCTTTCCCTGGCCCTGCACCGCTTCCTCACGGGCACCGAGCACCGCGATCTGCTGCTGTCCCGCTACGAGCTGGCGCTGGAGGCGACCCGGCGCCCGGAGCTGCGCGCGTACTACGACGCGGCGGGCGCCCAGTTCCGCGACCCGCTCACCGCGCTCCTCATCGCGGCGGGCTCCAGGGACCCGGAGCGGCACACGCTCGGCCTGGTGGCGTACTGCGACGGCATGATGTTCTCCTGCGTGGCGGGCTCGTACCACACGACGACCCCCACCCTGGCGGACATCCGGGCGGGCTTCGCGGAACTCCTGGGCGGGATGCTGGACGGGTAAGCGCGGGCCGTCTCCCGTCACCCGTGCGAGTGCACCACCACCCCGCCTCTCCCTCAAGTCCCCCCGCACACAGCAGAGTTGTGCGGATGCGGCATACGACGACCACCGTGGCCCTGCTCGTCTCCGTGACCGTCACGGCCGTGTCCGGGTGCGTCGGCGTGGACCGGACAGCCGGGGGCGGGGACCGGGCGGCGGCTGGCCGGGAGAAGGCCACGGCCCCGGAGCGGCCCTCCGCGCCCGGCCCGGACCGGCGGCCACCGCGCCCCACGCCGCCCCCGGTGCGCGACCGCCTCGAACGCGCCGCCCTACCGCTCCGCCGCCCCGAAGCCGCCGCCGAAACCGCCCGCTCCCCCGCGCCGACGGCCGCCCCCACGGCGGCCGCGCCCGCGCCCCCGACCCAGGCGGCCGACGCGGCTCCACCCCGGGCGCACCCCGAGCGGCGGCACCACAAGCCGCGCCACGAGCCACGCCGGAGCCACCGCGCCGAGCCCCCGCCCGGCCCGCCGCCGGGACACCGGGCCGAGGCGGGCCCGTGCGCCCTCGGCGAGCGCTACGGCCGCTGGGAGCGGGACAGCCCGGAGGCGGTCATCTGCCGTGACACGTACGGACGTTGAGCGAAGTGACCGAAGGAGCCGAAGCGACCGAAGTAGCCGAAGCGACCGAGGTGGCCGAAGCGGCCGAGGTAGCCGGAGTGGCCAAAGTGGCCGGAGCAGCTGAAGTAGCCAAAGCGACCGCAGCAGCCCCCAGGAGCCTCACTCCTCCACGGCCCCCTCGCCCACCTGCATCTCAAGGCGGTGCAGCGCGGCGCGGATGCCGTCCCCATAGCTGTCGTCCCCGAGCGCGCCGATCGCTCCGCGCGCGCGGCGCAGATGGCTGCGGGCCGCCTCGGGGCGGGCGAGCTTCACATAGTCCGCGGCGAGGTTCAGATGCAGCGAGGGGTAGAAGCCGCGGACGGCGAGCGAGTGGTGGTGCGCGCCGACGCGGTCGTCGGTCAGCTCCTCGGCCGCCGACAAGGCCCGCAGGTCCCAGGCCAGTTCGTCCGCCGGTTCGTCCTGGGTGTCCGCCATGTAGTGCGCGAGGGTGCAGCGGTGCAGGGCGTCGCCGTCCTCGCCGATCTCCGACCAGAGCGCGAGGAAGCGGGTCCTGGCCTCCTCGCGGTCGCCCGCGTGCTGGAGCATGACCGCCTGTCCGATCCGGGTCATCACGGCGTCCTCGCCGTCCGCCGTTCGTTCCTGCCGCTCCACCACCGCGCCGCCCTCCGCGTCCGCCGGGCGCCGGCCGGCCACGGGGTGCGCCGATGGCCTGCCGTCCGCCGACTGCTGTCAGTCGTCTACCGGTCCTGACGCTAGCCGCCGCCACTGACAATCGCGGTCAGGCGCGGTGCGACGCGGGCGGCCGCGGCCCGCCCGCTGCGCCAGGCCGGTGACGGCGGCGGCGCGGCGGGCGGGCACCGGCTCAGCCGAGGTCCGGCACCCGCCAGTCGATGGGCGCGTGCCCCTGGGCCGCCACCGCCTCGTCGATCTGGGTGAAGGGGTGCGAGCCGAAGAACTTCTTGGCGGACAGCGGGGAGGGGTGGGCGCCCTTGACCACCACGTGCCGCTCCTGGTCGATGAGGGGGAGCTTCTTCTGCGCGTAGTTCCCCCACAGGACGAAGACCGCCGGGTCGGGCCGGTCGGCCACGGCCCGGATCACCGCGTCCGTGAACTTCTCCCAGCCCTTGCCCTTGTGCGAGTTGGCCTCGCCGGAGCGGACCGTCAGGACCGCGTTCAGGAGCAGCACGCCCTGCTGGGCCCAGGGCATCAGATAGCCGTTGTCCGGGACGGGGTGGCCGAGCTCCTGGTGCATCTCCTTGTAGATGTTCCGCAGCGAGGGCGGGGTCTTGACGCCGGGGCGGACGGAGAAGCACAGGCCGTGGCCCTGCCCCTCGCCGTGGTAGGGGTCCTGGCCGAGGATGAGGACCTTCACGTCGTCGTACGCCGTCGCCTCCAGGGCGGCGAACACCTCGTCGCGCGGCGGGAAGACCGGTCCCTTCGCCCGCTCCTCCTCGACGAACTCGGTGAGCTCCTTGAAGTAGGGCTTCTGGAGCTCCTCGCCGAGGACTCCGCGCCAGGACGCGGGCAGCATGGCGATGTCGGTCACGTCAACAACCTCCGGGGTACGGTCCGTCCTTCACCCCAGAACCTACCGGCGCCCACTGACAACGCCGCCCGCCGCCCGGCCCCGCCTTCCCTACCAGCTGGTCTTGCGGCTCAGCTCCCACATCATCATGATCGCCGACGGGTCGAGGGCCCGTTCGCCGCCCGCGATCTCCTCGCTCGCCATGATGTACTGCTTGCCCTGCCACAGCGGCAGCAGCCGCACGTCGTCCACGAGGACGCGCTGCGCCTCCTCGAAGGCGGGAACCACATTGCCCCGGTCCACCTCGCGCCGCGAGCGCGGCAGCACGTCATCGGTGATCTTCGGCGAGGGGTAGGGCGTGTTGAGCACGTTGCGCTCGCCGACGAAGGGGGCGATGAAGTTGTCCGCGTCGGGGAAGTCGGGGAACCAGCCACGCCCGAAGACCGGGTACTCGCCACTCTTGTAGCCCGCCTCGAACGCCTTCCAGGGACGGCCCTTGAGCGTGATCGTGAACAGACCCGACCCTTCGAGCTGCCGCTTGAGCTCGGCGAACTCCGGCGCGGTCGTGGAGCCGTAGCGGTCGGTGGTGTACCAGAGGGTCAGCGGCACCCGCTGGGTGATGCCCGCGGCCGTCAGGATGCGCTTCGCCTTGGCCACGCTCGGGTCGCCGTACTGGTCGAAGAAGCCCGTGGCGTGCCCGGTGACCCCGCGCGGGACCATCGAGTACAGCGGCTCGACCGTGTCCTTGTAGATCTTGTGGGCGAGGGCGCCGCGGTCGACGACCTGAGCGAACGCCTTGCGCACCGCGGGCTTGCGGGCCCAGGGGTCCTTGGGGTTGAACACCAGGTAGCGGATCTCGGTGCCCGCGCCCTCGACGAGCTGGATCTCGTCGTCCTTGTCCGGCCCCTGCTGCGCCACGACGTCCTCGGCGGCGAGCCCGCGGAAGGTCACGTCGAGCTCCTTCTTGCGCAGGGCGTCGACCATGGCGGAGGAGCCGCGGTAGTAGCGGATGGTCACGGCGTCGTTCTTGCGGTCGGCGGGGCCCTCGTAGGAGTCGTTGCGGGCCAGCTCGGCCTGTTCGCCAGGGCGGTACGACGTGAGCTCGTAGGGCCCGGAGCCGGTGAGCTCGTCGCCCGCGCGGACCTTGTCCGCCGGATAGTGCTCGGGGTCGACGATCGACATCGCGGGCGTGGAGAGCACGAAGGGGAAGGTCGCGTCCGGCTTCTTCAGCCGGAAGACGACGGTCCGCTCGCCGCGCGTGGAGACCGAGTCGAGCGAGCCGAGCAGACCGGCGGGTCCGCCCTTGACGTCGATGCGCCGAATCCGGTCGATGGAGTACTTCACGGCGCGCGCGTCAAGATCGTCGCCGTCGGAGAACGTCAGGCCGTCCCGGAGCGTGCAGGAGTACACCGTGCTGGAGCTGTCGGTGAACTTGCACGACCGCGCGGCGTCCGGCTCGGGCTGGGTGGCACCGGTCGGGAAGCTCAGAAGTGTCTGAAAGACGTTGCGGAAGAGCTCCCAGGAGCCGTCCCAGGACGCGGCCGGATCCAGCGTGGTGGGCGCGCTCGTCGTACCGACCGTAATGACGTCCTCGTCGTCCGAGTCCTCACTCGTCAGCACCCCGCACCCGGCCACCAGGGATATCAGCACCGATGCCGTGACGGTACGCAGACATCGCAGTTGACCTCTTCTGAACACGCGCGCGCTCCTCGATCTGCCGTGCCATAAGTCGGCAGACCATATCGCAGCGTTCCGCGGGTCCAACCCGGCGCGCCGCAGGGGAATTTGTTGCGTATGTACGTCGCCTACGCGCCATTGTTGAGTTTTGTACGATGTGCCGTACGGGCCGTGCCGACCGGTGTGCCCCGACCGTGCTCCGGCCGTGCCCCGCGCGCGGGGCACGGCCCGCGCGTCAGCCCACGCCCGCGTTGAGGAAGATGCCGCCGTCGACCACGAGGGTCTGGCCGGTGATCCAGTCGGACTGCTCCGAGGTGAGGAAGGCCGCGGCGCCGCCGACGTCGGACGGCACGCCGAGCCGCCCCAGCGGGTACGCCGACGTCACCTCCTCCTCGCGGCCCTCGTAGAGCGCCCGCGCGAACTGGGTCTTCACGACCGCGGGGGCGATGGCGTTGACCCGTACCCTCGGGGCGAACTCGTGCGCCAGCTGGAGCGTCAGATTGACCATGGCGGCCTTGCTCATGCCGTACGCGCCGACGAACGGCGAGGCGGACACGCCCGCGATGGAGGCGATGTTCACGATGGCGCCGCCGTGCTCGGCCTGCCACGCCTTCCAGGTGAGCTGCGCGAAGCCGAGCGCCGAGATCACGTTCGTCTCGAAGACCTTGCGCGCCACGTTCAGGTCGAGGTCGGCCATCGGCCCGAACACCGGGTTCGTTCCTGCGTTGTTGACGAGGAAGTCGACCCGCCCGAAGGCCGCCATCGTCCGCTCGACGGCGACGGCCTGGTGCGCCACGTCGTGGGCCTTGCCCGCGACGCCGATCACGCGGTCGGAGCCGAGCTTCTCGACGGCCTCCTTGAGCGCGTCCTCGTTGCGCCCGGTGATGCACACGCGGTCACCACGGGCGACGAGCGCCTCCGCGATGCCGTAGCCGATGCCGCGGCTCGCGCCGGTGACCAGAGCCGCCTTGCCGCTGTCCTGCACTGCCATTGAGGTGCTGTCCTTTGCGTCGGGGGAGCGAGGGGGCGACGGGGCGCTAGTCGAGGGGGCCGCCGGCCACGTACAGGACCTGTCCGGAGACGAAGCCCGCCGCGTCGCCGGTGAAGAAGGCGACGGCGCCCGCGACGTCGTCCGGGGTGCCGACGCGCCCCACGGGGATCTGGGTGGCGGCCGCCGCCTGGAAGTCCTCGAAGCCCATGCCGACGCGGTCGGCGGTGGCCTTGGTCATCTCGGTGGCGATGAAGCCGGGCGCGACCGCGTTGGCGGTGACGCCGAACTTGCCGAGCTCCTTGGCGAGCGTCTTGGTGAAGCCCTGCATGCCCGCCTTGGCCGCCGCGTAGTTGGCCTGGCCGCGGTTGCCGAGCGCGGAGGAGCTCGAGAGGTTCACGACGCGGCCGAAGCCCGCGTCCACCATGTGCTTCTGGCAGGCCCTGGACATCAGGAACGCGCCGCGAAGGTGCACGTTCATGACCGTGTCCCAGTCGTCCGCGCTCATCTTGAACAGCAGGTTGTCGCGCAGCACGCCCGCGTTGTTCACGAGGATCGTGGGGGCGCCGAGCTCCTGGGCGACCCGGGCGACGGCGGCCGCGACCTGAGCCTCGTCGGACACGTCGCAGCCGATCGCGAGGGCCCGCCCACCGGCCGCCGTGATCTTCTCGACGGTGTCCTTGCAGGCGGCCTCGTCGAGGTCGATCACCGCGACGGCGCGGCCCTCTGCGGCGAGCCGTACGGCGGTGGCCGCGCCGATGCCTCGCGCTGCTCCGGTCACGACCGCGACGCGCTGCTCAGTGGTGGACATGCTGGCTCTCCTCGCCCTTGGGACACGGCTCCACGGCACGCCCCCGGGTGAGCGACCGCTTAGTACCTTCAGCAGACGAGACGCTAGAAGCCCTGGCACCCGGTGTCAACGGCCCTCTCGGCCTCAGCGCACGAGGAGGTCGACGAGCCGCTCCGCCTCGGCCTCGGGATCGGCGGTGAGGCCGGTGTGCACGGGCCCCGGCTGCACCACGGCGGAGCGCGGCGCGATCAGCCAGCGGAAGCGTCGGCCCGCGTCGTCACGGGCCGCCTGTCCGGCCGCGTCGCCGCCCGCGCAGACGCCCTCCACGGCCCGCAGCGCGGCGCGCACCCCCGCCACGTCGGCCCGCGGGTCGAGGGCGCGCAGCTTGGCCTCGTCGAGGTGGGTGCGGGCGGCCACGTACGACTTGGCGCGGCAGTACAGGACGACGCCCGCGTTGAACTGCTCCCCGCGCTCCACGCGCGGCACGACGCGCAGCAGCGCGTACTCATAGACGTCCCGCGCGGGGGTCTCGTTCGCGTCCGTCACTTGCCGCCGCCTTCCAGGGTGATGCGTTCGTGGATGGACTCCGCGCGCGGGAGCAGCGCCTCGACGTACGCCTGCCGCACGGCGTCGGCGGTGTCGAAGCCGGGCTCGTCGGCCAGCCAGGCGTCGGGCACGTCGGCCGCGGCCTCGGCGAGCAGTTCCTTGGTGACGCGCGGGGCGAGCTCGGCGGCGGCCGCGGCGACGTCGGGCCGGAACGGGGCGAGGACGTGGTCCGAGGCGTCGTACGCCCGGGCCGACGCGGACGGCGCGGTGGGCCAGTTGTGGTGCCAGATCATGCTCGCGCCGTGGTCGATGAGCCACAGGTCGCCGTGCCACATCAGGAGGTTCGGGTTGCGCCAGGAGCGGTCCACGTTGCCCACGAGGGCGTCGAACCAGACGACGCGCCCGGCCTCCAGGGGGTCGATCACGAAGGCGAGGGGGTCGAAGCCGATGGCGCCCGACAGATACTCCATGCCGAGGTTGAGACCGCCGCTGGACTTCAGCAGCGCCTGCGTCTCCTGCTCCGGCTCGGCGAGGCCGAGCACCGGGTCAAGGCGGATGCCCGCGAGGCGCGGCACGCGCAGGCCGAGGCGGCGCGCGAGCTGCCCGCAGATCACCTCGGCGACCAGCGTCTTGCGGCCCTGGCCCGCGCCGGTGAACTTCATGACGTACATCCCGTACGCCCCGTACGCCCCGTACGCCCCGTGCGCGCCGGGCGCCCCGGGCGCCCCGGTGTCGTCGGCCGTCTCGACGAGCCCGGGCAGCGATCCGCCCTCACGCAGCGGCGTGACGTAGCGGACGGCGGTGACTTCGGTGAGCATTGCCCCAGGTTACTGCCGGGGAAGGCACGGATGATCCCGGGAAAAGGTTGAACGGTCCCGGTAATCCCGGGAAAGGTTGAACGGTCCCGGACCGCCGTCCGTATCCCCCGGCATGACAGCTTCCAGGGAAGAACGCCTCCTGCCCACGGGCCACCGTCTCACCCGCCGCACGGTCGTCTCCGCGGTCGGTGCCGGGGGCCTGGCCGCCGTGGTCGTGGGGTGCGGTTCGGACGACGACAAGGGCTCCCCCGAACCGGCGGGCAAGGAGAAGAAGGAGAAGGAGGACGAGGGGGGCGGCGGCGCGGCGGGCGCCGTGCTGGCGAAGACGGCGGACATCCCCGTGGGCGGCGGCAAGATCTTCAAGGACGAGGGCGTGGTGGTCACCCAGCCGACGAAGGGGCGGTTCAAGGCGTTCTCCAACCGCTGTACGCACAAGCAGTGCCCGGTCACGAGCGTCGAGGGCGGCACCATCAACTGCCCCTGCCACGGCAGCAAGTTCGACATCGCCGACGGCAGCGTGAAGCAGAGCCCGGCCACCGGGCCGCTGCCCGCCGCCGACATCCGTGTGGAGGGGGACTCGATCAGGCTGGCCTGAGGCGCCGCGGCCGCCGCCAGGCGGTCAGCACCTCCTCGGTGGAGGTCACGGTGGCGACCAGGGCGAGGGTGTTGCGGACCATCGCGGGGGTGTAGTCGGCGGGGACTCCCGCGATGGCGTCCGCGGGCACGACGGCGGTGTAGCCGAGGTTCACGGCGTCGAAGACGGCGTTGGGGATCGCCACGTTCGCGGACACGCCGGTGACCAGGAGCGTGCGGCAGCCGACGTTGCGCAGCAGCGCGTCGACGTCGGTGCCCGCGAGCGGCGAGAGGCCGTGCAGCCGGCGTACGACGAAGTCCTCCTCGGCGACCTCGATCGGCGGCGCGACCCGCACGGCCGTCGTGCCGGAGATCTGCCGCACGGGCAGCTTCTCCGCGGCCCGGAACAGGCGTGCGTTGGCGCTGGCGCCGCGGCCGTCGGGGCGTCGCTCGGCGACGGCGTGCAGCACCTGTACGCCACCGACGTGCGCGGCGGCCACCAGGCGCGCGACGTTGGCGAGGGCGCCGGACGCACGGGCCTCCCGGGCGAGTTCGGGCAGCGCGCTGTCCGGCCCGACCACGCCCTGTTGGCACTCGACGGTCAGCAGGGCGGTGGTGGCGGGGTCGAGCAGACGGCTGAGCTGTTCGGACGACGGCATGGTCCCCCTTGGCGGTGGGCGGGCCGCGGCCCGCGGTCCGCGGGAGGCTAGCGGGCATTGCGTCCGCGCGGAAGGTGCCCCATGCTCATCTGACGCATTGTCAACTACGGGCGCCCGCGCGCACGTCCACGCACACGTCCACGCGGTCGGCCCCGGGCGAGGAGACGACGCATGGCCCTCACACAGCGCCGCGGCCGCAGGATCATGATGACGGCCGAGGAACGGGACGCCTTCCTCGCCGCCGAGCGGACCTGCCGGGTCGCGACGGTGTCCGCCGACGGCGCCCCGCACGCGAGTCCGCTGTGGTTCGTGTGGGACGGCACGTCCCTGTGGCTGTATTCGCTCACGCGCAGCAAGCGCTGGGCGGAGCTGCGGCGCGACCCGAGGATCGCCGTCGTCGTCGACGCGGGCGAGAGCTACGGCGAGCTGCGCGGGGTGGAGCTGACCGGCACCGTGGAGTTCGTGGGCGAGGCCCCGCGCACGGGCGCGCCCCACGCGGAACTCGACGCCCCGGAGCGGCTGTTCGCGCGGAAGAACTTCGGCCTGGAGGAGATGGTCCACGACGGCCGCCACGGGTGGCTGCGGCTCACGCCGGAGACGGAGGCCTCCTGGGACTTCCGGAAGCTGGGCTGACCGCGCCGTCCTGGGGCTTCCGGAGGCTGCGCTGACCGCACCCTCCTGGGGCTTCCAGAGGCTGCGCTGACCGCACCCTCCTGGGACTCGCAGAAGCTGCGCTGACCACGCCCTCCTGACCGCACCCTCCCGTCTCCCCCGGCCGCCCCTCACCCCAGCCCCGCGCCCGCCACGGTGAGCGCCTCCACCGCCGCCCGGATCGAGGGGCGGCGGTCGGCGTCCGCGCGCCACACCACGTACACGTGCCGCCGCACGCGATGGCGCACCGGCGCCGTCCGTACGCCCGACGGCATCGGGTCACGGCCGAGTCTCGGCACCACGCACACGCCGAGCCCGGCCGCGACCAGGGCGAGCTGGGTGTGGTGCTCCTCGGCGCGATGGCCGATGCGCGGCTCGAAGCCCTTGGCGCGGAGCGTGAACATCAGCCACTCGTGGCAGAACTCGCCCTCCGTCCATGTGATCCACTCGTCCTCGGCGAAGTCCTCGAGGTCGACCTCCGCGCGGTCGGCCATCGGGTGGGCCACGGGCATCGCGACGTCGGCGGGGTCGTCGAGGAGCGGGGCCTTCAGCAGTCCTTCGGGCAGGGGCAGCGGCTTGTTGTACCAGTCGAGGACCACCGCCAGGTCCAGGTCGCCGCGGACCACCTTCTGGACGCCCGCCTGCGGCTCCAGCTCCTCGGCCGCCACGCGGAGGCCCGGGTGGCGCACCCGCAGCGAGGACAGGGCGGCGGGCAGCAGCCCCCGCATCGCGGTCGGGAACGCGGAGATCCGCAGCTCGCCGACCGCCTTGCCGCGCTGCCGCTCCAGGTCGGACTGGGCGAGCTCGACCTGGGACAGGATGCGCGCGGCGTGCTCGGCGAGCAGCCGCCCGGCGTCGGTGAGGCGCACGCCCCGGCCGTTCTTGGCCAGGAGCTGCTGGCCCACCTCGCGCTCCAGCTTGGTCATCTGCTGGGAGACGGCGGACGTCGTGACGTGCAGCCCCGCCGCGGCGCCGCTCACCGATCCGTGCCGGGCGAGGGCGTCGAGCGTCCGCAGGCGTTCCAGATTCAGCACGGCCCCTCCCGGGTCAGGCTCACTCCCATATGTAAGCAATGCTACGCGATACCGAGCAAGAAAACTCGCTTGTGCTAAGAGATCGTGTGATTCATCGTGGCGGCATGACCACCTCCGCCACCCGGGTCCCCGCCCCCGCTCCCGCCCCGGCACCCGCTCCCGCCCAGGCGCCCCCCGCGCGCGAGGGCGGCCGCCGCGCGCTGGACTGGCGCCTGCGCTTCGCCTTCCTCTCGCTCGTCTGGGGCTTCAGCTTCCTGTTCATCAAGGTCGGCACGGAGGGGTTCGCGCCGTTCCAGGTCACCTTCGGGCGGCTCCTGTTCGGCACGGCGGTGGTCGCGGTCTTCCTGGTCGTCAAGCGCGAGCGGCTCCCCCGCTCCCCGCGCACCTGGGCGCATCTGTCGGTGGCGGCCCTGCTGCTCAACGCGGCCCCGTTCTCGCTGTTCGCGTACGCGGAGCTGACGATCCCCTCGACGCTCGCGGGGATCTGCAACGCGACGTCACCGCTGTGGGGCATGGCCCTGTCGCTGGTCGCACTCTCCGAGGACCGGCCGACGCGGCGCAGGGTCGCGGGGCTCGGCATCGGCTTCCTCGGCGTGCTCACGGTGCTCGGCGCCTGGCAGGGCTTCAGCGGCCTGGACGCGCGCGGCACGGGCCTGGCGCTGCTCGCCTCGCTCTGCTACCCGATCGGCTGGATCTACGTCCGCCGCACGCTTGCGGGCACCGGCCACTCGAACCTCTCCCTGACCGGCGCCCAGCTCCTCGTGGCCACGCTCGAACTGGCCGTGGTGACGCCGCTGTTCACCTCGATGCCGAGCCACGTCCCGATCGTGCCACTGCTCGCGGTCGTCGCCCTCGGCGCGATAGGCACCGGCCTCGCGTTCCTGGTGCAGTACGACATCGTGTCCGAGGTCGGCCCGACGACGGCCCAGATGGTCACCTACTTCACCCCGGTCATCGCGACGGCGGCGGGCGTCGCCGTGCTCGGCGAGTCCCTGACGTGGACGACACCGGTCGGCGCCGTGATCGTGCTGGCGGGCGCGGCCCTCACCCAGTCCAGACCGCGCGCCGGGCGCGCCTGAGCCGCCTCCCGGCCCCGCGCTCCGGACGCTCACCCATAGCGCCGCGCGGGCGCGGGCCCGGTGGCCGCCGCCAGGGCGTCGGCCACCGCCGCGATGTCGTCCCCGGTGAGCGCCGACACGGTGATCCGCACACCAGGGGGCGCCTCCAGGCGGAACCGCGCACCCGGGGCCACCGCCCAGCCCGCGTGCAGCATCCGCGCGACCACCCCGGTCTCGTCCGGCACCGGCACCCACACGTTCATGCCGCTGTGTCCGTAGGCGGCGACGCCGCGCTCGGCCAGGGCGGCGATCAAAGCGTCGCGCCGGGCGGCGTAGGCCGACGCCACCGCGTGCGCGTCCACGGCGCCGTCCTGCCACAGCCGCAGGACCGCCCGCTGGAGCACCTTGCTGACCCAGCCGGGCCCGAGCCGCAGCCGGCCCTGCACCCGGTCGACGGTCTCGGCGTCCCCGGTGAGCACGGCGAGCCGCAGGTCCGGGCCGTAGGCCTTGGCCGTGGAGCGGACGAACGCCCACGCGCGCGTGGCGCCGGTCAGCGTGCGCAGCGGCAGGTCGACGATGCCGTGGCCGTGGTCGTCCTCGATGACCAGCGTCTCCTTGTGTGCGGCGAGGACGTCGCGCAGGGCACGCGCGCGTGGGGCGCTGATGGCGGCGCCGGTCGGGTTCTGGGCGCGCGCGGTGACGACGAGCGCCCGCGCCCCGGCCCGCAGCGCGCGCTCCACGTCGTCCGGCAGCGGCCCGTCGTCGTCGACGCCGACCGGGACAGGGCGCAGCCCGAGCGCGGGCACGAGGTCAAGGACGCTGCCCCACCCCGGGTCCTCCACGGCCACCGCGTCGCCCACCTTCAGGCGCGCCGCCAGGACCCGCTCGATCGCGTCGAGCGCCCCGGACGTGACGGCGAGCGGTCCCTGCGGCACGCCGTCCGCGTCCAGGGCCGCCCGCGCGTGGCGGCCGAGGCCCTCGTCCACCGCCGCCTCTCCGTACAGCACGGGCGCCGCGTCCGATCCGGCGGTGGCCGCCGCGAAGGCCTCGGCGAGGGACGGCAGCAGGGCCGTGTCCGGGTTGCCGCTCGCCACGTCCCGGACGCCGGGCGGCACGACCAGGCGGCTGTACTCGCGCGCCGTCGTCGCCGGTTTGCTCCGCACCCGGCTGCCGCGCCGCCCCGCCGTCTCGATGACGCCGCGCTCGCGCAGCGTGCGGTAGGCGGCCGCGACCGTGTTGGGATTCACCCCGAGCCGTTGCGCCAACTCCCTCATCGGGGGAAGCAATTGACCAGGTTCCAGTTCACCGCGCCCGACGGCGCGCTCGACACTGGCGGCGATCTCAGCTGCGCGCCGCCCGACGATCGGATACTCTCCTAGCACAAACCACAGTATGCACTAGTGCAATAGCAGGGGCAAGGGCGCCCCCTAGGGCCAGCGGTACACACGAGGGAGAAGCCATGGAGACGACGACGCAGCCGGCCGCGCCGGACAGCACCCCCTACGAAGCGACGGACCGGACCGTCCCCACCCGGTCCCGCGACCGCGCCTCGTACGACCGCGAGCTGGTGCACGCGATACTGGACGAGGCGTACCTGTGCCACCTCGGCTTCGTCCGCGACGGCGCCCCCGTCGTCCTGCCGACGCTCTACGCCCGGGTCGGCGAGCGGCTGTACGTGCACGGCTCGACGGGGTCCCGGCCGCTGCGGATGGCGGGGGACGCGCCCGCGCCGCAGGAGGACCCGGGCCTGGCGGTGTGCCTGACCGTCACGCATCTCGACGGCCTGGTCCTGGCCCGCTCGGCCTTCCACCACTCGGTCAACTACCGCTCGGTGGTGGTGCACGGCGTCGCCCGCCAGGTCACGGACCCGGACGAGAAGCGCACCGCCCTCGACGCGCTCGTCGACCACGTCGTGCCCGGCCGCGCGGACGACTCCCGGCGCGCGAACGCCAAGGAGCTGGCCGCGACGGCCGTGCTCAGCCTCGACCTCGACGAGGTGTCCGCGAAGGTGCGCACGGGTCCCCCGAGCGATGAGCCGGAGGACATGGACCTGCCGTACTGGTCGGGTGTCGTGCCGCTGCGCAAGGGCTACGACCCGCTCCTCCCGTCCGCCGACCTGGCGCCCGGCATCAAGGTCCCCGACTATCTGACCGAGCTCTGACGTGGCACTGCTCGTCCACCCCTGGGACGCCCCAGAGTCCGACGGCGAGTGGCGCTCCTGGCTCGCCGACCACGACTTCGGGCAGCTCGCCGTGAACGGCCTGCCGGGCGAGCCGCCCCACGTCCAGCCGACGCACTTCGTGTACGACGCGGACGCGGGCGGCGGCCACGGCCGCGTCCTGATCCACCTGGCCCGCCCCCATCCGCTGTGGGCCGCGCTCGAGGCCGACCCCGAGGTCGTGCTCAGCGTCGTCGACGACTACGTCTTCGTGCCGGGCCCGTGGGCGGCCGCCCCGGCCACGCCGCCCGAGCACGGCGTTCCGACCAGCTTCTACGCCTCCGTCCAACTGCGCTGCACGGCCCGGGTCGTGGACGACCCCGCCGAGAAGGCGGCGCTCCTGAACCGGCAGCTCGCCCACTTCCAGCCGGACGGCGGCTCCGCGCCCGCGGCGGCGGGCGAGGAGCCCTACGGCCGCATGCTCTCCGGCATCCGGGGTCTGAGCCTGGACGTCACCGGCGTCCAGGCGAAGTTCAAGTACGGGAACCACAAGCCCCTGGAGGTCCAGGACCGGATCGCCGCGGGCCTCAAGGAGCGCGGCGGGCCGCGGGACGCGGCGGCGCTGTCCCATCAGCTGCGCCGCCGCTAGCGAGCGAAGGGCGGGGCCCGCACCCTGCGCGCCCCGCCACGCTCTAGGCCGCCCGCTCCCGCCGGGCCCGCGCCGCGCCGCGCGCCTCCGCCGCGGCGAGGCCCGTGACGGCCGCCAGCATCAGCAGGGTGCCCGCGACGGTGGCCGCGTTGAGCTCCTCACCGAGCAGCGTGACGGCGATGGCCGCCGCGCTCACCGGCTCCAGGAGCATGATCACGGAGACCGTCGCGGAGCGCACGGCGGCGGCTCCCGCGAAGTACAGCGCGTACGCGAGAGCCGTCGGCACGGCGGCGATGTACAGCAGGAAGCCGAGCACGCGCGGGGCGTCGGCCGTGTGCGGCACCAGACCCTCGGCCGCGGCGAACGGCAGCAGGCACAGGGCGACCACGGCGAACGACCACACCGTCGTGGCCGACGCGTCCTGCCCGCCGTCGCGTCCCCACCAGCGGGTCAGCAGCGTCATGACGGCGTACCCGGCGGCGGACACCAGGGCGAAGACCACGCCCAGGGGACGCACGGCCGTGTCGCCGCCGCCCACGAAGAGCACGCCGAGCCCGGCGAGCGCGCCGCCCACCGCGCACAGCCCGCCCAACCCGAGCCGCTCCCCCATGGCGACGCGGGCGCCGAGCGCGATGAGGACCGGTCCGGCCCCCAGCGTGACGACGGTGCCGACCGCGAGGCCGGTGGCCTCGACGGCGGCGAAGTACGCGGTCTGGAACACGGCGAGGGCCACGCCGGTCACGGTGATCCGCAGCGCCCTGCGGCGCGGGGACAGCGGCGCGGGGGTCCGCGCGCCGCGCCGCGGCCGCAGCAGGCGCGCGGCGAACAGCAGCAAGAACCCTCCGGCGCAGCGCCAGAAGGAGAGGGCGACGGGGCCCATGTCGCTCGCCGAGAACACCAGCGAGGCGGCGGCTCCCGCGGTGCCCCAGGCGGCTCCGGCGACGGCCAGGTAGAGGAGGCCGCGCCCGACGGAGAGCCGGGGCAGGGCCGTGGGGGCGGCGGGGGTGGCGTCCAGGGACGCGGGGGTCGTGCTCGACACGCTCGACACGTGGAATCTCCGCGGAGGTCAGATGAGGAGACCGCGTCACGGCCGGGCAGCGAGTCGGGGGTGTGCCACACCCTCTGGCTCGGGCTCGCCTCGACAGGCCGCCGCGCTCAGGGAGCGCGTACGAACACGTACGAACAAGGGAGTGCCCGTGCTCAAGGGGAGCTTCTCGCCCGCCTCGGGCCCGAAGACGCAGGTCCAGGACTGTCGTCTGCGGGCAGCACCGTCGCGCCCGGCCGACGGCCGGGCGTGATCCGGAAGAGCCCGCGCTAGGCGGCCGGAGGCGGAAGGACGAGTGCTCGTGCGTGCATGATCGGCAGCCTAAGCGGCGGCTTTGCTCGGGGACAACTCCTGTTCGGATGCCGGGACGGCGGCGACGCGGTCCTTCGATGGAGCAGCGGGCGTCGACGACTGGGCGATGAACGCGCCCACGAGCACCAGCGCACCACCGGCGAGCTGCGGCGCCGACAGGCGCTCGCCGAGCATGACCCAGGCGAGCACGGTGGCGATGACCGCTTCGAGGCAGGCCACGACGCCCGCGACCGGCGGCGAGAGGCGGCGCACGGTGACGATTCCGGTGACGTACGCGAGGACGGTCGCGATCAGCACGATCCAGCCGAGCAGCACCCACGCGGGCACCTGGGAGCCGTCCATGTCGGCGGCGCGGCCGAGGACGGCCCAGTCCATGCCCCAGGGGCGCGCGATCAGGGTGAGCACGAGGGTGCCGATCAGCAGTCCGTACGCGATGACGCCGAGCGGGTCCGGGGCGTCGGCGCCCGCGTCGCTGCCCTGGTCGGACAGGACGAAGTAGCCGACCTGGCAGCAGGCGGCGCCGAGGGCGAGCAGCAGGCCGACGGCGTCGAAGCTCAGGCCCGCCCACACCTCGACGACGCAGGCGAGCCCGCCGACGGCGAGCACCACGCCGAGGGCGGCGGCCCGGGTCACGGGCCGCCGCTGCATGAACCGCACCCAGCCGAGGACGAGCGCGGGCGCCAGGTATTCGACGAGGAGCGCGACGCCGACGGGGATGCGGGAGATGGACGCGAAGTAGCAGGCCTGGACACCGGCGACGGCGAGCAGTCCGAACCCGGCGAGGAGCGCGGGCCTGCGCCGCACGAGCGCGCGGTGGCGCCAGGCGACGGGCAGCATCACGAGCGCGGCGCCCGCGACGCGCAGCCACACCACGTGCAGCGGGTCCAGGCCCGCCTCGATGAGCGGCTTGGCCGCGACGCCCGAGCCGCCGAAGGCGAACGCCGAAAGCAGCGCGAGCCCGAGCCCTCTGCCGCGCTCCGCCCGCCCCGCACCCTGAGTTTTCTCCCGAGACCCACGCACCGGCACATGATGGCAGGCGACGTCAGGACCGTCACCCCTGATGACCACTGTCTCAATCGGCGGACGCCGCCGCGTGGTTCACGCCGGGGCGATCCCGGCGCGCGCGCCGTCGCGGCCGGGCGCGGGCGCTGTCACCAGCCCAGGTCGCGCCGTGTCACCACTGCGGCTCACCGCCGGTCTCTTCGTCGCTCTCTACCCGCGCGAGCAGCGCGTCGGTGTCGACCCCCGCGCGCCGAAGCACCTCGCAGGACCGGCTCTCCGGGTCGGCGGCGAGGGCGGCCAGCAGATCGATGCCGCGCGCCTCGGTCTCGCCGCAGAGCACGGCACGGGCGTGCGCCGCCTCCATGGCTCCGGCGGCGGCGGGCGAGAGAACCGTTTCCTTGGCGGAGGCGAGGACCGGGACGGCCCCGGAGTCCTCGACGGTGCCCTGCCACTGGAGCCCGTAGCCGATGCTGCGCTGGACGAGGTAGCCGAGCAGCCGCGCGATCTGCGGCCCGCCGTCGAAGACCTCGCGCACCTGGGGGTCGTGCTCCAGGAGCGAGTGCAGCAGATGGGCGGTGTCGACCTGCCGGTCCCCGTCCCGCACGGCCCGTCTGCGCGCGCCGGACACCACCGAGGCCAGCGTGGCGCTCAGGCTGGGGTCGGTGTCCGTTCGGGTCGGGCCGGGTTCGGCACCTTCGAAGGTACGGCTTCGCACACCTCCCACCCCATCAGGCGTCACGGGCCCCGGCATCGGCGGCGGGGAGCATTCTCGCGTCCCACACAGGGTGGGCACGGCACGGCGGGTTGTCCTCCTTACGGATGATATTCCGCCATTTTCGCAGGTGGGGCGTGCGCCGTCCAGCTTCGCGCCGGGCACGCAACCACTCCGCCCCGGCGCTCGTCTGTCAGAGGCATGGAGAGCGGGTGCTGGCTGGTCACCCTGCCGGCCATCGACGGCCGACAGTACGTGTACCGCGTCTACGCGCCCCGGAACGCCCTGCCCGCCGATCTGTTCTGGGATGCCTGGCACTGCCACGACGAGGGCCCCCACCCCCGGGCGTTCGACCTCTTCGACGCGGCGGCGATACAACGGGTCGGCTGACCTGGCCGAGCGGTACGTCAGAGCGGGCCTAGAGTCAGCGGCTTCGGGCAGAGCGGCCCTGGACGGAGCGGGCCTAGGCATGCGGCCGCCGGGCGCTCACCACGGTCGCGTACAACTCCTCGTCGGTGGTGACGCGCGGTACGAGCCCCGCATCCCGCACGGCCGCGACGGCCGCCTCCACCTGGCCCTCGCTCGTCTCGAACAGCAGCCATCCGCCCGGCGCCAGCCAGCGCGGCGCGGCCGCGGTCACCCGCCGCAGTACGTCGAGTCCGTCCGCGCCGCCGTCGAGGGCGACCCGCGCCTCGTGCTCGCGGGCCTCGGCGGGCAGCAGCCCGACCTCGCCGGTGGGGACGTACGGCACGTTCGCCAGCAGGACGTCGACGCGGCCCCCGAGCGTGGCGGGCAGGGCGTCGTACAGGTCGCCCGCGTAGACGTGGCCACCGGCCGCGCGCACATTGCGGCGGGCGCAGTCGACGGCCGCGGGGTCGATGTCGGCCGCGTGCAGTTCGGCCCGGCCGAGCGCGGTGGCGAGCGCCAGGCCGAGTGCCCCCGATCCGCAGCACAGGTCCACGACCACGGCGCCGGGGGCGGCGAGCGCCGCCGCCTCGCGGACGAGGGCCTCGGTGCGGCGGCGCGGCACGAACACGCCCGGGTCCACCGCGACGCGCAGGCCCGCGAACTCCGCCCAGCCGACGATGTGTTCCAGCGGCAGCCCGCTCACCCGCCGCTCCACCATGGCGGCGAGGTCCGCCTCCGTCGCGGCGGCGGCGACCAGCAGCTCCGCCTCCTCCTCGGCGAACACGCAGCCCCCGGCGCGCAGCCGCGCGACGACGGCGGCCGGGGCCGCCGGGTCGGGGCCGGAGGCGGGGGAGGCGGGTGCCGACGGGACGTGCGCGGTCATCAAGGGCCTTTCGATGCGCCGGGGCGACGGGGCGCGGCAACGGGTGGCAACGGGGGCAACGGGTGGCAAAGAAGCCAACCCTACCCCTCCCTCTTATCTGACAGTTCATCAGTATTGAATGTTCCAGGCCCTGCGGCTACGTTCCGCGACACCACAGCCGCGCCCACCGCGGCACCGGCGACAAGCCGACAACAAGCCGACAACGCCGACACCAAGGGGTGGTCGCATTGGCCGAAGTCACCGCTCAGGCACGGATCGAGGCACCGGCGGAGAAGGTCTGGGCCCGGCTCACCGACTTCTCGTCGTACGCCGAGTGGAACACCACGCACACCAGCTTCCCCCGGGGCGGCCCCGCCGTGCTCGCGCAGGGCGGCACGTTCACGGAGAACATGAAGCTGATGGGCTTTCCCGCCGAGGTCGCCTGGACGATCGCGGAGCTGGAGGAGGCCCGTACGTTCGCCATCAAGGGCAAGGGTCCGATGGGCGTCGAGGTCGGCACCCGCTACACGCTGACGCCGGACGGCGGGGCGACGACGGTGCGCATCGACGGGCAGTTCACCGGCGCGGCGGTGTCGTTGATGGCGGGCAAGCTGAAGGACTCGGCGACGGCCGCGCTCAAGGAGTCCCTGCGGAAACTGGACGGCCTGGTGACGTGAGCGCCCGCCGCGCGAGCCGCGTGACGGGAACACGGAAGTGCCCCGCACCCAGGGTGCGGGGCACTTCCACGGCGGCGCGAGAGGCGCGGCCGCGGCCGCTCAGTCCTCATCGGCGAGGATCAGATACAGCTTCTTGCGGGCGTCGTTGATGACGGTCAGCGCCTTCTCGCGCTGCTCCTTGGACCCGGTTTTCCAGACCTGGCCGAACGCCTCCATCAGACCGAACCCGGCCTGCCGGATCTCGCTCAGCGCCTCCCGGTCGACGCCGCGCCCGGCGTCCTCCCAGGGGGCCTCGGGCCCCTCGCCGGCGGCCGCGCGGCCGGACTCGGTGAGCGAGAAGAGCTTCTTGCCGCCCTCGCTCGCGCTGACGATCAGGCCCTCGTCCTCCAGGAGCTGGAGCGTCGGATAGACGGAGCCGGGGCTCGGCTTCCAGGCGCCTTCGCTGCGCTCGACGATCTCCTGGATCATCTCGTAGCCGTGCATCGGGCGGTCCTTCAGCAGGGCCAGGAGGGAAGCGCGCACATCGCCGCGCCGGGCCCGGCCGCGCGGGCCTCCCCGGCCGCCGCGCCCGCCCCAGGGGCCGCCGCCGAAGCCGGGCCCGAAGGGGCCGAACGCCGGGCGCCCGCCCTCGAAGCCGCCCCGGCCTTCGCGGCCGGGTCCGTAGGGGCCGCGTCCGCGACCGTGCCTGTGCTCGTGTTCGTAACCGTGGGAACGCATGTCGATCATTCCTTTCGCAGGACCAGTCGGTGATCTAGCGCGACATCGTTGATCTGTCGCGATGCTTCAACGATATATCGGAACTGTTCGGATGACAACACCCTTCCCGAGCCCCGGCATCCCGAGTTCCGACCGAACCGCGACGGCGAACACCCGGCCGCACACCGTCACCGTGCCCCTGACCTGGGATTTCGAGGAGCGCGACCGCGCCGCGACACCTACGGAGACGACAGTGGTGCCACTAATAGCCCACGTTGGCACCACTTAAGACTCGCGATGGCGCCATATGTGTGCCATGATGGAGCCACGGAAACGGAGCGCCGAACACGGCGCACCGGGCCACAGCCCAGCGAGAACCACTCAGCCGAAGGAGCCCACAAACATGTCTGTCACCCTCACCACCCAGGACAAGGTCACCCTCCGCACCGCCGCCTACGGCGCCGTCGCGCTGCTCGCCTTCGCCGACGCCTCCGGCAAGCCGCACAAGATCGCCTCCCGCGGCTCCCTCGCCCTGTACTCGGGCACCGGCCTGATCGGGCACGTACTCGCCAAGTACCCCAAGGACATCGACCTGAGCGGCAACTCCGCGGCCGAGCTCGCCGACCGCATCCTGCCGAGCCTGACGGCGGCCATGAGCCTGCTCAAGAAGCAGGACCCCGCGGAGGCCGACAACTTCCGCAGCGCCGTCACCATCGCCCTCGACACGGCGGCCCTGGTCCACAAGCACGGCCCCACGCCCACCATGTCCGCCATGACCCGCAAGATCTACGGCGCCCTTGACGCCGCCTGACAGCCCGACGGGACGGGGCGGCCGGACCATCCGGCCAGGCCCCACCGCCCTCAAGATCCCCGCGACCGCCGCCGACGCGACCGTCCGTCCCCAAGGGCCCGGCGAAGCCGAGCACCTGGCAGGCCGGACGGCGGGCCCGGCGGCACGAGTCCAAACCCTCGCGAGCGACCGGCCATTGAGTCCAGTTGTCGCGGATTGGCCTTAGATACGGGCCGACCTGGCCCCTAACGTCTTCTCCATGAGTGCCTCTACCAGCAACTCCCAGCAGATCCGCATCGTCGACGCCTTCGCCGAACGCCCCTTCACCGGCAACCCGGCCGGCGTCCTGCTGCTCGACTCGTTCCCGGACGACACCTGGCTCCAGCACGTGGCCCTCGAGGTCAACCACGCCGAGACCGCGTTCGCCCACCCGCTCCCCGCCGGGGAAGCCGCGGACTGGGCACTGCGCTGGTTCACCCCCGCCACCGAGGTCGACCTGTGCGGCCACGCCACCCTGGCCACGGCCCACGTCCTGCACACCACGGGCGCCGCCCGCGGCCCGGTGCGCTTCGCCACCCGCGCCGGAGTCCTCGTCGCCACGACGCACGAGGACGGCACCATCACCCTCGACTTCCCGACCGCGCCGCTCACCGCCATCGACCTCCCCGACGGCGTCGCCCAGGCCCTGGGCGCCGAGCCGCTTGCGGCGTACGACACCGGCCCGCACCTGGGCGACATCCTGGTCGAACTGGCCGACGAGAAGACGGTGCGCGCCCTCACCCCGGACCACAAGGCCCTCGTCGAGCACTCCGAGCGCGGCATCATCGCCACCGCCCGCGCCGAGAACCCCACTCGCGGCTACGACTACGTCTCGCGCGGCTTCTTCCCCCGCGTCGGCATCGACGAGGACCCCGTGACGGGCAGCGCGCACACCGCCCTCGCCCCGTTCTGGACCGAGCGCCTCGGGCGCCCCGACCTCACCGGACTACAGGCCTCAGCGCGCTCCGGCCTGGTCCACACCGGCCTGCGCGGCGAGCGCACCCTGCTCACCGGCCGGGCGGTCACCGTCATCGAGGGCGACCTGCTCGCCTGACCCACGAGCGCCCACCGCGTGGCGTCACGCGGTGGGCAGCCACCCCACCTTCCCGGCGAGCAGCGCATACCCGACGAACGCCCCGATGTCGAGCAGCGAGTGCGCCACGACGAGCGGCCCGACCCGGCCCCAGCGCCGGTACAGCAGCACGAACACCACACCCATCGCCACATTGCCGAGGAATCCGCCGATGCCCTGGTAGAGGTGGTACGACCCGCGCAGCACGGAGCTCGCCACCAGCGCGGCCATCGGCGTCCACCCCAACTGGCCGAGCCTGCGCAGCAGATAGCCGACGACGATCACTTCTTCCAGGATCGAGTTCTGCAGCGCCGACAGGACCAGGACCGGGTACTTCCACCACACGTCCGGCAGGTCCTCGGGGACCACCGTCAGATTGGCGCCGAGGCCGCGGGCCGCCAGGTAGAACGCGATCCCCGTGGAGCCGATGACCGCGGCGATCGCCGCCCCGCGCCCGAGGTCGGGCCACGGCCGGGTCCGGTCGAAGCCGATCGCCCGCAGCCCCGAGCCCTCCCGGAGCAGGAAGTGGGCGACGAGCGCCACGGGCACGAGCGCGGTGGTGATGCCGAAGAGCTGCCAGGCGAGGTCCAGCCAGGGACGCCCCGGCGCGGCCGACGAGTTCAGCGTCGCCGCCTGGTCCTTGAGCCCGCCCGGCTTGGTGACCGAGCCGATGAAACTGATCAGCGCCGACACCCCGCTCGCGCCCAGCGAAAGCGCGAGGACGAGCAGCGTCTCGTCCCGCAGGAACCGTCGCGAGAGCCGCGCCTCGGGGTACGGCCCGGCCATCGACCCCGGCTCCGTCTGCACTGCTGCCTCCACGTGAGTAGTCCCGGCGCCCCGCCCACCCGCACCCGGACTCCTCCGGGAGGGGCGGCACCGCCGGGACCTCACAGCTTGCCTGATGGCACGCGGACGCGAGCAGCCGACCCGCACCGCGCCGTCGGGCGCCCGTCACCGCAGCGGCAGCGCCGGCTCCGGAAGGCCCACCGGCCAGGTGTGCACCGGCTCCCCGGCATGCATCAGCTCGCAGTAGCGGCGCGTGGTCGCCGCGAGCGCCGCCTCGCGCTCCATGCCGCGCTCAAGGGCCCGGTGGTACGTCGCCGCCTGCCACGAGGCGCCGTTCACCCGCCGCCGACAGCGCTCCTCGATCACACCCAGGTACAGATCGCGGTCCGCGGGCTCCACGCCCCACGCGTCGAGCCCGGCCCCGGCCAGCGGCAGCAGCTCCTCACGGACGAGGTCCACGGCCGCCACCTTCGTGAGGCCGCCGTGGCGCCCGCGCTTCGGCCACTCCAGGCGCGCCTCGATGCCGTAGCGGCAGGCCGTGTCGAAGTTCCGGGCCGCCGCCTCGAAGGGCAGGCGGCTCCACACGGGCCGCGACTCC
Source organism: Streptomyces sp. NPDC043996 (assembly GCF_056435225.1). Lineage (NCBI taxonomy): Bacteria > Bacillati > Actinomycetota > Actinomycetes > Kitasatosporales > Streptomycetaceae > Streptomyces > Streptomyces sp. NPDC043996. Next base: position 17,304 of record NZ_JBWKEY010000018.1, on the reverse strand, counting down.
TCGGCGAGCGCGCGCACCACGCCGTAGTAGAAGGCGGCGTTGGCGATGACGTCGGTGACCGTCGGCCCCGCGGGCAGCACCCGGTTCTCCACGCGCAGGTGCGGCACGCCGTCGGCGATGCCGTACACCGGGCGGTTCCAGCGGTAGACCGTGCCGTTGTGCAGCGTCAGCTCGCCGAGCCGCGGCACCCCGCCCTCGTCGAGCACCCGCTGGGGGTCCTCGCTCTCGCACAGCGGGATCAGCGCGGGAAAGTACCGCAGGTTCTCCTCGAAGAGGTCGTACGCGCTGCCGATCCAGCGCTCGCCGAACCAGCTGCGCGGCCGCACGCCCTGGACCTGGAGCTCGGGCGGCCGGGTGTCCGTGGACTGCAGGAACAGCGGCGGCCGCGACTCGCGCCACAGCTCGCGCCCGAACAGGAACGGCGCGTTGGCGCCGACGGCGACCTGCGCGGCCGCGATCGACTGCGCCGCGTTCCACACGTCGGCGAACTTCCCCGGCGTGACTTGCAGGTGCAGTTGCACTGAGGTGCACGCCGCCTCCGGCGCGATGGACCCCGAGGAGCAGCGCAGCCGCTCCACGCCCTCGATGTCCAGGGCGAAGTTCTCCCCGCGCGCCGCCACCATCTGGTCGTTGAGCAGGGCGTAGCGGTCGTCGTCCGAGAGGTTCGCGGACACCAGGTCCCGGCGCCTCAGCGTCGGCAGAATGCCGATCATCACAATGCCGGCGGCCACTTCGCTGGCTTTGCGGTGGGCATAGGCGAGCCCCGTGCGCAGCTCTTCGGCGAGCTGGTCGAGAACCCGTCCGCCCAACCGGTGCGGGGCGATGTTCACTTCGAGATTGAACATTCCGAGTTCGGTCTGGAAATCGCGGCTCGCGATGCGCCTGAGAACTTCCGCATTCATCATTCTCGGCGTTCCGTCAGGACCCGCGAGATTCAGCTCTATCTCCATGCCCATCAGGTTCTTGGGCCGGTCGAACCGCTGCTCGTCGAGCAGTCGGGCGAGCCCCGCCAGGCACTGCCGGTTCTTGATCCGGTACAGCTGGCGATCGGACAGGTCGAACGATCCTGCCTCGACCTTCTCCCCCATCGAAGCGTCCCTCCTCGGATGGGCAGCCAACAACCCGGCCGCTGTGTACGGGGGATGATGCCCAGACATGTGATCGATAACGCCCCGCGCGGGCCCCTCGACAGGTACGCTCGTGAGAACGTGACAGGCGGCACATTCGCGCGGCAAGGAACACGGAGCAGTTTCACTTCCTCGGGTCGTGGTGAAAAAAACCAACGAGAATCGGCCGACCGCACCGAAGGGAAGTGCCGAGGTCATAAGCTCGGGCCCGATCCGGAATCAGGAGAAATACCGCGGAAGGGCGACTTGATTTCGCCTTGCTCGCGCTATGGGGAACGGCTAGCAGAAACACTCCCAGAACACGCGTCGTATAAACTCCCCAGTTGAGGCAGAGAGTTGGCGCTCGCGGTCCCCCGCCCCCGGGGCCCCTGCCCCCGCCCCCTCTGACCCCGAGCAGACAGCGCCGTCCGCACCTGCCCCCCGCTCCACTTGTGCCTGTCGAACGAGAGAGGCGACCCACCATGCCGCTGCATGTCCCCCCGGCTCCAGCGCCCGCCCTGCGCAGTGTCCTCGCGGCCCTCGGCTCCCCCACCGCCGTACGCGAGGCCCGCACCCCTTCCCTGCGCGCCGCTCAGGCGCCCACGAGCCCGGACCTCCCGCTGCCCGTCCACGAGCTGGACCGCGCGGCGGCGCCCACCCCGGCGGGCGGGACACCGACGAAGCTCACCGGCTGGCGCTTCCTGATCCGCTGCGGCGAGCGCGCGGTGGCGGCCGCGGAGACGATGCTCACGCCGGACGGCTGGGCGTTCTCCCACTTCTGCGAGGGTCCGTACATCGCCTCCGCCGAGCGCGCCCTGCGCCACGCCGAGGCCATGCCGGGATCGCACCAGCCGCGCCTGCTCTCCGTCCCCGAGCTGTACATGCTCACGCTGTGGCTGCACGGCGACCGCACGGCGGACGCCACCACGGGCCCCCTCGCCCCCGCGGACATCCTGGTACCGCTCTCTCCGGCGCCGCCCGGCATCGCGGCCCACCGCCCGCACCGCGCCGCCGACCTGCTTCCGGTGCTCACCCACCGGCTCACCCCGGTGCCGCTGCTCGGCTCGCCCGCCTGACGCCCGGCCTCTCCCGCCCCGTGCCCCGCGGCCCCCGGCCGCGGGGCACGGCCGCGTCCGGACCCCGCCCGACCGGACTAGTCCACTTCGGTCACCCCGAACCACCCGAAGGGACAGGGCAGTTGCGATGAACCGTCCGGGCGGGTGATACGTCCTTAGAGCAGTAGGAGGCGCTGCCGCAAAATCCCTGCGGAATCACGCCCGCGGGGCAACACTGGACTGGACCGACCAAACCAACGGGGACCGACCACACCAACGGGGGGCGGCATGAACACCGCATCGAGCCGCGGGACAGACGCGACACCCACCACTACGCAGCGAAAGAACCCTTCCATGTGCCAGCACCAGCCACCGTGCCCGACAGCCGAATCCGCCGACCGGGAAGCAGCGCTCCTCGTGGCGCACCACCCGGAACAGGGCTGGAGCCTGCTGTGCAACGGCGTCCTGCTCTTCGAGGACACCGGTGAGCTGCTGCCGAACGGCGAGATCATCGCGCCGCACCGGCCGCTGGGCATCAACCAGGTGATGACGGCCGCTTGAGCCGAACGCACCCGCGGCGACAGGCCGTGACACCGCTCAACACAAGGGCCGGCCCGGAAGACTTCCGAGAAGTCTCTCGAACCGGCCCTGATTCGTGCCCTGATTCGTGCCCTGCTCACGCCCGCCGCGGGCGGGCGCGCGCTCAGTCCTCGTAGGCGTCCAGCGGCGGGCAGGAGCAGACCAGGTTGCGGTCGCCGAACGCCTGGTCGATGCGGCGGACCGGCGGCCAGTACTTGTCAGCCGCCGAGACCCCGGCCGGGAACACGGCCTCCGCACGGCTGTAGCCGTGGTCCCAGTCGCCGCCGAGCGCGGCCGCGGTGTGCGGGGCGTTGCGCAGCGGGTTGTCCTCCGCGGTCCACTCGCCGCTCGCGACCCGCTCGATCTCCCCGCGGATGGCGATCATCGCCTCGCAGAACCGGTCGATCTCGTCGAGGTCCTCGCTCTCCGTGGGCTCGATCATCAGCGTGCCCGCGACCGGGAAGGACATGGTCGGCGCGTGGAAGCCGTAGTCGATCAGGCGCTTGGCGATGTCGTCCACGCTCACGCCCGTGGCCTTGCTGAGCGGCCGCAGGTCGATGATGCACTCGTGGGCGACGAGCCCGCCGGGGCCGGTGTAGAGCACCGGGAAGTGCGGCTCGATGCGCTTGGCGATGTAGTTCGCCGACAGGACCGCCACCTGCGTGGCCCGCTTCAGGCCCTCGCCGCCCATGAGCCGGACGTACGACCACGAGATCGGCAGGATCCCCGCCGAGCCCCAGGGCGCGGCCGAGATCGGCCCGACGCCGGTCTCGGGTCCGGCCGCGGGCTGCAGCGGGTGGTTCGGCAGGTACGGGGCGAGGTGCTCGCGCACGGCCACCGGGCCGACGCCGGGGCCGCCGCCGCCGTGCGGGATGCAGAAGGTCTTGTGCAGGTTCAGGTGCGAGACATCGCCGCCGAAGTGGCCCGGCTTGGCGAGGCCCACCAGGGCGTTGAGGTTGGCGCCGTCGACGTACACCTGGCCGCCCGCGTCGTGCACGGCCGCGCAGATGTCGGCGACGTGCTCCTCGAAGACGCCGTGCGTGGACGGGTAGGTGATCATCAGGACGGCCAGTTCGGCGCGGTGCTTCTCGATCTTGGCACGCAGGTCGTCGACGTCGATCTCACCGTCGTCGGCGGTCTTCACGACGACGACCTTCATCCCGGCCATCACCGCGCTCGCCGCGTTGGTGCCGTGCGCGGAGGACGGGATGAGGCAGACGGTGCGCTGGTCGTCGCCGTTCGCGCGGTGGTAGCCGCGCACCGCGAGCAGACCGGCGAGCTCGCCCTGGGAGCCGGCGTTCGGCTGGAGCGAGACCTTGTCGTAGCCGGTGACCTCGGAGAGACGTTCCTCCAGCTCACGGATGAGGGTCAGATAACCGGCCGCCTGCTCGGCGGGGGCGAACGGGTGCAGCTGCCCGAACTCCGGCCAGGTGACGGGCTCCATCTCCGTGGTCGCGTTGAGCTTCATCGTGCAGGAGCCCAGCGGGATCATGCCGCGGTCGAGCGCGTAGTCGCGGTCGGCGAGCCGGCGCAGGTAGCGCAGCATCGCGGTCTCGGAGCGGTGCTGGTGGAAGACCGGGTGGGTCAGGTACGCGTCGGAGCGGAGCAGCCCGGCCGGGAGGACGTCCGCGGTGTTCGCGTCAAGGGCCGCCACGTCGGCCTCCACGCCGAACGCCGCCCAGACCGCGGTGAGCTGGGCGCGCGTGGTGGTCTCGTCGCAGGCGAACGACACGTGGTCGGCGTCGACGAGGTGGATGTTGACCCCGCCCTCGCGCGCGGCGGCGACGAGGTCCGCGGCCTTGCCGGGCACGCGCGCGGTCAGCGTGTCGAAGTACGTGCCGTGCACGACCTCGACGCCACCGGCCTTGAGGCCCTCGGCGAGCAGCGTGGCGTAGCGGTGGGTGCGCCGGGCGATCGTCTTCAGGCCCTCGGGGCCGTGGTAGACGGCGTACATCCCGGCCATGACGGCGAGCAGCACCTGCGCGGTACAGATGTTGCTGGTGGCCTTCTCCCGGCGGATGTGCTGCTCGCGGGTCTGCAGGGCGAGTCGGTAGGCCTTGTTGCCGTCGGCATCGACGGAGACGCCGACCAGGCGGCCGGGGAGGCTGCGGGCGAACTTCTCGCGCACCGCCATGTATCCGGCGTGCGGGCCGCCGAAGCCCATCGGGACGCCGAAGCGCTGGGTGGTGCCGACGGCGATGTCGGCGCCGAGCTCACCGGGCGAGGTGAGCAGCGTGAGCGCGAGCAGGTCGGCGGCGACGGTGACGACCGCGCCAAGCTCGTGCGCCTGGTCGATGAGGGGCTTGATGTCGCGTACGGCACCGGAGGCGCCCGGGTACTGGACCAGCACGCCGTTGATCTCGCGCTCGGCCAGGTCGGCGGGGATGCCGCCGGACAGGTCGGCGACGACGACCTCGACGCCGGTCGGCTCGGCGCGGGTCTGGATCACGGCGATGGTCTGCGGCAGGGCGTCGGCGTCGACCAGGAAGAGGCCGTTCTTGGCCTTGCCCATGCGCCGCGAGAGCGCCATGGCCTCGGCGGCCGCGGTGCCCTCGTCGAGGAGGGAGGCACCGGAGGTGGGCAGTCCGGTCAGGTCGGCGACGACGGTCTGGAAGTTGAGCAGCGCCTCCAGACGGCCCTGGGAGATCTCCGGCTGGTACGGCGTGTACGCCGTGTACCAGGACGGGTTCTCCATCACGTTGCGCAGGATCACCGGCGGCGTGAACGTCCCGTAGTAGCCGAGGCCGATCATCGAGTCCAGGACCTGGTTGCGGTCCGCGAGGGAGCGCAGTTCGGCCAGGACCTCGGCCTCGGTGCGCGCGCCCGGCAGCTCGAGCGCCTCGGCGTTCTTGATCACATCGGGTACGGCGGCGGCCGTGAGCTCGTCCAGCGAGCCGTAGCCGACCTGGGCGAGCATCTTGGCGCGGGCTTCGGCATCGGGTCCGATGTGGCGCTGCTCGAAGGGGATTCCCTGCTCGAGCTGCGAGAGCGGAGTGCGAGAGGTGGCGGTCATTGCGGAGGCCTCCTGGTCTGACGCGACCTGCGAGGGGCACCACGGCGCGGGTACCCGGACGGCCTCCCCCTCTGTCATCGCAACCTGAGAGCTTCACAGCAGGCCCGGAGGCATGCTGCTTGCACCGTCGGTGAGGAAGGGTTTCGGAACGTGCCCGCCCGACGCCCGCCCTACTTTCCAGAGTGGCCTCATCCATGCGGTACAGGGGCCTGAGAGATTCCGGGGAGGAGTTGCTCCTTCGGCGCCTCCGGTGCTGCCACCGAAGAGCTCTCCCGCACGGGGTCAACAGCCGCTTGCCAGCCTACCAGCGCGGCCCACGGCCGATCCCTCGAGTGGCCGCCTGTCCCGATGTGCTCTTTCGTAGTCATGATGACCGAATTTGTAGTCATGACGACCGAAAACGGTTGAGCCAGGATGAGGTGCGATCCACCGGGAGGCCATGTGCAGACCGACATCGATCCGCGTGATCTGATCGGCCGCAAGGCGTTCGACCGCGACGGCAACAAGATCGGCACGGTCGACGAGATCTACCTCGACGACGCCACCGGCGCCCCGGAGTGGGCGGCCATACGCACCGGCCTTTTCAGCCGTGACGCCTTCGTCCCGCTGGAGCCCAGCGAGCTGGTCAAGGACGGCACGCTCCGCGTCCCCTTCGAGCGCGCCCTGATCAAGGACGCCCCTGACTTCGGCGTGGGCCGCCACCTCTCCCCCGAGCAGGAGCTCCAGCTCTACCGCCACTACGGCCTGGACGTGGCGCCCGCTCCGCCCCTGCCGGACCACGACTTCGGCACGGTGGAGACCCCGGACCCCGCCTCGGACCCCGCCCGGGACACCACGACCGACGGCCCCGAGCGCTGAGGCCCACCGGAACCGACCGGGCCAACCGGGCCAACCGGGCCGACCGGGCCGACCGGGCCGACCGGGCCGACCGGGCCGACCAAGCCTCCGGAACCGACCTGGCCTCCGGCAGAGCGCTCAGACCCCACCCGTCACCGCCCCACCAGCCTCGACCTCCCCCACCGCGGACTCTCTCTCCACGGCCCCCTCCGCCCCCTCCGCCCCCTCATCCACCGCCACCAACGGCAGCGGATCCGAAGGCTCCAGCTCCAGATCGTCCGTCCGGAACGTCCGCACCCGCCCCGGCTCCGACCCGGGCGTCTCGAACCTCACGGTCACCCGGCCCAGACCGCTGCCCTGCACCCACCCCGCCCCGTACACCGCGTGCCGCACGTCATGCCCCGCGGGCCACCGCCGCTCGGAGAGCGCCACGGGATCCTCGGCGCCCGGGGCCTCCTCCGCCTCGCCCACCGGCGCCGCCCCGGCGTCCCCCGCCTCCCCCTCCGCGAAGGCCGCCGCGAGGTCCGCCCCCACCACCGCCTGGGCCTGCGCGAAGAGGTCCTCCTGCGTGAAGTCCGCGAGACCGCTCACCCCCACCCCCAGGAGCCGCACGCCCCCCGTGGTGTCCACCGACTCCAGCAGCCGCGCCGCGGCCTCCCGGACCACCGCGGGGTCGTCCGTGGGCCCGCGCAGGGTCTCGGAGCGCGTCAGCGTGGAGAAATCGAACCGCCGTACCTTCAGGACGATGGTCCGGCCGGAGTGCCCGGCCGCCCGCAGCCGCCCCACGCACCGGTCGGCGAGCCGCGCCACTTCCATCCGCACCCGCACCCGGTCGTGGATGTCCACGTCGTACGTGTCCTCGACGCTGACCGACTTGGTGTCACGCTCGGCCACCACGGGCCGTTCGTCCCGGGCCAGCGCCATCGCGTACAGCGCCCCGCCGTGGGCCTTGCCGAGCAGCCGTACGAGTTCGTCCTCGCCCGCCCCGGCGAGCTCCTCGACCGTGGTCATCCCGGCCCGCCGCAGATGGTCCCCCGTGGCGGGCCCGACGCCGGGCAGCACCCGCACGGGCATCGGCCCGAGCAGCGCCCGCTCCGTGCCCGGCTCTATGAGCACGAGCCCGTCCGGCTTGGCCTGCTCCGAAGCGATCTTCGCCAGCATCTTGGACACCGCGAGCCCCACGGACCCGGTCAGTCCCGTCACCCGCAGGATGTCCGCGCGCAGCCGCTCCCCCACGGCCCGCGCCGACGCCTCGTCGTCCGCGAGGCCGCCCGCCTCCAGGTCCACGAAGGCCTCGTCGAGGCTGAGCGGCTCCACCAGCGGCGACAGCTCCCGCAGCAGCCCCATGACCTGATCGCTGATGTCCCGGTAAAGGCCGAAGCGCGGCACCAGATACGCGGCGTTCGGGGCCAGCCGCCGGGCCTGCCCCATCGGCATCGCCGAGTGCACCCCGAACCGGCGCGCCTCATAGGACGCCGTGGCGACGACACCGCGCGGCCCGAGACCGCCGACCACGACGGCCTTGCCGCGCAGGCTCGGCTTCGCGGCCTGCTCGGCGGACGCGTAGAAGGCATCCATGTCGAGATGCAGGATCGTCGGCGCGGTTCTCACGCCTCCGATGCTGCCCTACGCCACTGACAACGCCCAGGACCAGGCACGACGGACCCTCCCGTGCGGCTCCGCTCCGGCCGGGGAGAGGGGGGAGAGGGGAACGGGCTCGGGACACGGTCACCCGGCGCGCGGCACACACTCACGGCGCGCACACGGCCATGAACGCCCCCTCAAGGCCCGTACGAGCCCGTAGCGCGCCTCGGCGCCCGCAGCATCCAGACGCCTCCCCGAGAGCCGCTCAAGGCCCTCCAGGGCCCTTCCGCGCATCCACGGGAAGGCCCCGAGCCTCACACCGCCCGGTTGCGGCGCCGCGCCAGCTCGTCCGCGGGGTGGTTCCCGACCAGGGTCTCCCCGGTGTCGACGCGCTCCCCGTGCAGTTGCGACAACGCGGCCTCGACATCGCGCCACACGACGCCCACGGCGATCCCGAAGACGCCCTGGCCGCCCTGGAGGAGATCGTGCACCTCGCTGGGCGACGTGCACTCGTACACCGTCGCGCCGTCGCTCATCAGCGTCGTGCGCTCCAGGTCCCTGAAGCCGCTGTCCCGGAGGTGCTGGACCGTGGTGCGGATGTTCTGCAACGACACACCCGTGTCGAGGAACCGCTTCACGATCTTCAGGACGACGACGTCCCGGAAGCTGTAGAGCCGCTGGGTTCCCGAGCCCCCCGCGGCACGCACGCTGGGCTCGACGAGCCCCGTGCGCGCCCAGTAGTCGAGCTGCCGATACGTGATGCCCGCCGCCGCGCACGCCGTGGGGCCGCGGTAGCCGATGGTGTCCTTCTCGGGCTGCTGCGTCTGGCCTTCCGGTCCGGACGGGCTGCCGCTACCGTGGACCGCCACCGGGCGCCTCGCAGAGGGCTCGACCGAGCCGCCGTGCAGCGGATACGGACCGCCCACCGCTGTACCGTCGCCGCTGCTTCTCACGCCGACCTCCGTCCTTGACCTGCCTTCTCGACGGTAGGCAGTCGCCAGGGGCTCGTCAACGATCGCCACACTCGGCACGCCGAGTGATAATCACCCTGCGAGTGGTTTCCCGTCCCACACTGCGGGGAAAGGCTAGCCGAATGCTCCCCGGCAGGCCTCTCCACAGCCGCCGATCGGCTGTCAGAAAGCCCGCCCCAGGGCTCACTGGCTGCTGGTCCCGAAGTCCTCGGGCGAGATCTGGTCGAGGAACTCGCGGAACTTCTCCACCTCGTCCTCCTGCTCGTCCGGGATGGCGATGCCCGCGTCGTCGAGCACCCCATCACTGCCGAAGATCGGCGTCCCCGTACGCAGCGCGAGCGCTATGGCGTCCGACGGGCGGGCGCTCACCTCGACCCCGCTGGCGAAGACCAGCTCGGCGTAGAACACGCCTTCCCGCAGGTCGGTGATGCGCACTTCGGTGAGCTCCTGGCCAACGGCCTCCAGCACGTCCTTGAACAGGTCGTGGGTCAGCGGCCGTGCGGGGGCCATGCCCTGCTGTGCGAAGGCGATGGCGGTCGCCTCCCCTGGTCCGATCCAGATGGGGAGGTACCGGTCGCCTCCCACTTCACGCAGGAGCACGATCGGCTGGTTGGAGGGCATTTCGACCCGGACACCTACGACGTCGAGCTCGTTCACACAGCAACCCTAGGACGTGCCCGGCAGGTTTGGGTAGTCGGGCACCCATCGAGTCAGCGCGCCCGCACGCCCAGGGCACCGTGCACCAACGCCGTGTGCAGCCTGCCCGCGAGCCCCGCGAGCTCCTTGGCACGCGCTTCCGCGTGCGCCCTGGTCTGCGGATTGCGATGCCTGCGCAGCGGCGCGACGACCTGGTCCACCAGGGCCGCGTCCCGCTCCGCCGCGGCCTTCATGGCCCGCAGATGCCGCGGCTCGATGCCGAACCGCCCGAGCTCGACGACGAGCGCGGCGACGGTCACCGCGTCGGCGTCATAGCTGCCGTCCGGCAGCTGGGCGATCAGCCCGTACGTCTCCCACTCCGCCAACTGCGCCTCGTCGGCCTCGACGGCGGCCAGCAGCGCCGCACGCCCCACGCGGGGGGCCGTGCGCTCCTCGTCCTCCGCGGCGCCCTCGCCGTCACCGCCGTCCGTCTGCTGCCCGGGCAGCGTGACCTGCTCCCCGCGCTCCACGGCGTCCAGGTGCTCACGGATGACCTTCAGCGGCAGATAGTGGTCCCGCTGCATCCGCAGGACCTGCGCCAGACGCTCGACGTCCTCCGGGCTGAACTTGCGGTACCCGGACGGCGTGCGCTGCGGTTCGATGAGGCCTTCCGACTCCAAGAACCTGATCTTGGAGATGGTGACCTCGGGAAATTCGTCACGCAGCACGTTCAGCACGGCGCCGATGCTCATCAGCCGGTGATCCGCAGCGGCGGTGCCGTTGCCGGCACCGCCCCTCGGTGTGTGCAGCATGGGCCTTCCTGGGGGTCCCCCCGGGCAGGGCCCGGGGGATGGGTCAGATGGCCCGCTGGCTCGCGTAGAAGACCAGTCGGTACTTGCCGATCTGGACCTCGTCGCCATTGGACAGGGCGACGGAGTCGATCGACTCCCGGTTCACATACGTGCCGTTGAGGCTGCCGACGTCGGCGACCGTGAAGCTGCCGTCCGGAGCGCGACGGAACTCCACGTGGCGGCGCGACACGGTCACGTCGTCCAGGAAGATGTCGCTCTGCGGGTGGCGCCCCGCCGTCGTCAGATCGCCGTCCAGGAGGAAGCGGCTGCCCGAGTTCGGACCGCGGCGCACCACGAGCAGCGCCGAACCGAGCGGCAGCGCGTCCACCGCAGCCTGGGCCTCGGGCGAAAGGGCCGGGGACGGGTTCTGCCCCGTGGTCTCGGCGTCGTAGGCCTCGAGGCCCGAGATGGAGATCGTGGACGTGGTCTCGGACGGGCGCTCGGCGACCGCTCCCGGCCGCAGCGGCGCGCCGCAGTTGGAACAGAACCGGCTCGCCTGCGCGTTGCGGTTCCCGCACCTCTGACACACCAGGGCCGACATGGACGGATCCTCCTGCCGCGGCTGCCCCGCTGGGGGGTGGGACGCGTACGGGTCGGCGGCATACCCTCCACCCGCACCTGAGGCTGACGGTTCCCCGAAACCTATGCGGCCGGAAGTAGCAGGGTCAACAGATGACGCGCCCTGTCCGCCCGAATTGTCACCGCCCGGACCAGCCACCTGATCCCTGAACAGGGGACGCTCGCCCACCTGTGTCTCCGGCACGTCTCCCTGACGCGGCGCACGATGACGGGCGTCCTCACGTGCGCTCTTGCCGAACAGCTTCGCAAACAACTTCACGGGCGATTCCCCTTGACCGAAACAGACCCGCCCGTGGGGCAGGACGAACCCTGATTGCACACACCGGCGTGCGTCGCCAACACGGACATCCTCACAACGTCCGTAGCCGCCAAACAGTTTCCACCACGCACCCCGTCCCGGGTGCGCCGACCCCCCGCAAGCTCATGCCCTGGACCAACCGGCCTCATGCGCCCCCGCCTCACCGGGAGGACGACCGAGCGTAGTCAGGCCGCTTCGCAGGTCGCAAGGCATCCACGATGATCTTCTCCGTACGTGCGACAGTGACCGTGGCCTGCTCCTTCTCCAGAGTCTGCACCACCCCTCCGGGGATGTTGAGCGCGGGCTCCAGGTCCTGGGGCTTGCCGATGACCTTGAAACGATAGGGCTCGGAGACCTTCCGGCCGTCCACCCGCACACCGCCTCCCGCCGCGTCCGACAGATGGGTGCTCGCCACCACCCGCACGTCATTGACCTGGATGGCCTCGGCGCCCGCGGCGCGCAGTTCCTGGATGGCGTCGAGCAGCATGTCCGCCTCCACTTTCCCCTTCTCGTCGTCGATCGTCAGCGTGATGCCGGGGCCCTGCGCCGCCACCGTGCCCGCCAGAATGCCGAGTTGCCTTTCCCTCTCGGCGGTCTGCTTGCGGGCCTCCTCGGCCTGGTCCGAGCTGCTCTCGAGACCGGTGCGCTGTTCCTCCAGCCTCCGCTTCTCATCTTCCAGACGCTGAGTTCGGTCATCCAGTTCATCCAGGATGCGAACAAGATCTTCTTGTCGTGCGCCGCGCAGGGCGTCACTGCTGTCGTTCGTGGACCGTACCTGGATGGCGAGGCCGAGACCCAGGACGAAGAGCAGCAAGGCCACGATGAGTTGAGCCCGGGTCAGCCGGGGCGGCCACAGGCCCTGCGCGAGCCGCTGACGGCCGGTCAGCGGCGTGGCGGCGTCCTTCTCCTCGGCCCCGTCCCCGGGCGGTCCTGGCAGGGCAGGGACCTCGGCGGGCAGCTCTCCGCGCCGGCCGTCACCGGGCGGTCCTTCCCCGTTCATCGGATTCGTGGAGCTCATCGGCATCACGCCCGGAAGACATGCCGGCGGATGGCCGCGGCGTTGGAGAAGATACGGATGCCGAGGACCACCACGACGCCGGTCGACAGCTGGGCGCCCACGCCCAACTTGTCGCCCAGGAAGACGATCAGCGCGGCCACGACCACGTTCGACAGGAACGACACCACGAAGACCTTGTCGTCGAAGATCCCGTCGAGCATCGCCCGCAGGCCTCCGAACACCGCGTCGAGCGCCGCCACCACGGCGATCGGAAGATATGGCTCGACCACCGCCGGCACCTCGGGCCGGACCAGCAATCCGGCCACGACTCCCACGACGAGGCCCAGTACGGCGATCACGATGTGCCCTTTCCTGCCTTCGGCTCTGCTGTTCGTACGGTCACACTGGGCGCGGCCGGCAATTTGAGGTCGTCCGCCACGGAGATGCTGGTCCGGATGCCGAAGTTCTCCTGCAGAGCATGCAGATACTGGCCGTCAGGGCTGTTCTGGAACCTCGTGCTCAGCGTTTGTCCGTCGCCCACCGCGAGCACCGTATACGGCGGCACCAGCGGCTTGTTGTCGACCAGTATCGCGTCACCGGCCGCCCGGATCGCCGACAGCGCGGTCAGCCGCTGGTCGTTGATGGCGATCGCCTCGGCGCCGGAGCCCCACAGCCCGTTGACGACGCGCTGCATGTCCCGGTCACGCACCCGGCCGGTGTCGGAGAAACCGGCGCTGTCCCGGGGCCCGCCGCCGCCCTGGTCGGCGGCCTTCTTGTCGTTGACCACGAGGCGTACGCCCGGACCGCTCACAGCGGTGGCGCCGGACAGCAGCGACACCAGCTCGGCCCGGTCGCCGCCGTCCTTCTTCAACGCGGCCCGCTGCCGCGCGTGCACGTCGTTGCGCAGGTCGTCGACCTCGTCCTCGAGGTCGTCCGCGTCGGAGGTCGCCGACTCGACCCGGTCGATGAGCTCCGCCCGCTCCTTGGCCAGCACGGGTGCCGCTATCCGCGCCTGGGCGGCGCCCACGGTCACGACGAGCGCGGCGAGCACGAGCCCGGCGGCGAGCCCCAGTTTCGCCCTGAGGGTCTTGGGCACGCCACCTGTGCCGGTTTCCCTCTTGCGGGCGGCGGCCTCCGCGTACCCCTCGTCCAGGCTGTGGTCCATGACGGTGGTGAGCAGCGACATGGAAGCGTCCGGGCGCGTGGGGCGCGAGGTGGTGCTCCGATGCGGGGGCTGCTGCGGCATGCCGCACATCGTCGCACGTCGGGGGCGCTACCTCCGAATGGCCCCACCGGTGTGCCGGACAGCGCCACTTACGGGTGCTGTCCGGCACGGGGGCACGCTCAGTGTCCGGCGCTGTCCACGACCGACGACCACTCGTCAAGCAGGGCTTGAGCCGAAGCGTCGTCGGGCCCCTCGGCCCACAGATGGGTGACCGCCTCGGCCGGGTCCGGGAGCACGAGCACCCAGCGCCCGTCGGCCTCCACGACCCGTACGCCGTCCGTGGTGTCCACGAACCGGTCGCCCGCGGCTTCCACGACGTGCCGCATCACCAGGCCCTTGACGGCCCAGGGAGTGGCGAGGTCCCGGCGCTGCACGTGCGCGCGCGGGATGCGGGCGTCGATCTGGCTGAGCGTGAGCTGCGTCCGCGCCACCAGGCCGATGAGACGTACGAAGGCCGCCGTGCCGTCGAACACGCCGCTGAACTCCGGCACGATGAAACCGCCGCGCCCGTCCCCGCCGAAGATCGTCGAGTCGCCCCGCCCGACCCGCGTCAGATCGTCCGGGGACGTCGTCGTCCAGTCGACCTGCGTGCCGTGGTACGCCGCGACCTGCTCGGCGATCCGCGTCGTCGTCACCGGCAGCGCGACCCGCCCGCTGCGGCGCTCGGCGGCCACCAGGTCCAGCATGACGAGCAGCGCCCGGTCGTCCTCGACGATGCGCCCCTTCTCGTCGACGAGCGACAGGCGCTCTCCGACGGGGTCGAACCGCACTCCGAAGGCGGCGCGCGCCGACGCCACGATCTCGCCGAGCCGCATCAGCCCGGACCTGCGCGCGTCCGCGGACTCGGTGGGCCGCGACTCGTCGAGGCCCGGGTTGATCGTCAGTGCGTCGACGCCGAGCTTGCCGAGCAGGCTCGGCAGGACGAGCCCGGCGCTGCCGTTGGACGCGTCCACGACGACCTTCAGCTCCGCCTCCGCGACGCCCGTCGTGTCGACGTTCCGCAGCAGCGATCCGGTGTACGAGTCGAACACGCTGGCCGGGAAGTGCAGGTCCCCGATCTCGCCGGGGAAGGCCCGCCGGTACTCCTGGCGCGCGTACACCCGGTCGAGCTTGCGCTGGCTTCCCTGTGAGAGGTCCGCGCCCTGTCCGTCGAAGAACATGATGTCGACGGAGTCCGGCACCCCGGGCGTCGTACGGATCATGATGCCGCCGGCGCTGCCCCGCGCCGTCTGCTGCCGCGCGACCGGCAGCGGCACGTTCTCCAGGTCCCGTACGTCGATGGCGCTGGCCTGGAGCGCGGAGATGACCGCTCGTTTGAGTGCACGGGCACCCCGGGAGTGGTCACGCGCCGTGGTGACCGTCGACCCCTTCTTCAGGGTCGTCGCGTACGCTCCGGCGAGCCGCACGGCGAGTTCCGGGGTGATCTCCACGTTGAGGATCCCGGATACGCCGCGCGCGCCGAAGAGGTGCGCCTGTCCGCGGGACTCCCAGATGACCGAGGTGTTGACGAAGGCTCCGGCTTCGATCGTCTTGAAGGGATAGACGCGTACGTTCCCCTGGACGATTGATTCCTCGCCGACGAGGCACTCGTCACCGATGACGGCGCCGTCCTCGATGCGCGCCGCACGCATGATGTCGGTGTTCTTGCCGACGACGCAGCCACGGAGATTGCTGTGCTGCCCGATGTAGACGTTGTCGTGCACAACCGCCTTGTGCAGGAAGGCCCCGCTCTTCACCACGACGTTGGATCCCACGACGGTGTGTTCACGGATCTCGACGTCCGCCTCGATCTTCGCGTAGTCACCGACGTACAGCGGTCCGCGCAGTACGGCGTCGGGATGCACCTCGGCGCCTTCGGCGACCCAGACCCCGGGCGAGATCTCAAAGCCGTCGAGTTCGACGTCGACCTTGCCCTCCAGGACGTCGGCCTGCGCCTTCACATAGCTCTCGTGTGTGCCGACGTCCTCCCAGTAGCCCTCGGCGACATAGCCGTAGACCGGCTTGCCTTCCTTCATGAGCTGCGGGAAGACGTCTCCGGACCAGTCGACCGGCACGTCGGCCTCGACGTAGTCGAAGACCTCCGGCTCCATGACGTAGATACCGGTGTTCACCGTGTCGGAGAAGACCTGACCCCAGGTCGGCTTCTCCAGGAATCGCTCGACTTTGCCTTCTTCGTCGACGATGGTGATGCCGAATTCCAGCGGATTGGGGACGCGGGTGAGGCACACCGTGACGAGTGCGCCCTTCTCCTTGTGAAAGCTGATCAGCTCGGTGAGGTCGAAGTCGGTCAGAGCGTCACCGGAGATGACGAGGAAGGCATCGTCTTTCAGCGCTTCCTCGGCGTTCTTCACACTTCCGGCGGTGCCGAGTGGCTTCTCCTCATTGGCATAGGTGAGCTCCATACCGAGCTCTTCACCGTCGCCGAAGTAGTTCTTGACGAGGGACGCCAGGAACTGCACTGTCACTACGGTCTCGGTGAGCCCATGCCTTTTCAGCAGGCGCAGCACATGCTCCATGATCGGCCGGTTGGCCACGGGCAGGAGCGGCTTGGGCATGCTCGAGGTCATGGGGCGAAGGCGTGTGCCTTCGCCGCCGGCCATCACGACGGCCTTCATGTCGGTAACGTCCTCCTTGATAGACGACGATCTAGCCGACTCAGCCCGCCAGGATTGGCCCGTTGAAGTCAGTTACGGGCCCGCAAGCCGCTACAGCTGCCTTATCGGCGAGCTCAATCGGCCATGGCATCCGCCTTGACAAGTCGGCGGACCTGAACCACGTAGAGGATCCCTGCCCACCAGTACAGCGTTGTACCCCATCCTGCGAACGCCCATCCGAAAATACCAGCGAGCGTGTAGAACCAGCCAGTTCCGTCGCTGAGGAGCAGTAGCGGAAAGGCGTACATCAGGTTGAAGGTGGCGGCCTTGCCGAGGAAGTTCACCTGCGGCGGCGGATAGCCGTGACGTCTGAGGATCCCGACCATCACCAGCAGAACCAGCTCGCGCAGGAGTAGCGCGGCGGTCAGCCACAGCGGGAGAATCTCCCGCCAGGTGAGGCCCACCAGCGTGGACAGGATGTAGAGCCGGTCGGCTGCGGGGTCAAGGAGCCGGCCGAGGCTGCTGATCTGGTTCCACCGGCGGGCGAGTTTGCCGTCGAGATAGTCGCTGACGCCGCTGAGGGCGAGCACGAGCAGTGCCCAGCCGTCGCTCTTCGGCCCGCCGAACTCCGGCCTGAGGATCAGCCACAGGAAGAGGGGTACGCCGACGAGGCGAGCCATGCTGAGGATGTTCGGGATGGTGAGGACACGGTCCGTCTGGACGCGTGTCTCCTGGACCTCCACCCGGGGGCCTCCTGTGTGGAACGAGCCAATGATGCCCCCTGACCTTACCGTCAGTTGTCACGCGTCAGTGCAGAGGGGTGCCGCGGAGCAAACAAAAAAAGCCGTGCTCTTCGAGTCGAAAACTCGAAGAACACGGCTTCATCAAAAGGAGTTCGGCGGCGTCCTACTCTCCCACAGGGTCCCCCCTGCAGTACCATCGGCGCTGTGAGGCTTAGCTTCCGGGTTCGGAATGTAAC
>NZ_JBWKEY010000017.1:41252-238410 GCF_056435225.1 Streptomyces sp. NPDC043996 | reverse complement strand
GGCACGCTGTTGAGTTCTCAAGGAACGGACGCTTCCTTTGTACTCACCCTCTCGGGCTTTCCTCCGGGCGCTTCCCTTCGGTATTTCGTGTTTCCAACCTTACCAGATCCTTTTTCCGTTCCGTTCCCGGTTCGGAGTTTGTTTCCGGTGGCCGTTGGAGGGCCTTGCCTTTCGGCGTGTTCACTACTTTAGCGGATTCTCCCGGCTACTCATAATCGAGTCTGCGGATTCGAATTTCGGCATGCGGACATGCGAAATAGGACCCCGCTGAGGGGAAGCCGTAGGTAGTGGTTGGCCGCTTCCGGCTGTCGGCTGATTGCCTTCACCGGGTCAAGCGGCTCGGGCTACGTTACGGAACCACCAACGCCGCGTCAAGTTCGGCGGCGACGGGGCGTATGGGCCCGATAAGGGCTCACCGTGGGGTCATTGGCTTCCCAGAAGCGCCACGGGTGAACGCCGCCCTCACCGCCGACTCCGGTGCGCGGACCGTTCTGGACCTGGTCGGGGCTGGTGGGTATGCCGGTGAGGATGGTGAGCGGGGCTTCGGGTCCCGCGCACACGTCGGCGCCATTGAGGTCACGGTCCACATCGAGTGCCGTGGCCAGGCGGGCCGGGCCTTTGGCCAGTTCCTTGTCGTTCCGGGCCGATAGTCGACGTTTACGGGCGAGCTCGGCGCCTTCGATGATCTCCCCGGCCCGCAGCAGCACACCGCTCGCCCTGCCCTCCGGACCGCACACGATGTTCAGGCAGTGCCACATGCCGTAGGTGAAGTAGACATACGCGTGCCCGGGAGGTCCGAACATCACGTCGTTGCGGGCCGTGCGGCCTCGATAGGCGTGGGAGCCGGGGTCCGTCTCCCCCGCGTACGCCTCGACCTCCGTCAGGCGCAGCGCGATCGGGCCGTGCGGAGAGTTGCGGACGAGGACGCGACCTACCAAGTCCGGGGCGACTTCCAGGACGGGGCGGTCGAAGAACTCTCGGGGCAGGGGCGTACGGTCAGGTCCCGCGATCATGCCGTAGGAGCGTAGTGCACTGGATCTGTGCGGATTCGGCGCGGAGGCTGGCCCCGGGACCCTCCGGGCTGGAGGGTGAGGGCGCGGAGCGCGCGCCCCGCGAGAGTGAGAGTGCGGAACCGCGCGTGCACTGATCGCGTTTGTACGGATCACAGCCGACGTACGGATCACAGCCGACGATCGGTTGATCGAGTCAAGCCACAGGCCGTGTCCTGGGGAGGAGAGTCATGGGGTTCAAGAAGCTGCTGGCGAGTCTGGGGGCCGGTGGCGCGTCCGTCGAGACGGTCCTGACCGAGGCGAACGTCGTGCCCGGTGGTGTCGTCCAGGGCGAGGTGCGTATCCAGGGCGGCTCCGTCGACCAGCAGATCGAGGGAGTGTCCGTGGGTCTGCAGGCCCGCGTCGAGGTCGAGGGCAACGACCAGGAGCTCAAGCAGGACATCGAGTTCACCAAGCAGCGGCTCGGCGGCGCCTTCGAGCTGAAGGCGAACGCGGTGCACGCGGTGCCGTTCGGTCTCGACATCCCCTGGGAGACGCCGATCACCCACTTCGCCGGGCGCGAGCTGCACGGCATGAACATCGGTGTGACGACGGAGCTGGCGATCGCCCGCGCCGTGGACTCCGGCGACCTGGACCCGATCCACGTCCACCCGCTGCCCGCGCAGCAGGCGATCCTGGACGCCTTCGGGCAGCTGGGCTTCCGCTTCAAGAGCGCCGACATGGAGAAGGGCCACATCCGCGGGACGCGGCAGCGGCTGCCCTTCTACCAGGAGATCGAGTTCTTCCCGCCGGAGCAGTACCGCGGTCTGAACCAGGTCGAGCTGAGCTTCGTCGCCGACGACCGCGAGATGGACGTCGTCCTGGAGATGGACAAGAAGCCCGGCCTCTTCAGCGAGGGCAGCGACTCGTACAAGTCCTTCAAGGTCGGCCTGCACGACTTCCAGGGCACGGACTGGGCGGCGTACCTCAACGAGTGGCTGTCCCACGTCGGCAGCAAGCGCAACTGGTTCTAGGCTCGGCGGCGGCGAGCGATCGCCGACATCGCCGTACTGGAACCGAACCGGAACCGATCAGGAGGTGCCCACGTGACCGAGGTCAACAGGCCGCCGCTGCCGCATGACTTCCACCCGCCCGTGCCGTCGTTCACGGTCGCGAGCGCGGACTTCAAGCCGGGAGCGACGCTGCCGGACGCCCAGGTGTACGCGGACGGCAACACGTCGCCGCAGCTGCGGTGGGAGGGTTTCCCGCCGGAGACGAAGAGCTTCGCCGTGACGTGCTTCGACCCTGACGCCCCCACGGGCAGCGGGTTCTGGCACTGGACCGCCTTCGACATCCCGGCGTCCGTGACCGAGCTGCCCGCCGGCGCGGGCAGCGGCACGTTCGAGGGGCTGCCCGCGGGCGCGGTCCAGGTGCGCAACGACTACGGGACGAAGGACTTCGGCGGGGCCGCCCCGCCGCCCGGTGACCCGGCGCACCGCTATGTGTTCACCGTGTACGCGGTGGATCAGGAGAAGCTCGGTCCGGACGCGGACGCCTCGCCCGCCGTCGTCGGCTTCAACCTGCGGTTCCACACCCTCGCGCGTGCGCACGTGATCGCCGAGTACGCGGCGGTCGCGGAGAGTTAGTGACAGCTGAGCGTTCATTGAACGTTTGCCCGCCTCTGGTCTTGGAAGTGATCAGAGGCGGGCATCTTTTATTGCGTTGTCCATCCCGGCGTGCCCGGCCAGAGTTGATCCAAGCCCGCCATGGGGTGGGCCGGTGCACACGGGAGGTGGGCGAGATGCGAGACACGCTGGTCCTGAACGCGAGCTTCGAGCCGCTGTCGACGGTGACGCTGAACCGAGCCGTCGTGCTGGTCCTCCAGGACAAGGCCGTCGTGGAGCACGCCCACCCCGGATTGCGGGTGCGCGCCGCGGACGTGGATCTTCCGGTGCCGCGGGTGATCAGGCTCTGCCGGTTCGTGCGGGTGCCGTTCCGAAGACGCGCTCCGTGGTCGCGGCGGGGTGTCCTGGTCCGTGACCGGCACCGGTGCGCGTACTGCGGCAGGCGTGCGACGACCGTGGACCACTTGGTGCCGCGTTCGCAGGGCGGCGCGGACAGCTGGCTGAACACCGTCGCCTCGTGCGCGATGGACAACCACCGCAAGGCCGACCGGACGCCGGAGCAGGCCGGGATGCCGCTGCTGCGGCAGCCGTTCGAGCCGACGCCCGCGGACGCGATGCTCCTCGCGCTCGGCCGGGACGGCCTGGCGGCACTGCCGGACTGGCTGGCGCAGCCCGCCGCCTGAGAAGCGCGCCGGAGCGTACGGAAACGGCGTGGGGGCCGCCCTCTTCGAAGAGGGCGGCCCCCACGCCGTTTCCGTACCCGACCGTCAGTCGATGGTCGGCTGCTCGCGGCGCTCGACGCCGCTCGAGCCCTTCGAAGAGCCGCCGCCGGACATCGGACCGAAGTTGCCGAGCGCGCCGCCGAGGCCCTTGAGGGCGTCGCCGATCTCGCTGGGGACGATCCAGAGCTTGTTGGCGTCGCCCTCGGCGATCTTCGGGAGCATCTGGAGGTACTGGTACGAAAGGAGCTTCTGGTCCGGGTCGCCCGCGTGGATCGACTCGAAGACCGTGCGGATCGCCTGGGCCTCGCCCTCGGCGCGCAGGGCCGCGGCCCGTGCCTCACCCTCGGCGCGCAGGATCGCGGACTGCTTCTCGCCCTCGGCGCGCAGGATCTCCGACTGGCGGACACCCTCGGCCTGGAGGATCGCGGCGCGCTTGTCGCGGTCGGCGCGCATCTGCTTCTCCATCGAGTCCTGGATGGAGGTGGGCGGCTCGATGGCCTTCAGCTCGACGCGGTTGACGCGGATGCCCCACTTGCCGGTGGCCTCGTCGAGGACGCCGCGCAGGGCCGCGTTGATCTCCTCGCGGGAGGTCAGGGTCCGCTCCAGGTCCATGCCGCCGATGATGTTGCGCAGCGTGGTGACGGTGAGCTGCTCGATCGCCTGGATGTAGCTGGCGACCTCGTACGTCGCGGCGCGGGCGTCGGTGACCTGGTAGTAGATGACCGTGTCGATGTTCACGACCAGGTTGTCCTGGGTGATCACCGGCTGGGGCGGGAACGGCACGACCTGTTCACGCAGGTCGATGCGGTTGCGGATGGAGTCGATGAACGGGACGACGATGTTCAGGCCCGCGTTCAGCGTGCGTGTGTAGCGGCCGAAGCGCTCGACGATGGCGGCGCTGGCCTGCGGGATGACCTGGATCGTCTTGATCAGGGCGATGAAGACCAGCACCACCAGAATGATCAGGACGATGATGATTGGTTCCATCGTGGTTCCCCGTACCCTTCATGCTTCGGTGTTTCCGGACGATCTTGAGGATCTCGCTGGTCGAGTCTGTCAGAACCCCGCGTACGCCGGAGGGTGTTCGGATCACCTGGCGCCGTGGCGTCACATCACGACGGCGGTCGCCCCGTCGATCTCGACGACGTCCACCTCCTGGCCCGCGTCGAAGCTCTGCCCGGGGTCGAGGGGCCGGGCCGACCAGACCTCGCCCGCGAGCTTGATGCGCCCCCCGGAGGCGTCGACGCGCTCCAGGACGAGGGCCTGCCGCCCCTTCAGCGCGTCCACCCCGGTGGCGAGTTCGGGGCGCCGGGACTGGTGGCGGGCGGCGATCGGGCGTACGACCGCGATCAGCGCGACCGACACCACGGCGAAGACCACCGCCTGTGCCACCACTCCGCCGCCGAGGCCCGCGGTCACCGCGGCGGCCACCGCGCCGACGGCGAGCATGCCGAACTCCGGCATCGCGGTCACTACGAGCGGGATTCCGAGCGCGACCGCGCCGATCAGCCACCACACCCATGCGTCGATGTCCACGTGGTCATGGTAGGACCGCGGGTCCCGTTACGGACAGGGCGTCCTCGATCAGCTGAGCGGCAGGCCCGTTGCGGTCCAGCGGTCCCCGCGCTGCTCGACGACCAGCGGCAGGCCGAAGCAGAGGGAGAGGTTGCGCGAGGTGAGCTCGAGCTCCAGCGGGCCCGCGGCGAGGACCTTGCCCTGGCGGATCATCAGGACGTGCGTGAAGCCCGGGGCGATCTCCTCGACGTGGTGCGTGACCATGATCATCGAGGGGGCGATGGGGTCGCGGGCGAGGCGGCCGAGGCGGCGGACGAGGTCCTCGCGGCCGCCGAGGTCGAGGCCCGCGGCGGGCTCGTCCAGGAGCAGCAGCTCGGGGTCGGTCATCAGGGCGCGGGCGATCAGGGTGCGCTTGCGCTCGCCCTCGGAGAGGGTGCCGAACTTCCGGTCCAGGTAGTCGCTCATGCCGAGGCGGTCGAGGAAGGCGCGGGCGCGCTGCTCATCGACGTCCTCGTAGTCCTCGCGCCAGCCCGCCGTCATGCCGTACGCGGCGGTGAGGACGGTCTGCAGGACCGTCTGGCCCTTGGGGAGCTTGTCGGCGATGGCCATGCCCGCCATGCCGATGCGCGGGCGCAGGTCGAACACGTCGACCTTGCCGAGCTGTTCCCCGAGGACGGTCGAGGTGCCCTTGCTCGGGAAGAGGTAGCTGGAC
Source organism: Streptomyces sp. NPDC043996 (assembly GCF_056435225.1). Classification (NCBI taxonomy): domain Bacteria; kingdom Bacillati; phylum Actinomycetota; class Actinomycetes; order Kitasatosporales; family Streptomycetaceae; genus Streptomyces; species Streptomyces sp. NPDC043996. The sequence continues at coordinate 232,847 of NZ_JBWKEY010000017.1, read as the reverse complement.
GCGACGTTGAGGAGGGTGGTCTTGCCGGCGCCGTTCGGGCCGAGGATGACCCAGCGCTCCCCCTCCTTGACCGACCAGGAGACCTGGTCCACCAGAGCCCGGCCCTCTCGGACCACGGATACGTCCTTAAGCTCCAGTACTTCGCTCATGAGCGCGGTCTCTCCCATTGCAGTCTCGGCTGTCGCGTGCGCCTGTGGACGCAGCCCCCGGATAAAACCTACGCCACCGGCCGACCGTTCCCGTGCCGAGGCCGGTCCTTAGGCTGGACGCATGCTCTCCGAACCACGCTCAGGACGCCTGGCCTCATGGGGAAACGCCCTTTTGGCCGGACTTGTTTCACCGGATGACGCCGTGCACGCGGCCGTGGGTGCCGACGCGGTGCACCGGGTCGAGGGGTTGCCCGGCGAGTCGGGCCCGGTGGGCCTGACGCTGGCGCTCGGGCGGCTGCGGGCGCTCGGCGTGCGGGGCTTCCGGGTGGCGCTGCCCGCTCCGGGGCATCCGCTCGGCCTGAGCGGTCCGCCCGCCTTCAACGAGCGGGCGCTGGAGGCCGAGGAGGCCGTCGTGGCGTACGGCGCGGCGTACGGTCTCGTGCCCGAGGTGTACGAGGCGGGTCCGGACGGCGCCGGGGACGCCACGGACGTCCACGTGGACGCAGAGGACGTCCACGTGGAGGTCGTCTGGCACTGTCTGCCGGTGCGGGAGGCGCCGCCCGCGGACGTGCCCTCGCTGGGCGAGGCGGAGCGGGAGCTCGCGGAGGCGATGCGGGAGGCGACCCTGGTCCTGTCCCGGCTTGACGTGGCGGCGTCCGGGCCGCTCGCGGAGGCGGCGCTCGACGCGTACCGGGCGCGGGCCGAGCGCGGGCGCGAGGTGCTCGCGCCGGGGTATCCGCCGCGTGCGGTACGGGTGTTGGAGCTGGCGCAGCGGGTGGGACTCCTTGTGTCGATGGCGTACGACCGCGGGCACGGCGGGGCGGTGAGCGCCGCCGAGATGGCGGCGCGGGCCGAGGCGCTGCGGCCGGTCGAGCGGACGGCGCGGCGGGCGCAGGTGGCGGCGTACAACGCCTATGTCGAGGTGCTCGAAGGCGGGCGGCCCTAGGGCGACGACGCGCGGGGCCCCGCGGACCGGGTGGTCCGGGGGCCCCGCGCGGTGTGGTGCGTCAGCGGTTGACCGTCTCGTTGGCGAAGGCCGGGTTGAGGATGCCGACGACGTTCACGCTGTTGCCGGTGGCGTTGACCGGGACGTGCACCGGGGCCTGGACGGAGTTGCCGGAGCCGATGCCCGGGGAGTTCGTGGCCTTGCCGTTGGCGTCGGCGTCGGCGGAGGCGACTCCGGCGGAGGCGCCCGCGGCGATGCCGGCGGCGACGACGGCGAAGGCGGCCTTCTTGGCGATGCTCATGGGGTGTTCCTTCTGATGAGAGTGGAGAAGGGGCTGGGGGTGGGGTGAGGCGCGGGTGCCGGCCGCGGGGTCGCGGAGCGCGCGGCACCGGGGCCCGGCGGCGGGGTGACCGCCGGGCCGCCGGGGTGCGGTCAGACGTTCTGGCAGACGTTCCCGAAGGCGGGGTTCAGGATGCCGACGACGCTGACGCTGTTGCCGCAGGCGTTCACGGGGATGTGCACCGGGGCCTGGACGAGGTTCCCGGAGACGACGCCCGGGGAGTTCTTGGCCTCGCCGTTCGCGTCCGCGCCGCCGTGGGCGGAGGCGAAACCGGTACCGGCGGCGAGCAGGCCGCCCGCCACCATCGTGATGGCCGCGGCCCTCTTCACGTTCTTCACTACTGAAACCCTCCTCAGCGGAAGCCGCGGTCAGTACGCCGCGGCACGCATTGGAGAACGGCTGGGGGCCGAGGGGGATGCGCCATGTGGGGGACATCCACACGACGGTATGAATCTCTGCCCGGAACGCGACGGTCCAGGCTGACCCGCCCCGGCGTGCGCCAGGGCGGCGGCGATGCCCCGCTCCCTGTCTCTCAGCGTCTCTCAGCGTCTCTCAGCCGGTCACGCCGTGCCGCACGGCCCACAGGGCGGCCTGGGTGCGGTCCGCGAGGTCGAGCTTCATCAGGATGTTCGACACGTGCGTCTTGACCGTCTTCTCGGAGAGGACGAGGGCGCGGGCGATCTCGCGGTTCGAGCGGCCGTCGGCGATCAGGCCGAGCACCTCGCGCTCCCGCTCGGTCAGGGAACCGCCTCTGCCCTGGGTGGTGTTGGCCTCCTCCTGGGACAGCAGCGCGCCCGCCACCTCGGGCTGGAGCAGGACGTGCCCGGCGTGCACGGAGCGAATGGCTCCGGCGAGGGCGTCCGGGTCCACGTCCTTGTAGACATAGCCCGCGGCGCCCGCGCGCAGGGCGGGCACGACCGTGCGCTGCTCGGTGAAGCTGGTCACGATGAGCACGCGCGCGGGGTTGGCGAGCTCGCGCAGCTTGCGCAGGGCCTCGACGCCGTCCATGCCGGGCATCTTGACGTCCATGAGGACGACGTCCGGCTTCAGCTCCTCGGTGCGGGCGACGCCCTCGGCGCCGTCCGAGGCCTCTCCCACGACCTCGATGTCCTCCTGGATCTCCAGGAACGTCCGCAGGCCGCGCCGCACCACCTGGTGGTCGTCGACCAGCAGCACCCGGATCCGCCCCGGGCCCGGGGCCCGGCCCGCCGGCGCCTCGTTCTCAGCCACCGGGAACCTCCATCTCGATCGTCGTGCCCTTGCCGGGCTCCGATTCCACGGTCAGCCGTCCGCCGACCCCGCCCGCCCGGTCCCGCATGGAGACCAGGCCCAAGTGCCGCCCGGCGCGGCGTGTCGCGCGCGGGTCGAATCCCCTGCCGTCGTCCGTGACGCGGAGCACCGCGCCCGTGCCGTGCTTCTCCAGGATGACCGCCACCCGGTCCGCGTCCGCGTGCCGCAGCGCGTTGTGCAGGGCCTCCTGGGCGACGCGCAGCATGGCCTCCTCCTGGGCGGCGGGCAGGGCCCGCACCCCGGTGCTCTCGAAGGTGACCGACGCGGAGTGGGCGCGGTCGAGGACCTGGATGTGGGTGCGCAGGGTGGCGACGAGGCCGTCCTCGTCCAGGGCGGCGGGGCGCAGCTCCACCACCGCCGCGCGCAGTTCGTCGGCCGCCTCGGCCGCGAGCGCGGCCACCTGCTGGAGCTCGTCCTTGGCGCGGGCCGGGTCGCGGTCGATCAGGGCCGTCGCGGCCTGGGCCGTCAGGCGCAGCGAGAACAGCTTCTGGCTGACCGCGTCGTGCAGTTCGTGGGCGAGGCGGGAGCGCTCCTCGGCGATGGTGAGCTCGCGGCTGCGCTCGTACAGGCGGGTGTTGGTCAGGGCGATCGCCGCGTGCTGGGCGAGGATCGACAGGAGTTCCTCGTCGTCCTCGTCGAAGCCGCAGCCGCCCGTGGGCTTCTGGCAGCGCTTGTTGGCGAGGAACAGGGCGCCGAGCGTCTCGTCCCCGTACCGGATGGGGAGGCCGAGGAAGTCGGACATGTCCGGGTGGGCGGAGGGCCAGCCTTCGAAGCGGGGGTCCTCGCGCACGTCGGCCAGGCGCTCGGGCTCGGCCTTCTGGAGCATGGCGGCGAGGATGCCGTGCTGGCGGGGCAGCGGGCCGATGGCCTTCCACTGTTCCTCGCTGACGCCGTCGACGACGAACTGGGCGAAGCCTCCGTGGTCGTCGGGGACGCCCAGCGCCGCGTACTCCGCGTCGAGCAGCTCGCGGGCTGAGGCGACGATCGTCTTGAGGACGTCGCGCATCTCCAGCTGGCTGCTCATGGCGAGGAGCGCCGAGCTCACCGCGTACAGCCCCGACCGTGGACCTTGACTCATGCGCTCACCGTACCGGCGGGGTGTGACAGCGCGTATCCGACCTGTGGCGGCAGGGCTCTAGGGCGTGGGGCCTAGGTCATCGGGCCCCCGGCCGTGGGCCCTAGGACGGCCCGTCGGCTTAAGACGAAGGGACGTGGCGGGGTGCGTCCGGTGCGGGAGGCGTGGCGGCCCCGGTGCTTCCTAGCGTGGTGTCACCGGTCATCCGCGGCCGGTGACACGCGAGACGAGGGGACGGCTGCCATGCCTGTGGCGATCATTACGGGGGCTTCGAAGGGTCTGGGGCGGGCGCTGGGCGAGGCGCTCGCGGAGCGCGGCTGGGACCTGGTCCTGGACGCGCGCTCGGCGGCGGTGCTCCAGGAGACGGCGCGCGAGCTGACCGGGCGCGGCGGCCGGGTGCGCGCGCTGACCGGGAACGTGACCGACGCGGGGCACCGCGCGGACCTGGTGGCGGCGGCCCGGGCGTTCGGCGGCCTCGATCTGCTGGTGAACAACGCGAGCGCCCTCGGCGCCGAGCCGCTGTCCCGCCTGGACGCGCATCCACTGGACGGGATGCGGCAGGCCCTGGAGACCAATGTGGTGGCGGCCCTTGGGCTCATCCAGGAGGCGCTGCCGCTGTTGCGTGCCGCGCGCGCGGGCGCGGTGGTGAACCTGAGCTCCGACGCGGCCGCGGAGGCGTACGAGACGTGGGGCGGGTACGGGGCGTCGAAGGCGGCGCTCGACCAGCTGTCGGCGGTGCTCGCGCAGGAGGAGCGGGGACTGCGGGTGTGGTCCGTCGACCCGGGAGACATGCGTACGGACCTCTATCAGGCGGCGGTGCCGACGGACGACGAGTCGGGGCGGCCGCTTCCCCGGACGATGGTGCCCGCCTTCCTGCGGCTGCTGGACGAGCGCCCGGCGAGCGGGCGGTACGCGGCCCCCGGCCTCCTGGAGGCGTCATGACGGCCGTGGTGCGGGTGCCGGAGGGGCGGCACGCGGCGCTGCCGGTGGAGCAGCGTCGGCGGGGTCTTCGCCGGGACTCGGTGCGGCTGCTCGTGTCCCGCGGCACGGCGGTGTCCCACCACGCCTTCGCGGAGCTGCCGGAGCTGCTGCGGGCGGGCGACCTGCTCGTGGTGAACACCTCGCCGACGCTGGCCGCGGCGGTGGACGGGCTGCTCGGGCACGCGCGCGTGGTGGTGCACTTCTCGACGCTCGGCGCGGACGGGCGCTGGGCGGTGGAGTTGCGGGATCCGGATGGGCGGGGCACCACGCGTGCGCGTGCGGGCGGGCCGGAGGGGACGGCGGTGGAGCTGCCCGGGGGCGCGCGTCTCGTTCAGGAGGAGCCGCTGAGCGCGGACGGCGCGCGGCTGTGGTGGGCGCGGGTGTCCGCCGATGTGCCCCGGCTGCTCGCCCGCCACGGGCGTCCCATTCGTTACTCCTATACAGAGAGGGATCAGCCGCTGTCCGTCTACCAGACCGTGTTCGCGCTGCCGTCGGCCGACGGGGCTGGCAGCGCGGAGATGCCGAGCGCGGCGCGTCCGTTCACCGCGCGCCTGGTGGCACGGCTCGTGAGCCGGGGTGTGCAGTTCGCTCCGGTCCGGCTGGACACGGGGGTCGCGTCGCCGGAGGCGCATGAGCCGCCGTACCCGGAGCGCTTCGAGGTGCCCGCGGCGTCGGCCCGGCTGATCAACGCCGTGCGGGCGGGCGGCGGCGCGGTCATCGCGGTGGGGACGACGGCCGTGCGGGCCGTGGAGTCGGCGGCCGGGCCCGGCGGTGTGGTGCGGGCGGCGGCGGGGCGCACGGACCTCGTGGTGACGCCGGAGCGCGGGGTGCGGGTCGTGGACGGGCTGCTCACCGGGCTGCACGAGCCGGAGGCCTCGCACCTGCTGATGCTCGCGGCGGTCGCGGGGCGGGCGGCCGTGGAGCGGGGTTATGCCGAGGCGGTACGCCGTCTCTATCTGTGGCACGAGTTCGGCGACGTCCACCTCATCCTGCGGGATGACAACGCTCACTGAGCGCATTGCTGTCGCAACTGCTGGTGAGACTGTTACGCGTCCGATGTGAGCCCGCGCATAGGACGCACATCACGTACGAAGCTCGCTAGTGGACGGATCGGCCCCGTAAAGGAGGGCTAAGCAACGGCATCGGAGCCCCTGACGCACCCCCTGATCCACTATCCAGGATCGTACGTCGCTCCTTTGCCACAGAATTTTGCGCCCGCTAAGAATTGCTCCCGTCGCTCGGCGCCGCGGTCCTCGCACCGCGGCGTTTCGCCGGAAGCAACCTGTCCCCGCCGGCGTCAGGGCGACCTCCCGATACGAAGAGGTCCCTGAAGCATGTCCAAGCACGCCCCCTCTGGTCATAGTCGCTCGACCCTGACCAAGGCCCAGAAGTTCTCGATCGCCGGTGTCGCCACGCTCGGTGCCGCCGCCCTCGCCTTCTCCATCGTGCCGGGCAGCTCCCAGTCCGAGGCCACCGGGACCGAGGCACTCGGCGCGCACGCCGCCGCCTGGTCGGTGCCCGCCAAGACGCAGGCCGCCTTCCACGAGAACGTGAGCAAGCAGCAGGCCAACGCCGACAAGCGGGTCAAGGACGCCGCCGCGAAGAAGAAGGCCGAGGACGAGGCCGCGGCGAAGAAGAAGGCCGACGAGGAGCGCGCGAAGAAGGAGGCCGCGAGCCGCGCGGCCGCGCGCAAGCCGGTCTACGCCAACAACCTCGACGGCTGGATCCGCCAGTCCCTCGACATCATGAAGGCCAAGGGCATCCCCGGCTCCTACGAGGGCCTGCACCGCAACATCATGCGCGAGTCGACGGGCAACCCGAATGCCGTCAACGGCTGGGACGTCAACGCCCAGAACGGCACCCCGTCGATCGGCCTGCTCCAGGTCATCCAGCCGACGTTCAGCGCGTACCACGTCGAGGGCACCTCGACGAACATCTACGACCCGGTCGCCAACATCACCGCCGCCGCCAACTACGCGGCCAACCGGTACGGCTCGATCGACAACGTCAACGGCGCCTACTGAGCCGTCGCCCACCGGAGCCGGACCTCTCCGGGCGAGGCGAGCTCAGACGCCGAAGGGCGGCACCCCCACGGGGGTGCCGCCCTTCTTCGCGTGCGCGTCCGACGCGCCGCGCGGTGCTACTTGCGCATGACCTCCGGCTCGTGGCGGCGCAGGAAGCGGGCCACGAGGAAGCCGCAGAACGCGCCGAGGGCGAGCAGGGCGGCCATGTCCATGAGGTAGGCGCCCCCCTCGTGGTCCCACAGCGGGTCGGTGCTGCCCGGGTCGTCCGGGTTGGGGCTGATCCGGTTGAAGTCCAGCGTGCTGCCCGCGGCGGCCACCGCCCAGCGCGACGGCATCAGGTACGAGAACTCGTTGACGCCGACCGTGCCGTGCAGGATGAACAGACAGCCCGTGAACACGACCTGGATGATCGCGAACATGACCAGCAGCGGCATGGTCTTCTCGGCGGTCTTCACCAGCGCGGAGATGATCAGGCCGAACATCATCGAGGTGAAGCCCAGGGCCATGATCGGCAGGGAGAGTTCGAGCAGCACCTGGCTACCGAGGACCAGGCCCTTCTCCGGGATCTCGCGGGTGGAGAAGCCGATCGCGCCGACCAGGGCGCCCTGCAGCACGGTGATCATGCCGAGGACGATGACCTTGGACATCAGATACGCCGAGCGCGACAGGCCGGTCGCGCGCTCCCGCTCGTAGATCACCCGTTCCTTGATCAGCTCACGCACGGAGTTCGCGGCGCCCGCGAAGCAGGCGCCGACCGCGAGGATCAGGAGCACCGTCGTGGCCGTGCCATTCGGGATGATCTTGCCGGTCTGCGGGTTGACGTTCGGCAGCAGGCCCTTGTCCGGGTCGATGAGCAGGCTCACCGCGCCGAGCACCGCGGGCAGGATCAGCATCAGCGCCATGAAGCCCTTGTCGGACGCGATGACCGACACATAGCGGCGGATCAGCGTGATCAGCTGGGAGCCCCAGCCCTGCGGCTTGGGCGGCCTGATCGCCTGCGGCGGCGGCATGTGTACGGACTGCGCGGCGACGGCGTCGATGTCCGCGGCGTACATCTGGTAGTGCTGCGAGCCCTTCCAGCGGCCCGCCCAGTCGTAGTCGCGGTAGTTCTCGAAGGCGGAGAAGACATCGGCCCAGGTGGTGTAGCCGAAGAAGTTCAGGGCCTCCTCGGGCGGGCCGAAGTACGCCACCGCGCCGCCCGGCGCCATCACCAGGAGCTTGTCGCACAGGGCGAGCTCCGCCACGGAGTGCGTGACGACGAGGACCGTGCGGCCGTCGTCGGCGAGCCCGCGCAGGAGCTGCATGACGTCGCGGTCCATGCCCGGGTCGAGGCCCGACGTGGGCTCGTCCAGGAAGATCAGCGACGGCTTGGTGAGCAGCTCCAGGGCGACCGAGACGCGCTTGCGCTGGCCACCGGAGAGGGAGGTGACCTTCTTGTCCTTGTGGATGTCGAGCTTCAGCTCGCGCAGGACCTCGCCTATGCGCTGCTGGCGCTCCTGGTTGCTGGTGTCGGCGGGGAAGCGGAGCTTGGCCGCGTACGTGAGCGCCTTGTTGACGGTCAGCTCCTTGTGCAGGATGTCGTCCTGCGGGACCAGACCGATGCGCTGGCGCAGCTCGGCGAACTGCTTGTACAGGTTCCGGTTGTCGTAGAGGACGTCGCCCTGGTTGGCGGGCCGGTAGCCGGTCAGCGCCTTGAGCAGGGTGGACTTGCCGGAGCCCGAGGGGCCGATGACCGCGATCAGCGACTTCTCCGGGACGCCGAAGGAGACGTCCTTGAGGATGTCCTTGCCCCCGTCGACCGTGACGGTCAGGTGGCGCGCGGAGAAGGAGACGTCACCGGTGTCGACGAACTCCTCGAGGCGGTCGCCGACGAGGCGGAACGTGGAGTGGCCGACGCCCACGATGTCGTTCGGGCCGATCAGGACCGTGGACGACTTCGCGATCGGCATGCCGTTGACGTACGTGCCGTTGTGCGAGCCGAGGTCGCGCAGCTCGAAGCGGCCGTCGGGCGTCGAGGTGAATTCGGCGTGGTGCCGCGAGACCTGGAGGTCGGAGACCACCAGCTCGTTCTCCAGGGCGCGGCCGATGCGCATCTTTCGGCCAAGCGCCAGCTGGTGGAACGTGGTCGGGCTGCGGTCGCCGTAGACCGGCGGGGCCCCCGCCGCGCCACCGGATCCCATGCCCGCGCCCGGGCCCTGCTGCGGCGGCACCTGTGCGTGCTGCGGCTGCGGCGCCTGCTGCTGCGGCGCCTGCTGCCAGGCCTGCTGCTGCGGCATCTGCTGCTGGTACTGCGGCGCCTGGTGCTGCGGCTGCGCGGCCCAGCCCGGGGCCTCCTGCTGGCCGAGACCTGCCTGGCCAGGAGCCTGCTGCGGCGGCGCGTGCTGCGCCTGCTGCTGCGCGCCCGGCGCGGACATGGCAGCGGCGGCGGCGCCGGGCGCGCCGCCGGAGAGGACAAGCCTCGGACCGTCGGTCGCGTTGCCCAGATGGACGGCCGACCCGGGGCCGATGTCCATCTGGTGGATCCGCTGCCCCTGCACGAACGTGCCGTTGGTGGAGCCGTGGTCCTCGATGACCCAGCTCCGGCCGCTCCAGCTGATCGTCGCGTGCCGCCAGGAGACCCTGGCGTCGTCGAGCGCGATCTCACCCTGCGGATCGCGCCCGAGGGTGTATGTCCGGGACGAATCAAGCGTCCAGGACCTGCCATTCAATTCCAGTACGAGTTCCGGCACTCCATGCCCCACTGAGTTGTCCCCCGAGTTGCCCCCATCATGGGGAGTCTAGGGATGTCGAACATCGGGAGGAACTATTTCAGGCGGAGGGCTCTGACCGAAAGTCGGGCCTTGTGAAGACTGCGTACGGGCCACTATGACTGCCCCGTTGACGGGGCAGATATCGCCTCGGAAAGTGGTAAGGGCTCTCAGCGAGTACGGATCGCGAACATGCCGCGCATAACGTCCAAGTCGCCCATACCGGCGATGTCGGCGATGCCGCCCATGTGACGCCGTGCGCGCGCCGGGAGCGACGCGCTGCGAGCTCGGGGGGTCGGATGGGGACCGACGGGTACAAGGACGCGCGGCGGAGCGTGCCCTGGGGGGACGTGCTGCTCTCCGCGCTCGCCGCGGTCAGCTGGGCGTTGATCGGCATGGCGGGCACGGCCGCACTTGGTCTGCACCTTCTCGGCGCGGATGCCGCCGGGTCGCTCGGACCGATGACGGCGGCGGCGATCGCCCTCGGCGTCGGCGGCTCCGTCACCCCTTCCGGTGATGTCTCCGCCTTCGGTCTGCGAGGGGCCGAGGCGACCACGGCCATCGACGTCGCGCCGCTGGGCGTCGGCCTCGTCGGAGCGGTCCTTCTCGCGTACTTCTTTTTACGCTCCCTGCGCGGTGCGGGAGTTGTGATCTCACCCGCCGAACTCCTGGCACGCGTGGCCGCGGTGATCACTCTGTTCGTCGCCATGCTCGGCGGCCTCGCCTGGGCGGGTCACGACGTCATCACGATCGACGGCGAACAGCTGGGCATCGACAAAGGAATTGACAAGGGAATCGACAAAGGCATCGACGGCGTTCCCGACGGCATCGCGGACAAGATTCCCGACGGCCTCAAGGACATCGGCGGCATCGGGGACATCGGCGGCCTCCTGCCCGACCGGCTGCGCGACCTCGTCGAGGCGAAGGCCGCCGTCGGCTTCACCGTCGACACCGGTGCCACGCTGCTCGGTGGCTTGATCTGGGCGGTCTGCGTCCTGCTCATCGCGCTGCTCGCCTCCCGCAGGACGCCGCTGCCGCCCGGCTTCGACGCCGTGCACCGCGTGCTGCGGCCCGCCGCCTCCGCGCTCGTCGCGGTCGTGCTGATGGCCGTGGTGGCGGGGTTCGCGGCGGCGGTGTACGCGGCGATCGGCGACGACCACCCGAAGCGGGTCATGGGCGGCGCGCTCCTCGGCACCCCGAACGGCGTGTTCCTCGGCCTGCCCGTCGGCCTCTTCGTGCCGTACGACGGCCAGGCGTCCGGCGCCCTGACCCGCTTCCTGCCGGACCCGGTCGACGACCTCCTGAGCGGCGACTCCGACAAGCCCCTGACCCTGGACCGACTCGCCGAACTCGACGGCCGGGTGTGGCTGCTTGGGGTGGCGGCGGCCGTGATGATGCTGTTCGCCGGGGTGCTGACGGCGGTACGCAGTCCGCTGGCGCGGGCAGCCGCCGAGGTACGGGAAGGACGCGGCGGCGCGGGCTTCGTCGGGCGCTGCGCCCTGACGCTCGGGGCGGTCACGGCGGTGGCGCTGCCCCTGATGACCTGGCTGACCGGCGTTTCGGCGGACGCCTCCCTGTCCGTCCTCGGCTTCGACGCCTTCGGGGCGGGCCTCGAACTGCACGGCAACCTGGCGCTGGCCGCGGTCCTCGGGGCGGCCTGGGGAGCCGGGGCCGGAGCGGCCGGAGCGCTGCTAGCCCGGGCAACCGGAGCGGCGGGCCGGGGGGTCGCGGAGCTGGCCCTCGGCGCGGGGGCGCCAGAAGCGCCGGACGCGGAGGCGCTCGCCACGCAGGGTGCGGGTCCCTACCGGCAGAGCACGCCGTACCGACCACCACGACCGGAGACGAATCCGTACCTGCGGGTGCCGGAGGAACTACGGGGGCGTGACGGGGCGCCTCGGGGTGGTGGGGGGTCGGCGGGGGCGCCGGGGGCGGGGGGAAGGCCAGCGCGGCCGCCCGGTGCGGGCGGGGGATCGCCGGTGAGCGGGGCGCCCACGGTGGCCGGCCCGGCGGCTCCCCCGCCGGGCGGGCCCAAGCGGGGCCGCCGTCCCGGCGGGGGTGACTGGCCCCCGCCGCCCCCGCCTCCGCCTCCACCGGAGCCGGGCCCACCGAGGCGCAGGCGCTGACACTGCGGGCTGGCGCTGTCGCGCGGGTGGGTGGGGCCTGAGGGTGTGTCCACGTCCGGGGGGGGGGAGCGTGTGGCTGGGGGTGCCTCCCTGCTTTCCCCGGGGAGGAGGGCTGCGCCGCTCGATAGAGAGTGCACGGGTGGGCGGGTGGGCAGCCCGCCGCGGAGCGGCGAAGAAGGGCCACACCACCCGACGGACAGCACACAGGCAGCCGGGCAGCCAACCCCGCCGCGGAGCGGCGAAGAAGCGGGCCCGCCACGGGCAGCCGCGGGCCCCCAGCCGAGCGGCGCCCCCACACCCCGCCCCCCGGAGGGCAACCGCCCACACCACCCCGGCGCCAGCATGAAGGGCAAGGGGGCAGCGGACGGCCCGCACGGGACCGGGGCGTGAACAGGTGCGGGCAACGATGTCCGGCACCCGGACACCCCCACCATCCGCATGGCCCCGCCAGCTACCGTGGGGATCACCATGAGTGCCTCCACGCCCACCGCGCCCCCCGGCACCCCCACGCCGGCCGGCGCCGCCGCTGACCTCCCCACACTCCTCGTCAAGATCTTCGGCAAGGACCGCCCGGGCATCACCGCCGGACTCTTCGACACGCTCGCCGCGTACGCCGTGGACGTCGTCGACATCGAGCAGGTCGTGACCCGGGGCCGGATAGTGCTGTGTGCACTGGTCACCGAGCCCCCGGCCGGTCTCGAAGGGGATCTGCGGTCCACCGTCCACTCGTGGGCGGACTCCATGAAGCTGCAGGCCGAGATCATCTCGGGCCACGGCGACAACCGCCCCCGCGGCCTCGGCCGGTCCCTGGTGACCGTGCTCGGGCACCCGCTGACCGCCGAGTCGACCGCCGCGATCGCCGCCAGCATCACCGCCACCGGCGGCAACATCGACCGTATCTTCCGGCTCGCCAAGTACCCGGTCACCGCCGTGGAGTTCGCGGTGTCCGGCACCGAGACCGAGCCGCTGCGCACCGCGCTCGCCCTTGAGGCCGCCGCGCTCGGGGTCGACGTCGCGGTCGTCGCCGCGGGCCTGCACCGCCGCGCGCAGCGTCTGGTCGTGATGGACGTCGACTCGACGCTGATCCAGGACGAGGTGATCGAGCTCTTCGCCGCGCACGCCGGGTGCGAGGAGCGGGTCGCGGAGGTCACGGCGGCCGCGATGCGCGGCGAGTTGGACTTCGAGCAGTCGCTGCACGCGCGGGTGGCGCTCCTGGAAGGGCTCGACGCCTCGGTGGTGGACAAGGTCCGCTCGGAGGTCCGGCTCACGCCCGGCGCGCGCACGCTGATCCGTACGCTCAAGCGCCTCGGCTATCAAGTCGGTGTGGTATCGGGCGGTTTCACCCAGGTGACGGACGATCTGAAGGAACGTCTCGGCTTGGACTTCGCCCACGCCAACACACTGGAGATCGTCGACGGCAGGCTCACCGGCAAGGTGACCGGCGAGGTCGTGGACCGCGCGGGCAAGGCCCGGCTGCTGCGCCGGTTCGCGCACGAGGCGGGCGTTCCGCTGGAGCAGACCGTCGCGATCGGCGACGGCGCGAACGACCTGGACATGCTGAACGCGGCGGGCCTCGGCGTGGCCTTCAACGCCAAGCCGATGGTGCGGGAGGCCGCCCACACGGCGGTGAACGTGCCGTTCCTCGACACCGTGCTCTATCTGCTCGGCATCACCCGCGAAGAGGTCGAGGCCGCGGATACGCACCTGGATCACGAGCCCGCGTAATCCCGGCCGACCGACGGCGTTCGGGGTTCGGGCCCGGCACCCCTCGGTGCCGGGCCCCGTTCATGGGCCGGGCGGCGGTGGCGCTACTCCGACGGCGCCCAGTAGTCCACCAGGGTCGCCGTGCCCGGTTCGAGGGCCTTCCACGATCCGGTGTACGTCAGGACGGCGAACGCCGAGGTCGGGAAGCCGCGGCGGTTCATCCGGACCTGGGCGTCGCCCTCGGCCTCCCCGGCCAGGACGTCGGCGACGCCGTGGACGCCGGGGTTGTGGCCGATGAGGATCAGGTCGCGCACGTCGTCCGGGGTTTCGTTGAGCACGGCGATCAGCTCGCCGGGGGAGGCTTCATAGACCCGGTCGTCATACACCGTCCGGGGCCGCTGCGGCAGTTCCTGAACGGCGAGCTTCCAGGTCTCGCGGGTCCTGGTGGCGGTCGAGCACAGGGCCAGGTCGAAGGCGATTCCGGTCTCGGCGAGTTTGCGGCCTGCCACGGGGGCGTCCTTGCGGCCTCGCTCGGCGAGCGGGCGCTCGTGGTCGGACACCTGGGGCCAGTCGGCCTTCGCATGCCGGAAAAGGACAATCCTGCGGGGTTCTGCGACGCTCATGCGTCCCAGCTTCGCACGAAACACGCCATCGGGCGCAGGGAGTTGACCGGCTCCCCCGCCAGGGGTGACCGGGCTTTCACCGGGTGTCTTCTGGGGTCCCCGGCCAGGAGGGGGGCTCCTCGGGGGTCTCTCACGCCATCGGTGACGATCTTCCGCGCGGTGCCGGGCCGCGTCCGGACGGTGGGGTCAGAAGGCGGCGAACAGGGCCTTGACGCGCTCCAGGATGTGGCTGATGACGGGCTCGCTGCCCGTGCTCGCCGCGTGTGCGTCCGCCGGGTTCAATATCAGCAGGAGCAGGGCCGCGAAGGCGACCGCGGGCAGGGCGATGGCCCACCAGGGGAGCTGGATCTCGACGGCGGCTTGTTCCGCCCGGTCCGCCGGGTCGCGTCGGGTCTGCGCACGGGCCGACATGCCGCCTCCAAGGTCCTTCGAGTGCCCCCGTGGCCGCGTCCTCGCGGCCACATCTCGAAGGTACGGATCCGGCGCCCCGCCGCCCATCCGGTGATCCACCCACTTAACCCTGACACTGACCCCCTAGGGGATAGGGGGGCTAGCACCACCATCCGGCTCCTGAGAGCCTGCCTTCTGAGGGCCGGTCAGGGCGGGTGAGGGCCGGTCAGGGCGAGTGAGGGCCGGTCAGGGCGAGGCCACGGTGGCGATGATGCCGATGATCACGGTGATGGCCAGCATCGCGCCGAGCACGATGAGCAACTTCTTCTGGCCGTTCTGGGGGTTCGGGTCAAGCACTGGCATGCCGCCAGTCTCGCACCCGCCGCACCGGTGGCCGCCCTCGGGGTCGTACGGCCCCGGGGGCGGCCACCGGAGTCAGGCCGCCGCCCTGGCCGCGACCTCGTCCTCGATCGTGCGGTTCCGTCCCGCGAACGTGCCGACGACGATCTGCGGCACCATCAGGCCCGCCATGAGCGCGAGCGGCAGGCCCCAGCCGCCGCTGTGCTGATAGAGCACGCCGACCAGGAGCGGCCCTGGGATCGAGATCAGATAGCCGGTGCTCTGCGCGAACGCGGACAGTTTGGCCACGCCCGCGCTGCTCTTGGCGCGCATGCCGACCATCGTGAGGGCGAGCGGGAAGGCGCAGTTGGAGATGCCGCACAGCAGCGCCCAGGCCCAGGCGCCGCCCGCCGGGGCGACGTACAGGCCCGCGTATCCGGCGAGACCGCACGCGCCCAGGAAGACCACGACGGGGCCCTGGTGGGACAGCCGGGTCGCCACGCGCGGGATCACGAAGGCGAGCGGCACGCCCATGGCCATCGTGACGGCCAGCAGCACCCCGGCCTCGCCCGCGGGCACACCCGCGTCCCGGAAGATCTGCGGCAGCCAGCCCATGGTGATGTAGGCGGCGGTGGCCTGGAGCCCGAAGAAGCACGCGAGGGCCCATGCCGTGCGGCTGTGGGTGATGCGCAGCGCGGCGTCCTCCTGGCGCACGGCGGCCGGGACCCGCTCGGTGGCCGCCGCCTCCGCGCCGTGTGCGCGCACCAGGGGCAGCCACGGCAGGACGGCGACGACCGCGAGCGCCGCCCAGACCGCGAGGCCGGTGCGCCAGCTGCCGCCGAGGGCGTCGGTCAGGGGCACCGTGACGGCCGCGGCGAGGGAGGTGCCGAGCGCCAGGGCCATCGAGTACAGGCCGGTCATCGAGCCGACCCGGTCCGGGAACCAGCGCTTGACGATCACGGGCATGAGGACGTTGCTCACGGCGATGCCCATGAGGGCGAACGCGGTGGCGATCAGGAACCCGGCGGTGCCGCCCACGAAGGGACGTATCAGCAGGCCCGTGGCGATCGCGGCCATCCCCGCGCACACCACGGCGGTCGGCCCGAAGCGCCGGGCGAGGCGCGGCGCCTGGCTGCCGAAGAGCGCGAAGCACAGCGGCGGCACGGAGGTGAGCAGGCCCGCGAGGGTGCCGCTCATGCCGAGGCCGTCGCGCACCTCTTCCAGGAGCGCGCCGAGGCTGGTGATGGCGGGCCGGAGGTTGACGGCCGCGAGGACGATGCCGACGACGAGGAGGCGTGTGGCCCACGCGCGCGTGGCGGCCGTTCCACCCGCCTCGACCCGCGCGCGTTTGGCGCCGTGCGCCCCTTCGGCCCCGCTCGCTCCCACGGGTTCCGCGGCACCTCCCGCGACCGCGCCCGCCTCCCCCGCGGTGCGGACGGCTGGGGGCCGGGGCGTCATCGTCACGCGTGTCGTATCGGCTTCCTCACTGACCATGGCGCCATCATAGAATCATAGGATGATTGGCTGTCCACTCTTTAACCAAGGCCTCGACGAAGGAACGCCATGCCGCTGAGCACCCCGCGCCGCTCCGCGCTGTCCGAGCAGGTCATCGCCGCGCTGCGCAACCAGATCTCGTCGGGCGAGTGGCCGGTCGGCTCCCGCATCCCCACCGAGCCGGAGCTCGTCGAGCAGCTCGGCGTGGCCAGGAACACGGTCCGGGAGGCCGTCCGGGCGCTCGCCCACAACGGCCTGCTCGACATCCGGCAGGGCTCGGGCACCTATGTGGTCGCGACCAGCGAACTGGCGGGCGTGATGCAGCGCAGGTTCGCCGACGCCAGCCCCCGGCACATCGCGGAGCTGCGCGCCACGCTGGAGTCGAGCGCGGCGAAGCTCGCCGCCGAACGGCGCACCGAGCGGGACCTGAAGCAGCTGGACGCGCTGCTCGCGCGCCGCGAGGAGGCTTGGGAGTCGGGCGACGCCGAGGCGTTCGTGGCGGCGGACGCGACGCTGCACATGGCGGTGGTGGCCGCGTCCCACAACGACGTCCTGACGGCCCTGTACGCGGACCTGGGCGAGGTCCTGCGGGACTGGCTGCGGGAGGACATCGGCACGGAGCTGACGCCGGAGGCCCACATGGACCACGGCCGCCTGGTCGAGGCGATCCGCGCGGGCGACGCGGACGCGGCGGCGGCCGAGGCGGCCAGCTATCCGTACCTGTGCCACCCGGAGCGGCTCGGCGCGGGCTGACCGCCCCCGCTCACCGCTGGTGGCTGATCCACACCGAGCGGACCTCCTTCCAGCAGCGGCCGGTGAGCCGCACCGTCATGGCGGCCCCGGCCGCGACCGGGCGGCTGTCGCTGTCGATGTCCCACCAGCGGTCGCACTCGACGTGCAGCCGCACCCGGTCGGTCTCGGGGTAGGGGTTGTGGCAGTACGCGACGACATGGGGGCCGGCGACGCTGCTGCGGCACTCCGCGCCGAACGGCCGGTCCTCCGCCGCCGGTCGCGGACCCCCCTCCCCCGCTCCCGGCGCGCGGCGCGCGGCGGCGTGGGACACGGTGTCGTACGGCGACGGCAGGGTGATCAGGAGGGCGAGGGCGGCGAGCGCCGCACCAGGTGACCAGCGCACACTCCAGGGTGCGCGGCCCGGCCCCGGGCCCGCCCGGCCAGACGGGCCGAACGGGCGACGCCCCGCCCCCGCGCTGCGGGAACGGGGCGTCGGCACCGTACAGACAAGCCGTACGGACAAGCCGTGCGGACGAACCGTGGAACGGTGCGGGTCAGGCACCCATCATGTGCACGCCGCCGTCGACGTGGATGATCTCGCCGGTGGTCTTCGGGAAGAAGTCCGACAGCAGGGCGACGATGCCGCGGCCCGCGGGCTCCGGGTCGGCCATGTCCCACTGGAGCGGGGAACGGCTGTCCCAGACCTTGGCGAGCTCGCCGAAGCCCGGGATGGACTTGGCGGCCATCGAGCCGATCGGGCCCGCGGAGATGAGGTTGCAGCGGACGTTCCGCGCGCCCAGGTCCCGCGCCACATAGCGGCTGGTGGCCTCCAGGGCGGCCTTGGCCGGGCCCATCCAGTCGTACTGCGGCCAGGCGAACTGCGCGTCGAAGGTGAGCCCGACGACCGAGCCGCCCTCCTCCGGCATCAGCGGCAGGCAGGCCATGGTCAGCGACTTCAGGGAGTACGCCGAGACGTGCATGGCGGTGGCCACCGACTCGAACGGCGTGTTCAGGAAGTTGCCGCCGAGCGCGTCCTGCGGGGCGAAGCCGATGGAGTGCACGACGCCGTCGAGGCCGCCGAGCTCCTCGCGCACCAGGCCCTCAAGGCGGCCCAGGTGCTCCTCGTTGGTCACGTCGAGCTCGATGACCTTGGCGGGCTTGGGGAGCTTCTTGGCGATGCGCTCGGTGAGCGTGGGCCGCGGGAAAGCGGTCAGGATGACCTCGGCACCCTGCTCCTGCGCGACCTTGGCCGCGTGGAAGGCGATGGAGGACTCCATCAGCACTCCCGTGATCAGGATCCGCTTGCCGTCGAGAATTCCGCTCATGGTGATCAGTGACCCATGCCCAATCCGCCGTCAACGGGGATGACGGCTCCAGTGATGTACGAAGCGTCGTCCGAGGAGAGGAAGCGCACCGCGGCGGCGATCTCCTCGGGCTGCGCGTAGCGGCCGAGCGGCACCTGCGAAACGATCTTCGCACGCTGCTCGTCCGTGAGCACCTGCGTCATGTCGGTGTCGACGAAGCCGGGCGCCACGACGTTGAAGGTGATGTTGCGCGACCCGAGCTCCCGGGCGAGCGAGCGCGCGAAGCCGACGAGGCCGGCCTTGGACGCGGCGTAGTTCGCCTGGCCCGCCGAGCCGAGCAGGCCGACGACGGAGGAGATGAGGACGACGCGGCCCTTCTTGGCGCGCAGCATGCCGCGGTTGGCCCGCTTCACGACGCGGAAGGTGCCGGTGAGGTTGGTGTCGAGGACGGAGGTGAACTCCTCCTCGGACATGCGCATAAGCAGCTGGTCCTTGGTGATGCCCGCGTTCGCGACGAGGACCTCGACCGGACCGTGCTTCTCCTCGACCTCCTTGTAGGCCTGCTCCACCTGCTCGGCGTCGGTGATGTCGCACTTGACGGCGAGGACTCCGGCGGCGGTGAGCTCCTGGGGCGGCTCACCCGAGCGGTAGGTGATCGCGACCTTGTCGCCGGCGTCGGCGAAAGCGCGGGCGATGGCGAGGCCGATGCCCCGGTTTCCTCCGGTGACGAGAACCGAGCGGCTCAACGGATCACCCTTCTCCTTGACGGTGTGGTCACTCGAAAACCTATCGGTCCCGCGCCTGATCCGGAGAATCGGCGACCGACAGTGGCGCAGATGACTCGCTGTTGGATCCCTACAGAAAGATGTGGCCGAGTGACCGGTCCACACGCGATGATCGGACCTGACCGGTGCCCGGGGGAGGCCGTGGGCCGGCACCCGGCTCCGGCGCACCGGAGCCGACCGCTGATGACAGCAGGGAGACCTTCCGTGCCTCATTCCATCGATGAAGCCTTCACGGCGCTGCCGCTGAGGGCCCTCGCCGACGCCGCGCTGGCCCGCGCGCGGGCGCTGGGCGCCGAGCACGCGGACTTCCGCCTGGAGCGGGTGCGCAGCGCCGCGTGGCGGCTGCGGGACGCCCGGCCCGCCGCGTCGTCCGACACCACGGACCTGGGGTACGCGGTGCGCGTGGTGCACGGCGGCACCTGGGGCTTCGCCTCCGGCGTCGACCTGACGATGGACGCGGCGGCCCGCGTCGCGTCCCAGGCCGTCGCGATGGCGAAGCTGTCGGCACAGGTCATCAAGGCCGCCGGGTCCGACGAGCGGGTTCAACTCGCGGACGAGCCGGTGCACGCGGACCGGACGTGGGTCTCGGCGTACGAGACCGATCCGTTCTCCGTGCCGGACGCGGAGAAGACGGCGCTGCTCGCGGACTGGAGCGGGCGGCTGCTCGCCGCCGACGGCGTCTCGCACGTGGACGCCTCGCTGCTCACCGTGCACGAGAACAAGTTCTACGCGGACACCGCGGGCACGGTCACCACGCAGCAGCGCGTGCGGCTGCACCCGCAGCTGACGGCGCACGCCGTGGACGAGTCGAGCGGGGAGTTCGACTCCATGCGCACCCTCGCGCCCCCCGCGGGCCGCGGCTGG
Organism: Streptomyces sp. NPDC043996; assembly: GCF_056435225.1. Classification (NCBI taxonomy): domain Bacteria; kingdom Bacillati; phylum Actinomycetota; class Actinomycetes; order Kitasatosporales; family Streptomycetaceae; genus Streptomyces; species Streptomyces sp. NPDC043996. The sequence continues at coordinate 212,937 of NZ_JBWKEY010000017.1, read as the reverse complement.
GAGTACCTCACCGGCACCGGCTGGGACTGGGACGCGGAGCTCGCCCGGATGCCGGAGCTGCTGGCCGAGAAGATGCGGGCCCCGAGCGTCGAGCCCGGCCAGTACGACCTGGTGGTCGACCCCTCGAACCTGTGGCTGACGATCCACGAGTCGATCGGCCACGCCACGGAGCTGGACCGCGCGCTCGGCTACGAGGCGGCGTACGCGGGCACCTCGTTCGCGACCTTCGACCAGCTCGGCAAGCTCACCTACGGCTCGTCCCTGATGAACGTGACGGGCGACCGGACCGCCGAGCACGGCCTCGCGACCATCGGGTACGACGACGAGGGCGTCGCCGCGCAGTCCTGGGACCTGGTCAAGGACGGCAAGCTCGTCGGCTACCAGCTGGACCGGCGCATCGCCCGCCTCACCGGCTTCGAGCGCTCCAACGGCTGCGCGTACGCCGACTCCCCCGCCCACGTCCCGGTGCAGCGCATGGCCAACGTCTCGCTCGAGCCGGACCCGGCGGGCCTGTCCACCGAGGACCTGATCAGCGGCGTCGAGCGCGGCATCTACGTGGTCGGTGACCGCTCCTGGTCCATCGACATGCAGCGGTACAACTTCCAGTTCACCGGGCAGCGGTTCTTCAGGATCGAGAACGGGCGGCTCGCGGGCCAGCTGCGCGATGTCGCCTACCAGGCGACGACCACCGACTTCTGGGGCTCGATGACGGCCGTCGGCGGCCCGCAGACGTACGTCCTCGGCGGCGCCTTCAACTGCGGCAAGGCCCAGCCTGGCCAGGTCGCGGCGGTCTCCCACGGCTGCCCCTCCGCCCTGTTCCAGAGCGTCAACATCCTTAACACCACGCAGGAGGCCGGGCGATGAGCGCGCGTACGAGCAAGCCGCACGAGATCGTCGAGCGGGCCCTTGAGCTGTCCACCGCCGACGGCTGCGTGGTGATCGCCGACGAGGAGTCGAGCGCGAACCTGCGCTGGGCGGGCAACGCCCTGACCACCAACGGCGTCACCCGGGGCCGCACCCTCACCGTCATCGCCACCGTCGACGGCACCCGGGGCACCGCATCGGGCGTGGTGTCCCGCTCGGCGGTCACGGCCGACGAGCTGGAGCCCCTGGTGCGCGCCGCCGAGGCCGCCGCGCGCGGTGCCGGGCCCGCCGAGGACGCCCAGCCCCTGGTCACGGGTGCCCCGGCCGCGCCGGACTTCACGGACGCGCCCGCCGAGACCTCCTCGGCGGTGTTCGCCGACTTCGCGCCCGCGCTCGGCGAGGCCTTCGCCCGCGCCAAGGCGGGCGGCCGCGAGCTGTACGGCTTCGCCAACCACGAGCTGACCTCGACGTACCTCGGTACGTCGACGGGGCTGCGGCTGCGCCACGACCAGCCGAGCGGCACCCTGGAGCTGAACGCGAAGTCACCGGACCGCACCCGCTCGGCGTGGGCGGGCCGCTCCACCCGCGACTTCAAGGACGTGGACCCGGCCGCCCTCGACGAGGACCTCGCCCGGCGCCTGGCCTGGGCCGAGCGGCGCGTGGAGCTGCCCGCGGGGCGGTACGAGACGCTGCTGCCGCCGACGGCCGTGGCGGACCTGCTGATCTACCAGCTGTGGTCGTCGGCCGCCCGGGACGCCGCCGAGGGCCGCACCGTGTTCTCCAAGCCGGGCGGCGGCACCCGCGTCGGCGAGCGCCTCGCCGAGCTGCCGCTGACGCTGCGCAGCGACCCGAACGAGCCGGGGCTCGAAGCGGCGCCGTTCGTGATCGCGCACGCCTCCGGGGACGACGCGTCGGCCTTCGACAACGGCCTGCCGCTCGGGCCCGTCGACTGGGTGCGCGACGGCGAGCTGAAGCGCCTGCTCACCACCCGGCACAGCGCGGCCCTGACGGGCCTGCCGGTGGCCCCGGCGGTCGACAACCTCATCCTGGAGGGCGGCTCGGACCGCTCCCTGGACGAGATGGTCGCCGCCACCGAGCGCGGCCTGCTCCTTACCTGCCTGTGGTACATCCGCGAGGTCGACCCGGCGACGCTGCTGCTCACGGGCCTGACCAGGGACGGCGTCTATCTGGTGGAGAACGGCGAGGTGGTGGGCGAGGTGAACAACTTCCGGTTCAACGAGTCCCCCGTGGACCTGCTGTCGCGGGCCAGCGAGGCGGGCCGCACCCAGAAGACGCTGCCGCGCGAGTGGGGCGACTACTTCACCCGGGCGGCCATGCCCGCGCTGCGGGTGCCGGACTTCAATATGAGTTCGGTCAGCCAGGGCGTATAACCTCGTAGACCGCACCCCTGGGGTGCCCCGAGCCCGTACCCGGCGCCCTTGAGGTGCCCGTACTGATCATTCCCGATCATTCCCGAGTCATTTCCGAGGAGACAAGAGACCGTGACGGACATCGTCGACGAGCTGAAGTGGCGGGGGCTGTTCTCCCAGTCCACCGACGAAGACGCCCTGCGCAAGGCGCTCGCGGACGGTCCCGTCACGTTCTATTGCGGCTTCGACCCGACCGCGGCCAGCCTGCACGTCGGGCATCTGGTGCAGGTCCTGACCGTGCGCCGGCTGCAGCTCGCGGGGCATCGCCCGCTGGCCCTGGTGGGCGGCGCCACCGGTCAGATCGGCGACCCGCGCCCGACGGCCGAGCGCACCCTGAACGACCCGGAGACGGTCGCGAACTGGGTGACCCGGCTGCGGTCCCAGATCGAGCCGTTCCTGTCCTTCGAGGGCGAGAACGCCGCGGTCATGGTGAACAACCTGGACTGGACCGCGGGGATGTCCGCGATCGAGTTCCTGCGGGACATCGGCAAGCACTTCCGCGTGAACAAGATGCTCACCAAGGAGTCGGTGGCCCGCCGCCTGGAGTCGCAGGAGGGCATCAGCTACACCGAGTTCAGCTACCAGCTGCTGCAGGGCATGGACTTCCTGGAGCTGTACCGCCGCCACGGCTGTGTGCTCCAGACCGGCGGCTCCGACCAGTGGGGCAACCTCACGGCGGGCATCGACCTGATCCACCGCCTGGAGCCGGAGGCGGCGGTGCACGCCATCGCCACGCCGCTGATGACGAAGGCGGACGGCACCAAGTTCGGCAAGACCGAGGGCGGCGCCGTCTGGCTCGACCCGGAGATGACCACGCCGTACGCGTTCTACCAGTTCTGGCTGAACGTGGACGACCGGGACATCACCCGCTACCTGCGCATCCTGTCCTTCAAGTCCCGCGAGGAGCTCGAGGACCTGGAGCGGCAGACCGAGGAGCGGCCGCAGGCGCGGGCCGCGCAGCGCGCGCTCGCCGAGGAGCTGACGACGCTGGTGCACGGCGCCGACCAGTGCGCGGCCGTGATCGCCGCGTCGAAGGCGCTCTTCGGCCAGGGCGAGCTGACGGGCCTGGACGCGGCGACGCTGGCCGCGGCCCTCTCGGAGCTGGAGCGCGTCGAGGTCGCCGAGCCCGGCCCGGTCGTGGACCTGTTCGCGGAGGTCGGCCTGGTGGCGAGCAAGTCGGCCGCCCGGCGCACGGTCAAGGAGGGCGGCGCCTACGTGAACAACGTGAAGGTCACCGCCGAGGACGCCGTCTGGGCCCGCGAGGAGCTGCTGCACGGGCGCTGGCTGGTGCTGCGCCGCGGCAAGAAGAACCTGGCCGCGGTGGAGGTCACCGGCTGACCCGGTGAGCGCACGCGTGTGAGGGGCCGGTCCGCGAGGACCGGCCCCTCATGCCTGCGAGGCGTGCGCCTTGTGCGCCTCAGGTCGTCTGTCTGTCGCCCTTGACCGCCTTGTACAGCATGTCGCCGACCGCCACGACCACCAGCGCGGCGCCGAGCTGGAGCGCGTGCCGGCCCCAGTCGATGCCCTTGGTCTCGTCGATGCCGAAGCCGGCGGCCATCCAGTTTCCGAGTACGCCGCCGATGATGCCGAACACGGTCGTCAGCCAGAGCGGACTGTGCTGCTTCCCCGGCAGAATCGCCTTGGCGAGTAGGCCAAGGACGAAGCCCACGATGATCGCCCACAACCAGCCCATAGCTGCCTCCTCAGACGGCTCGACATGAGCATTACGCTCAGTGTCGGTCCATCCGTCATACGGCGCATGTCGGGCGCCGCCATACGTGGCGCGGCGCACCGAAGACCAGGAGCGGAGGCCGGACCCGGTCTACGCGGCTGCGCAGGCGCGGCGTAACGTGGTGAAGTGTCCAGGCCGGGGAGAGTCTGGCGATACGGGCAGGCGGTGGAATGTGATGCGGAAGCAGAGCGGCGCCCAGGTCTTCCGGATCACAGGGGCCAGGCAGGGCCTCGCGGAAGACGTGCGCGGCCGGCAGCGGCGGTATGTGATCTCGATGTCCGTCCGCACTGTTTCGGTCATTGCCGCCGCGGTGCTCTGGAACGTGGAACGGCACGTCGCGCTCGTCGCGCTGGTGCTCGGAGTGCTCCTGCCGTACGTCTCCGTGGTGATCGCCAACGCGGGCCGGGAGAACGTGCCGTCGCTCCCGTCAACCTTCGTACCGGCGCCGTCGCGGCCGATGCTGGCCTCGGGGCCGCCCGGTGGCGGGCCCGCGGAACCCGTCGCGGAAGACGCCGCCGGGTTCGCCCGCGAGGAGCCGGTGGCACGGTCACGCGAACAGAGCTGACCGACTACGTTACGCCAAGCTCAAGAAAACCTCAGATCAATCATGCAGTTCCGGTGCCAGGCGGCCGGTTCCCCGTGACATACTTCGTACGCGCTCCGCATCCCCCGTCGGAGCGACAGACCGACGCCGGGCAGCTCCCCCCGTGGCTGCTCGGCGTCGCCTTGTTTGGGATGACTTACGTGACCGACGAAACCCCCGTCTGCTCCGCCAAGGGCTGCCGTGCGGCCGCTGTGTGGGTGCTCGCGTGGAACAACCCGAAGCTGCACACTCCGGAGCGCCGCAAGACGTGGCTCGCCTGCGAGGAGCACCGTGAGCACCTGTCCCAGTTCCTGGGCGTGCGGGGATTCCTCAAGGACGTCGTGACGCTCGCGGAGTGGGACTCCGCGGGCGGCTCCGGGGACGCCCCGGCCGGTTAGGGCCGGGCTCGGGGGTCAGCCGCCGATCGCCGACATCGGGCGGTCGGGCTGGAGGAACGCCGGGTCGTCCAGACCGGAACCCGCCTTCTTGCCCCACATCGCGAGCTTCCAGATGCGGGCGATCTCGTCGTCCGTGCTGTCGTCCGCGCGCAGGGCGGCGCGCAGGTCGGTCTCCTCCGTGGCGAACAGACAGGTGCGGACCTGTCCGTCGGCGGTGAGCCGGGTGCGGTCGCAGGCCGCGCAGAAGGGGCGTGTGACGGAGGCGATGACGCCGACGCGGTGCGGGCCGCCGTCGACGATCCAGCGCTCGGCGGGCGCGGAGCCGCGCCGCTCGGAGCCCTCCTCGGTCAGCTCGAAGCGGGTGCGCAGCGAGGCCAGGATGTCACCGGCGGTGATCATTCCTTCGCGCTTCCAGCCGTGCTGGGCGTCCAGGGGCATCTGCTCGATGAAGCGCAGTTCGTACTCGTTCTCGACGGCCCAGGCCAGGAGGTCGGGGGCCTCGTCGTCGTTGAGGCCCGGCATCAGGACCGTGTTGACCTTCACCGGGGTCAGTCCCGCGGCGCGGGCCGCTTCGAGTCCTTCGAGGACGTCGCGGTGGCGGTCGCGGCGGGTGAGGGTCTTGAAGACGTCCGGGCGCAGGGTGTCCAGGGAGACGTTGACCCGGTCGAGGCCCGCGGCCTTGAGGGCCTCCGCGGTGCGCTTGAGGCCTATGCCGTTCGTCGTCAGGGACATCCGGGGGCGCGGCTCCAGGGCGGCGCAGCGCTCGACGATGCCGACGAGGCCGGGGCGGAGCAGCGGCTCGCCGCCGGTGAAGCGGATCTCTTCGATGCCGAGGCGGGTGACGGCGACGCGGACGAGCCGGACGATCTCGTCGTCGGTCAGGAGGTCGGGCTTGGCGAGCCACTGGAGGCCCTCTTCGGGCATGCAGTACGTGCACCGCAGATTGCACCGGTCAGTCAGGGAAACCCGCAGATCGGTGGCCACTCGGCCATACGTGTCGATGAGCACGCGGCCCCTCCCCGGTCCGGAACGGTCGTACATCCTTTGACCACGAGCCTACGTGACGTCACTGACATCGAGCGTGGCCGTTTCCACCAGGAGGGACGCGGCCGCGTCGTAGATCCCTACGACGCGGCCGCGCGGCGGTTTCGTTCCGGTCAGTGCGCCCCGGTGCCCGTCAGGGACCGCACCTCGAGCTCCGCGTACTTCTTGTCGTTCGGCTCCTCCTTGGACAGGACCGTGCCGAGCCAGCCGAGCAGGAAGCCCACCGGGATGGAGATGAGGCCCGGGTTCTCCAGCGGGAACCAGTGGAAGTCGACGCCCTTGAACATGGAGGTCTTCGCGTTGCCGGAGACCACCGGTGAGAAGAGGACGAGGACGACGGCCGTGGTGAGGCCTCCGTAGATCGACCAGAGCGCGCCCTGGGTGGTGAACCGCTTCCAGAACAGGCTGTAGAGGATCGTCGGCAGGTTCGCGGACGCGGCGACGGCGAAGGCGAGGGCCACCAGGCCCGCCACGTTCAGGTCGCGGGCGAGCGCGCCGAGGCCGATGGAGACCGCGCCGATGAACACGGTCGCCCAGCGGGCGGCCTTGACCTCCTCCTTCTCGCTGGCCTTGCCCTTCTTGATGACGTTGGCGTAGATGTCGTGCGCGAACGACGAGGACGAGGCGAGGGTGAGGCCCGCGACGACCGCGAGGATCGTGGCGAAGGCGACGGCGGAGATGACCGCGAGCAGGATGGCGCCCCAACTGGAGTCCTTGCCGCCCAGTTCCAGGGCGAGCAGGGGCGCGGCGGTGTTGCCCGCTGGGTTGGAGTCGGTGATCTCCTTGGGGGTGAGCAGCGCGGCGGCGCCGAAGCCCAGCGCGATCGTCATCAGGTAGAAGCCACCGATGATGCCGATGGCCCAGTTCACGGACTTCCGGGCGGCCTTGGCCGTCGGCACCGTGTAGAAGCGGATGAGGATGTGCGGCAGGCCCGCGGTGCCGAGCACCAGGGCGATGCCCAGCGAGATGAAGTCCAGCTTGGACGTGGCCGTCGCGCCGTACTTCAGGCCGGGCTCCAGGAACGGCGCGCCCTTGCCACTGTTCTCGGCGGCGCTGCCGAGCAGATCGGAGACGTTGAAGTCGAACTTGAGCAGCACCAGGAAGGTCAGCAGGAGCGCGCCCGCGATGAGCAGGACGGCCTTGACCATCTGCACCCAGGTGGTGCCCTTCATGCCGCCGATGGTGACGTACACGATCATCAGGACGCCGACGAGCGCGACGATGCCGACCTTGCCCGCGTCGCTGGTGATGCCGAGGAGCAGCGAGACGAGGACGCCCGCGCCCGCCATCTGCGCGAGCAGGTAGAAGATCGACACGACGATGGTGGAGGTGCCCGCGGCGGTGCGCACCGGGCGCTGGCGCATGCGGAAGGCGAGGACGTCGCCCATGGTGTAGCGCCCGGAGTTGCGCAGCGGCTCGGCGACCAGGAGCAGTGCCACCAGCCAGGCGACCAGGAAGCCGATGGAGTAGAGGAACCCGTCGTAGCCGAACAGGGCGATGGCGCCCGCGATGCCGAGGAAGGACGCGGCGGACATGTAGTCGCCGGACACGGCGAGGCCGTTCTGGAAGCCGGTGAACTGCCGTCCGCCGGCGTAGAAGTCGGCGGCGCTCTTGGTCTGGCGGCCCGCCCACACGGTGATGACGAGGGTGGCGACGACGAAGACCGCGAACAGTGTGATGATCAGCGGCCGGTGCTCGCTGGCCTCGCCCGCGGCGAGGAGGGCGGTGTGGGCCTCGGCGGTGGTGCCGAGGGTGCTGGGGGTGCTCACGCGCCTCCCTCCATCCGGGACTTGATGGCGTCGGCCCGCGGGTCGAGCTTGGCGGCGGCGTGCCGCGAGTACCACCAGGCGATCAGGAACGTCGTCAGGAACTGGGCGAGGCCGAGCACGAGGGCGACGTTGATGTTGCCGAACAGCTTGGTGCCCATGAAGTCACCGGCGTAGTTCGACAGGAGCACATAGAGGAGGTACCAGGCGATGAACGCGACGGTGAGCGGGAACGCGAACGAGCGGTAGGCGGTGCGCAGTTCGCCGAACTCCGGGCTCTGCTGGACCTCGGCGTACTCCTCGGCCGAGGGGGTCACGGGGGTGGGTTCGGTACCGCCCTGCTGGGGTGGCGGTGCGTCGGGGGCCACGGAGTCTCCTCGTGGTGCGGGGGTGGTGGGGACGGAGGCGGTGCGGTCCATGTGTTCTCGGGTTCCCAACTTTCAACGTGACGCGGATCACGTGGGCCGCGGTTGGTGATGCTAAGCCCAGGGGACGTGATCCGACAGGGGGTTGATATTGCTTCTGTCCGCTGTTCAACGTCACGGCGGCGCGCCCGAAGCGGCACTCCCTCGCCAATCCTCGCGTTCCCGGCTTTCCCGTCTTTCCCGCTTTCTTCGCGAAGGCGTTGCTGGCCTGGGAGTCGTGGGGATAACTTCGCCCTGCACCACTAGTCATGCACCTGGCACCACCCGTCATGCATCTGCCCGAGCACCAGCAGTGTTCGGGCAGTGCCGTATCCGGATGATGTGGAGATCCCATGGCTCATCTGCGCTCCTCGCGCACGTCGCGTCCGTCCCGCTCCAGACGACTCGCCCTCGCCGTGCCCCTCGGCGTCGCCCTAGCCGCCACGATGGGCTTCGCCCCGGGCGCCGCGACCGCCGCCGCCCCGGCCTCGGCGCCCACGACGGCGAAGGCCCCCGCCCCCGCCGCGGGCAAGCTGGCCTACGTGGTCAACACCCGTACGGACGCCAAGACCATCGCGGCCGTCAAGAAGGCCATCGCCAAGGCCGACGGCACGGTCGTCGAGACGTACGCGAAGATCGGCGTGATCGTCGCGCACTCGGCCAACCCGGACTTCGGCAAGCAGCTGCGCGCGGTGCGCGGCGTGCAGTCCGCGGGCGCCACCCGGACGGCTCCGCTGACGGCGGCGGGCACGACCGTGGAGGGCGCCCCGACCTTCCTGTCGAAGGAGAAGGCCAAGTCGGCCCAGGGAAAGGTTTCCTCGGGGGCCGCGCCCGCCGCGGAGCCGCTCGAGGGCGACCAGTGGGACCTGCGGGCCATCGGCGCCGACAAGGCCGCGCGGATCAACCCGGGCAGCAAGAAGGTCACCGTCGGCGTCATCGACACCGGCGTCGACGACACCCACCCCGACCTCGCGCCCACCTTCTCCGCCAAGCAGTCCGCGAGCTGTGTGGGCGGCAAGGCGGACACCTCGCCCGGCGCCTGGCGCCCGGCGAAGAAGGAGCACTACCACGGCACGCACGTCGCGGGCGAGATAGCCGCCGCCCGCAACGGCATAGGCGTCGCCGGGGTGGCACCCGGCGTCAAGGTCGCGGGCATCAAGGTGGCCGACCCGGTCAACGAGCTGTTCTACCCGGAGAGCGTCGTCTGCGCCTTCGTGTTCGCCGCCGACAACGGCATCGAGATCACCAACAACAGCTACTACGTGGACCCGTGGCTGTACAACTGCAAGGACGACCCGGACCAGCGGGCCATCCTCGACGCGGTCAACCGGGCCCAGCTCTACGCCAAGCGCAAGGGCACCCTGAACCTGGCCTCCGCGGGCAACTCCAACCACGACCTGGCCGCGGACGAGATCGTCGACGAGTCGAGCCCCGACGACTCCACGCCGGTCAAGCGCGTCATCGACCCGAGCGAGTGCCTCGACCTGCCGACCCAGCTCCCGGGCGTGGTCACGGTCAGCGCGACCGGCGTCTACAAGGCCAAGTCGTACTACTCCACGTACGGCAACGGCGTCATCGACGTCGCGGCCCCCGGTGGTGACCGCCGCTATCAGATTCCCACCGACACCCCCCGCAAGGACGGCGGCATCCTCTCCACGATGCCGGGCGGCGAGTACGCCTGGCTGCAGGGCACCTCGATGGCCTCGCCGCACGCCGCGGGCGTCGCGGCCCTGCTGAAGTCCACGCACCCCAAGGCGAGCCCCGCCCAGCTCCAGAAGCTCCTGAAGAAGCAGGCGGACAACCCGGGCTGCCCGGACAAGCCGTACGACCCGGACGGTGACGGCAAGGTCGACGCCGTGTGCGAGGGCGGCAAGAACCGCAACGGCTTCTACGGCTACGGAATCGTCGACGCGCTCGACGCCGTGAAAAAGAAGTGACGGGGGGCACCTACATGACCAGGCACTCCGCATCCTTCGGCCGTCGCGCCCTCGCCCTGCCGCTCGGCGTGGCCGTGGTGGGCGCGCTCGCCTTCCTGCCGGGCACGGCGGCGGCGCAGCCCGACGCGCCCTCGGCCCCGGCGGCGCCCGTGGCCAAGGCCGCCGCCGACGGCTCGAAGATGAGCTACGTCGTCAACGTCCGCCAGGGCCACGGCTCTTGGGCGTCGAAGTACGTCAAGAAGGCCATCGCCAAGGCGGGCGGCGAGATCGTCATCGCGTACGACAAGATCGGCGTCATCGTCGTCCACTCGGCGGACCCGGACTTCGCGAAGAAGATCCGCGCGGTGAAGGGCGTGCAGTCGGCGGGCGCGACCCGCACGGCGCCGCTGTCCGCGCAGTCCAGCGACGACATCGACGCCGCGCGGCCGCTGTCGGCCAAGGAGGCGAAGTCCGCCGCGGGCCGCGCGGCCGCGGGCCAGGACGAGTTCGAGCCGCTCCAGTGGGACCTGCCCGCCATCAAGGCGGACCAGGCGCACAAGGAGTCCCTTGGCAGCGCGAAGGTGACGGTCGGCGTCCTCGACTCCGGCGTCGACGACACGCACCCGGACATCGCGCCGAACTTCGACAAGAACGCGTCCGCGAGCTGTCTGGGCGGCGTGCCCACGCAGAAGGACAACGCGTGGCGTCCTGTGGCCAAGGAGAGCGACCACGGCATGCACGTGGCGGGCACGATCGCCGCCGCGAAGAACGGCACCGGCGTCACCGGCGTCGCGCCCGGCGTGAAGGTCGCCAGCCTGAAGGTGGCCGAGCCCGCGACAGGGCTGTACTACACGGAGGCCGTCGTCTGCGGCTTCGTGTGGGCGGCCGACCACGGCGTGGACGTGACGAACAGCAGCTACTACACCGACCCGTGGCTGTTCAACTGCCGTACGGACGACGACCAGCGGGCCCTGGTCGACGCGGTCGGCCGCGCCAGCAGGTACGCGGAGCGCAAGGGCGCCGTGAACGTCGCCGCGGCGGGCAACGCCAAGACGGACCTCGCCCAGGAGGAGATCGTCGACAAGTCGAGCCCGAACGACTCGACTCCGGTCGAGCGCACCATCAAGACCGCGGACTGCTTCGACCTGCCGTCGCAGCTGCCGGGCGTCGTGACGGTGTCCTCCACCGGCGCGAAGGGCCTGAAGTCGTCGTTCTCGAACTACGGCAAGGGCGTCGTCGACATCGCGGCCCCCGGCGGCGACTCGACGGCGTTCCAGAAGCCGCAGCCGCCCGCCACCAGCGGTCTCATCCTGTCGACGCTTCCGGGCGGCAAGTTCGGCTACAAGGCCGGTACGTCGATGGCGTCGCCGCACGTCGCGGGCGTGGCCGCGCTGATCAAGTCGACGCACCCGAAGGCCTCGGCGGCCCGGGTGAAGGCGCTGCTGTACCGGCAGGCCGACGCGACCGCGTGCACGAACCCCTATGACATCGACGGCGACGGCAAGGTCGACGCGGTGTGCGAGGGCGGCAAGAACAAGAACGGCTTCTACGGCGTCGGCATGTCCGACGCGCTGGACGCCGTGCGCAAGTAACCGCGCGCGTGGGGGGCCGGGCGGCCGCGGGCCGCCCGGCCCTTCGCGAGCGGAGCACGTCATGGACGCGGCCATCGGGAAGGTCGCGATCTGGCCCCGCTGGACGGTGACCTGGCCCGAGCTGCGGCACGAGGGCGACGCCGCGTACTACCGGGCGCGGGTCGACGCGCGTCTGGACACCTGGACGAAGCGGGCCTCGGCCCCCAAGCGGCCCAAGAAGCCGAACCCCCCGACCGCGTGCGAGGTCCCGCTGCGTACGTACCGCGGGGCGGGCGGCCACTACGTGGTCGAGGCGGCGGCGGCCCGGGGCTGGGAGCAGCGGCCTTCCGACCCGCGCGAGGAGATCCGGCTGTGGTGGTCGGCGGCGTCCGCGCCGGGGGCCACGGGGCCTTCGGCGGGGGTCGCGGGCCCCTCGGCGGGGGTCGCGGGGACGGCGTCGTAAGGGCCCAGCCATAGTGGCGGCATGACGCGATCACCTGGTGCTGAGGGAGAGTTGCCCGCGCGGGACGGGGCGGGGTCCGTGGCGGACGGGGCAAGGTCCGTGACGGACGGGGCAGGGTCCGTGGCAGACGGGGCAGGGTCCGTGGCGGACGAGGTGTGGCCCGACGGGGCGCGGGCGTGGGTGGAAGGCGCCTGGGCCGCGCTCGGTGGCGCCCCCGACGCGCTCTCCCGCCTCTCCCCCGCCGTCCGCGACGACACACTGGCCGCGCGGCTTCCCGTCCGCGCGCTCGCGCGGGCCTGCGTCGGCGTCTGCGCGCTGGCCGCCGCCGAGCTGACGGCCCGCCGCACGGGCGGGGACATGCCCCACGCGCGCGTGGACGACGGTGCCGTGGCGGCCGCGTTCACCAGCGAGCGGCAGCTGCTCGTGGACGGGCGCGCGCCGGAGAACTTCGCGCCGCTCTCCCGGTTCTGGCGCACGGCCGACGGCTGGGTGCGCACGCACGCGAACTATCCGCACCACCGGGAGCGGCTGCTCACGGCGCTCGGCCTGCCGGGCACCGCGTCGGTGGACGCGGTGGCCTCGGCCATCGCCGCACGGGCGAGCGTCGAGGTCGAGGACGCGGTGTACGCGGCCGGGGGCCTGGCCGTCGCGCTGCGGACGCCCGCGCGGTGGGCCGCGCACCCGCAGGCGGCCGCCGTCGCGCGCCTTCCGCTGGTGGAGCGGGACCTGCTCGACGGCGGCGCCCCGCGCGCCCTGCCGCCGCTCGCGGGCGGCCCGCGGCTGCCCGCGTCCGGGGTGCGCGTCCTCGACCTCACCCGGGTGATCGCCGGGCCCGTCGCGACCCGGACGCTCGCGCTGCTCGGCGCGGACGTGCTGCGCGTGGACGCTCCCGGGCGCCCCGAACTGCCCGACCAGCACGCGGACACGGGCTTCGGCAAGCGCTCCACGCCCCTGGACCTCGGCGTCCGCGCCGACCTGCGGACCTTCGAGGAACTGCTCGCCGGGGCCGACGTCGTCGTCACCGGCTACCGGCCCGGCGCCCTGGACCGCTTCGGCCTCTCCCCCGAGGCCCTGGCCGCCCGCGCGCCCGGCGTCGTGGTGGCGCGGCTCTCGGCGTGGGGCGCGGGCGGCCCGTGGGAGCACCGGCGCGGATTCGACAGCCTGGTGCAGGTGGCGACGGGCATCGCGGCCACCGAGGGCTCGGCGGCGGAGCCCGGGGCGCTGCCCGCGCAGGCCCTGGACCACGGCACGGGCTATCTGCTGGCGGCGGCGGTCCTGCGCGCGCTCAGCGAAGGGCTCGCCGACCCCGCGGGCGGCACGCGCGTGGCCCGGCTCGCGCTCGCGCGGACGGCGGCCTGGCTGACCGGCGGCCCGGAAACAGCGGCCGGTGTCTCCGGGAGAGCGGCCGGTGTCTCCGAGAGGGCGGTCAGCGCCTCCGAAGGGGCCGTCGGTGCCTCCGAAGCGGCAGCCCCCGCCTACGACCCCACCCCCTGGCTCACCCACACGGACGGCCCTCTGGGGCGGTTGCGGCACGCTCTGCCGCCGGTGTCGTTCACCGGCGGCCCGGTGAACTGGGAGCACCCGCCGGGCCCTTGGGGCGCGGACGCACCCGGGTGGCGGTGACCGGGGCCGCGGGGCGGAAGGGCGGCACCCCAGTTGTTTGCCCGGACTTGCCCGGGAGTGGGATGACTGGTGAAGATCTTGTAGTGACCATACGACCGTCCGTGGAACCAGGCGACGCGGTGGCCGGGCCGCCCTCCGCCACCCCGCGCGCGGGCCGCCGTGCCGCGCCCCGCCGGCCGTCCCCCGCCCGTGCCGTCGCCGTGCTGGTCCTGGTGGCCGTGGCCGCCGCGGTCCCGCTGCTCGGCCCTTCGGCCGCCCTTGACGGCACCGGCGAGGCCGAGGCCCCGGGCACGCCGGGCATCACGTTCCTGCGGACGGTCCTGTTCGCCGCGCTGTGCGTGCAGTGGGGCGAGATCCTCGTGCGCCGCCTCGCGCGCCGGGTGCCGGGGGCGCCGACGGAGTCGCTGCCGCCCTCGTGGGCGTGGTGGGCGGCGGGCGCGGGCCTCGTCGCCGCGCTCGGCCTCGCCTCCGTCGTGGCCAGCGGCAATCTGGTGCCGCAGCAGCCGTCGGACCTGGACGTGGGCGGGCTCTACCAGTCGCGGGACGGCCGCCTGGCGCTCCTGGAGGTGAACGCCTTCCTGGTGGCCGCGCTGTGCGCGCGCTCGCGCCGCCCGGACAGCGCGGCGCTCCCCCTCGCGGCGGTGGTCGTCGCGGAGGCCCTGCGCGCGCACCCGCCCACGGAGGAGACCGCGCTCGTCGGCTCCGGGCTGACCCTGGTGCACCTGCTGTGCGCGTCGCTGTGGGCGGGCGGCCTGCTGTACGCGCTGCGGACGCTGCGCCGCTGGCGGGTGTCCGCCCCGCGGGCGGGCGTCGCGGTGCTCGGCCTCTACGCGCGCGTGGCCGCCGTCCTGTTCGCCGCCCTCACCGCGACGGGGACGGCCAGCACGCTGCGCCGCATGCCCCCGGACACCGTGCTCGACCAGCTCAGCGACACGGCGTACGGCCGCACGCTGGTGGCCAAGCTGCTGCTCGTGGCCGTGGTCGCCGTGCTCGCGCTGCTCGCGCGCCGGCGGCTGCGGCGGTCCGGGACCAATGACGGTGGCGGCGACCCGCTCGCCGCGTACACGCCCGCACGCGGGGAAGTCCTCGCGCTGGGTGCCGTGATCGCGGTGTCGGCGCTGCTCACCGCCGTGCCGGTGCCGATCCGCTGGTGAGGACTCCTCGGGTCAGCAGGGCCTGGGCGGCGAGGTACGTCAGCATGATCCAGAAGTCGGGGCGCGGGGCCTGCGGCCAGTCGGCGACGTCGGTCGCGATGAGCGTGTCCGACAGCAGGAAGAGCGCGCCGCCCGCGGCCGCCGTGAGCCCCAGGGTGGTGGCGCCGCACGCCATCGCCGTGAGCAGGACGCTGTAGCCCGCGACCGGGACGCGCATGTCGGACGGCAGGTCGGGCCAGAGCAGGGCGACGGTGCCGAGCAGCGCGGCGGCGTACGCCGTGATGACGTACGAGCCCCGCGCGCGGGACGGGCCGAAGCCCTCGCCGTGCCGCCGGAACAGCGCCAGGTAGCACAGATGGCCCACCGCGAAGGACCCCATACCCGCGAGGAACGCGACGTCCGCGTCCCCCAGGAGCAGGGTGTCGCCGCCCCAGCCGAACAGCAGGGCGGCGACCAGGAGTCGGGGCCCGCGCCTGAGCACCACGTACGCGGCGAGCAGCGGCATCAGCAGCGGCTTGAACACCAGGTGGCCGACGTCCGACCCGGCGGCCACGGCGGCCAGGTCACCGGCCGCGGCCACGGCGAAGGCGGCCAGGGCCCAGGTGCCGGGCCGCCGGTGCCCGGTGGGCGGCGCCGGGACGCCCGCCACGGTGCCCGTCACGCGGCGCGCTCCGGGGTCTTCGGGGCGGGGGCCTTCGGGGGCTCCGCGACCTGCGGGGGCGCGGGGGCGGCGGGCTGCCAGCCCGGCCCCCGGAACAGATGGCCCGCCCGGTCGCGCCAGTTCGACGCCTTCCGCAGGTCCTTGGCGATGGCCGCGTACTCGTGGGTGGCCACGCGCAGCGGGTTGTACGTGTCGATGTTCTTGGTCAGGCCGTAGACGGGGCGCTCCGTCTCCGGCACCCAGGAGCGGAAGAGCCGGTCCCAGACGATGAGGATGCCGCCGAAGTTGCGGTCCAGGTAGCCGCCCTGGGACGCGTGGTGGACGCGGTGGTGCGACGGCGTGTTGAAGACGTACTCGAAGGGGCGCGGCAGCTTGCCGACGCGCTCGGTGTGGACCCAGAACTGGTACACCAGGTTGGCCGACGAGCAGAACGCGACGGCCGCCGGGTGCACCCCGCACAGGATCATCGGCACGTAGAACGGCCACACCGTCAGGGACGTCCAGGGCTGGCGCAGCGCGGTCGTCAAGTTGAACTTCTCGCTGGAGTGGTGCACCACGTGGCAGGCCCACAGGACGCGGACGACGTGGTGGCCCCGGTGCGACCAGTAGTAGAAGAAGTCCTGCGCGAGCAGCATCAGCGGCACCGTCCACCACAGGACGGGCACCCGCAGCGGCGTCAGGGAGTACAGCGCCGAGTAGACCGCGACGATCGGGATCTTCCACAGCAGGTCGAAGACGAGGCTGCCGAGCCCCATGGTGACGCTGGTGGCGGCGTCCTTGGTGGCGTACCCGGCGGCGTCCTCGTCGGGCCGGAAGCGGACGCTCACCATCTCGACGGCGGTGAGCAACACGAAGGCCGGGATCGACCAGAGCACGACGTCGGGCAGGTTGGGCGAGGACATGCGAGCACGGTAGAACGCCCGCCGGGCGGCGACTAGAGGTAGTTACCGACAAGTATTACCGGCGGTACGCACGGAGTTGTTGGCGATCTTCGCCCTTGCCTCTCAGACCCCGGCCGCCCCGAGCAGCGTGCCCGCCGCGTACGTCAGCGCCATCGCGAGGGCGCCGCCCAGGACGTTGCGCAGGACCGCGGGGCGCGCTGCCGCCGCGCCCAGGCGGGCGCTGGCGAGGCCAGTGAGGGCGAGGGCGGCGAGGACGGACACAACGGTGACGGGCAGGCGCCAGGAGGCGGGCGGCAGGACGATCGCGAGCAGCGGAAGCAGGGCGCCGACGGTGAAGGCGACGAAGCTCGCCCAGGCGGCGTGCCAGGGGTTGGTGAGCTCGTCGGGGTCGATGCCGAGCTCCACGCGCGCGTGGGCGCGCAGCGCGTCCCGCTCGGTCAGCTGCGCGGCGGCCTCGCGGGCCACGTCCCGGCTGAGGCCCCGCTCGGCCAGGAGGTCGGTCAGCTCCGCGAGTTCGGCCTCCGGCTGCTCGCGCAGCTCGCGCCGCTCCTGGGCGAGCGCGGCCTTCTCCGAGTCGCGCTGCGTGGACACCGACACGTACTCGCCCGCGGCCATCGACATGGACCCGGCGAGGAGGCCCGCGAGGCCCGCCGTCAGGAGGGTGCCGCGGTCGTCGGTGGCACCGGCGACGCCGACGACGAGGCCCGCGGTGGAGACCACGCCGTCGTTGGCGCCGAGCACGGCGGCCCGCAGCCAGTTCAGGCGCGAACCCAGGGCGCCGCCGTGCGCTTCCTCGTGAGTGGCTTCCGTCACGGGGCGAGCATGGCACCGCGCGCCTCACCAGACGCGGACCGACCCTCCCGGGGCGAACACCGGACTGGTGGCGTCGGCCGGAGGCTCCTTGAGGGGTTCGGCGAGTTCCTCGGGCGTGGGGCCGACCTCGGCCGCGAGGGCGTCCAGGCGCTCCAGGTCGAAGCCGTACACACGCGCGGCGTTGCCGCCGACCATGGCCGCGACCTCCGCGCGCGGCAGGCCCGCGTAAGCGGCGCGCAGGCCCTCCCGGGAGTAGGGGTAGGTCCCCTCGTCGTGCGGGTAGTCGCTGCCCCACATGACCTTGTCCAGGCCGATGCGCTCGCGCAGTGCCGCCTCGTGCGGGCGCATGAAGCTCGCGCCCACGAAGCAGTTCTCCCGCCACACCGCCGAGGGGCCCTCGCCCATCTGGTCCGCGAGCCCGGCCCCGAACTTGGACTCGGCGGTGTCCGCCCGCGTCGCCGCCGCGACGAGCCGCCCGTGGTAGTAGTCCAGCATCTCCAGGACGCCCGGGATCCAGCCGGAGCCCTGCTCGGTGAGGACCAGGCAGAGCTCCGGGTGGCGGCGGAAGGCGCCGCCGAACATCAGGTGCCACAGCGCCCGGTGCGAGAACCACGTCGTCTCGACCATGAACACCGCGCGCGCGGCGGGCTCCTCGCCGAGCGGCGGCGACGCCGAGCCCGCGTGGTGGTTGACCGGCACGCCGAGCTCGGCGCAGACCGCCCAGAGCGGGTCGTAGTGGCGCGAGTACAGCTCGGGCAGGCCGGAGCCCGGCGGCGTGCCCGGGAGCATGACGCCGCCGGTGAGGCCCGCGCCCGCGGCCCACCGGATCTCCCGTACGGCCTCGTCGACGTCGTTGAGCAGGATCTGGCAGACGCCCGCCCTGCGCCCTGGCGCGGCCGCGCAGAAGTCGGCGAGCCACCGGTTGTGGGCGCGCAGGCCCGCCCAGCGCAGCGCGAGTTCCTCGCGGGTGGGCGCCGGTGCCATCAGGGACGCCGAGGGGAAGAACGGCGGGATGGTGTTGGGGAAGACGACTTCGGCGACGATGCCGTCCCTGGCCAGCTCCGCGAGGCGGCGCTCGGAGTTCCAGTTGCGGTCGGCGGTGTCGGCGAGGAGGTCCTCGTGCGGATTGACGTACGTGGCCGCCCAGGCGTCGAAGTCCTCGTGGTGGCGGGACTCCAGGTACGGCCGGTAGTCGAGGAGGTCCGCGCCCGCGTGGCAGTCGGCGGAGATGACGGTGTAGCGCTCGCTCTCGGTCATGGGTTCACCCCTAGCGTCGGGAAGTCGTGGCCGGTCAGCCAGTGGCGGCCGGCCTCGCGCGAGCGGGCCCAGGAGGCGGTGACGGCGTCCTGGTCGACGTCCTGGCCGAGCTCGGCGGGGGTGGGGCCGATGCGGCGCGCCAGCGGGGCAAGGCGCGCGGTGTCGAAGCCGAACACCTCGGCGGCGGCCAGGCCAAGCATGCGCCGGGTCTCCGCCACGGGGATGTCGTGGAAGGTCCTGGCCAGCCACGCGCGCGTGTCGGGCCAGGTGCCCTCGGGGTGCGGGAAGTCGCTGCCCCACAGGATGTTGTCGACGCCGATCTCGTAGCGCTGGGCGAGTTCGCGGCGCTTGGTGTTGGTGGCGCAGACGAACACCTGCCGGTCCAGGTACTCGTGCGGCGGGCGCGTCAGCTCGGCGAACGGCGACAGCTTCTTGCCGCCGTGCGCGCCCAGGTAGAGGCGGTCCATGAACCACAGCAGGTTCGGCAGCCACCAGCAGCCCGACTCGGCGACGCCGAAGCGCAGCCCCGGGTGCCGCTCGAACACCCCGGACCACAGCAGGAACCACAGCGGCCGGGCGGGCCACCAGGTCACTTCGGAGACGTAGATGCCGAGGTGGTCGCCGTACTCGTGCCGGGGAGCCGCCCCGGAGTGGGTCAGGACGGGCATCGCGCACGCGGCGGCCGCGGCCCATACGGAGTCGTAACGGCGGTCGTGGTAGGGCGCCTTGTCGACCCACATGGAGGGAATCATCAGCGCGCCTAGGCCCGACTC
This sequence comes from Streptomyces sp. NPDC043996, assembly GCF_056435225.1. Lineage (NCBI taxonomy): Bacteria > Bacillati > Actinomycetota > Actinomycetes > Kitasatosporales > Streptomycetaceae > Streptomyces > Streptomyces sp. NPDC043996. The sequence continues at coordinate 193,583 of NZ_JBWKEY010000017.1, read as the reverse complement.
CTTCGCCCGGTGGATCTCGGCCACCACGCGGTCGGGGTCGGCCGTGACGGGCAGCAGGGCCACGCCGCAGTGCCGTTCGGGGTGCTCGGAGACGAAGTCGGCGAGCCAGCGGTTGTGCGCCCGCGCGCCCGCCATGCCGAGCTCGGGGTCCTGGTCCCCGGAGAGGCCGAGGCCGACCCCGAAGGGCGCGGCGGTCTGGCTGTCGACGGCGTCGGCGTCCGGGAAGACGACTTCGGCGGCCACGCCGTCGCCGTCGAGCTCCTTGATCCGCTGCCCGGCGTCCCAGCCGCCGCGCAGGCCCTCCTCGTTGTCGCTGAACCACCGCGCGGCGAAGGCCTCGTTGCGGATGCCCAGGCGGGTCATCTCCTCGCGGCGCCGGTCGCGCCCGGCGAGGAACGCGTCGAAGTCCCGGTGGAAGCGGCTGTCCAGGTAGGGCCGGTAGCGCTCGGTGGGCAGACCGGCGTGGCAGTCGGAGGAGATGATCAGGTACGGGTCGTGCGGGCCGTGCGGGCCGTGCGGGTCCGTCATCGGGACTCCTCAGTCGAGGATGAACTTCTCCAGGTAGTCCGGCGCGGAGCGCTCCAGCATGGACCGCGCCCGCGCCCTGATCTGCCGGTCGCTGTGCTCGCTCGGCGGCAGCAGCCAGAACCGGTCCGCCGCGATGCCCTCGGCCACGAGGTCCGCGACCTCCTCGACGGGCGTGAACGCGACCTCCCGCCCCGCCTTGCGCATGGCGGCCTCCCACTGCGCGAGGCTGCGGTAGGGCGTCTTGCGGGGACGCTCCTTGGCGTACCGCTCGGGCCGGTTGCGGTGCGACTCCCACAGGCCGGTGCGGAGCATGTGGGGGCCGGGGAAGAGCACGGAGGCACCCACGCGCGCGTGCTCCGCCCTCAGATGCGCGTACAGCGACTCCGTCATCGTCACGACGGCCGCCTTCGTGACCGCGTACACGGAGGCGGTGGGCAGCGGGGCGATGCCGCCGTCCGCGGAGGACGTGTTGACGACGTGGCCCGGCTGTCCCCCGGCGATCATCCGGGGCACGAAGGCCTGGATGCCGTGGAAGACGCCCCACACGTTGACCTCGAAGGCCCACCGCCAGTCGTTCGGCTCGTGCTCCCACATGCGGCCCTCGGCGCCGGAGCCGACCCCGGCGTTGTTGCACAGCACGTGGACGGCGCCGAAGACGTCGTACGTCTCCTCGGCGAGCGCCATGACCTCCTCGCGGCGCCCGACGTCGACCACGCGCGCGTGCACGGTCGCGCCCTCGGCCCGCAGGCTCGCCGCCGCCTTCTCCAGGGCGCCCCGCTCGACGTCCGCGAGGACCACCGTGAGGCCGTCCGCGGCGAACCGGCGCGCCAGGGCGAGGCCGACGCCGCTGGCCGCGCCCGTGACGACGGCCACCTGTCCCGTCACGAGGTCCATCAGGCGCTGCCCTCCGGAGGCCCGTCGAACACCTGCCGGGCGTCGTCGTAACGCTGGTGGACGTACGGCAGCAGGTCCTCGGCGGCGACCTTCTCGACGACCCGGCCCCGCTGGTCGCTGGTCTTCTCGCCGATGGTGATCTCCACCAGGCGGCGCACGGGCAGGTCGGCCACCGGGTCGTACATCGACTCGCGCAGGACCACGTCCCCGGTGATCCGCTCCAGCTTGCGGACCTTCTCGTTCCGTACGCAGTGCACCAGGACCGGATCGGCGTCGAAGCCCGAACCGTCCACGGCGGGCAGGAACTTGAAGTAGAAGTCCGTCTTGCGGGTGGGCTCCGGCAGCGGCAGCGCCCCGCTCACGGCCCCGCGCACCTCGACGAACGCGATGCCGTGCCGGGCGAGCGCCGCGCGGACGACGAGGCCGTCGCGCTCGACCGTGACCTCGCCGAGCTTCTTCGGCTCGCCGAACACCTCACGCCCGCCGGTCAGCGCGCGCTCGTGGGTCATCGGCATCACCAGCGGGTACCAGCCCGCCACCGCGCCGTGCTCCGCGGCCACGGCCACCGAACCGGCGCCCAGGGGGTAGCCGGGCAGCTGCACCTTGCTGATGTTCACGCGCACCAAGGGGCGCGCGGAGGGCTTCAGGGGCGGCGGCAGGACCGCCGCGACCGCGTCCGGATCGCTCTCCCAGAGGGCGACCACGCCCGTGGACCAGATCTCCGGGAGCCGTCCGTTCGCGGCCCTGGCCGCGGCGAGCTCCTTCTCGGTGCGCGCGCCGTAGCGTACGCGTGCCATCTCGTACCACCCTTCGTTGAGGGACCGTCAGGGATGTGCGGCGCCTTGCGGGAGGTTCTGTAACACAGTTACAACAGAGCTCGTGAAGGGTAAAGAGACGCGGGTGCGCCTCGACCGGGAAAAGGTCCTGCGGACCGCGGCGGACCTGGTGAAGCGGGACGGCCCCGGGGCCCTGACCATGCGCAAGCTCGCCGCCGAGCTCGGCACGGCCGTCACCTCCATCTACTGGCACGTCGGCAACCGCGAGTCGCTCCTGGACGCCCTCGTCGAGCGCACCGTCGCCGACCTCGGGGAGATCCGGCCCGCGGGGCGAGGGCCCGCCCCGCGCGTGGTCTCCGTGGCCCGCGCGCTGCGCCGCCAGCTGCTCGACCACCCGCACCTCGTCGCGATGGTCCACGAACGCGGCCTGACGGAGCGGATGTTCCTGCCCGCCCAGCGGGTCCTCGCGCGCGAGCTGCACGCGGCTGGCCTGCGCGGGGCCCGCGCCGCCGACGCCGTACGGGCCGTGCAGGCGCTCGTCGTCGGCCACGTCCTGGTGGAGCGCTACCGCGAGCGCGCCCCGGTCCAGCGCCCCGGCGAGCAGGAACTCTGGGACGCCCACGCCGCCGACGCCGACCCCGCGCTCGCCCGCGCGCTCGCCCGCCCCCTCGACCCGGAGCGGCTGTTCACGCTGTCGGCCAGGGCCCTGGTGGCCGGGCTGCTCGCCCCCGAGGGGTGAGCCCGGGGCCGCGCGGCGGACGGTGCGCGGCGGGCGGTGCGCGGTGGCCCACGGGCGTGACTGTCAGTCGTGGCCCGTATCCTCATGGACCATGCTCGAAGACCGCACGCGCGCCGCGTCCGCAGACTCCTGGCCGACCGCCTACCCGTCGGGGTACGCGGTCGTCGACGTCGAGACCACAGGGCTGTCCAGGGACGACCGGATCATCTCCGCGGCGGTCTACCGGCTGGACGCGCGCGGCGAGGTCGAGGACCACTGGTACACGCTGGTCAACCCGCAGCGCGACCCGGGCCCGGTCTGGATCCACGGCCTGACGAGCGACCTGCTCGAGGGCGCCCCGCTGTTCGGCGAGATCGCCGATGAGTTCAGCGAGCGCCTGCGCGACCGCGTCCTGGTCGCGCACAACGCGGTCTTCGACTGGTCCATGATTGCCAGGGAGTACGCCCGCGCGGAGCGCACGGCGCCGGTCCGCCAGCGCCTGTGCACCATCGCGCTCTCCAAGGAGCTCGGCCTGCCGCTGCCGAACCACAAGCTGGAGTCCCTCGCCGCCCACTTCGGCGTCGTCCAGCGCAACGCGCACCACGCCCTGGACGACGCGCGCGTGCTGGCCGAGGCGTTCCGGCCGAGCCTGCGCGCGGCGGCCCGCGACAGCGTGCGGCTGCCCCTCCTCGAGTGCCGTCCGCTGACCGAGTGGGTGGACGGACCGCCCCGCGTCGGCCGCCAGCCCTCGGGCCCCGCGGGCGCGGCTTCGGCGTACCGGCCGACGAGTTGGCGCCCCTCCCGCAAGCGCCCGGCCTGCCCGCACCCGAACCCGGGCAGGTACGAGGCGGGCAAACCGCTCAAGCAGGGCATGCGCGTCGCCTTCTCGGGTGACACGTCCACGGAGCGCGAGCTCCTGGAGGACCGCGCCTTCGAGGCGGGCCTGCACATCGCGACGAGCGTGTCCCGCCTCACCAGCCTGCTCGTCACCAACGACCCGGACTCGGGCACGTCGAAGACGACGAAGGCCCGCGCGTACGGCACCCCGGTGATCGACGAGGCGGCCTTCGGCCAGCTCCTCCAGGACGTGGCCCCGGTGGACGGGGCGCCCCCGGCGTCAGACGGGTGATTGCCGGGCGACTCGCCCGCCCGCCGCTCGCCCCGCGCCCCGCCGCGTCCCACTCTGTGGCGCATGGCACGTTGCGAGGTCTGCGGAAACGACTACGGCATGTCCTTCGAGGTCCACGCGCAGGGCGCGGTCCATGTCTTCGACTGCTTCGCCTGCGCCATCCACCGCATGGCGCCGATCTGCGAGCACTGCCGGGTGCAGGTGATCGGCCAGGGCGTGGAGGTCGAGGGGCACTGGTACTGCGGGGCGCACTGCGCACGCGCGGAGGGGCGGGTGGGCATCGTCGACAGGGTGTGACGCGTCCCCCTCCGGGCGCGACCGGGCCCCCGACAGGACCCTCCCGTCGGGGGCTCCCGCACGCACAGGTACCGTCAAGGGCGTGTACCGCTTCTTGTTGTCCCGCCAGTGGGTGATCCTCACTCTCATCGGCATCGTCCTCATCCCCGTGATGATCGAGCTGGGCTTCTGGCAGCTGCACCGGCACGAGAAGCGCGTGGCGCGCAACGAGCAGATCGCCGAGGCCCTGGCCGCCCGGCCCGTCCCGGCCGAGCGGCTCACCTCCCCCGGCCGCGAGCTGCCGTCCTCCGCCGTCTACCGCCGGGTGACGGCCAAGGGCACGTACGACACGAAGCACGAGGTCGTGGTGCGGCGCCGCACCAACGGCGACGACGAGGTCGGCTTCCACGTCCTGACCCCCTTCGTCCTCACCGACGGCAAGGTGCTCCTCGTCAACCGGGGCTGGGTCCCGGCGAACGGCCCGCAGACCGCCTTCCCGAAGATCCCCGCGCCGCCCCGGGGCGAGGTCACCGTCACCGGCCGCCTGATGGCCGACGAGACGTCCGCGGCCAGCGGCATCAAGGACGTGCGCGGTCTGCCCGACCGCCAGATCATGCTGATCAGCAGCGGCCAGCAGGCGCACGCCCTCGGCAAGCCCGTCCTCGGCGGCTACGTCGAACAGACCTCGCCGGACGCGGACTCCCCCCAGCTCCTCGGCGAACCCGACCACAGCGGCATCGGCCCCCACATGGCGTACGCCGTCCAGTGGTGGCTGTTCGCGGCGGGCGTGCCCGCCGGGTGGATCGTCCTGGTCCGGCGCGAGGTCCGCGACCGGCGCGCGGCGGCGGCCACGGCGGAGACGGCCCCCGAGGCGGCCGCGACAGCGGCCTGACACTCAGCCCCGTCAGGCCCCTAAATCCCCTCAGATCCCCCAGTCCCCCTCAGTCCCCCCCTCAGTCCCCCAGCCTCCTAGTCCCCGCACCTCTCCCAGGGGTCCGGGGTGCCGTGCGAGAGCACGAGGCCGTACGACTCCACAAGATCGCAGTCGTTCTGCTCGGTCCACTGGTAGGCCAGGACGGACCCGATCGCGACCGCGACCACCGCCACCACGCCCGGCGCGCTCCAGCGGGACCGGAGTCGCGCCCGTCCGGCGCTTGACGGTTCCCCGGACCGGGAACCCGTCATCCGTGCAGCGACCCATCGATGACTACGCCCTCATCGGCGACCACCAGACCGCCGCCCTGGTGGCACGGACCGGATCCGTCGACTGGCTGTGTCTGCCCCGCTTCGACTCCGGGGCCTGTTTCGCGGCCCTGCTCGGCGACGAAGAGCACGGCCACTGGCGCCTCGCGCCCGTCGGCGCCGACGTCTGCGCGCGCCGCGCCTACCGCCGTGACTCGCTCGTCCTGGACACCGAGTGGGAGACGCCCCAGGGCGCGGTCCGCGTCACCGACTTCATGCCTCAGCGCGACCGCGCCCCGGACCTCGTGCGCGTCGTCGAGGGCCGGTCCGGCGAGGTGACCGTGCGCGGCACCCTGCGGCTGCGCTTCGACTACGGCTCCGTCGTGCCATGGATGCGGCGCGCGGACGGCCACCGCGTCGCCGTCGCGGGCCCGGACGCGGTGTGGCTGCGCGCCGAGCCCGACGTGCGCTCCTGGGGCCACGGCAAGGCCACGCACGCGGAGTTCACCGTCCGGGCGGGCGAGCGGGTGACGTTCGTGCTCACCTGGCACCCCTCGCACGAGGAGCGCCCGCCGCTGATCGACACCGAGCGGGCGCTGCGCGACAGCGTCGACGACTGGCGGGCGTGGGCGGGGCACTGCCGCTACGACGGCCCGCACCGCGACGCCGTCGTCCGCTCCCTGATCACCCTCAAGGCCCTCACGTACGCCCCGACCGGCGGCATCGTCGCCGCCCCCACCACCTCGCTGCCGGAGGATCCCGGCGGCGTGCGCAACTGGGACTACCGCTACTGCTGGCTGCGCGACTCCACGCTCACGCTGGGCGCGCTGCTCGCCGCCGGGTACCGCGAGGAGGCCGCGGCCTGGCGCGACTGGCTGCTGCGGGCGGTCGCGGGCGACCCGGCGAAGCTGCAGATCATGTACGGGCTCGCGGGCGAGCGGCGGCTGCCGGAGTGGGAGGTGGACTGGCTGCCGGGCCACGCGGGCTCGACGCCGGTGCGCGTCGGCAACGCGGCGGTGCGCCAGCGCCAGCTCGACGTGTACGGCGAGGTCGTCGACTCCCTCGCGCTCGCGCGCCGGGCGGGCATGCCCACGCGGCCGCACGGCTGGCACGTCCAGCTCGCGCTCATGGAGTTCCTGCGCGAGGCCTGGCGCGAGCCCGACGAGGGGCTGTGGGAGGTGCGTGGGCCGCGCCGCCACTTCGTGCACTCCAAGGTGATGGCGTGGGTCGCCGCCGACCGCACCGCGCGCGCCCTGACGGAGGACCCGGACCTCGACGGCGACGCGGACCGCTGGCGGCGGCTGCGCGACGAGATCCACGCCGAGGTCTGCGCCCGCGGCTACGACGCGGACCGCGCCACCTTCACCCAGTCCTACGGCTCCCGCGAGCTGGACGCCGCCCTGCTGCTCATCCCGCGCGTGGGCTTCCTGCCCCCGGACGACCCGCGGGTGCGCGGCACGATCGACGCCGTCCGCGAGGAGCTCGGCACCCCCGGCGGCCTCGTCCGCCGCTACAGCGCCGACGGCGTCACGGTGGACGGCCTGCCCGGCCGCGAAGGCACCTTCTTGGCCTGCTCGTTCTGGCTCGCGGACGCCCTGCACCTGACCGGCCGCGCCAAGGAGGCCCGCGCGCTCTTCGAGCGGCTCCTCGGCCTGGCCAACGACGTGGGGCTGCTCGCCGAGGAGTACGACGTGGGCACGGGCCGCCAGCTGGGCAACTTCCCGCAGGCCTTCAGCCACGTCGGTCTGGTCTCCACGGCCCTCGCCCTGTTCGGCACCGAGGCGGGCACGGCAGGATAGGGCCATGGATCTTGGCCTCAACAACCGTGTCTACGTCGTCACCGGCGCCACCCGCGGCCTCGGCGACGCCTCCGCCCGCGCCCTGGTCGAGGACGGCGCGAAGGTCGTCATCACCGGCCGCGACGAGAAGACGGCCGCCGCGGCGGCCGCGAAGCTCGGCCCGAACGCGGTCGGCGTCGGTGCGGACAACGCCGACCCCGAGACGCCCGCCCGGCTGATCGCCGCGGCCCGTGAGCACTTCGGCGGCTTCGACGGCATCCTCATCAGCGTCGGCGGCCCGCCCTTCGCCTTCGCCGCCGACGCCACCGACGAGCTGTGGCAGGCGTCCTTCGACTCCGTCTTCCTCGGCGCGGTCCGCCTGGCCCGGGCCGCCGCGGCGGCCCTTGACGAGGGCGGCGTCATCGGCTTCGTCCTCTCTGCCTCCGTGCACGAGCCGATCCCGGGCCTGACGATCTCCAACGGCCTGCGCCCCGGCCTCGCGGGCTTCGCCAAGTCCCTCGCGGCCGAGCTGGGCCCGCGCGGCATCCGGGTCGTCGGCGTGCTCCCCGGCCGCATCGACACCGAGCGCGTCCGCGAACTCGACGCCCTGGCAGCCGACCCGGAGGCCGCCCGCCACACCTCGGAGACGAACATCCCCCTGCGCCGCTACGGCACCCCCGAGGAATTCGGCAGGACAGCGGCGTTCCTCCTGTCACCGGCGGCGTCATACGTGACGGGCGTCATGCTCCCGGTGGACGGCGGCGCGAGGCACGGCTTCTAGAGATCCAGCCCGTCCGGCGTTTGAGGACAAGGCGCGAAGCGCCGTTGGCTTTGAGCGGGGGAACGGGGGCAGCCGCACCCGGAGCGGGAAGGGGCGGGCCTGGGGCGCCACGCGAGGCCCTAGCTGACCCGCTCCGCCCCATGCCGAACCCCCCGCACCCGCACCACCGCGGGCAACCGCGCAAGCCCCGCCGAATCCCGCGCATGCGCCAACGCCTCCCCGCACAACCGGTGCAGCGCCTCCGACGGCACCCCATCGGCGTCGAGGACAAGCCCCACCCGGGCCCGCGGAGCGTTGCGCCGCCCCGTCATGAGGACCCGCGCCCGCGCCACCCCGTCGAGCGCCGCGGCCTCGCTCTCCACGGCGCTCTCCAGGGCACGGCCGCGCAGCAGCGCCCCCTCGCCGTCCCCGGTCTCCACCAGGACCTCGGCGAGCCGACGGCGGCGCAGCTGGGCGGTGAGCCACCACAGGGACAGGAGCACGATCAGCGCGAGGGCGCCGATGACCGTCGGCCACCACCAGCCGCGCTCCCGCCACCGGGTCCGCTCGGCGGCGCTGAGCAGGACGTCGTGGCGCCCGTCGTGCACCCACCAGGACGGCGGCCCGGCGCCGAGGCCGACCGCGAGGACGGCGCCGCCGAGCCCGACGAGGCCGAGGCCGAGCAGACCGAGCAGGATCCGGTTCACCGTACGCGGCATGGCGCGCTCACCCCTTCTTCCACGGCCTGGCGACCCGCACCGAGAGCGCGGGCGGCCCGCCGAGCCCCAGGTCCCGGATGCCGTCGGCGAGGGCCCGGTCCAAGTCGCCGCGTACGTCGTCGAGTTCACGGAAGTGCGACTCGGCCCGCACGTCGACCTTGGAGCGGGTCATCCGCACGCGTACCGCGCGCACGCCCGCCACGTCCATGGCCCGGTCGCGCAGGACCGTCGCGGCGGCGGCGCGGTCGAGCCCGGCCCGTACGTCGGTGTGGCCGCGCCGCATCGGCAGGACGGCCCGGAGACCGGGCGTCGCCGCGAGGATCAGCAGCCACAGGCCGACGGCCACGGCGACGGCGGCGCCGGTGAGCACCACCGCGCTGTCCAGCGGCCGCTCGGCGAGCTCCCGCGCCAGGTCGCGGCGCCAGCGCATGGCGGGATGGTCGGCCCGTACCGCCACGACGTCGTACAGGAGCAGGCCGCAGCCGCCGAGGAGCACCAGCGCGAGCAGCCCGGCGGGCACCCGGCGGTCCGACCAGAAGCGGGGCGTCTTCTCCTCGTCGGGGGCGAGGGTCGGGTGCGGTGCGTAGGAGGCGGCGGACGTCGACTGGGCCGCCGGGTCGGGCCCGTCCGGGGCGCGCTCCACGACGGGCGCGGGCCCGGTGGCACGGGGCTCGGTGTTCTCGTCGTTCTCGTCGCTCCTGTGCGGCTCGTTCATCGGGTCCTCCCCTGTGCCGCGTCCCGGGCCGCCGCCGAGTGCAGCCGCTCGACCTGGACCGCCACCTCGGGCACGTCCATGCCCGCCAACGCCCTTACCCGCTCGGCGACATGGCGACGCACGGCGCCGCACTGGCCGCCGATGTCGCTGGGGTAGTCGAGTTCGAGGCTGACGCGGACGCGGGCGGTGCCGAAGGGGGCCTCCGCCGGGTGCGCGGAGCCGTGGGCCTGCGGGCGCACGCTGACCGTGGCGTGCGGGGGCGCGGCCTCCGCGGGCAGCTCCGCCAGGGCCTCACGCGCCGCGCGCGCGGCGATCTTCGCGATGACGCGGTCGGCGATCCGGGTCGCGCCGCGCTCGGCGGGGGCGACCCGGCCCACGGCCTCCGCCGGCACCGCTCACCGCCGCCGGTCGCCGCGCGTGCGGAAGAAGTCGCCCGGCTCCAGGTCCCCTTCGAGGAACCGCCCCGCGACGAAGCCGATGGCGCCCAGTGCGGCCACCAGGAGGAAGGCCCCGAACCCGCCGAAGTACCCGGCGAAGCCCAGGGCCATCCCGGCGATCATGCCGATGACGGCCATGTTCATCGTGCGCTCCTTCACTGCCGCGCGTGTACGGCTCCGGCTGTTCCCGCTGTTGTCGTCTGTTCCCCCGATTCGCGCCGCTACGACATCTCCGGGCGTCCCGAGCCGCCCGGTGCCCCCGGTGCGCCCCGGGCGCTACTGGAGGCGGGGCTGTTCCTCGTCCTCGTCGTCCGGCAGCTTCACGTCGCTGACGGCGATGTTCACCTCGACGACCTCGAGTCCTGTCATGCGCTCCACGGCCGCGACGACGTTCTCCCGCACGGCCCGCGCGACGTCGGCGATGGACACGCCGTACTCGACCACGACCTCCAGGTCGAGGGCCGTCTGCACCTCGCCGACCTCGGCCTTCACGCCGCGCGTGACGGACTTGGAGCTGCCGGGCACCCGGTCGCGCACTGCTCCGAAGGTGCGGGCGAGCCCGCCGCCCATCGCGTGCACGCCGACCACGTCGCGCGCGGCGAGTCCGGCGATCTTCTCGACCACGCCGTCCGCGATGGTGGTGCGCCCGCGCGTCGCCGGATCGCCGCCGCCGCGCCGCGGGGCTCCGCCCCGCCCCGCGGTGTCGTCGGGTGACTCCTTCTCCAGAGTCTGTGGGGTCCTGTGCTCTCCGGTGTCGGTCATCACCGTCGGTCCCTTTCGGCCGGGGATCTGGTCCTTCGTCCACACTAAGCGCGGCCTCGCGCCCGCGCGCCAGGGATGCGGCACGCTGGAGCGATGACGGGTGACGGATGGGCGGCGGAGGTACGGCGCCAGCTGGGCCTTGGCCGGGTGCTCGCGCTGGGCGGCGCGGGGGACGGCGCGTGGGTGACCGAGTCGGCGGCCGCGGCGGTGCTGCGCCGGGCGGCCGAGCGGGTGACGGGGGCGCGGCTCACGGCCGTGCGGGTGGCCCTGGCCGACCCGGACGCCGCGTACGTGTCTCCCGCCGCGCGGGTCTCACCGGACGCGTACGCCTTTACGGTCCCGGCGCCGCCGAGCGCGCTGCCGCCGGGCCCGCTGCGGATCAGCGGGGACGTGGCGGCGGGGACGGGCGAGCCGCTGCCCGCCGTGGCGGCGCGGCTGCGCGCGGCGCTCGCGACGGCCGCGGCCGACCGGCTCGGCCTGGTGGTGGCGGAGGTGGACCTGCGGGTGACGGCACTCCTCGACGAGGCGCCGGGCGGCCCAGGTGGCGCGGGTGGCGCGGCGGACTCCGATGGCCCCGCTGCCGCCGGTGACGCCGGTGACGCCCGTGACGCCGGCGCTTCCGACGCCTCCGCCACCTCTGACGCCTCTGACGCCTCAGACGCCCCCGGCACCTCAGACGCCTCTCACGCCTCCGACGACGAGGGGCGGGTGGCGCGGGCCGTCCTCGCCGTGCCGGGAGTGACCCGGCTGACCGGTGCGCTCGGCGGTCTGGGGCGCGCGGTGCACCTCCAGGAGCTGGAGTCGCTGAACTCCCTGCCGCGCCGCCACGTCCGGGTGGAGCTGGCCGTGGCCGGGGACCGCCGGGCCCTGGACGTGGCCCGCGCGGTCCGCGCGGCGGTGGGCGGCGCGCTGCCGGACCGGCCCTCGGCCGCGGTGCTCGTGACGGGGGTCGACGAGCGGGGCCGGGGCCGGTCCGCCGGTCCTGTGTGAGTGCTCAGTCGCCGATCCCCGCGAGGTCGCGCAGCCTGCGGGCCTGCGCGGCGCGCTCGGCGGTGCGCTGCTCCTCGTACGAGCGGCCCGTGGCGCCCTGAAGGAGGGCCTTGGTCTCGATGACGGCGTCGCGCGGCGCGGCGAGCAGCGCGGCGGCCAAGTCGCCCGTGGCCGCGTCGAGTTGGTCGCCGGGCACGACGAGGTTGGCGAGGCCGACGCGCTCGGCCTCGGCCGCGTGTACGAAGCGGCCCGTGGCGCAGATCTCCAGGGCGCGCGCGTAGCCGACGAGGGAGACGAGCGGATGCGTCCCGGTGAGGTCGGGCACCAGGCCGAGGCTGGTCTCGCGCATGGCGAACTGCACGTCGTCGGCGACGACGCGCAGGTCGCAGGCGAGCGCGAGCTGGAAGCCCGCGCCGATGGCATGCCCCTGGACGGCGGCGATGGAGATCAGGTCGCCGCGCCGCCACCAGGTGAACGCGGACTGGTACTCGGCGATGGTCGCGTCAAGGGCGTCGTCCGCGCCGCGTGCCAGGTCGAGGAAGGACGGCTCGCCGTCGAAGCCCTCGGGCGTGAACGCCTGCCGGTCGAGGCCCGCGGAGAAGGACTTGCCTTCGCCGCGCAGCACGACCACCCGGACGCTGCCGGGCAGCGCCCGGCCGGCCTCGGTCAACGCCCGCCATAGCGCGGGGGACTGGGCGTTGCGCTTGGCCGGGTTGGTGAGGGTCACCGTGGCCACGGCGTCAGCGACCGTGAGGCGCACACCGTCCTGGTCGAGAACCGGTGCCGCCGGGCTCTGTCCGCTGTCGGGCGAAGCCATCAGTGCCTCCGAGGGGTGCAGTCAGGATGGACGGACGCGGGTCAGCGCCCATAAGTGACTGCACAGTAACCACCCGGCCGATCGACGGATCGACCGGGTGGCCACCTCCGGACCACCACTGGAGCCGGACGGTCTCGAGGCGTCGGCTAGCTGGCCGCGGCCTTCTTGCCTCGCGTCGCCCCGCCGCGTCCCCGCAGCGTGACTCCGGACTCACTGAGCATCCGGTGGACGAATCCATAGCTACGGCCGGTCTCCTCGGCCAACGCCCGGATGCTCGCTCCACCGTCGTACTTCTTCTTCAGGTCTGCCGCGAGCTTGTCGCGCGCGGCGCCGGTTACCCGGCTGCCCTTCTTCAGAGTCTCGGCCACCCGTGCCTCCTCATGGGAAGTGCGCTCTGGACTTCTCATGATCACCCCTACCGGGCCTCCTGGCCACCCATTCGGCAAGGTCCATATGACTTGATTCACTGCGCGACAAGGCTCCATCACGAGCGGAATTAACGATTCCGCACGTGGAGTCCCCTACCGCCGAATGGGTTCCGCCACGAAGTGGCAGGTCAGCGAGGTGCCAGCAGAGGGCAGCCGTCCTCACCCGGTGTGTCCGCAAGATAGCTGTATGACACAACTCGGTATGAGGACGTCTCACGCAGATGAAGGATCACGGATCGGCCGAATGATCCATAGGCAGTGGATCACTGCCGGGGCCGGGCCCGTCGGGGCTGGGCCGGGCCGGGCGCCGGGGGCGCGGGGGTGTCAGGCGAGTGCGACCAGGTCCGCGTAGTCCGCGCCCCACAGGTCCTCGACGCCGTCCGGAAGGAGGATGATCCGCTCCGGCTGGAGCGCCTCGACGGCGCCCTCGTCGTGCGTGACGAGGACGACCGCGCCCTTGTAGGTGCGCAGGGCGCCGAGGATCTCCTCGCGGCTCGCGGGGTCGAGGTTGTTGGTGGGCTCGTCCAGGAGCAGGACGTTGGCGGAGGAGACGACGAGGGTCGCGAGCGCGAGCCGGGTCTTCTCGCCGCCGGACAGGACGCCCGCGGGCTTGTCGACGTCGTCGCCGGAGAAGAGGAACGAGCCGAGCGTCTTGCGCACCTCGACCAGGTCGAGGTCGGGCGCGGCGGAGCGCATGTTCTCCAGGACCGTGCGGTCCGGGTCGAGGGTCTCGTGCTCCTGCGCGTAGTAGCCGAGCTTGAGGCCGTGGCCTTCTATGACCTCGCCGGTGTCGGGCTTCTCGGCGCCGCCGAGGAGCCGCAGGAGGGTCGTCTTGCCCGCGCCGTTGAGGCCGAGGATGACGACGCGCGAGCCCTTGTCGATGGCGAGGCTGACGTCGGTGAAGATCTCCAGGGAGCCGTACGACTTCGACAGGCCCTCCGCCGTGAGCGGCGTCTTGCCGCACGGCGAGGGCTCGGGGAAGCGCAGCTTGGCGACCTTGTCGGACTGGCGCACGTCCTCCAGGCCCGCGAGGAGCTTGTCGGCGCGGCGCGCCATGTTCTGCGCGGCGACGGTCTTGGTGGCCTTGGCGCGCATCTTGTCGGCCTGCGAGTGCAGGGCGGCGGCCTTCTTCTCGGCGTTCTGCCGCTCGCGCTTGCGGCGCTTCTCGTCGGACTCGCGCTGCTGCTGGTAGAGCTTCCAGCCCATGTTGTAGACGTCGATGGTGGAGCGGTTGGCGTCCAGGTAGAAGACCTTGTTGACGACCGTCTCCACGAGGTCGACGTCGTGGGAGATGACGATGAAGCCGCCCCGGTACGTCTTCAGGTAGTCGCGCAGCCAGACGATCGAGTCGGCGTCCAGGTGGTTCGTCGGCTCGTCGAGGAGCAGGGTGTCCGCGTCCGAGAAGAGGATGCGGGCCAGCTCGATGCGGCGGCGCTGACCGCCGGAGAGCGTGTGCAGGGGCTGGCCGAGCACGCGGTCGGGGAGGTTCAGGGCGGCGGCGATGGTGGCGGCCTCGGCCTCGGCGGCGTACCCGCCCTTGGTGAGGAACTCCGTCTCCTGGCGCTCGTACTGCCTGAGGGCCTTCTCGCGCGTGGCACCCGAGCCGTTCGCGATGCGCTCCTCGTTCTCGCGCATCTTGCGGATCAGTACGTCCAGGCCGCGCGCGGACAGGACGCGGTCGCGGGCGAGCACGTCCAGGTCGCCGGTGCGGGGGTCCTGCGGGAGGTAGCCGACCTCTCCGGAACGGGCGATCGTGCCCCCGGCCGGGACGCCCTCACCGGCGAGGCACTTGGTGAGGGTGGTCTTGCCCGCGCCGTTGCGGCCGACGAGGCCGATACGGTCGCCCTTGGCGATACGGAACGTCGCGTTCTCGATGAGGACGCGGGCACCGGCACGCAGTTCGATACCGGAGGCGGTGATCACGGTCAGACTCCTGGACAGGGAAGGACGGCGGAAGCGGGCGGAAGGCGGGCGACACGCGCGCGGGGCGCGCTGCTGAGCCGTCTAGTGGGAGCGGAGAATGGCCATGGGCCAAGTCTAACGGGGCGCCGCAACCGGTTTTCCCCGCGCTTTCGCCGGGCCCTGTGCCCCCTGTCCCCCGGCGGGCCGTCGCCCCGGGGGTGCGCCCTGGGCGGGGCACGTCGCCCGTTCGGCCCTCCGTCCGGCGCCGCGCGACGAGCGGCATATCAGGATGAAGTGGCCGGAACCCGGCGCTGGGCGGCGGGCCGTCGTCCTGGACGTGAGGCAGGCAGAGGGTGGTGCGCCCATGCAGTTCGACGACGACGCGAATCTGGACACCTCCGAGGTGCGGGACGTGCGCGGCAGCCGCATCCCCGGCGGCCGGGCGACGGTCGGCGGCGGCATCGCCGGTCTGATCGCGCTGTTCCTCGGCCTGTTCTTCGGCGTCGGCCCCGAACAGCTCGGCCTGACGGACTCCAGTGACGAGCCCGCCGCGTCGGCGTCCTCGCTCGCGCAGGTACAGCAGAGCTGCCGCACCGGCAAGGACGCCAACACCAAGGAGGACTGCCGCATCGTCGCGGTGGTCAACAGCGTCCAGGACTACTGGCGCCAGGAGTTCCCGCGCCGCCAGGGGCAGTACGCGCCCGCGCGGACGGTGTTCTTCACCGGGCGCGTGGGCACGGCGTGCGGCGCGGCGTCCTCGGCGGTCGGGCCCTTCTACTGCCCCGGCGACCGGCAGGTCTATCTGGACCTGGGGTTCTTCGACGAGCTGCGGACCAAGTTCGGCTCCAGCGGCGGTCCCTTCGCGCAGGCGTACGTCGTGGCGCACGAGTACGGGCACCACGTGCAGAACCTGATGGGCACGCTGCGGCGCGCGCAGGACGGGCGCACCGGCGCGAACAGCAACGCCGTGCGGGTCGAGCTGCAGGCCGACTGCTACGCGGGGGTGTGGGCGCACCACGCCACCCGGACGCCGGACGAGTCCACGGGCAGGCCCCTGATCACCCGGCTCACGGACGACGACATCCGCGACGGACTCGACGCGGCGGCCGCCGTCGGCGACGACCGGATCCAGGAGCGCTACCAGGGCCGGGTCACGCCCGAGTCCTGGACGCACGGCTCGGCCAAGCAGCGCCAGGAGTGGTTCTACCAGGGCTACCGCACGGGCGACATGGCCCAGTGCAACACCTTCCGCTGACCGGCCCCTCGGGCGGCCGTGGCCGGGCGGCGCGTGCCGGTCACACTCCCCCGGTGTGCACCTGGAACGCGGCGCGGCGCACGGCCTTGGCGAGCGCCGGGTCCGGGTGGGCCGCGGCGAGCGCGACGAGGACCTGCACGGTGCGCGGGTGGCCGACGGTGCGCACCTCGTCGAGCAGCGCGGGCACGGTGGGCTGCGGCGCCGAGTCCAGGTGGCGCACCAGGAGCTCGGCCTCGCCGTGGTCGGCGACGGCGGCCGCGGTGTCGACCCACAGCCAGGTGGACTCCTCGCGGGTGAGGACCAGGTGCACGTCCTCGGGGTCGGTGCCCTCGTGCTCGGCGAGCCACAGCAGGGCGTAGGGGCGCAGGCCCGCCTCGTCGACGACGGCGCGGACGTCCGGCTCGGCCGGGGCGCCGACGACGCGCAGCGCCTCGAAGGCGAGGCCGCGCAGCAGGGCGTCCTCGCCCCGGGCGGCGTCGAGGAGCTCGGTGACGGCGCTGCCCGTGTCCCGGGCGGCGAGCCAGGCGCGGTACTCGGCGCGGGCCGCGTTGGGCCGCAGGCGGGCGCAGCCGCGGAGCATGGCGCCGGCGGACTGCTCGATGTTCCCGGCCGGGCTCTGCGCGGCGACGCAGATCTGCTCCAGCTTGACCCACACCGCCCAGCTGCCCAGCGGCGTGAGCGTGGCCTGGCCGTCGGCGCAGGTCAGCGCTCCGACGGCGGCGAGGGCGCGCAGGGCCCAGTCGAGCAGGGCGGGCAGCGGGGCCTCGGGGCCCTCGGGGGCGCCGTCGGGACTGTCCGGGCCGGTGGTGCCGGTGGGGCCGCGTTGCGGGGCCTCGGAGCGCCGGTGCTCCTCGTGCGGCCCGTACGGGATCTCGCAGCGCTCCGTGCGCAGCTCCCGCACGCGCTGGTCGAACAGGTCGAGGAGCTGCGGCACGGGCACGGGGCCCGCGGACAGCTGGAGGAAGGACAGGAGCTGGGGAACGGCCTCGACGGTCTCCGCGACGGCGGCGGGCGGCAGCTCGGCGGGCGCCGGGTGCACCAGGGACCAGGCGTCGAAGAAGGCGACCCAGCCGCGCAGGACGGCCGTGTCGTCCCGGTCCCAGGCCCGCAGCCGCCAGCCGGGGCGGGCGGCGCTGCCGTGCACCTCGACGAGCCCGGCCAGGCGCGCGGCGTCCCAGTCGGCGCGCAGCTGGTGCACCGTCACATCCAGTGCGGCGGCGGCCCGTTCGGCGGTCTCGTCCGAGAGGGTTCCGGTGGCCCCGGCGGGGGCGGGCGGTCCCGCGGCGACGCCGAGGCGGGCGGCGGTGGGGGCGGGCCGCAGGGCGTCCTCGGCCCAGCGGGCGGCGCGGACGGCGCCCGCGAGGCCCGCGCGTGCCATGCGGGCCAGCTCGGCGGGCGCGGGGGTGCCCTCCGGTGGCGGGGGCGCGGGCCGGCGCGAGCGACGCTGGGTCACAGCGCCGGGGGCGCCGAGGGGGCCACGGGCGGGGCCGCGCTCGGCCTCCGCCCTCCTTTCGGCCCGGGGCGACGGGGTACGGACGAGGTGGAGCCGGGAGTCGCGCGGGATACGGGACGTCACGGGGGCAGTCTTCCTGTTGACGGTCCGAAAACCCAAACGGAATCCGAGGAGAACGCCGTCGAAGCAGTCGCGCCACGGTAGTGGCGGCTCACATGAGGGGGGTGAGGAAGCGGCGTAGCGCCTCTTCGTAGCGCGCGGGGTCGGCGTTCCACATGGCGCCGTGGGGCGCATCCGGAACGGTGTGCAAGGTGACGAGGTCAGGGCGCTCCGCGGCCAGTCGCCGGGACAGGGACCAGGGGGCGACGGCGTCGCCGGGGCCGTGGAAGAGGAGCGTCGGCACCTTGAGCGCGCCGGGGTCGAGGGCCTCCCGCAGGGTGGCGGTGTGGTCACCGCGCAGCCCGGTGCGGCCCTGCGCGGCGCGCACGGCGAGCGGCAGGAGCGGCGCCGGGGTACGGCGCGCGGTGGCGAGCGCGCGCAGGGTGGCCTGCCAGTCGAGCACCGGCGAGTCCAGGACGAGGCCCGCGACGCGGTCGCGCGGGGCGGAGCGCGCGGCGGCGTGCAGCGCCATGGCGGCTCCGGTGGACCAGCCGTGCAGGACGACGCGTCGCGCGCCGTAGCGCACGGCGTAGCGGATGGCGGCGTCCAGGTCGCGCCACTCGGTCTCGCCGAGGTGGCCGAGGCCGTCCGGCGACCGGGGCGCGCCGGGGTCGCCGCGGTAGCCGAGGGCGAGGACCGGAAGGCGCAGGCCGCGCAGGAAGTCCAGGACGACCAGCGCGTGGGCGCGGGTGGTGCCGAGGCCGTGCACGGCGATCACCCAGGTGTCGCGGGCGCCGGGCACGAACCAGGCGGGCAGCGCGCCGAGTTCGCCGGGGATCTCGACGTCGGCGTGCTCGGCACCGAGGGCGGTGCGGGGATCGCCGATGTGGACCTGCGGGGTGAGCCAGACCTTCGCGCCCGGCTCCAGGGTGCCGTGGGTGACCCGCTCCAGGCGGCGCACCACGCAGTCGGCGGGGTGCGGGGCCGCGTCCAGGACGGGGCCGACCACGGCGTGGCAGCCGGGGCCCGTGAGGCCGTAGACGCCGGGGCGCTGGGACGCAAGGGAACGGGTGAGGGTGACCTGGCCCGCGGCGGTGGCGTGGACGGTGAGGCGCGGTTCCGTCGGCAGGGGGCGGTCGGCGGGGGTCTTCAGGGCGGCGTCGCTGGCGTAGCGGCCCGCCGCGACGGCCGTCAGGGCGGCCGTGGTGGCGGCGGTTACGGCTGCGGCCGTGGCTTTGGCTGGGCGCACGGGTCCAGTGTCCGTGGGGGTGGGCGGTGCGGCCAGTGGGCGTGGGCCTCGCGGGTGCGAGGCCCTGGCCCTGGGTGGGGTCCTCGCGGGGCGCCCCAGGCCCGCCCCTTCCCGAACCGGGGGCTGCTGCCCCCGGGCCCCCGCTCAACTGCATGGGCGCTACGCGCCTCGTCCTCAAACGCCGGACGGGCTTGATTGTCCGTAGCCCCTCAGTTTGCTGCCCGCCTCCGTGATCTGGTCCTGGGACAGGAGCGTCGGTGTCAGGCCCGGTACCGAGCGGGCCGTGAGCCAGAGGTGGCACATCCACTCCAGTTGGGCCGTGCGGTCGTAGGCCTGGGTGAGGGTGTCGCCGTAGGCGACCGTGCCGTGGTTCTGGAGGAGGCAGGCCGTGCGGTCGCGGAGGGCGTGGAGCAGGTGCGCGGCGAGGTCGTCGGTGCCGTACAGGGCGTAGGGGGCGACGCGGACCGGGCCGCCGAGGGCGGCGGTCATGTAGTGGACGGGCGGGAGCTCGGGGACGAGCGTGGAGACGGCGGTGGCGTGCACGGCGTGGGTGTGGACGACGGCTCCGGCGTCGGTGGCGCGGTAGATCTCCAGGTGCATGGGCAGTTCGCTGGTGGGGGTCAGGGCGCCGAAGAGACGCGTGCCGTCGAGGCCGACGCCGACCGCGTCCCCGGGCCCGAGCCGGTCGTAGGGGACGCCGCTCGGGGTGACGAGGACGGTGTCGCCGACCCGTACCGAGACGTTGCCCGAGGTGCCGACGACGAGGCCGTCCGTGACCGTGCGGCGCGCGGTCGCCACCAGTGCGTCCCACGCCCCGGCGACCGCGTCC
Source organism: Streptomyces sp. NPDC043996 (assembly GCF_056435225.1). Taxonomy (NCBI): domain Bacteria; kingdom Bacillati; phylum Actinomycetota; class Actinomycetes; order Kitasatosporales; family Streptomycetaceae; genus Streptomyces; species Streptomyces sp. NPDC043996. Next base: position 173,887 of record NZ_JBWKEY010000017.1, on the reverse strand, counting down.
GGAGCCGGGCCCGTCGTGTCCTGCCGCTGCTCAGTCATGCCGCGATCCTGCCAGGCGGCGCCCGGCGGGCCCAGGTGCGCGCATCAGCCGCATCGCTCTTCCCGCCAGTCCCTATCAGGGGAATTGCCCCCTCTGGACACGCTTGGCAGAAGGTTGAACGGAGTGGGGTGAATCTTCCAGTAGCCTGCGGAGGATTTGTCACGCACGTCGCCATCTGGGGGAAGCATGGCCCGTGATCACAAACCGTCCCGCCGTCGCGCCCACGCCCTCGCCGCCTCCGTCGCGGCCCTGGCGATCGGCGGCACGGCCCTCGTCGAGGTACCGGCGTCGGCGGCGGGCAGAACGCGGGGGCACGACGTGTCCTCGCACCAGCGGAGCGTCGACTGGCGGGCGGCCAAGGCCAAGGGCGCGCGCTTCGTCTACGTCAAGGCCACCGAGTCCCACACCTACCGCAGCCCCTACTTCCGGCAGCAGTACGACGGCTCCCGCGCCGTCGGCCTGATCCGGGGGGCGTACCACTTCGCCCTGCCGAACCGGTCCTCCGGCCGCGCGCAGGCGGCGCACTTCATCGCCAACGGCGGGCGCTGGACGGCGGACGGCTGGACGCTGCCGCCCGCCCTTGACGTCGAGCACAATCCTTATGGGGACCGGAAGTGCTACGGCCTGAGCAAGGCCAGGATGGTCGCCTGGATCAAGTCCTTCAGCGACGAGGTCAGGCGTCTGGTGGGCCGCAGGCCCGTGATCTACACGACGACGAAGTGGTGGAACGACTGCACCGGCGCGAGCCGTGCCTTCGGGAACCACCCCCTGTGGCTCGCCCGCTGGGGCGCCTCGCCAGGGACCCTGCCGAGCGGCTGGTCGTCGTGGACGTTCTGGCAGCACGACGACCACGGCGCCCTGCCGGGTGACCAGAATCTCTTCCAGGGTTCGATCGACCAGCTCAGGCGGTTCGCACGCGGCTGAGCGGAAGGCTCCGCAAGTCCCTCGAACGGCCTAATTCCGGGCCCGCGCCGGGCCCTCGCCGCCGCTTCGGCGCCCACTCCGGTGTAAGCCGGAAGGGTGTGGAGCGGCGGCATCCCCGTTTGGGTCACCCCTAGGCCCGTCCCAGTTCACTTTCCGTTCACTCAGGTTGCCTACGGTCCACGAGCCACTGACGTCCAACAGAAGCCTGGGTAAATGGAACACATCACGCTTCTCCTCGGGATCGTGATCGTCACCGCTCTCGTGTTCGATTTCACGAACGGTTTCCACGACACAGCCAACGCGATGGCCACCACCATCTCGACCGGCGCTCTCAAGCCCAAGACGGCGGTGGCCATGTCCGCCGTGCTGAACCTCGTCGGAGCGTTCCTCTCCGTCGAAGTCGCCAAGACGATCTCCGGCGGCATCGTCAACGAAGACGGCCTGAAGACAGAGGTGATCTTCGCCGCCTTGGTGGGCGCGATCCTCTGGAACCTGCTGACCTGGCTGCTCGGTCTGCCGTCCAGCTCCTCCCACGCCCTGTTCGGCGGCCTCATCGGTGCCGCCGTCATGTCGATGGGCTGGTCGTCGGTGAACGGCGGCACGGTCGTCACCAAGGTGCTGCTCCCCGCGATCGCCGCCCCGCTCGTCGCCGGTATCGCGGCGTCCCTCGCCACCCGGCTCACGTACAAGATCAGCAGCCGGGCCGACGAGAAGGCCACGTCGAAGGGGTACCGCGCCGGGCAGATCGCCTCGGCCGGGCTCGTCTCGCTGGCCCACGGCACCAACGACGCGCAGAAGACCATGGGCATCATCACCCTCGCCCTGATCACCGGCGGCGTGCTCAACCCGGGCGCCAACCCCCCGATGTGGGTCATCGTCTCGGCGGGCGTCGCCATCGCGCTCGGCACCTACCTCGGCGGCTGGCGCATCATCCGCACCATGGGCAAGGGCCTGACCGAGCTCGCCCCGCCGCAGGGCTTCGCGGCGCAGAGCTCCGCGGCGACCGCGATCCTCGCGTCCTCGCACATCGGCTTCTCGCTCTCCACCACGCAGGTCTGCTCCGGCGCCGTGATGGGCGCGGGCCTCGGCCGCAAGGGCGGCGTGGTCCGCTGGTCCACCGCCACCCGCATGTTCGTCGCGTGGGGCCTCACGCTGCCCGCCGCCGGCCTGGTCGGCGCGGGCGCGGAGCTCCTCACCAAGCAGGGCTCGTGGGGCGTCGCGGTCACCGCCGCGCTGCTCGTCGGCGGCTCCGCCGTCATCTGGAGCCTGTCGCGCCGCCAGCCGGTCGACCACACCAACGTCACGGCCGACGAGATCGGCGCCCCGGCGCCGGACGCCGAGCCCGCGGGCGTCGTGACCACCGCGATCGCCGCCGTCACCCCGCCCCCGGCGGGTCCGCTGGCCCCGGTGAACGGCGAGCACGCAGCGAACACCCCCTCCCCGGCACCCGTGGCGGACCCCGCCCGGCCCGCCACGGTCTAAGGAAGCAGCACCATGAAGATCGACTGGGCAGCCCTCGGCTCCGTCTTCGGAGTCAGCCTCGTGGTCACCGTCGCCCTCGTGGGCCTGTTCACCCTCGGCATCGTCGGCCTCTCCAAGCAGGAGCAGGCCCGCACGGCGGGCGGCGGCAGCGCCGCGCTCCCGGCGCGCGTCGGCGCGTACGCGTGCTTCGCGCTGTGCGCGGCCGCGGTGGCGTACGGGATCTATCTGATCGTCGTCTGACGACGGTTCACGCACATCGCCGTCTGACGGCGGTTCACGCACGACGAAGGGGCGGCGCCCGGTGAGCTCACCGGGCGCCGCCCCGCTCGTTCGCACGGCGCCCGGGACGCCCGGGGGCGCGCGGACAGACCTCGTCCCCGGCGTGCGGACGTGGTCCTCGTAACACTGTCCCGCCGCAGGTCAACCGCGAGTTGACGGGCGGTGACGGGCGTGGTGGACTGCCGGGGCCAACCACGGCGGCAGCAGAGGAAGTCCGGTGCGAATCCGGCGCGGTCCCGCCACTGTCACCGGCCGGACGCCGCCGCGCGCACGGCCGGGAGCCAGGAACTCTCGCCGCCGGTCACGTCGAACCAGGGCGCGGACACCCTGAGTGAGGACACATCGCCATGCGCGGCCGACCGCCGTTTCCTGCCAGGGCTCCCCTCGGGTCGAGCGCTCCCCTGGTCCTTCCTCGAGCCACGGCGGGCTGAACCGATGCGTGCCGATCGCGACTTCGCGTACGGCGCCGCCGCCGGACTCCTCGGTGATCTGCTGCTCGGCGATCCCCGCCGGGGACATCCGGTCGCCGCGTTCGGGCGGGCGGCGCTGGCCGTCGAACGCGTCCTGTGGCGCGACCACCGCGGCTGGGGCGCCCTGCACACCGCCGTGTGCGCCGGGGGCGCCGTCGCCGTAGGGGCGCTCGCCTCCCGTGCCGCGCGCCGCTCGCGCGCCGCGTCCATCGGTCTGACGGCGGCGGCGACCTGGGCCGTCGTCGGCGGGACCACCCTCGGGCGGGAGGCGCGGGCCATCGGCGGCGCGCTCGCCGCCGGGGACGTGGACGTCGCGCGCGAACGCCTGCCGCACCTGTGCGGCCGTGACCCCGAGGCCCTGGACGCGGACGGGATCGCGCGGGCCGTCGTGGAGTCCGTCGCCGAGAACACCTCCGACGCCGTCGTGGGCGCCTTGGTGTGGGGGGCCGTCGGCGGGGTGCCGGGGCTCCTCGGCTTCCGCGCCGTCAACACCCTGGACGCGATGGTCGGGCACCGCTCGGCGCGGTATCTGCGCTACGGGTGGGCCTCGGCCCGCCTCGACGACGTGGCCGGGTGGCCCGGGGCCCGGCTCACCGCGGTGCTCGCGGCCGCCGCCGGGGACAGCCCGCGCGGCGCGCTGCGGGCCTGGCGCGCCGACGCCGCCCGCCATCCGAGCCCCAACGCCGGAGTCGTGGAGGCGTCCTTCGCGGGCGCGCTCGGGGTCCGGCTCGGCGGCACCCTGTCCTACGCGGGACGCACCGAGCACCGGCCCGTCCTGAACACCGAGGGGCGCGCGGTGCGGGCGGCCGACATCGAGCGCGCCGTGCGCCTGTCGCGGCGCGTCGGCTGGCTCGCCCTCGGCACCGCGGTCGCGGTCGCGGCCCTGAAGAGGAGATGTCCATGAGTGGGGGACTGCTGGTCGCGGGGACCACGTCCGACGCGGGCAAGAGCGTCGTCACCGCCGGGATCTGCCGGTGGCTGTCCCGCAAGGGGGTGTCCGTCGCGCCGTTCAAGGCCCAGAACATGTCCCTGAACTCCTTCGTCACGCGCGAGGGCGCCGAGATCGGGCGGGCGCAGGCCATGCAGGCCCAGGCCGCCCGCGTGGAGCCGTCGGCGCTGATGAACCCGGTGCTCCTGAAGCCGGGCGGGGAGCGCTCGAGCCAGGTCGTGCTCATGGGCAAGGCGGTCGGCGAGATGAGCGCGCGGGGGTACCACGGCGGGCGGCAGGCAGCGCTGCTCGACACCGTCGTGGGATGCCTGGAGGAGCTGCGGGGCACGTATGACGCCGTGATCTGCGAGGGGGCGGGCAGTCCCGCCGAGATCAATCTGCGCCGCACCGACATCGTGAACATGGGCATCGCGCGGGCCGCCCGCTTCCCGGTGGTCGTCGTCGGCGACATCGACCGCGGCGGCGTCTTCGCCTCCTTCTTCGGCACCGTCGCGCTGCTCAGTCCGGCGGACCAGGAGCTGGTCGCCGGGTTCCTCGTGAACAAGTTCCGCGGGGACGTCTCCCTCCTGGAGCCCGGGCTCGACATGCTCCACGACCTCACCGGGCGGCCCACGTTCGGCGTGCTGCCCTTCCGGCACGGCCTCGGCATCGACGAGGAGGACGGCCTGCGGGTGTCGCTGCGCGGCGCCGTGCGCGAGTCCGTCGTCGCGCCGCCGCACGGCGAGGACGTGCTGCGCGTCGCCGTCTGCGCCGTGCCGCTGATGTCGAACTTCACCGACGTGGACGCGCTCGCCGCCGAACCCGGCGTCGTCGTGCGGTTCGTGGACCGGGCCGAGGAGCTCGCCGACGCCGACCTCGTGGTCGTACCGGGAACGCGCGGGACCGTACGGGCCCTCGCGTGGCTGCGTGAGCGCGGGCTCGCGGACGCGCTGGCGCGGCGGGCCGCCGAGGGCAGACCGGTGCTCGGGATCTGCGGCGGCTTCCAGGCGCTCGGCGAGCGCGTCGAGGACGACGTGGAGTCGCGCGCGGGGACGGTGGACGGGCTCGGGCTGCTGCCCGTGCGGGTGCGGTTCGCGCGGGAGAAGACCCTCGCGCGGCCCGCCGGGACCGCGCTCGGGGAGCCCGTCGAGGGGTACGAGATCCACCACGGCGTCGCCGACGTGCGCGGCGGGGAGCCCTTCCTGGACGGCTGCCGCGTCGGCGCGGTGTGGGGCACGCACTGGCACGGCTCGCTGGAGAGCGACGCGTTCCGGCGGCGGTTCCTCACTGAGGTGGCCCGGGCGGCGGGGCGGCGCTTCGTGCCCGCGCCGGACACCAGCTTCGGTGCCCTGCGCGAGGAGCAGCTGGATCTGCTCGGTGACCTCATCGAGGAGCACGCGGACACCGGTGCGTTGCTGCGGCTCATCGAGGGCGGGGTTCCCGGTGGGCTGCCGTTCGTGCCGCCGGGGGCGCCGTCGTGACCCTGCCGGGGGCCTCCCCAAGCCCGCCCCTTCCCGAAACCAAGGGGCTTCGCCCCCTGGACCCCCTTCATTGCCGCTTCGCGGCTCGTCCTCAAACGCCGGACGGGCTGAAAACGGAGGTCTTCGCGTGAGTACTCCTTACCCCTTCACCGCCCTCGTCGGGCAGGACGACCTGCGGCTCGCCCTGCTCCTCAACGCCGTCTCCCCCGCCGTCGGCGGTGTGCTCGTACGGGGTGAGAAGGGCACCGCCAAGTCGACCGCCGTGCGGGCGCTCTCGGCGTTGCTGCCGGACGTGGAGGTCGTCGCCGGGTGCCGGTTCTCGTGTGCTCCCGGGGCGCCCGACCCCGGGTGCCCGGACGGGCCGCACGAGCCCGGTGCGGGTGCCTCGCGGGCCGCGCGGATGGTGGAGCTGCCCGTGGGCGCGTCCGAGGACCGGCTCGTGGGGGCCCTGGACATCGAACGGGCGCTCGCGGAGGGCGTGAAGGCCTTCGAGCCGGGGCTGCTCGCCGACGCGCACCGCGGCATCCTCTACGTCGACGAGGTCAATCTGCTCCACGACCACCTGGTCGACCTGCTGCTCGACGCGGCCGCCATGGGCGCCTCGTACGTCGAGCGCGAGGGCGTGTCGGTGCGGCACGCCGCGCGGTTCCTGCTCGTCGGGACGATGAACCCCGAGGAGGGCGAGCTGCGGCCGCAGCTGCTCGACCGGTTCGGGCTCACCGTGGAGGTCGCGGCCTCGCGCGAGCCGGACCAGCGGGTGGAGGTCGTCAGGCGGCGGCTCGCCTACGACGACGACCCGGAGGGCTTCGCGGCGCGCTGGGCGGAGGACGAGCACGGGGTGCGGGCGCGGATCGTGGCCGCGCGGGCGCTCCTGCCGCGGGTGCGGCTCGGCGACGGGGCGCTGCGGCAGATCGCGGCGACCTGCGCGGCCTTCGAGGTCGACGGCATGCGGGCCGACATCGTGATGGCCCGGACGGCGACGGCGCTCGCCGCGTGGGCGGGGCGCGAGGACGTGCTCGCCGACGACGTGCGGCAGGCGGCGCTGCTCGCCCTTCCGCACCGGCGCCGCCGCAAACCCTTCGACGCCCCCGGGCTCGACGAGGACAAGCTGGACGAGACGCTGGAGGAGTTCGCCGACGACGGCGACACCGACGGCGACGGTGACGACGACCCCGGGCCCGGTGGCGGCGGCGGTGGCGGCGGTGTGCCCCCGCAGGACCCCGGCCCCGAGGCCCCGGAGAGCGGCGCCGCCCCCGAGCGGGGCGAGGCGCCCGAGGGCGGGCCCCGGCCTCAGGGCTCCGGCGGCGGCGAGCAGCAGCCGGTGCGGGCCTCGGAGCCGTTCCGGGCGAAGGTGCTCAGCGTGCCGGGGCTCGGCGACGGGGCGGCCGGGCGCCGCTCGCGGGCGCGCACCGAGCACGGCAGGACCACCGGGTCGCGGCGGCCCCGGGGCACCCTGACCAAGCTGCACCTGGCGGCGACCGTGCTCGCGGCGGCGCCGCACCAGGCGGCGCGCGGGCGCTCCGGGCGCGGGCTCGTGGTGCGCCGCGACGATCTGCGGCAGGCGACGCGGGAGGGGCGCGAGGGGAACCTGGTGCTCTTCGTCGTGGACGCCTCGGGGTCGATGGCGGCGCGGCAGCGGATGGGCGCGGTGAAGGGCGCGGTGCTCTCGCTGCTGCTCGACGCCTATCAGCGCCGGGACAAGGTGGGGCTCGTGACGTTCCGGGGCGCGGCCGCCGACGTGGCGCTGCCGCCGACGTCATCGGTGGACGCCGCGGCGGCGCGGCTTGAGTCACTGCCCACGGGCGGGCGGACGCCGCTGGCGGCCGGGCTGCTCAAGGCGCACGAGGTGCTGCGGATCGAGCGGCTGCGCGATCCGGCGCGGCGCGCCCTGGTCGTGGTGGTCACGGACGGGCGGGCCACCGGCGGCCCGGAGCCGGTGGCCCTCGCGGGGCGGGCGGCGCGCCTTTTCGCGGCGGAGGGCGTCGCGTCGGTCGTCGTGGACTGCGAGTCGGGTCCGGTGCGGCTCGGGCTCGCCGGGCAGCTCGCCGGTGAGCTCGGCGGCACGGCGGTGACGCTCGACGGGCTTCGGGCCGACTCGATCACCGGTCTGGTCAAGGACATGCAGGGCGACAACAGGAGGGCCGCGTAATGCCGAAGGGGCAGCCGAGTGTGGTGCCGGACGACGGGCTGACGACGCGGCAGCGCCGCAACCGCGCGCTGGTGATGGTGCACACGGGCGTCGGCAAGGGGAAGTCGACGGCCGCGTTCGGGATGGCGCTGCGCGCCTGGAACCAGGGGTGGCCGGTCGGGGTTTTCCAGTTCGTCAAGTCGGCGAAGTGGAAGGTCGGCGAGGAGAACGCCCTGAAGGTGCTCGGGGCCAGCGGCGAGGGCGGCCGCGTCGACTGGCACAAGATGGGCGAGGGCTGGTCGTGGATCCAGCGGGAGCCCGCCGAGGGCGAGCAGAGCCACGAGGACAAGGCCCGCGAGGGCTGGGAGCAGGTCAAGCGGGACCTGGCGGCCGAGACGTACCGCTTCTACGTGCTCGACGAGTTCGCCTACCTGCTGCACTGGGGCTGGGTGGACGTCGACGAGGTGGTGGCGGTGCTGCGCGAGCGGCCCGGCAACCAGCACGTGGTGATCACCGGGCGCAACGCCCCGGAGGCCCTGGTGGAGTACGCCGATCTCGTCACCGACATGTCCAAGGTCAAGCACCCGATGGACGCCGGTCAGAAGGGTCAGCGGGGCATCGAGTGGTAGCGCGCGTCGTCATCGCGGCGCCGTCGTCCGGGAGCGGCAAGACGACCGTCGCGACCGGTCTGATGGCCGCCTTCACCGAGGCGGGGCTCGCCGTGTCGCCGCACAAGGTCGGGCCCGACTACATCGACCCGGGCTACCACGCGCTGGCCACGGGGCGCCCCGGGCGCAACCTGGACGCGTTCCTGTGCGGGCCCGACCTGGTGGGGCCGCTGTTCGCGCACGGCGCCGCCGGGTGCGACCTGGCGGTCGTCGAGGGCGTGATGGGGCTGTACGACGGGGCCGCGGGCCAGGGTGAGCTCGCGTCGACCGCGCACGTCGCGAAGCTCCTCGGGGCGCCGGTGGTCCTCGTCGTCGACGCGTCCTCGCAGTCGCGGTCGGTGGCCGCGCTCGTGCACGGCTTCGCCTCGTGGGACCCGGAGGTGCGGATCGGCGGGGTGATCCTCAACAAGGTGGGCTCCGACCGGCACGAGGAACTGCTGCGGGAGGCCCTCAACTCCTCCGGCGTCCCGGTGCTCGGCGCCCTGCGGCGGGCTCCCCAAGTCCAGGCGCCCTCGCGGCACTTGGGCCTGGTGCCGGTCGCCGAGCGGCAGGCCGACGCGGTGGCCTCCGTGGCGGCGCTCGCGGAGCGGGTGCGCCAGGGGTGCGACTTGGAGGCGATTCTGGCGCTGGCCCGGGGGGCCGGGGCGTGGTCGGGGGTGGCGTGGGATCCCTGCCAGGGGCTCCCCTACTGCGTCCATCAGCGCGCTCCGCGCGCGGGCGCCCCTTCCCGAAACCAGGGGGCTGCCGCCCCCTGGACCCCCGCTTCATCGGCGCTCCGCGCCTCGTCCTCAAACGCCGGACGGGCTGGAATCGCTCCCGTCGTCGCGCTCGCCGGTGGGGCCGCCTTCTCGTTCTCGTACGCCGAGCACGCCGAGCTGCTCGCCGCCGCGGGGGCCGAGGTCGTGTCGTTCGATCCGCTGCGCGACGAGCGGCTGCCGCCCGGCACCCGGGGCCTGGTCATCGGGGGCGGTTTCCCCGAGGTGTACGCGCCTGAGCTGTCCGCCAACGAGCCGCTGCGCGCGGCGGTGGCCGAGCTCGCGGCGTCGGGGGCGCCCGTGGCCGCCGAGTGCGCCGGACTGCTTTACCTGGCGCGGGAGTTGGACGGCAAGCCGATGTGCGGGGTGCTCGACGCGAGCGCGCGCATGACCGAGCGGCTCACGCTCGGCTACCGGGACGCGGTGGCCGTGTCCGACAGCGTCCTGGCACCGGTGGGCACGCGGCTGCGCGGCCACGAGTTCCACCGCACCGTGGTGGAGCCGGGGGCGGGGGCGTCTGCCGCCTGGGGCCTTCACGTCCCTGAGCGGCGCGTCGAGGGCTTCGTACAGAAGGGCGTGCACGCGAGCTATCTGCACACGCACTGGGCCGCCGAGCCGGGGATCGCGCGGCGGTTCGTCGAGCGGTGCGCGGCGGTGGAGCCCGTGGTGGCGGGGACCGCGCGGGGATGAGCGGCACGGGGCCCGGCGGCTCACTCGGCAAGGCCGACGACCAGCCAGATGAACCCGGCGCCCGCGACCGTGCACAGGAGCGTGGAGCGCGCCGGGTGGTCGTGGTGGGCCTCGGGCAGGATCTCGGCGGCGGCGAGGTAGAGGAGCGCGCCGCCGAAGAAGCCGAGATATCCGCCGAGCAGTTGCTCCGGAATGGTGAAGAGCAGCGTCGTCGCGGCGCCCGCCACGGGGGCCACGGCGTCCGCGAACAGCATGGCGACGGCGCGGCGCCGCGCGTTCCCGTACAGGCGCGTGAGGGTGTACGTGTTGAAGCCGTCGGCGAAGTCGTGGGCGATGACGGCGAGGGCCACGGCGGCCCCCATGCCGCCGCCGACCTGGAAGGCCGCGCCGATCGCCACGCCGTCCATGACGCTGTGCCCGACCATGGCGGCCGCCGCCGTCAGGCCCACCTCCGGCACCCGGCCGCCGGCCGCGTCCGCCCCGTGGGCCGCCTGGCGCAGCGCGAGCAGCCGCTCCACCACGTGCGCGAACAGGAAGCCCGCGACGGCCAGGAGCAGTGCGGCGGGCACGCCGAACACCGGCCCGCCCGCCGCCTCCAGGGCCTCCGGCAGCAGGTCGAGCCCGACCACGCCGAGCATGAGGCCGCCCGCGAGGCCGAGCACCAGATGGCGCCGGTCGGTGACCCGTCCGGCGGTCCAGCCGCCGAGCAGGGTCATTGCGAACGCGCCGAGCGCCACGAACACCGCCATGCGCTCTTGCTAGCCGATCGCCGCGGCGGGCGCTAACCGGCCCTCACGCCCCCGCGCCCCCGCACTCCCGTTCACCCCGCTTCGCCCGCCCGAGAGGAATCCCGCCATGGCCGACGCCGCCCCCACCGGCACGGTGCCGCGAGCGATCGGGCTGCTCTCCGCGACGCGGGCGGGTGCCGAGGCCCGCGACCGGCTCGCCGCCGCGTGGCCCTCGCGGACGCGGGTGTACGAGGGGCCCGTACGGGAGGCGTTCGAGCGGGCCTTCCACGCGTGCGAGCAGGTGGTGTGCTTCCTGGCGGCGGACACGGCGGTGCGCCTGGCCGCGCCGCTCCTTTCGGCCCTGCCGGGCGGGCCCGGTGTGGTCTGCGTCGACGAGGGCGGGCGGTTCGCCGTGGCGCTGCTCGACGGGCCCGGCGGCGGTACGGACGCGCTGGCGCGCGAGGTGGGCGGCGTCCTCGGGGCCGAGCCGGTGCTCGCCTCGGGCGCCGACGCGGCGTGGCTCGATGCGGTGGGCCTGCCGGTGGAGGGGGACGTCGCCGGGGTGACGCGGGCCCTCGGGGACGGGGAGCCGGTGGCCCTGGTGGCCGAGGTGGCCTGGCCGCTGCCCGCGCTGCCGCCGCACGTGTCGCCGGGGGCGGGCCGGACCACCGTGCGCGTCACCGACCGGGACCTGCGGCCGGGGCGCGGCGAGGCCGTGTTGCGGCCGCCGTCGCTGGTGGTCGGCGTCGGCGCCAGCAGGGACGCGCCGGTCGAGGAGGTCCTCGGCCTGGTGCGCGCCTGTCTGCGGGACGCGGGGCTCTCCCCGCTGTGCGTACGGGAGCTGGCGACCGTCGACGTGAAGCGGGACGAGCCGGGCATCGTCGAGGCGGCGCGGCGGCTCGGGGTGCCCGTGGTGACGTATCCGGCCGGGGAGTTGGCGCGCGTCGAGGTGCCGAATCCGTCGGACGCCGCGCTCGCCGCCGTCGGGACGCCGTCCGTGGCGGAGGCCGCGGCGCTCGCGGCGGGCGGTGAACTCCTCGTGCCCAAGCGGAAGTCGAGGCGCGCGGACGGGGAGCCGCCCATGGCGACGTGCGCGGTCGCGCGGGCGGCGGCGCGCGGACGGCTCGCCGTGGTGGGGCTCGGCCCCGGCCCCCGGGACCTGCTCGCGCCGCGCGCCCGCGCGGAGCTGCGGCGTGCCGCCGTGGTCGTGGGCGCGGGCGAGGACGTCGGGCGGGTCCGCGGCCTGCTGCTGCCCGGCACCAGGGTCGTCGGCCCGGGCCTCCGCTCGTCGGAGGAGCGGGCCCGGGCGGCCGTGGCCGAGGCGCGGCGGGGGCGGGCCGTCGCGCTCCTTGGGCCGGGGTGCGCGCCGATGGGAGGCGTGCTCGGCGGCATCAGCGACACCAACGACACCAGTGGCATCAGCGACACCAGCGGCATCAGCGGCATCAGCGGCATTGACGTGGTGGGCGTGCCGGGGGTGACGGTCGTGCGGGCCGCCGCGGTGGCTCTGGGGGTACCGCTGGGGCAGGGCCACGTCACGATCGACCTGTCGGAGCCGGGCCCGCCCTGGGAGGTGGTCGAACGCCGGGTGCGCGCGGCGGCCGTGGCGGACCTCGTGGTCGCCTTCACCGGGCCGCACGCCGGGCGGCTGCGCCGGGCCCTCGCGGTAGTCGCCGAACACCGGGCGCCGACGACCGCCGTGGGTGTCGTCGACGACGCGGCCCACCCGCCCGGCAACGCCCGCCTCATCACACTGGCCACGCTCGACCCGGCCCTCATCGGCACGACCGCCCTCGTCATCGTGGGCAGCGCCACGACCGGGGTGGCGGCGGGCCGCACGCTGGCGCCGGACCCCTCCGGAGCCGAATCCGACGACACCGCGCTCGCGCGGCGCCCCACCCCCGAGGAGAACCAGTGACCGGCCTGCCCCACACCGACGACACCGACCTGCGCGGCCCGGGTGGCGTTGAGGTCGACCTGCGGCACCACGGGGACGCGGAGGTCCGGGGGCGGCGGGGGCTCGTGGACCTCGCCGTGAACGTCCGGGTGGACACGCCTCCCGCCTGGCTGAAGCAGCACATCGCGGCCTCACTCGACGGGCTCGCCGCCTATCCCGACGGGCGGGCCGCGCGGGCGGCCGTGGCGGAGCGGCACGGCCTCGCGCCGGAGCGGGTGCTGCTTACGGCCGGTGCCGCCGAGGCGTTCGTGCTGCTCGCGCGGGCGCTGCGGGTGCGTCGTCCGGTGGTGGTGCATCCGCAGTTCACGGAGCCGGAGGCGGCGCTGCGGGACGCGGGGCACGCGGTGGGGCGGGTCCTGCTGCGGGCGCGGGACGGCTTTCGCCTCGATCCGGCGGCGGTGCCGGACGACGCGGACCTCGTCGTCGTCGGCAACCCCACCAATCCCACGTCGGTGCTGCACCCGGCGGACGTCCTCGCCCGCCTGGCCCGTCCCGGGCGGTTCCTCGTGGTCGACGAGGCGTTCATGGACGCGGTGCCCGGCGAGCGGGAGGCGCTGGCCGGGCGCGTGGACGTGCCGGGCCTGGTGGTCCTGCGCAGCCTGACGAAGACGTGGGGCCTGGCCGGGCTGCGGATCGGCTATGTCCTCGCCGCCCCGGACACGATCGCCGAGCTGTCCCGCGCGCAGCCGCTGTGGCCGGTGTCGTCGCCCGCCCTCGCGGCGGCGGAGGCGTGTGTGACGCCGCGCGCGCTGGCGGAGGCGGGCCATGTCGCGCACCGGGTCGCCGCCGACCGGCGTCATCTGGTCGCGGGGCTCGCGGAGCTGCCGGGGGTGGAGGTGGCAGGACCCGCGGCGGGCCCGTTCGTGCTGGTGCGGATGGAGGGGGCGGCGACGGCCGTACGGGAGCGGCTGCGGGAGCGGGGGTTCGCGGTGCGGCGCGGCGACACCTTCCCCGGCCTCGGGCCCGACTGGATGCGGCTCGCGGTGCGGGACCGCGCCACGACCGACGCCCTCCTCCACGCCCTGCGCTGACCGCCCCCGGCGCCGCCGCTCAGCGCCGGGGGCGGGCCCGCCGCGTCAGCGGCGCCGGGTGTACACCAGCGCCCCGCCCCCGGCGAGGACGAGCGCCACCGCGCCCCCGGCGATGTACGGCGTCATCGAGCTGCCGCCGGTCTCCGCGAGGTTGTCGTTCTCCGTGGGCTTGGGCGCCTCCCGCTTCGATGTGACCGGCTCGGCGGGCTTGCCGCCCTGCGGTTCGGGCCGGGGCTTGGGGCCGGGCCCGGGGCTCACGCAGGTCGCGCCCGCGAGGGTCACGGTGCCCTCGACAGCGGCGACGCCGAGCTTCAACGGGTCGACGGAGACCTTCAGTTGGAGTGCTGTCGCGGCGGCCGTGGTGGACGTCGTGCGGGTCGCGGACAGGTCGAGGCGGACCTCGCCGACGCCGGGGACGGCCACCTGGGTCGTGCCCGCGGCCCTGACGCTGACCTTCTTGCCGAGGACGGTCACGCCGCCGAGGAACGTCGAGTCGGCGACCGGCCGCTTGCCCGCCGCGCACACCGCCTTCGAGGTGACCTGGTCGACCTCGACGAGGGGCAGCAGCGGCAGTCCGGGCAGGTTGACCTTGGCGCGCGCGACGTTGCTGTAGCCCTGGGCCGTGCCGCCCTTCACGGTGGCCCGCGCGGTGGCGACGTCGGCGCGCAGGACGCTGAACGGCCGCCCGCCGTCCACGCCGTCGAGCGTGGCGGTGAGCGTGGACTTGGTGGCGTTCGCGGGCGCGCTGACGTCGTTCAGGGCGACCTTGAGCGGCACGTTCACGGTCTTGTTGAGCAGGGAGACGTCGAGTCCGGTGCGGAGCACGACGGCCCCGGCGCGGCCGCCCCGGTCGTCGTCCGTCGCGTGCGCGGAGCCGGCGGTGGCGAGGGCCGCGGGACCGGCGGCGACCACGGTGGCGGCGGCGAGGGCGCCGATGCGGCGCGCGGGCAGGCGGCGGAAGGTGTTGCTGGTCAAGGTGGTGGAACCCCCACATGAGTCACGAAGGTGCCGCCCCGCGCACGCCACACGGGGACATCGCGTGCGCGGGGGGACCACTGATGCCGGAGTGCGCCGGGGGGCGCCGCCGACTCCCGCATCTTTACGCACGGAGAGTGAACGAGCAGCAACCTGGCGTGAGTTCACTCCAACGGGAGGTTTCCGCCCCTGCTTTCGAATCAGCTAAAACGAGCGTTCTATCGTGCCACCTGATTCCCGTCCCTCACCACGGCCGCCGTTGACGGGCGGGGCGCCGTGGGCCCCTTTCAACGAGCGCGGCGCCGTCGCGTCACTGTCCGTCAACCCCGCCACGGCGTACGGGGCTTCGCCGTCTCGTGGCCGCGCCACGGCCCGGGGGTCAGCCGATCACGCGCCCGTCGAGCACCACCCGTCGCGGCGCGGCGAGGACGCGGACGTCGTCACGGGGGTCCGCGTCGTACACGACGAGGTCGCCCGGGGCGCCCTCGACGAGGCCGGGGCGGCCGAGCCAGGCGCGGGCGCCCCACGTCGTGGCGGACAGCGCGTCGAGCACCGGGATGCCCGCCTTGGTGAGCTCCGCGACCTCCCCGGCGATCAGGCCGTGCGCGAGGGAGCCGCCCGCGTCGGTGCCCGCGTACACCGGGACCCCGGCGTCGTACGCGGCCCGTACCGTGTCGTAGCGGCGCTCGTGGAGCCGGCGCATATGCGCCGACCAGCGGGGGAACTTCTGCTCGCCGCCCGCGGCGAGGTGCGGGAACGTCGCGATGTTCACGAGGGTCGGGACGATCGCCACGCCCCGCTCGGCGAACAGCGGGATGGTGTCCTCGGTCAGGCCCGTGGCGTGCTCGATACAGTCGATGCCCGCCTCGACCAGGTCCCGCAGCGCGTCCTCGGCGAAGCAGTGCGCGGTGACGCGGGCGCCGAGGCGGTGCGCCTCCGCGATGGCGGCCGCCACGGCGCCGCGCGGCCAGCACGCCGTGAGGTCACCCTCCTCGCGGTCGATCCAGTCCCCGACGAGCTTGACCCAGCCGTCGCCGCGCCGGGCCTCGCGCGCGACGTACGCCACCAGGTCGTCGGGCTCGATCTCATGGGCGTAGTTGCGGATGTAGCGGCGGGTGCGGGCGATGTGGCGGCCCGCGCGGATGATCTTCGGCAGGTCCTCGCGGTCGTCGATCCAGCGGGTGTCGGACGGGGAGCCCGCGTCGCGCAGGAGCAGCGCGCCCGCGTCGCGTTCGGTGAGGGCCTGTTTCTCCGCCGTCTCCGCGGGGACGGGTCCGTGGGCGTCGAGGCCGACGTGGCAGTGCGCGTCGACCAGGCCGGGCAGCGCCCATCCTGTGACCGTCACCACGTCGCCGGCGGCGGGCCGCTGGAACGTCACGCGCCCGCCGACCACCCACAACTCGTCCCGTACGTCCTCGGGCCCGACGAGCACCCGCCCCTTCACGTGCAGCACCGCGTGATCGCTCATGGACAGCAGCTTAGGAGGGGTAGGACCTGACAGGGCAGGGAGCGGGCAGTCGGTAGGCTCGGCTCAGCCACCCGTCCCGACGCACGCGCGAAGTGAGCCGCAGCATCATGACCCACCCCCTTCTCGACCTGGCGCCGCTGAGCGCCGCGCACTTCGCCGCCATCGAGGACCGCGTCGCCCGGCTCCTCGGCACCCGGCAGGACGTCGTGATCACGCAGGGCGAGGCGCTCCTGCCGCTTGAGGGCTGCATCCGCGGGGCCGCCGGGCCCGGCACCACCGCCCTGAACGTGATCACCGGCCCGTACGGGCAGACCTTCGGCGACTGGCTGCGCGACTGCGGGGCCACGGTCGTCGATCTCGCGGTGCCGTTCCACACGGCGGTCACCGCCGCCCAGGTCGAGGAGGCGTTCGCCGCGCACCCGGAGATCGGCTTCGTGTCCCTGGTGCACGCCGAGGCGGCGACCGGCAACACCAACCCGGTCGCGGAGATCGGCGAGGTCGTGCGCGCGCACGGGGCGCTGTTCATGCTGGACGCCGTCGCCTCCGTGGCCGCCGAGCCGCTCCTTCCGGACGCGTGGGGCGTGGACCTGTGCGTGATCGGCGCGCAGAAGGCGATGGGCGGCCCCGCGGGCGTGTCCGCGGTGTCGGTGAGCGGGCGCGCCTGGGAGCGGATCGCCGCCAACCCGCAGGCCCCGCGCCGCTCGTACCTGTCGCTGCTCGACTGGAAGCAGCGCTGGATCGACGGCGGCCGCAAGGCGCTCCTGCACGCGCCCGCGCAGCTGGAGATGCTGGCCCTGGAGGCATGCCTGGAGCGGATCGAGTCGGAGGGTCTGGACGCGCTGATGGCGCGGCACGCCGCCGCTGCCGCCGCCACCCGCGCGGGCGCGCTGGCCCTGGGCGGGGGCCTGGAGCCGTATGTGCGCGAGGCCCGCGACGCCGCCCCCGTCGCCACCACGCTGCGCGCGCCGCGCGGCGTCGACGCCTCCGCCCTGGTCGCCAAGTCCCTCGCGGCCGACCCGGCCCTGCCGCTGGTCGCGGGCGGCGGCGCCCTCGCCACGGAGATGATCCGGGTCAACCACTACGGCCCGGACGCGACCCGGGGCGTCGTGCACGCCTCGCTGGCCGCGCTCGGCGCCGCGATGGGCGAGGCCGGGCTCGCCGTGGACCTGGAGGGGGCGCGCCGGGCGGTCACGGAGACCTGGCGCTAGTCGCTTCGCTCGGCCCGCTCCCGCCCGCCCTCCGGATTCGCGAGGGCGGGCGGGCTTTATCCTCATAGCCTTCCTCGGCTTTTCTCGGGGACTTTTAACAGCCTCCTCATGAATTCTTTATGAGAGCAGCTTCCCGTATTCTTCTGCCCGCTTTCCTGGCTCCTAAACACTAAGGTTTCGCCAGTGTCAATCGGCGTAATTCGGGCGCGTCACGCGGAAGTTTCCCACCTGTGACGGACTCCACATCAGGCCCGAATTGTCGGAAATAAATCGGGCAAATCATGAGGAAAACCCGGCTGCTCATGCGGGCGTACGCGCCTGCGTGATAACACATCGCACCTCGCCGCGTAACCCCTTCCCTCGATGCAATCCCGGAAATTGCTCGGTAAATTCAATCCGCATGACCGCTGCACAAGCCGATCTACCGACCGACCTGCAAGCGAAATTCCTCGAAATGCCCGAGGGCCTGCGCATCGACACTCCCGGTGTCGCCGACGGCGCCGCGATCTGGCGGATCGCCCGGGACTCGAAGGTCCTCGACCTCAACTCCTCGTACAGCTATCTGCTGTGGTGCCGCGACTTCGCGGCGACGTCCGCGGTCGCCCGGGACGCCGACGGCGAACCCGTCGGGTTCGTCACCGGCTACGTCCGCCCCGACGCGCCGGACACCCTCGTCGTCTGGCAGGTGGCCGTCGACCACGCGCACCGCGGCCGCGGTCTCGCCGGTGCGCTGATCGACGGTCTGACCGCGAAGGTCGCCGGGCGGCGGGAACTCACCGCCGTCGAGACGACCATCACGCCGGGCAACACCGCCTCCGAGCGCCTGTTCACCTCGTACGCCGAGCGGCACGGCGCCCGCGTGGAGCGCACCGTGCTCTTCGACGCGGCCCTGTTCCCCGGCGACGACGGCGACACGCACGAGCCCGAAGTCCTGTACGTCATCGGCCCGTTGGCCGTCTGAGACCCGAGGCCTTCGGGCGACGGCTCCGGCAGCGCGGCCGGGACGACGACGCCCCCTCTTCCTCCACCCCCCTCGCCACCCCCTTCATCTCCCAGGAGATCCGCTGTGACCATCACCCCGCCGGACCTGAGCGTCTTCGAGACCCTTGAGTCGGAGGTGCGCAGCTACTGCCGCGGTTGGCCCACCGTCTTCGACCGCGCGCAGGGCAGCCGCATGTACGACGAGGACGGCCACGAGTACCTCGACTTCTTCGCCGGTGCCGGATCGCTCAACTACGGGCACAACAACCCCGTCCTGAAACGGGCGTTGCTCGACTACCTGGAGCGCGACGGCGTCACGCACGGCCTCGACATGTCGACCACGGCCAAGCGCGCCTTCCTTGAGTCGTTCCAGAACCTGGTGCTGCGCCCGCGCGACCTGCCGTACAAGGTCATGTTCCCGGGCCCCACCGGCACCAACGCGGTGGAGTCCGCGCTGAAGCTGGCCCGCAAGGTCAAGGACCGCGAGTCGATCGTGTCGTTCACGAACGCCTTCCACGGCATGTCGCTCGGCTCGCTCGCGGTCACCGGCAACGCCTTCAAGCGCGCGGGCGCGGGCATCCCGCTGGTGCACGGCACGCCCATGCCGTTCGACCACTACCTCGACGGGGCGATGCCCGACTTCCTGTGGTTCGAGCGGCTCCTGGACGACCAGGGCTCCGGTCTGAACAAGCCCGCCGCCGTCATCGTGGAGACCGTGCAGGGCGAGGGCGGCATCAACGTCGCGCGCGCCGAGTGGCTGCGCGCCCTCGAAGCGCTCTGCCACCGCCAGGACATGCTCCTGATCGTCGACGACATCCAGATGGGCTGCGGCCGCACCGGCGCGTTCTTCTCCTTCGAGGAGGCGGGCATCACGCCGGACATCGTGACCGTCTCCAAGTCCATCAGCGGCTACGGCCTGCCGATGGCGCTCACGCTCTTCAAGCCGGAGCTCGACGTGTGGGAGCCGGGCGAGCACAACGGCACCTTCCGGGGCAACAACCCGGCGTTCGTGACGGCCGCCGCCGCCCTGGAGACGTACTGGGCGGACGGCTCCGCCATGGAGAAGCAGACCCGCGCCCGCGGCGAGCAGGTGGAGCAGACGCTCCTCACGCTCGTCGACGAGCACCGCGCGGACATCGTCGAGTACCGCGGCCGCGGCCTGGTGTGGGGCGTGGAGTTCCGCGACAAGGACCGCGCGGGCGCCGTCGCCAAGCGGGCCTTCGAGCTCGGCCTGCTCATCGAGACCTCGGGCCCGCAGGGCGAGGTCGTCAAGCTGCTCCCGGCCCTGACGATCTCCGCCGACGAACTCGACGAGGGCCTGCGCACCCTGACCCGCGCCGTGCGCGAGACGGCCTGAGCCGCCCGTACGACACACCACCGACTCCCCTACCGACTCGTATTCACCCGCGAGAAAGGCAGCACCACACCGTGATCGTCCGTTCGTTCAAGGACATTGAGGGCACCGACCGGCATGTGAAGTCCGCGTCGGGCACCTGGGAGAGCAAGCGCATCGTGCTCGCCAAGGAGCGCGTCGGCTTCTCCCTGCACGAGACCATCCTGTACGCGGGCACGGAGACCGAGATGTGGTACGCCAACCACGTGGAGGCGGTCGTCTGCACCAAGGGCGAGGCGGAGCTCACCGACCGCACGACCGGTGAGTCGCACCGGATCACGCCCGGCACCATGTACCTCCTCGACGGGCACGAGAAGCACACGCTGCGCGTCAAGGAGGACTTCCACTGCCTGTGCGTCTTCAACCCGCCGGTGACGGGCCGCGAGGACCACGACGAGAATGGGGTGTACCCGCTCCTGACGGAGGAGGACGGCAAGTGACCACCGCGCTCAGCGACCCGTACCCGACCCGCGGCGCCGCGGAGGTGCTCACCCCGCGCAAGGACCCCGTGGTGTGGTCACCGCCCGGCGCCCCGGGGCCCTTCACCGGCGAGGAGCTGGCCGGGTTCGACCGGGACGGGTTCCTGGCCGTCGACCAGCTGCTCACCCCGGGCGAGGTGACGGAGTACCACGCGGAGCTGGAGCGCCTGGTCAACGACCCGGGGATGCGTGCCGACGAGCGCTCCATCGTCGAGCCGCGCTCCCAGGAGATCCGGTCCGTCTTCGAGGTGCACAAGATCAGCGAGCTCTTCGGGCGGCTCGCGGCCGACCCGCGGATCGCGGGCCGCGCCCGGCAGATCCTCGGCTCGGACGTCTATGTCCACCAGTCCCGGATCAACGTCAAGCCCGGCTTCGGGGCCTCCGGCTTCTACTGGCACTCGGACTTCGAGACCTGGCACGCCGAGGACGGCCTGCCCGCCATGCGCACGGTCTCGGTGTCGATCGCGCTCACCCGCAACCACGACACCAACGGCGGGCTCATGATCATGCCGGGCTCGCACCGGACGTTCCTCGGCTGCGCGGGCGAGACGCCGAAGGACAACTACAAGAAGTCCCTCCGGATGCAGGACGCGGGCACCCCGTCGAACGAGGCGCTCACCCGGCTCGCCGCCGAGCACGGCATCAAGCTGTTCACGGGCGCGGCGGGCGCGGCCACCTGGTTCGACTGCAACGCCATGCACGGCTCCGGGGACAACATCACGCCGTATCCGCGCTCGAACGTCTTCCTCGTCTTCAACAGCGTGGAGAACGCGGCGGTGGAGCCGTTCGCGGCGCCCGTGCGGCGGCCCGAGTTCATCGGGGCGCGGGACTTCACCCCGGTGGGGTGAGCCCGCGGTGATGTGAACCGGCGCGTGCGAGGGCCCGGCACCTGTGCGGTGCCGGGCCCTCGCGCGTCAGCCGGTCAGCCCGGTCAGCCGGTCAGCCGGTCAGCGCCGGGTAGTCGGTGTAGCCCTTGGCGTCGCCGCCGTAGAACGTGGCCCGGTCGGGCTCGTTGAACGGGCCGCCCGCCCGCAGCCGCGCGGGCAGGTCGGGGTTGGCGAGGAACAGGGAGCCGTACGAGACCAGGTCGGCCGTGCCGTCCTCGATGAGCGCCAGCGCGTCGGGTCCTGTGGGGCCCTCGGTCGCGGGGTTCAGGATGAACGGTCCTTCGAAGCCCTTGCGCAGGGTGGTGACCAGCTCGCGGACCGGGCCGACCTCCATGATGTGCAGATAGGCGAGGTCGAGCGCGTCCAGCTCCGCGACCAGGGCGGTGTACGTCTCGTGGAGGCCGGAGGCGGGCTCGGAGATGTCGTTGAGCGGGTTGCCGGGCGACAGGCGGATGCCGGTGCGGGCCGCGCCGATCTCGGCGACGACGGCCTTCGCGACCTCGACGGCGAAGCGGATGCGGTGCTGTGCCGAGCCGCCCCATTCGTCGGTGCGCTGGTTGGAGCCGGGCGCCAGGAACTGGTGGATCAGATAGCCGTTGGCGCCGTGCAGCTCGACGCCGTCGAAGCCCGCCTCGACCGCGCCGCGCGCGGCGGCCACGAACTCGCCGATGGTGGCGCGCACCTCGTCGCCGGTCAGCTCCCGCGGCGTGACGTAGTCCTTGGGGCCCTCGTGCGTGTACACCTGGCCCGCGGCCGCTATCGGGGACGGGCCGACGGGGACCAGGCCCTCGGGCAGGAGCACCGGGTGGCCGATGCGGCCGGTGTGCATGAGCTGGGCGAAGATCCGGCCGCCCCGGGCGTGCACGGCGTCGGTGACCTTGCGCCAGCCCGCGATCTGCTCGGCGGTGTGCAGGCCCGGGGTGTCCGGGTAGCCCTGGCCGACGGCGGAGGGCTGGACGCCCTCGGTGATGAGCAGGCCCGCGGTGGCGCGCTGCGCGTAGTACTCGGCGGTGAGGTCGGTCGGGACTCCGCCTGCGCCCGCCCGGCTGCGGGTCATCGGCGCCAGGGCGATGCGGTTGCCGAGCGGGACTCCGGACAGGTCGATCGGGTCGAACGCGGTGGTCATGACGTCTCCAAGCGGTACGTAGCTGGTCACGGCGGCCATATTTGGTCGGCCAAGTAATTCAACCGAGAGCCACTGTAGCGCATTCCTTGGCCGACCAAGTTAATCTCGGAGGAGAAGCGGGGTCACACTGGTGGACCACCACGGCGCCACCCGACGAGCAGGAGTTCCGATGAAGGCCGACCCAGGAGCCACCTCGGCCGCGCAGACCGATCCCCCCTGTACCGAGACCGAGCGGCTGCCCAGCGCGGCCCGCCGGGGCCCCGTCAGCCACCTCGTGAGCCGGGTCGCCCGGCTGCACCGGGCCGCGGCGGGCAAGCAGCTCAAGGGGCTCGGGCTCTACCCCGGCCAGGAGTTCGTGATGATGCACCTGTGGGACACGGGACCCGTGCGCCAGTCGGAGCTGATCAAGGTCCTGGAGCTCGACCCGTCCACGGTCACCAAGATGCTCCAGCGCCTGGAGCAGGCCGGGCACGTGCGGCGGCGGCCCGACCCCGACGACCGGCGCGCGGTCCTGGTCGAGGCGACGGACACCACCTGCGGCCTGCTCGCCGACGTGGAGCGCGCCTGGGGCGGCCTGGAGGAGCGCACGCTCGCGGGCCTCGACGCGGACGAGCGCCGGACGCTGGAGCGGCTGCTCGGCCGGGTCGAGGCCAACCTGTGCCCGGACGCCGGGGGGTGCCCGTAAGAGAGGCGTCGGGGGCTTCGGGCGCTGCGGCCCGCGCCCCGGTCACCCCCGCGCCAGGGCCTCCAGGAGGCGGTCCACGTCCGGCTCCGTGTTGTAGAAGTGGAAGGCCGCCCGCAGGTTGCCCGCGCGGTCGGATACCTCGATGCCCGCCGCGCTCAACTCCGCCTGGCGGGCGCCGAGTCCGGGCACGCTGACGATGGGCGATCCCGGCGCGGGCACCGGCGCGTGGCCGAGGCGGGCGATCCCCGCGCGGAAGCGGTCCGCGAGCGCCAGGCCGTGGGCGCCGATGGCGGCCGCGCCGAGGCGCTCGACCAGTTCGAGGCTGTGGCGGGCCCCCGCGTACGCGAGCAGGGCCGGGCTCTCGTCGAACCGCCGCGCCGAGTGGGCGAGTTCCGCCACCGGGCCGTAGCAGCTGTCCCAGGGGCGCTCGCCCGCGACCCAGCCCGCGAGCAGGGGCCGGACCCCGCCGAAGGCCTCGGCCTCCTCGGGGGCGACGAAGAACGCGACGCCGCGCGGGCACGTGAGCCACTTGAAGCCGACCGCCGCCGTGAAGTCGGCCGTCGCGACGTGGTCGCCGAGGTCCAGCCAGCCGACCGCCTGCGAGGCGTCGAGGTAGACCCGGCTGCCGTGGGCGCGGGCCGCGTCGCGGATCGCCGCCAGGTCCGCGAGCCTGCCGTCCGCCGACTGCGCGACGCTGACCGCGACGAGGTCCGTGCCGGGGCGGACCGACTCGGCGATCCGCTCCAGGGGCACGGTGCGCACCTTCAGGTCACCGCGGACGTGGAAGGGGTTCACGGTCGAGCTGAAGTCGCCCTCCGCGGTGAGGACTTCGGCGCCCTCGGGCAGCGAGAGGGCGATGAGACCGCTGTAGACGGCCACCGAGGCACCGGCCGCGACACGGGTCACCGGCACGCCCACGAGCCGCGCGAACGCGGCGCGGGCCGCCTCCACGTCCGCGAACATGTCGGCGGGGCGGCCCTCGGCCACGGAGAGGGCGCCCTCGTGCAGGGCCCGCACGGCGCGGGCGGGGAGCAGGCCGGTGCTCGCGCTGTTCAGATAGGTGGTGCGGGGAGCGAATTCGGCGCGTACGAGGGACTGGTCCAAACGCTGTCCGGTGGTCTCCATGGGATCACTGTGCCGCGTGCCCAGGCCCCGGTCCATCGCGGATCCGTGAGCGGTACCTCTCAGCAGCGCTAACGCGTCGCTCCCCGCCCCTGGTCAGGCCCCGGGCACCGCGCAGCCGTCGGGGCCGCAGGCATCAGCGTCCGCGCCGTCCGCCGCGCCGTCGCCGATCACCGTCAGCGGCGAGCGGCTCCCCCACGCCCGCTCCAGGGCCTGCTCGAACACCTCGGCGGGCTGGGCGCCGGAGACGCCGTACGTCCGGTCGAGGACGAAGAAAGGTACGCCGTTCGCGCCGAGTTCGGCGGCCTCGCGCTCGTCGGCGCGGACGTCGTCGGCGTAGGCGGCGGGGTCGGCGAGGACCGCGCGGGCCGCCTCGGGGTCGAGGCCCGCCTCGGCGGCGAGCGCCACGAGGCGGTCGTCGCTGTCGAAGACGGACTCCTCCTCGGCGAAGTTCGCCCGGTACAGCAGGCCGATCAGCTCGTCCTGCAGGCCCTCGGCCTTGGCGAAGTGCAGCAGGCGGTGCATGTCGAAGGTGCTGCCGTGGTCGCGGCCGCGGGTGCGGTAGGCGAGGCCCTCCGCGCCCGCCTGCGCGCCCACGCCGTCCTCGGCGGCCTCGGCCTGCGCTTCGGTCATCCCGTACTTGCGCGTGAGCATCGTGAGCACGGCGGTGGTGTCGCCCTTGGCGCGGCCCGGGTCGAGCTCGAAGGAGCGGTGCACGACCTCCACGGCGTCGCGGTGCGGGAAGCCCGCGAGGGCCCGCTCGAAGCGGGCCTTGCCCACATAGCACCAGGGGCAGGCGATGTCGCTCCAGATCTCGACGCGCATGGTGTGACTCTTCTCCAGGTAGTACGACGGGCGGTGCGCTGGCAGTGCGCTGACGGCGCGCTCAGCGGTGCGATGCGGAGACTGCCTCCGCTCCCGGGTGCAACCGCGCGCGGCGCCCGTTCATTCCGCCCGGTCCGCTCGGTCCTCGGGCGGTGCGAAGCGTGCCGTGTTCGCGCGGATCCAGGTCCGCAGGTGGGCCAGCGGCTCCAGGGCGCCCCGGCCGAGCGCGGTCAGCTCGTACTCGACGCGCGGCGGCACCTCCGCGTACGCCGTGCGCCGCACCAGGCCGTAGTCCTCCAGGCGCCGCAGGGTCTGGGTGAGGACCTTGGGGCTCACGCCCTCCAGCTTGCGGCGCAGCTCGCCGAAGCGGCGGGGGCCGCCTTCCAGGGCGGTGATCGCGAGGCCCGTCCACTTGTTGGCGAGCAGCTCGAAGATCTCCCGGCCGGGGCACAGCAGGCCGTAGATGTCGTGCCGGTGGGCGGCGTCGACGTCGGTACCTGGCGGCTGAATACGGCTCTGACCTGTCATGGTTTCCAGAATATAGTTGGCGCCCTTGCGGGTGATCAGGGCCCGGCTCCTACCTTGCGGGCATGGAGACCACCTCTCACTCCCCCGTCCGGACCGGCATCGTCGGTCTGTCCGCCCGCGGCGGCTGGGCCTCGCACGCGCATCTTCCGGCCCTCGCCCGCCTCGACGGCTACGACCTCCTTGCGCTCGCCGCGTCCGGCCCCAAGGCGGCCGCAACGGCGGGCGCGGCGTACGGCATCCCGCGCGCGTACGGCAGCGTCCACGACCTCGTCCGGGACCCGGACGTGGAGCTCGTCGTGGTCAGCGTCCGCGTCCCGCTGCACCGCGAGGTGATCTCCGAGGCCCTCGCGGCGGGCAAGGCCGTGCTCTCGGAGTGGCCGCTGGGCAACGGCCTGGCGGAGGCCGAGGAGCTGGCCGCCGCCGCGGCCCGGTCGGGCGCGGCCACGTTCGCCGGGCTCCAGGCCCGCTCGGCGCCCGCCGTGCGGTACGTGCGCGATCTCGTCGCGGACGGCTACGCGGGCGAGGTCCTCTCGACCAGCCTGGTGGCGTCCGGGCGACGCTGGGGCCCCACGTTCGAGCCGGGCGGCGGCTACCTCCTTGACCGGGCCAGCGGCGGCTCCCTGCTGACCATCCCGTTCGGGCACACCGTCGACGCGCTGGCCATGGTGCTCGGCGAGTTCGCCGAGGTGTCGGCGACGACGGCGACACGGCGGCGCGAGGTCCGGGAGGAGGGCACGGCCCGTACCGCCGCCATGACGGTGGCCGACCAGGTGGCCGTGACCGGCGTCCTGCGGTCAGGGGCGGTGGTCTCCGCGCACTTCCGGGGCGGGCTCTCGCGGGGCACGAACTTCCTCTGGGAGATCAACGGCACCGAGGGGGACCTCGTCGTCACCGGCGACCACGGGCATCTCCAGCAGGCCCGCCTGACGGTGCGCGGCGGCCGGGGCGCGGACGGCGCCGTGCGTGAACTGCCCGTTCCCGAGGGCTACTTCGACGTGCCCGCGCTTGACGCCCTGCGCGGCGAGGTGGCGTACAACATCGGGGTCCAGTACGACCGGATCCGGCGCGACCTGCGCGCGGGCACCCGCGAGGTGCCCGACTTCGCGCACGCGGCCCGGCGGCAGCGGCTGCTCGACGCGATCGAGCGGGCCGCCGCCACCGGGGCGCGGGTGGCGCTGTGATCAGGAGCCGTCGCGCAGGCCCTTGGGCCAGTGGGGGCGGAACTCTATGTGGTCGTACGTCACCACACAGCCCTCGCCCTGCGGGGACTGCGCGAGGAAGCCGACGAGGGCGGCCGCTGCGGCCGTCTCGTCGCCGAGCTGGAAGATGCGCACGAACGTCCAGTGCTCGCCGTCCGTGGCCGCGTGGAACGCGAACGCGGTGCCCGTGCGGCTGATCCGCAGCCAGACGTGGGAGCCGTCCACGACGAAGGCGTTGGCGTCGTCGGAGCGGCCCCGGGTGACGACGGTGCAGATCGTCGGCAGGTCCGGGGAGCGCTCGAAGCAGAGCTTCGCCCACTCCCGCTCGCCGACGTGGAGGTAGAGCACGCCCGCGTCGAAGGCGGCGGCGAAGCCGACCGTGACGCGGGCGATGAGCTGGAAGTCGCCCTCGGGCGCCCCGAGCAGCCGGGGCGCGTCGGAGGCGGGGTCCAGGGCCTCGCCGGTCGGCGGCACGAAGCGGTCCTGGCGGGGCCCGGCCCAGCCGGTGAGGACGCCGTCCTCGTACCTCCAGTCGCCGTCGGGCCCGTACGGTCTGAGCGGGAAGGGCAGTTCGGGCAGCGCGAGGCTGCCGGTGTCCTTGGCGTTCATGCCGTCAGTGTTCCAGGCGGCCGTCGAGGCGGCGGGGCAGTCCCAGGGGATTGGCGTCGTGAAGTTCCGGCGGCAGGAGCGCCTGGGGGGTGTTCTGGTACGCGACGGGGCGCAGCCAGCGCTCGATGGCGGTGGCTCCGACGGAGGTGGAGGTGGAGGTCGTCGCCGGGTAGGGGCCGCCGTGCTGCTGGGCGGGGGCCACGGCCACGCCGGTGGGCCAGCCGTTGACGAGGACGCGGCCCGCAAGGGGCGTCAGTTCGGCGAGGAGCGCGGCACCCCGGCCCTCGCCCGCCGCCTCCCGGGCCGACAGCTGCACCGTCGCCGTGAGGTTGCCGGGGAGCCGGGAGAGCACCGCCGTGACCTCGGCCTCAGAGGTGTAGCGGGCGACGACCGTGACCGGGCCGAAGCACTCCTCCAGGAGCAGGTCATGGGCGCCTTCGGCGGTCAGGCGAGCCGCCGGGACGGTGAGGAAGCCCGCGGTGACCGTGTGCGCGCCGCCCGCGCCGGGCGGCACGGGGGCCGCCACGTCCGGGAGCGCGGCGCGGGCGGCGACGCCCGCGACGAAGTGCTCACGCATCCGGTGGTCGAGGAGCACGCCCGGCGCGGTGTCGCCGACGGCCGCCGCCAGGGCCTTCACCAGGCGGTCGCCGCCCGCGCCCACGGGGGCGAGGACGAGTCCGGGCTTCACGCAGAACTGGCCGGTGCCCAGCGTCATGGAGCCCGCGAGGCCGCCGCCGATCTCCTCGCCGCGCTCGGCGGCGGCGTCCTCGGTGACGACGACCGGGTTGAGGGAGCCGAGTTCGCCGTGGAAGGGGATCGGTACGGGGCGCGCGGCCGCCGCGTCGAAGAGGGCGCGGCCGCCGCGGACGGAGCCGGTGAACCCGGCGGCGGCGACCAGCGGGTGCCGGACGAGGCCGAGGCCCGCTTCGAAGCCGTGGACGAGCCCGATGGCGTCCTGCGGAATACCGTGTTCGGCGGCGGCGCGGCGCAGCACGGCCGCGGCGAGCTCGGAGGTGGCCGGGTGGTCGGGGTGGGCCTTGACGACGACGGGGCAGCCCGCGGCGAGCGCGCTCGCGGTGTCGCCGCCGGGCACGGAGAACGCGAAGGGGAAGTTGGACGCGGCGTAGACGGCGACGACGCCGAGGGGGACCTTGAGGCGGCGCAGGTCCGGGGTGGGGGGTGCGGTGGTGGCGTCGGGGTGGTCGATGACGACGCCCAGGTAGGCGCCCTCGTCGACGACGTCCGCGAAGGCCCGCAACTGGTAGCGGGTGCGGGCGAGTTCGCCGGTGAGCCGGACGGGGCCGAGCGCGGTCTCCGCGTCCGCGGCCGCCACCAGATCGCCCTCGGCGCCCTGGAGGAGATCGGCGGCGGTGCGCAGGAAGGCCGCGCGGGTGTCCCGGTCGGCGAGGGCCGCGCGCGCGGCGTGCGCGGCGCGCACGGCCCGGTCCACGTCGTGGGCCGTGGCTTCCACGGCGACCCGCTCGCGCCGCTTCCCGGTTCGGGGGTCGACGCTCCAGACTGGTGCTGCTGCCACCGGGGGTTCCTCCAGGGTTGACGCGACTCGGTTCGGTGCCGCTTGCCTGCCACTCACCACGGCCGTTCGATATGCTGAACGCCGTCTCCCATGGTGAATTCACGGGGGACAGTGGAGACTATTTCTCGTCGCAGGTGAGGGGTCAAGGGCGATGGCTGGTGCGGAGACGGGCGGGGGCTCGCAGGTCAAGTCCGCGGTGCGGACGGTGGAGTTGCTGGAGTTCTTCGCGGGCCGCCCCGGCATGCACTCCCTGGCCGACGTGCAGGAGGCGGTCGGCTACCCCAAGTCCAGCCTGTACATGCTGCTTCGCACGCTGGTCGAGCTGGGCTGGATCGAGACGGACGCGACCGGCACGCGGTACGGCATCGGGGTGCGGGCCCTGCTCGTCGGCACCTCGTACATCGACGGCGACGAGGTCGTCGCCGCGGCCCGCCCCACGCTCGACCGGCTCTCGGACGACACCACGGAGACCATCCACCTGGCCCGGCTCGACGGCACCAACGTGGTGTATCTGGCCACCCGCCAGTCCCAGCACTATCTGCGGCCCTTCACGCGCGTGGGCCGCCGCCTCCCCGCGCACTCGACGTCGCTCGGCAAGGCGCTGCTCGCCACCCACACCGACGAGCAGGTGCGCAAGCTGCTCCCGCAGACGCTGCCGTCGCTGACCGAGAACACGATCACCGACCGCGAGCAGCTCATCGAGGAGCTGCACACCGTGCGCGAGCAGGGCTTCGCCGTGGACCGCGAGGAGAACACGCTGGGCCTGCGCTGCTTCGGCGTGGCCATCCCCTACCGCACGCCCGCGCGGGACGCGATCAGCTGCTCCGTGCCGGTGGCCCGGCTCACGCCCGCCCACGAGCAGATGGTCAAGGACGCCCTGTTCGACGCCCGCGACCGCCTCACCCTGGCCACGCGCAGGCTCTGACCTCCGCTTTCGCGATGACGAAGCGTCTCCCCCGCGCGGCGGAGGCGCTTCGTCTTCGCGCAGGAGGTGCCGGGGCGGGCCGCGCGGGAGCGTGGAGCCATGACCCAGGCATTCGTCCCCGCCCCCGCCGCGGCCCTCCCTCCGCCCGGCGCCCTCAGCAGGCCCCGCCGCGCCCTGCGCGCCGTCGCCGTCGTCTCCTGCGTGCCGTATCTGTCCCTGAAGCTCGCCTGGATCGCCGGGAGCCGCGTCGGCATCCCCGAGGGCAGCTCGCTCCTGGACCACCGCGGCCTGATGATCGTCGCCAACACCGTGACCGTGCTGATGGACGCGGTCGTGATCGTCCTGGCGCTGCTCCTGACCCGGCCCTGGGGCCAGCGCGTCCCCGCCTGGCTGCTCGGCACGGCGATGTGGGCGGCCACCGGGCTGCTCACGCCGATCATGGCCGGGTTCCCGGCGCAGCTCGCGGTCCGGGCGCTCGGCGGGTCCGTGGCGGGACACGGCGACGGGGGCGGGGACGGACAGGCGTTCCTCGACGAGTGGGTCTTCGGGGTGGTGTACGGCGGGTTCATCCTCCAGGGGATCAGCCTCGGCCTGCTCTTCGCCCTGTACGCCCGCGACCGCTGGGGGCACCTGTGGCGCGGGCGCCTGGCGGACCTGCCCGCGCCGCGCCCCGGCCGGGCGATGCGCGCGTGCGCCGTCGCGGCGGCCGTCCTCGCCCTGTACCCGGCGGCCCTGCGGCTGCTGTGGGCGGGCGGTTCGGCCCTCGGCCTGAACGCGGCGCAGGCCGACGCCCGCACCACCGACTTCGCGGTGCTGCGGACCCTGGAGGCCGGCTACCTGGCCGCGGCGGCCGCGGGCGCCCTGGCCCTCGCCTTCCGCCGGGCCCCCGCCCTGCCGGTGAGGCTGCCGCTCGCCCTCACCTGGGTGGGCTCGGGCGCGGTGGGGTGCTGGGGCGCCTGGCAGTTCGCCGCGTCGTTCGGCGCGGCGGCGGACGTCTCCGACCGGCCCACGACGGCGATGGTCCTGTCCTACGCTGTGCAGATGATCACCGGAGTGCTGGGGGCCGCCGTCGGCGCGCGCTTCCTGAGGGAGCGGGCGGGCGCCGGGGCGCCGTCGGGTGCCGGGGAGCCGTCGGGCGACGGGCAGCCGTCGGGCGCCGGGGAGCGGGTGGACGCCGGGCAGCTGTCGGGCGCCGGGCGGCTGGCGGACGCGAGTGAGCAGGCGGGCGACGGGCAGCCGTCGGGCGTCTGGCGGCGGGCGAGCGCTAGTGAGCAGGCGGACGCCGGGCAGCGGGCAGGCGGCGGGCAGCAGGCAGACTCCAGGCACCAGGCGAGCGGCGGGCAGCCGTCAGGCGCCGGACAGTTGGCGGACGCGAGTGAGCAGGCGGACGCCGGGCAGCCGTCAGTCGCCAGGCAGCAGGCGAGCGCCAGTGAGCAGGCGGACGCCGGGCAGCGGGCGAGCGCCAGTGAGCAGGCGGACGCCGGGCAGCGGGCAGGCGGCGGGCAGCAGGCAGACTCCAGGCAGCGAGCGAGCGACGGGCAGCCGTCAGACGCCAGGCAGCAGGCGGACGCCAGTGAGCAGGCGGACGCCAGGCACCAGGCGAGCGACGGGCAGCCGTCCGGCGGCGGGCGGCTGGCAGGCGCCGGTGAGCAGGCGGGTGCCGGGCAGTCGTTGGGGGGCGGGCAGTGGGTGGGTGGCGGGGGCGTGTGAGGCGGGTTGGGGCGGGGCTTTTCGGGCGGCGGGCGCGGCGGCGGTGGATCCATTTGATCCTCGGCGGCGCCCTCGCCATGCCGTACGTCTTCGTCGGCTCCCTCGCGTCGGGCCCGCTGCTCGGCGACAACATCATCTTCGGTTCCTTCGCCGCGCAGCTCCTCGCGTTCGGCTTCGGCCTGCCGCTCGCCGCGATCACCGCCCTGTTCCCGCTGACCCGGCCGATGTCGGTGGCCGCGGTCCGCGCGCTGTGCTCGGTGCCGGACGACGCGCTCGCCGACGGGCCGCCCCGGTCGCGGGAGGCGCGCGGGCGCACCGTCGCCTGGTTCACGCTGCACCTCGGCTTCGGCGGGGTGATCAGCGGGGCGACGCTGGCGCTCGTACCGTTCGCGGTCTTCCAGATCGTGCTGCCGCTCTGCGTGGGTCTGCGGGGATCCTGGCTCGGCCTGCCCGAGTCGCTGCGCGAGCCCTGGATCCTGGCGCTCGGGCCGGTCTCGGGCACGCTGTCCCTGCTCGCCCTCGCCGGGTGCGCGGCGGGCTCGGGGGCGCTGCTTGCCCGCTGGGCGCCCGCGCTGCTCGGCCCGGCGCCCGCCGACAGGATCGCCGCCGCCGAGCGGCGCGCCGCCGACCTCGCGGTGCGCAACCGGCTCGCGCGGGAGCTGCACGACTCGGTGGGCCACGCGCTGAGCGCCGTCACGCTCCAGGCGAGCGCCGCCCGCCGGGTCCTCGACCACGACCCGGAGTTCGTGCGCGAGGCGCTCGCCGCCATCGAGGACACCACCCGGCGCACCGTCGGCGAGCTCGACGCGGTCCTCGGCGTGCTGCGCGACGGCGACCAGCGGGCCTCGACCGCCCCCGCGCCCACCCTCGCCGCCGACCTCGACGGCCTGCTGCGCCGCACCCGCGCGGGCGGCCTGCGGGTCAAGGCCGCCGTCGACCTGGGCCCCGGCGGCGCCGACGCGCTGCCGCCGATGGTGTCCCGTGAGGCCTACCGCATCGTCCAGGAGGCCCTCAGCAACGTGCTCCGGCACGGCGGCCCCGACACCGCCGCCGACCTGCGGATCACCCTCGACGGCGACGGGCTCGACCTGGTCGCCGAGAACCCGCTGCCGACCGCGCCCGGCGGCCAGGCCCCGCGCCCCGGCGGCGGCCACGGCCTGACCGGCATCGCCGACCGCGCCCGGCTCCTGGGCGGCACCACCGCCGCCGGGCCCGCGGACGACGTCTGGCGCCTGCGCGTCCACCTGCCCCTGAAGCCCCCGCGAGGGCCTCACGACCAGTCCGGAGAAACCCGATGACCAGCGCCGCCGACCCCGCCGCCCCCGCCCTGCGCATCGTGCTCGCCGACGACGAGCGCATGGTGCGCACCGCGCTGCGCGCCATCCTCTCCGCCGAGCCCGACCTGGAGGTCGTCGGCGAGGCCACCACCGGCGCGGAGGCGGTGTCCGTCGTGCGGGAGCTGCGGCCCGACGTGGTCCTCATGGACGTACGCATGCCGGAGGTCGACGGCATCCGCGCCACCGAGCGGATCCTGCGGAGCATGGACGCGCCGCCGCGCATCGTCGTCGTCACGACCTTCGAGAACGACGCGTACGTGTACGAGGCGCTGCGCGCCGGTGCGTCCGGCTTCCTCCTGAAGCGGGCCGACGCGGACGCCCTGGTGCAGGCCGTGCGCCTGGTCGCGCGCAGCGACTCGCTGCTGTTCCCGGCCGCGGTGCGCGCCCTCGCCGACGAGCACGCGCGCGCGACCGCGCCCGCCCAGGCCCCCTGGGTGGCCCGGCTCACCGGGCGGGAGAGCGAGGTGCTGCGGCTGATGGCGGCCGGGCTGACCAACGCGGAGATCGCCGGGCGCATGGAGGTGGGGCCCGCGACGGTGAAGACGCACGTGGCGGCGGTGCTCGCGAAGACCGGGGCGCGGGACAGGACGCAGGCGGTGATCGCCGCGTACGAGGCCGGCTTCATGAGGAGTTCGTGAGAAACCGGACACAACGGCGCCAGATGGGAACGGACCGCCGCCGCTGACTCGTCCTGTTGTGGGATGAACAAGACGATCAGACACGCCGCGGTCTTCGCGCTGACCCTGGTGCTCGCGCTCCTCGTGCGGGCCACCTGGGTGCAGTTCCACGACTCGAAGGCGCTCGCGGAGGACAAGCTCAACAAGCGCAAGGCGATCGCGCAGTACTCGGCGCCGCTGGGCGACATCATCGTGGCCGGGGACGCGGTCACCGGCTCCAAGCGCACGCGCGGCGGCGACCTCGCCTACAAGCGCACGTACAAGGACGGCCCGCTGTACGCCGCCGTGACGGGCTACAGCTCGCAGGTCTACGGCAGCACGCAGCTAGAGGGCATCTACTCCGGCCTCCTCGACGGCTCCGACACCCAGCTCAAGAGCCCCCTGGACACGCTGACCAACAAGCGGGCCGACCCCGGTGACGTCCTGACGACCATCGACCCCGCCGTGCAGAAGGCCGGGTACAAGGCCCTCGGCGACAAGAAGGGCGCGGCCGTCGCCATCGACCCCAAGACGGGCCGCATCCTCGGCATGGTCTCCACGCCGTCGTACGACCCGTCGCGGATCAGCGGCTCCAACGACGGCAAGGCGTGGCGGGAGCTGTCCATGGACGACAAGGACAAGCCGATGGTGAACCGGGCGATGCGCCAGCCGCTGCCGCCCGGCTCGACGTTCAAGCTGGTCGTCGCCGCCGCGGCCCTGGAGGACGGTCTTTACGACTCGGTCGACGACAAGACCGACAGCCCGGACCCGTACACGCTGCCCGGCACCCGCACCTCCATCCCCAACGAGGTCAAGTCCGCCCCCTGCGAGAACGCCTCGCTGCGCACGGCCCTGCAGTGGTCCTGCAACAACGTCTTCACCAAGCTCGCCGTGGACCTCGGCCAGGACAAGGTCCGCGCGCAGGCGGAGAAGTTCGGCTTCAACGCCGACAAGCTGGACGTGCCGGTGCGCGCCGCTGCGAGCGTGTACCCGAAGGACATGGACAAGGCGAGCACCGGCCTGACCGGCATCGGCCAGTTCGACGTGACGGCGACGCCGCTGCAGATGGCCATGGTGTCCGCCGCCATCGCCAACGGCGGCGAGCTGAAGTCCCCGCACATGGTGTCCAAGACCACCGACGCCGACGGCAACGTCCTGCACAACTACGACGGCGACACCGGCTCCGAGCGCGTGATCAGCGAGTCCACGGCGAAGGGGCTCCAGTCGGCGATGCGGACGGTGGTGGAGAAGGGCACCGCGACACAGGCGCGCATCGACGGCGCGACCGTCGGCGGCAAGACGGGCACCGCGCAGCACGGCGAGAACAACAGCAAGACGCCGTACGCCTGGTTCACGTCGTACGCCAAGGGCGCGGACGGCAAGGAGGTCGCCGTGGCGGTCATCATCGAGTCCTCGGACGCGGCGCGCTCCGAAGTCAGCGGCAATGGGCTTGCGGCGCCGGTCGCCGCCGCGATGATGCGCGCCGGGCTCCGCTGACCTGGGGTGCGTTTCGGCGCCCGCCGCTAACGCGGCGGGATGTTTCCCACCCACCCACCCGATCACTCGCGGCTTCGCCCCGCACCCTCGACGCGTAGCGCTGCGGGTGGGTGGGTGGATGCGCCTTTTCGCCGTCCTCGCTGTGGGCAGCTGGTCCGCCCAGAGGGCGGAACGGGTGGGCACAGCCCGAAGCCGCCGGGCAGCCCTTCAGCCGCGGTGGCGCAACGCCACGGCTGCCGCCAACGGCAAGGCGGCCCCGGCCGCCAGGCCGGTCAGGAGGCCCAGGCCGGAGAGGGGATCGCCGTCGCGGACGGAGACGGTGACGGCCGCCACGAGGGCCACCGCGGCCACCGCCCCGCACAGGGCGAAGAAGCGCCGGCTGAGGAACACGCGCCGCCCCGGCACCGGCACCGCGGCACCCCCCAGCTCCGCCGCGGGCCCTTCGCTCGCCGCCCGCGGCCGCTTGAACCAGGCGTAGACGGCCCAGTTGCCGCACGCCTCCCAGCCGTCGGGCGCAAGGCGCTCGTCCAGGCCCTCACGCCCGCGCGTGACGAGCTCGCGCCGGTACTCCCACCGCTGCGGCCGCTCCCGCTCGCGGCGGCACACGAACCGCCCGAGCGCGTCGACGCGTTCGACCTCCCAGCCCTCGTCGCCGAAGCGCCCGAGCAGCTCCTCGTCGACGTGCGTGTCGGCGGTCCACCGCCAGGTCTCGGCGCCCGTGCCCGCGGGCGGCGGCACGGGACCGGCATCCGCCTCCGGTACGAGGAGCAGGGCGAAGTCCTCGACGGGCCCGAACTCCTCCTCGGCGTCGGCCCCGCACTCCGCGAGGTGCGCCGCGAGGTCCGCGACGGTCACCCGGACCCGCTCCGGCGCGAGCCCCCGCTCGCGCAGGCGCTCCGCCAGGCGCGTCAGATACCGCTCGGCGTCGCCGTTCACCGCACTCCCGCCTTCCCGAGGACGTCCCGTACCGACGTGTCGAAGGCCAGCCACAGGCCGCCCTGTTCGGTGAGCACGGCCCGGCCCGCGTCCGTCAGCGTGTAGTACCGGCGCCCCGGTCCCTTCTCCGTGGCGCGGAACTCCGCCGCGACGAGCTCCGCCTCCTCCAGGCGGTTGAGCACCGGGTAGAGCGTGCCGCCGCGGATCTGTCCGAACCCGGCGGCGCCGAGCCGCTTGGCGATCTCGTAGCCGTAGCTCTCGCCGTCGGTGAGGCTCGCGAGGACCAGCAGGTCGAGGACGCCCTTGAACCAGCTGGCGCGCCGGTCGCCGCTCACGCCGCCCCGCTCCGCGCGTAGGGCAGGTCGGGCGCGGGGATCGTCAGGTCGCGCACGGACAGCATGACGTGCACGGCGATGGGCAGGAGCAGGCTGCCGGTGGCCAGGTACAGGCCGGTGAGCAGGGTGCCGAAGAAGGCGAAGACGAGCAGGCCGGTACGGCCCTGGTACCACCCGGCGAGCGCGTAGACGGCTACGGAGAGCGCGGCGGCCGCGTACAGCGGCAGGCCGAGGGCGCCGACGCCGAAGGCGATGAGCAGGCCGCGGTAGACGAACTCGGCGCAGACCCCGTCGGTCACGGCGGCGGCGACGGCGAACCGCCGCTCGCGGCGGCCGCGCGGGAGCATGGCCTCGATGGCGGCGCGCCCGGGGACGTGCTTGCCCTGCCTGGCCAGCTTGTGGAAGTGGCGCCCTGACACCACCGCGGTCACGCTGAAGAGCACGACGACCAGCACGGTGTACGGCACGTCGTCGGGCAGCGCGACGCCGAAGTCGGCGGCCGCGGCGCCGGGCGACAGGAGCAGCGCCGCCGCGGCCAGGGCGGCCAGGCCCCACCAGGCGGTGATCAAGAGCGTGAAGTAGCGGACGAGGGCGCCCGGTTCGCCGTCGCGGCGGCGGCGCTCGAGGGTCGCGTACATGCGGCGGCCGAGCCAGGGCTCGCCGAGCAGCAGATAG
The DNA here is from genome assembly GCF_056435225.1 of Streptomyces sp. NPDC043996. NCBI lineage: Bacteria > Bacillati > Actinomycetota > Actinomycetes > Kitasatosporales > Streptomycetaceae > Streptomyces > Streptomyces sp. NPDC043996. The sequence goes on along the minus strand of NZ_JBWKEY010000017.1, from coordinate 137,237 downwards.
GCGGCGAGCGCGCCTCCGACGGCCGTGGCGGCCGTCGAGAGGTCGGGCGAGATCGTCATGGGTCCCCCTGGGCGACGACAGGCGTGCGCACGCGAAACGCGGGTGCGCAGGCGACAGGTACACGTGTGACCAACTGGTCAGGGTTAGACCGTATGGCTAGCTAGTCAGTTACGCAACCTAGGTCGAGACGCCGAGTGCCCGCGGGGGTGGCTAGGGGTGCCAGAGCGGGTCGCGGCCGCTCAGGGCGATGATCTGGTCCAGGAGCGGCGCCCCGGGCGGGACGGGGACCGGCGGTCCGAAGAGCGCGCCCCGCTCATCGGGAGCCGTGGCCGCCAGCATGCCGTGGGAGACGGCGAGGCTCGCGGCGTCCGGCGCGTACGCCTGGCCCGTGGCGCGGGCCAGGTCCCAGCCGTGCACGACGAGTTCGTTGAGGGCGATGACGCCCGCGAGCTCCCCCGGCAAGTCCACGCCGCCCGCCCGGGTCGGCCCGCTCCACGCGGCGGAGTCCCGCCACACCTCGGCGAGTTCGGCGAGGCGCCGCGGCAGGGCGTCGCGCCAGTCGTCGTCGAGGTCGGGCAGCGCGGCGGAGGGGTCAGTGTCGGTGCTGGCCCCGAGCTCCTTGCGCCCGGCGTCGGTGAACGCGACGGCGAGCCCGGCGACATGGCCGAGGAGGTGGCGCACGGTGTAGTCGGGGCAGGGCGTCGGTCCTTCCAGCTGGCCGTCCAGCACGCCCGCGGCGAGGCTCGCCACGAGCCGCGCCTGCGGCCTGAGGTCCGGCAGCTCGTGCGGCTCCCCCGCGGGGTCCACCGCGTCCGGCAGGGGGTTGGTCGTCTCCGGCATGGCCGTCTCCTTCGCGCTGGGAAAGCTCGCCCCGGTGGGGCCCTCTCCCTAACGTGACTGCCCCGGCGGCCGGAAATCATCGCCGCCGGGGCACGCCGTCGCGGGGGGCTACTCCGCGTCCGCCCAGCGCTTGATCGTCGCGATGACCCGCGACTGCTGCGGCTCGGGCAGCTTCGCGATGGACGCGCCGTGGTTGGCGCCCGGCACCTCGTAGCGGTACGAGTCGCGGTGGCTCGGCGTGAACTTCTCCGCGCTCCACGGGTCGTTCTCGCCGTAGATGAACATCATCCGCTGGCCCTTGGTCTTCACCCAGCGGTCGACGTCGGCGATGGTGGCGTTGTTGTACGAGCCCCGCATGGCGGCGGGCAGGACCGAGTTGGGCTGGTAGATGTCGGGGTAGTGGCGCACGCCCTTGAGGTGCTTGAACCGCAGGTCGGCCCAGCCGAGCTGGGTGGCGGCCTGGCGGTAGTAGGGGCCCGAGCTGTTCACGCCGAGGTCCTCGTCGTAGTAGACGCTCAGGCCGTGCCCCTTGGACCAGGTGTAGAGCTCGTCGTCGGTGGCCTTCTTGGCGTCGGGGACGGTGGCGCAGTTGTCGATGCTGCCCGACTGCCAGAAGTTCCACACCTGGTCGAGGACCGCGAACTCATAGGCCCGGTCGGTGGTGCCGAGCGTCTCCTCGAAGGTCTGGCCGTTCGCCTTGGCGTCCGCCTCGAACTTGGGCAGGAGCGCGTCACGCCGGACGAGCATCTCGCGCTGGACGGCGTTCAGGGCCGTGCGGCACTCCTGGGTGCCGACGGATCTGAAGAAGCGCTCGTAGCCGGAGTCGTCCCTGTTGTTCTTGTCGTTGGGCGCGACGAACGCGACCACGGCGTCCAGGTCCTCGGGGTAGAAGCGCTCGTGGTACGTCGCCGTCATGCCGCCCTTGCTGGCGCCGGTGCCGATCCACTTGCCCCGCTCGATTCCGCGCAGGGCCTGGGTGACGCGGTGCTCGTCGGCGGCCTCCTGCTGGACGGTCATCTTCGACCAGTCGTCGCCCGCCGCGCCCTGGGGGCGGGACTGGAGGAAGTAGCGGTGTTCGAGGCTGACCTGGTTGGCGTCGAGGAGCCTGGTGACGGCGCTGGTGCCGGAGCCGAGGCCGTAGCCGGTGGTGTACAGGACGGTCGGCTTGGCCGTGGACTTGTGCCACAGCGTCAGGCGCTGGGTGAAGGTCGCCTTGTGCGGGCGCTGGTGGTCCACGGGCTGGCGGTACGTCAGCGAGTAGAGGGGGTAGCCCTCCTTGTCCGTCACCGAGGTGACCGTCATGCCCGGGATCTTCTCCAGGCGGTCACGGATGTCCTCGGCGGCGGCCCGCTGTCCTGCCTGTGCCCGCGCGGCCCCGGCCCGTTCCGCCCCGGTCTGTACCGGCCCGGTCTGGGCGGCCGCGGCCTGGGCGGTGGCGAGCACCGCGGCGCCCGCCGTGATTCCGGCGCAGACCAGCGCGGATATCCCCTTGTTGCGCACCTTGTCTCCTCTGTACCCCGGTTGCGGGAGTGGTGTGGTGCGCGGATCGTAACGGCAGTCAGGCGAGGCGCGACAGGGCTTTCCTGACGTGCGCGAGGTCGTCGTCGGAGGCGAGACCGGCGTGGTACAGGCGCAGTTCGGTGGCGCCGCGCGCGGCCGCGCGCCGGGCGTCGTCGGCGAGCGCGGCGGGTCTGCCGCCCATTCCCGCCACGACGGTGAGGTTCGCGGCGAGGACCGTGCGCTCCCGGGCGTGCGCGGCGAACGGCGCCAGCGGGCCCGGTCCTTCCGCGCAGGGCACGACGACGCCGTCGGCCACGGACAGGATGTGCGCGGGGTCCACGCCCGCGTTGGCGCCGCAGTGGTACGTCACCGGGTCCGCGTGCAGCAGCACCTGGAAGGCGCGGTCCGGCGCCTCGGCGCGCACGGCGGCGACCGCGTCCTCCTGGAGGGTGCGGGCGCGGTCCTCGCGCCAGGCGCGCGTGGCCGCCGCCGCCTCGGCGCCGATGAGCCGCTCCACCCCCGGCCAGCCCGGCGCGGGCGGCGTCCCGCGCCACACCGGCTCAAGGCCCCGGCGCACGGCGGCCGCGAGCGCGTCGGCGTCCTGGCCGTGGGCGCCGTATCCGGAGCGGCAACTGCCGCAGAAGCACAGGGACATCAGGTACTGGCCCGCCTCGCCGAGCGCCACGCCCGCGGTCTTGTCGTGGGCGTGCAGATGCGCGAGCCCGTACCACCCGCACGACTCCAGTTCGGTGCCGCCCGCGCCGGGCCGCGCGGCGGCTTCGGCGGCGAGGTCGACGAGGTAGGCGCGGACGGCGGCCTGGGCGACGCAGGGCGCCCAGGGGTAGCGGTCGCCGTAGGCGTTGACGACGGCGAGGTCCGGGTGCTCGGCGCCCAGGCGGGAGTTGTGGGCGAGGACCACCCAGGTGTGCACGTCGAGCCCGGCCGCCGCGAGGGCGTGCGCGGCCTCGGCGTAGGCCTCGCCGGGCGCCCAGTCCCCGGCGGCGTACGGGCGCGGCGCGCGGCCGTCCCAGCGCTCGCCCGGCGGATACAGGACGGCGGCGTGCCCGGCGGTGACCACGCGGTGGCGCGGGTGGCGGGGGGTGAGGGCGCGCGTGGAGTGGTAGGCGGAGGCGAGGGTCACCTGGCGCACGCCGAGTCCGGCGAGGCGGCCGGGGGCCTCGGGGTCGCCGATGACGTCCCAGGGGTAGAGGAACGCGGACGCTTTCACGCGGCGCACTCCCCGGCCAGGGCGCGGCCGCGCTCGATGAGTTCGGCCAGGCGCTTGATGTGGTCGTCGGTCGGCTCGCACAGCGGTGGGCGCACCCCGCCGACGTCGAGCCCGCCGAGCCGTACGCCCGCCTTGACCAGCGAGACGGCGTATCCCTTGCCCTCGCGGCGCAGTTCGACGAAGGGCCGGTAGAAGCCGTCGATCAGGCGGTTCGCGGTGGCGTCGGCGCCGGAGGCAAGCGCCCGGTGGAAGGCGAGGGCGATCTCGGGCGCGAAGCAGAACACGGCCGACGAGTAGAGGCCGACGCCGATGCCGCGGTAGGCGAGGCCGGTGAGCTCGGCGGTGGGCAGGCCGTTGAAGTAGAGGAAGTCGCCGGGGACTTCGGCGCGCACGGCGCTGACGATCCGCTGCATCAGGTCGAGGTCGCCGAGGCCGTCCTTGAAGCCGATGACGCCCTCGGCGCGGGCGAGGCCGACGACGGTCTCCGGAGTGAAGACGGCGTTGTCGCGCTGGTAGACGATCACGTCGAGGGAGGTGGCGGCGGCGAGTCCGGCGTAGTGGCGCAGCAGGCCCTCCTGAGCGGCCACGACCAGATAGGGCGGCAGGGCGAGCAGGCCGTCGGCGCCCGCCTCCTCGGCGAGGCGCGCGTGGCGCACAGCGAGCGCGGTGCCGTATCCGGTGCCCGCGATCACGGGGACGCGGCCCGCGGTCTCCGCGACGGCGGCCGCGACGCAGCTCTGGAACTCCTCGGGGGTCAGCGCGTGGAACTCGCCCGTGCCGCAGCAGGCGAAGACCGCGGCGGCGCCCGCGTCCACCCCCGCGCGCACGTGCGCGCGCAGGACGCCGGCGTCCACGGAGCCATCGGGTCCGAAGGGGGTGACGGGGAAGAACAGCGGCCCGCTGGGGACGCGGAGCCGGGAGGCGAGCGAATCGGACCGACCTGACATCACGGGCTCTCCCTAAGCGTGCACGTTTCTGATTCACGTCCATGTCCCTGAACGCGCCCACGCTAGGACGGCTCCTCGTGCGGGTCAAGCGCGCACACGACCGGCCCGGGAACGGATTCGCCGCCTCCGCGACCCCTCCGCGCCTCCTCCGCCACGCCACCCCTCCGCCCCCTTGACTCCCGTCGGCGCCACTCCCTAGCGTGTCCACGGATGTGAATCGCATCCATATGCACGTTCGCTGTATCACCCCGCCAAGGAGCCCGAGGAGATCGCCGCATGACCGCTCCCCGCACCGTCCTGCTGACCGGAGCCGCCGGCGGTCTCGGCACCCTGATGCGCGGCCTGCTGCCCTCGTACGGCTACGCGCTGCGCTCCCTTGACCAGCGCCCCGTCGACGGCGATCCGGACGCGCTGCGGGTGGACCTCGCCGACCGGGCCGCGCTGCGCGAGGCCGTGCGCGGCGCCGACGCGGTGCTGCACCTCGCGGGCATCTCCCTGGAGTCCACCTTCGACAAGGTCCTCAAGGCCAACGTCGAGGGCACCTACCACCTGTACGAAGCCGTGCGCGAGGAAGGCGTGCGGCGCGTCGTCTTCGCCTCCTCCAACCACGCGGTGGGCTTCACCCCGCGCCCCGTCGGCGACGATCCGCTGATCCCGGTCACCGCGCCGCGCCGCCCCGACACCTTCTACGGCCTGTCGAAGTCCTTCGGCGAGGACCTCGCCCAGTACTACTGGGACAAGCACGGCGTGGAGACGGTGTCCGTGCGGATCGGCGCCTGCTTCCCGGAACCCGCCGACGTGCGCATGCTGTCGGTGTGGATGTCGCCCGAGGACGGGGCGCGGCTCTTCCACGCGGCGCTCACCGCCCCGGACGTGGGCCACACCGTCGTGTACGGCTCCTCCGCCAACACCCGTCTGTGGTGGGACCTCGGCCCGGCGCGGGCGCTCGGGTACGCGCCGCGCGACGACTCCGAGCGGTTCGCGGACAAACTCGTCGCCGAGCACGGGGAGTTGGACCCCGAGAACCCCGACCACGCGCACCTCGGCGGCCGCTTCTGCACGAATCCGCCAGTGTGGCCGTATTGAGCTCATCCTGGGAGCTGACCCCGCTCTCCGTCTGCGGTAGCGCCGGGGTCAGACCGTCGGGCGACGTGCGGCGACGGCGGCTCTTCTAGCCTGAGTCGACATGATGACCACTCGCAATGCCACGCGCGGGCGGGCGCTCGCCACCGTGCTCGCGCTGTCCCTGGCCCTGCCGGTCGCGGGCGCGTCGGCGGCGCTCGCCTCGCCCCAGGACCCCGCGGGGACCACCACGACCGCCACGCCCCAGGCCCCGGTCACCCGGCCCGAACTCCCCCGCCCCACCGGCGAGTACGCCGTGGGCCGCGACACCCTGCACCTGGTCGACAAGGGCCGCCGCGACCTGTGGGACCCCGCCAAGCCGCGCGAGCTGATGACGTCGCTGTACTACCCGGCGCGGGCGGACGGCGGGCGCCCCACCCGGTACACGTCCGTCGCGGCCGCCGAGGCCCTGATCAAGCAGTACGACCTGAAGGTGTCCCCCATCGCGTACGGCTCGACGCGCACCTACGCCCGCACCGGGGCGCCCGCCGTGCCGGGCCGGTTCCCGCTCGTGCTGCTCTCGCCCGGCTTCACCGCGCCGCGCTCGACGCTGACGCACCTCGCCGAGGACCTGGCGAGCCGGGGCTACGTCGTCGCGACCGTCGACCACGCCCACGAGGCGGCCGGAGGGGAGTTCGAGGGCGGGCGGCTGCCGCCCTGCCTCGGCTGCGACCCGGACTCGGGGGTGCCGGGCCCGCGCATCACCGAGAACCGGGCCGAGGACCTGTCGTTCGTCCTCGACCGCCTCATCGGGGGCAAGACCGGCAAGGCGGCCTGGCGGCACGCGAAGATGATCGACCGCAAGCGGATCGGCTCGGGCGGCCACTCCATCGGCGGCGCCGCCACCATCGCCCTGATGAACTCCGACCGCCGGGTGCGGGCGGGCATGAACATGGACGGCGGCACCCAGATCAAGCCCGACGGGCTGCGCGGCCGCCCGTTCCTGCTGCTCGGCACCGAGCTCACCGCCCAGCCGGACGACCCCTACCAGTGGGCGAGCGCCTGGCCGCTCATGGACGGCTGGAAGCGCTGGCTGACCGTCGCCGGATCGGGGCACTTCACGTTCACTGACGCGCCCGTCGTGCTCCAGCAGCTCGGCGTGGACGACCCCGACGCCCCGATCTCCGGCACCCGCGCCGAGCGGATCACCCGCGCCTACATCGGCGCGTTCTTCGACCGGCACCTGCGCGGCATCGACAGCCCGCTGCTTCAAGGTCCCACGTCCGCCCACCCGGAGGTGGGGTTCCACCAGCCCTGATCCTCCAGCACTGATCCACCAACACTGATCCGACGGCACTGATCCGGCAGCACTGATCCGGCTGGCCGGCGCGGGCGGCCAACGGGCGCCGTCCGCGCCGAAACGGGCGGGCGCGCGGCCCGCGCCGCAGGCCACGCCCGCCCCCAGCGGGCACATACGGGCAGCATCACGCCCGCTGCGAGCCTGGCAAGGCCCTTGCCCGCGCTGTAGAACTTCCCCACAGGCCCGAACGGGCAGCGCGATCCGGCCAAGGGGAAGAGGTGGCGTCATGACGGCGGAGGAACGGCAGCGGCAGATCGTGCGCACGGCCCGCCGCTCGGGCTCCGTCGACGTCAGCGCCCTCGCCGTCGAACTGGGCGTCGCGAAGGAGACCGTACGCCGCGATCTGCGCGCCCTGGAGGACCACGGCCTGGTCAGACGCACCCACGGCGGCGCCTACCCGGTGGAGAGCTCCGGCTTCGAGACCACCCTCGCCTTCCGTACGACGATGCACGTGCCGGAGAAGCGGCGGGTCGCGGCCGCGGCGGCCGGGCTGCTCGGCGACGCCGAGACCGTCTTCGTCGACGAGGGGTTCACCCCCCAGCTGATCGCGGAGGCGCTGCCGAAGAACCGCGAGCTGACCGTGCTCACCGCGTCCCTCACCACCGCGGGCGCCCTCGCCACGGCCGAGCACATCACGGTGCTGCTGCTCGGTGGCCGGGTCCGCGCCGGGACCCTCGCGACGGTCGACCACTGGACGACCCGGATGCTGGCGGGCTTCGTCATCGACCTCGCCTACATCGGCGCCAACGGCATCTCCCGCGAGCACGGGCTCACCACCCCCGACCCGGCGGTCAGCGAGGTGAAGGCGCAGGCCCTGCGGGCATCGCGGCGGGCGGTGTTCACGGGGGTGCACACCAAGTTCGGGGCGGCGAGCTTCTGCCGGTTCGCGGGCATCGGCGACCTGGAGACCATCGTCACGAGCACGCGCCTGTCCGCGTCCGAGGCCCACCGCTACGCGCTGATGGGACCGCAGGTCATCCGCGTCTGAGCGCCCCTCTCCGGCCGCCCGCGGCCGTCCCGGTCACCCCCACCCAGCCGCGCCCGGCACCCGCGCGCCCTCAAGCCGCCCGTTATGCCCCGCCCCTCCCCGTATCTCCCTCACCCCAGGAGCGATTCATGCGAACCCAGAGCCGACGGAGGTCACGGCCCCTGCTCGCCGCGGCCGCCGCGGGGGCGCTGCTCGCCCCGCCGCTCTCCGGCTGCTGGGCCGGTGCGGGCGGGGCGGGCTCCGGCGGCGACTCCCTCAACGTCCTGATGGTCAACAACCCGCAGATGGTGGAGTTGCAGAAGCTGACGGCCGCGCACTTCACCAAGGAGACGGGCATCGCGGTGAACTTCACCGTGCTGCCCGAGAACGACGTCCGCGACAAGATCAGCCAGGACTTCGCCAACCAGGCGGGCCAGTACGACGTGGCGACGCTCAGCAACTACGAGATACCCATCTACGCCAGGAACGGCTGGCTGCGCGAGCTCGGCGGCTACGCGCGGCGCGACCGCGCCTTCGACCAGCGGGACATCCTCGCGCCGATGCGCCAGTCGCTCACCGGCGAGGACGGCAAGCTCTACGGGGAGCCCTTCTACGGCGAGTCGTCGTTCCTGATGTACCGCAAGGACGTCTTCGCGAAGGCCGGGCTCACCATGCCGAGGCGCCCCACCTGGCGCCAGGTCGCGGGCCTCGCGGCGAAGGTCGACGGCGCCGAGAAGGGCATGAAGGGCATTTGCCTGCGCGGTCTTCCCGGCTGGGGCGAGGTCATGGCGCCGCTGACGACCGTGGTGAACACCTTCGGCGGCACCTGGTTCGACAAGGACTGGAAGGCCCGCCTCGACTCCCCCGCGTTCGCGCGGGCCACGCGCTTCTACGTGGACCTCGTCCGCGAGCACGGCCAGTCGGGGGCCGCCCAGTCCGGGTACGCGGAGTGCCTCAACAACCTCACCCAGGGCAAGACCGCCATGTGGTACGACGCCACGGCCGCCGCGGGGTCCCTGGAGTCCGCCAAGTCCCCCGTCAAGGGCAAGATCGGCTATGTCGCCGCGCCCGTGGAGCGGACGGCGAGCTCCGGCTGGCTCTACACCTGGGCGTGGGGCCTGCAGAAGGCGTCCAAGAACCACGACAAGGCCTGGAAGTTCATCTCCTGGGCGTCCGGCAAGGAGTACGAGGAGCTGGTCGGCGAGAAGGTCGGCTGGTCCGACGTGCCCGCGGGCAAACGCGCCTCCACGTACGACAACCCGCGCTACCGGAAGGAGGCCGCGGCCTTCCAGGGCGTGACCCGGGCCGCGATCGAGGGCGCGCGGCCGCGTGACCCGGGCGTGCAGCCCCGGCCCGCGCCCGGCATCCAGTTCGTCGGCATCCCCGAGTTCACCGACCTCGGCACCAAGGTCTCCCAGGAGATCAGCGCGGCCATCGCCGGACGCACCTCCGTCGCCGCCGCCCTGGACCGGGCCCAGGACCTCGCCGAGAAGATCTCCGAGGAGTACGAGGGACGATGACCGCCACCAGGCCCAACCCGCTGACGCGGGCGTCCGTGCCCGCCGCCGCACCCCGCCCTCCGGGGCGGCTGCGCGCCTGGGCCACCCGGGCCCCGCTCCTGCCCGCCCTCGTCTTCATGATCGCGGTGACCCAGCTGCCGTTCGTGGCGACCCTGGTGATCTCCTTCTTCGACTGGAACGCGCTCTATCCGGACGCCCGTGAATTCACCGGCCTCGCGAACTACGAAGAGGTCCTCACCGACGCCGACCTGCGCGAGTCCGTCCTCACCACGGTCGTCCTGACCGCGACGGTGGTCCTCGCCAGCCTGGTCATCGGCCTCGGTCTCGCCCTGCTCCTCGACCGCAGGTTCCGCGGCCGCGGCGTCGTGCGCACCCTGCTCATCGCGCCGTTCCTCCTTGTGCCGGTCGCGGCGGCGCTGCTGTGGAAACACGTGCTCTACAACCCCGAGTACGGCCTGTTCAACGGCGTCCTGCACTGGGTGGGCGGCGACGGCGCGGGCAAGACCGACTGGATATCCCGCACCCCCCTGCTCGCCGTCGAGCTGTCCCTGATCTGGCAGTGGACGCCCTTCATGATGCTGATCCTGCTGGCCGGGCTGCAGAGCCGCGACACCGAACTCATCGAGGCCGCCCGCATGGACGGCGCGGGCGCCTGGCAGGTGTTCCGCTATCTGACCTTCCCTCACCTGCGGCGCTATCTGGAGCTCGGCGCGCTGCTCGGCTCGATCTACATCGTGCAGAACTTCGACGCCGTCTTCACGATCACCTCCGGCGGCCTGGGCACCGCGAACCTGCCCTACACCGTGTACCAGAGCTTCTACCAGGCCCATGAGAACGGCCTGGCGTCCGCCGCCGGTGTGCTCGTCGTCATCGGCTCGATCCTCATCGCGACCTTCGCGCTGCGCGTGGTGTCGTCCCTGTTCCACGAGGAGGTGTCCCGCGCGTGAGCACCGTACGGGTCAAGCGGCTCGGCCTCGGCCTGACGGCCTGGCTCGCCGGGATCGTCTTCTTCCTGCCGATCGCCTGGATGGCCCTGACGTCCTTCCACTCCGAACAGGACGCGGCGACCAACCCGCCCTCGCTCGCCGCCTCGCTCACCCTGGACGGCTACCGCGAGTTCTTCGGCACCGGCGGCGGCGCGAGCCCCTGGCCGTCCCTGGTCAACTCCCTGGTCGCCTCGACGGCCTCCACCCTGCTCGTCCTGGTGCTCGCGCTGCCCGCGGCGTACGCGCTCTCGCTGCGCCGCGTGCGCAAGTGGACGGACGTGCTCTTCTTCTTCCTCTCCACGAAGATGCTGCCGGTCGTCGCGGGCCTGCTTCCGATCTATCTGTTCGCCAAGAACACCGGGCTCCTCGACAACATCTGGCTGCTCGTCATCCTCTACACCTCGATGAACCTGCCGATCGCCGTGTGGATGATGCAGTCCTTCCTGGCCGAGGTGCCCGTCGCCGTCATCGAGGCCGCGCACGTGGACGGGGCGCGCCTGCCCACCGTCCTGACCCGGATCGTCGCCCCCATCGCGCTGCCCGGCATCGCCGCGACCGCCCTCATCTGCTTCATCTTCAGCTGGAACGAACTGCTCTTCGCACGGGTGCTCACCGGTGTCGTGGCCCAGACCGCCCCTGTGTTCCTGACCGGCTTCATCACCAGCCAGGGTCTGTTCCTGGCCAAGGTGTGCGCCGCGTCGCTCGTGATCTCCCTGCCGGTGCTCGCCGCGGGGTTCGCCGCCCAGGACAAGCTGGTCCAGGGCCTGTCGTTGGGAGCCGTCAAGTGAAGGCCGCCATCATCGAGTCCGTCGGCACCGCGGTGGTCGGCGAGGTGCCCGACCCCGTGCCCGGGCCGCGCGACGTCGTCGTCGAGGTCGCCGCGTGCGGTCTGTGCGGAACCGATCTGCACATCCTCCAGGGCGAGTTCGCGCCGACGCTCCCGGTGGTGCCGGGGCATGAGTTCGCCGGGGCGGTGGTGGGCGTCGGCACCGAGGTCACCGAGCTGCGCGTGGGCGACCGCGTGGCCGTCGACCCCTCGCTGTACTGCCACGAGTGCCGCTACTGCCGCACCGGCCGCAACAACCTGTGCGAGCGGTGGGCCGCGATCGGCGTGACGCGCGCCGGGGGCGCCGCGCAGTACGCCCTCGCGCCGGTCGCCAACTGCGTCCGCCTGCCCGAGCACGTGCGCACCCAGGACGCGGCGCTCATCGAGCCCCTGTCCTGCGCGGTGCGCGGCTACGACGTGCTGCGCACCCGGCTCGGCGCGCACGTCCTCATCTACGGCTCGGGCACCATGGGCCTGATGATGCTGGAGCTCGCCAAGCGGACCGGCGCGGCCGGCGTCGACGTCGTCGACCTCAACCCGGAGCGGCTCGCCACCGCCGAGCACCTCGGCGTCACCGGCTCCGCCACCAGTGCCGACGCCCTCGACCGGCCTGAGGGCTGGGACGTCGTCATCGACGCGACGGGCAGCGCGGCCGCCATCCAGGACGGGCTCGGGCGGGTCGCCAAGGCGGGCACGTTCCTGCAGTTCGGGGTCGCCGACTACGCGGCCCGCGTCACCATCGACCCGTACCGCATCTACCACCAGGAGATCACCATCACCGGGTCGATGGCCGTCCTGCACAGCTTCGAGCGGGCCGCGGAGCTGTTCGCGGGCGGGGTGCTCGACCCCGGCGTCTTCATCAGCGACCGGGTGCCGCTCGCGCGGTATCCGGAGGCGCTGGAGGCGTTCGCCTCGGGCGCCGGGCGCAAGGTTCTGGTGGTGCCCTAGCCTGCCCCCCGTTCCCCCGCTCAACTGCAATTGGCGCTTCGCGCCTCGTCCTCAAACGCCGGACGGGCTGGATCTCCGCGCTTCGCGCTTGTCCTCAAACGCCGGACGGGCTGAGATGCCTCGCCGCTGCGCAGCTTGGTCTCATGTCCTCAGGTACGACGCTCCGTTGAGGTCCAGGACCGTGCCCGAAGCCCACTCGGCCAGTGGTGAAGCAAGCCAGAGGACCGCGGCGGCTATCTCCTCGGGGGTGCCCGTGCGGGCGAAGGGGCTCTGGGTGCGGATCGCCTCGCCCTCCTCGCCGGTCAGGCGGTGCGCCACGCGCTCGGTGGCGAAGAAGCCGGGGGCCACCGAGGCCACCGCGATGCCGTGCGGGGCGAGGGCCACCGCGAGGGACTGGCCGAGGGCGTGCACGGCCGCCTTGGTCGCGCCGTAGGCGGGGTGGTCGGGCTCGCCGCGGAAGGCGCCCCGGGAGCCGATGTTGACGATGCGGCCGCCCGTGGCCTGGGCGATCATGCGGTGGGCGGCCAGGTGGCTGAGGTTCGCCGTGGCGAGCAGGTTCACCGACACGTGCCGCTGCCACAGCTCCGCCCAGTCCTCGTACGACGTGCTGGCGGGCGGGTGCGGCAGGTTCACGGCGGCGTTGTTGACGAGCACGTCGATGCCGCCGAGGGCGTCGGCCGCCCGGTCGCCGACGTCCCGCGCGCCCGCCGGTTCTGACAGGTCGCCGCCGACCAGCGCGTGACCGGTGCCCGGCAGGGAGTCGAGCGTCTCGCGCGCCTCCTCCTCGCGCGCCCCGAAGTGCACCGCCACCCGGTCGCCGTTGTCGGCGAACGCGCGGGCCAGGGCCCGGCCGAGGCCGCGGGACGCGCCGCTGACGAGGACGCGGCGGCCGGTGCTGGACAGAGTCATGCGGGGTCTCCTGGCGGGGCGGTGGCGCGGAGCCGTGGGATGGAACGTGGGACGGAACGTGGGACGGAACGGCGGGGTCCGGAAGCCGACCGTCGAAGTCGGCCACCGTTCAACTGCCGTTTATACGTGAGCGGGAATCTGTCGGCGACAGCAGGCCCGGTCGTACGCGCCCCCATGTGCGCCCGCATTCGCTCCCTCAGGAGAAACCATGTCGTCGCTCACTCGCAGGGACTTCGCCAGACGATCAGCGGTCACCGGTGCGGGCGTGGCGCTCGCCGGCAGCGTCGGCGCGCTCGCGACCGCGCCGGGCGCCCTCGCCGCGCAGGAGGTCGAGGAGTACGCCCCGGACGGCCACGGCCACGGCGGCCCCGGCTACGGCCCGCTCTTGCCCGACCCCAAGGGCCTCCTCGCGCTGCCCGCCAAGTTCTCGTACCGCGTCCTCACGCACAGCGGCCGCACCACCCTGGAGACGGGCGAGTTCACGCCGTCCAACCACGACGGCACCGCCGCCTTCGAGGGCAGGCGCGGGGTGACGCTGCTGGTCAACAACCACGAGCTGAGCGGCCCCCGGAGCAAGTGGAAGCATCCGGTTCCGCTGGCGGAGGGGCTCGTGTACGACCCGGCCGCCGCCGGTGGCTGCACCGTCGTCGAGCACCGCCGCGGCGGCGAGGTCGCCGAGTGGGTGGGCGTCGCGGGCACCGCCACCAACTGCGCGGGCGGGTCCACGCCCTGGGGCACCTGGCTGACCTGCGAGGAGACCGAGGACAAGGCCGGCCAGAACGGCATGACCAAGGACCACGGCTATGTCTTCGAGGTCGACCCCTACGACCGCCGCGCCAACCGGTCCCCCAAGCCCCTCAAGGCCCTGGGCCGCTACGCGCACGAGGCCGTCGTCGTCGACCCCAAGCGCGGCCACCTGTATCTGACGGAGGACGCGGCCGGACCCAACGGCCTGTTCTACCGCTGGACCCCGCCGAGCGGCTTCCAGCACGGCCGCGGCAGGCTGCGGACCCTCGCCGACGACGCGGGCGTCCTCAAGGCGCCCAAGTGCTTCGACTCCGGCGGCCGCTTCGTCGACGACCTGTCCCGGGCGACGCGGATCGGCACCGTGTACGGCGTCGACTGGGTGGAGGTCCCCGACCGCGACGCGCGCACGGTCCCGGTGCGCAAGCAGTTCGGCACCGGCGCCGTCACGCGCGCCCGCAAGCTCGAAGGCATGTGGTGGGGCGACGGCGGCGCGTACATCGTCTCCTCGTACGCCCGCGCGGAGAGCCCCGGCGCCCAGCACGACGGGCAGGTGTGGTTCTACCACCCGGGCCGCCGGACGCTGACCCTGAAGGTGCTGCTCGGCGTGAATCCCGACCCGGGCGAGGACGGCGCCTTCGACGGCCCGGACAACATCACCGTGTCGCCGTACGGCGGTCTGATCCTCGCCGAGGACGGCGACGGCGTGCAGCACCTGTTCGGCGCGACGGAACGCGGCCGCACGTACCCGATCGCCCGCAACGAACTCAACGAGGGCACGCCCGAGAAGCCGTCCTACAGCGAGTTCACCGGAGTGACGTTCTCCCCGGACGGAAGGACGCTGTACGCCAACATCCAGACCCCCGGCATCATGTTCGCGATCACCGGCCCGTGGCGGCGCCAGCGCGGCTGACCCCTCGCGCGCGGGAAAAACCCTTGGCGCCCGCCGAGTTCGCCCTCCTAAAGTGATCCCTGTCCAGGTGCGCAGGCAGGACTTACTTCCACTCTTCATGGGGAGGCCGCGGGTTCGAGTCCCGCCACCGGCACTTCAGGCCGGTGTAGCTCAGGGGATAGAGCGCCATCGTCAGTTCCGCCGAAGAGATCTCTGGACACCCAGATCGTTGTGCCTCCCGGTGCGACGGCCACGGCGCCCTTCTTTTCTCTGTGGATTCCTTCGAGGATTCCCTCGAAGGAATCCACCACGGAAAAGGGCGCCGTGGCCGAGGTGTTCTCGGGAGTCTCTGAATTCGGGGGAATTCACCATGGCCCGCTTCAATGCCAAGGCCGCCAAGACGCTCCTCACCTCGCCCGTGCGCTCCACCGGCGAGGTCACCCTGACCCACCAGGGCGGCCGGGGACACGTCCGGGACGCCCGCTCCGAGCTCTTCCTGCTGGCGGTGGCGAACTTCGTGACGCAGCCGACGCACTACGAGAGCGGCGCGACGCGCGACGACCGGTTCGCCGCGCTCGTGCGCGAGCTCGCCGTCGAGGATCCGCGGTGGACCGCGGGCCTGCTCGGCTGGCTGCGCGGCGACGGCACCATGCGCACGGCCGCCCTGGTCGGCGCCGCCGAGTACGTACGGGCGCGCCTGGCGGCGGGCGCCACCGAAGGGCCCACGAACCGCGCGGTCGTCGCCTCCGTCCTGCGCCGCCCTGACGAGCCCGGCGAACTGCTCGGCTACTGGACGGCGACGTACGGAAGGAACGTGCCCAAGCCCCTGAAGCGCGGCATCGCCGACGCGGTGCGCCGCCTCTACACGCAAAAGGCCCTCCTGAAGTACGACACCGCGTCCAAGGGCTACCGCTTCGGCGACATCCTGAACCTCGTGCACGCCGCGCCCGACCCCGCCAAGCCGTGGCAGGGCGAGCTGTTCCAGTACGCCCTCGACCGGCGGCACCACCCGGAGAGCGCCGCCGTGCCCGCCTCGCTGCGGACGCTCGCCGCGCACCGCGACCTGATGGCGCTGCGCGTCGCCAAGCGGCGCCGGGTGGTCACGGGCGCGGGCGGCGCCGAGCGGCTCGCGGCCGCGGGCATGACCTGGGAGGCGCTCGCGGGCTGGCTGCAGGGGCCGATGGACAGGGCCGCCTGGGAGGCGGTCATCCCGTCCATGGGCACGATGGCGCTGACGCGCAACCTGCGGAACTTCGACGAGGCGGGCGTCGGCGACGAGGTGGCGGCCGCGGTCGCGGCCCGCATCGCGGACCCCGAGGAGGTCGCGCGCTCGCGGCAGTTCCCGTTCCGCTACCTGGCCGCGTACCAGCACGCGCCGTCGCTGCGCTGGTCGTACGCCCTGGAGCGGGCCCTTGGCCACTCGCTGGCCAACGTGCCCTCGCTGCCCGGCCGTTCGCTGATCCTCGTCGACCGCTCAGGTTCGATGTGGGCGCCCCTGTCGGAGCGCTCGCAGCTCAACCGCGCCGACGCGGCAGCGGTGTTCGGCGCGGCGCTCGCGCTGCGGGCCAAGGACGCGGACCTCGTCGAGTTCGGCACGAGCAGCGCGCCCGTGGCGTACGGCGAGGGCGAGTCCGTCCTGAAGGTGCTCGGCCGCTTCGGCGAGCTCGGCGGCACGAACACGACCGAGGCCGTGCGCCGCCACTACCGGAAGCACGACCGCGTCCTGATCGTCACGGACGAGCAGACCGCGTACAGCCGCCACGGCGACCCGACCGACCAGATCCCGGCGCACATCCCGGTGTACACCTGGAACCTGGCCGGGTACCGGACCGGCCACGGCGCGTCGGGCCAGGCCAACCGCCATGTGTTCGGCGGCCTTTCGGACGCGGCGTTCCGCATGGTGCGCCTCCTTGAGGCGGGGCGCGCGGCCGACTGGCCCTGGGCCGGCTGAGCAGGGGCGCGTGACGACCGACGGTCCGTCACGCGCCCGCGCCGCCCCCCAAGGACACGAGTCGTACCCCTGTTCAACCATCGAACTGGTATCTAATATGTCAGTCCATGGTTGCCATCCGACCCGTACGCCGCACGCTCCTGCGCGACCAGGCGTACGAAGCGCTGCGCGACGCCATCGTCGGCGGCGACATCCCGCCCGGCTCCGTCGTGCGCGACCAGGACCTCGCCGAGTCGCTCGGCCTGTCCCGGGCGCCCGTCCGCGAAGCCCTGGCGCGCCTCGCCGACGAGGGCCTGGTCGAGACGAAGCCGCAGAGCCGCACCCGGGTGACGCCGCTGGCCGCCGCCGATGTGCGGGACGCGGCCGCCGTGGTGCGCGCGATGCACGAACTGGCCGCGCGCGCCGCCGTGCCCCGGCTCGACCCGGCGCGGCTCGCCGCCCTGCGCGCGGCCAACTCCCGCTTCGCCGGGGCCGTCGCGTCCGGTGACGTGGACGCCGCGCTGCGCGCCGACGACGAGCTGCACGAGGTGCTCGTGGGCGCCTCGGGCAATCGCGCGGCCGCCGCGACCATCGCCCGCTACACCCCGCTGATCCGCCGCCTGGAGCGCCGTCTGTTCGGGGCGGGCAGCCGGTGCCGCTCCGCCGCGCTGCACGACCGTCTGATCGACGCGTGCGCGGCCGGTGACGCCGACGCCGCCGTCCGCGTCACCACGGACATCTGGCGCGCCCTCGAAGAGCTCGCCGATGACGAACCCGGCCTCACCGGCCCCTGACCGTCCGGAGGTTCCCTTGTCCCTCGCCGCCGCGCTGCGCCCCTTCCCGCGCCATCCGCTCCTGTTCGGCCCCTCCCCCGTCCACCCCTTGGAACGCCTCACGAGCCAGCTGGGCGGCCCGGCCCTGTGGGCCAAGCGGGAGGACTGCAACTCCGGCATCGCGTACGGCGGGAACAAGACCCGCAAGCTGGAGTACCTGGTCGCCGACGCGCTCGCCCAGGGCTGCGACACGCTTGTGTCGATCGGCGGCGTGCAGTCCAACCACACCCGGCAGGTCGCGGCGGTCGCCGCCCGCGCCGGGCTGAAGTGCGTCCTGGTGCAGGAGAGCTGGGTGGACTGGTCCGAGCCCGGCTACGACAAGGTCGGCAACATCCTCCTCAGCCGCCTCGCGGGCGCCGATGTCCGCCTGGTGCGCGCCGGGTTCGACATCGGCGTACGGGAGAGCTGGGAGCGGGCGGTGCGGGAGGTGGAGGAGGCGGGCGGCAAGCCGTACGCCATCCCCGCGGGCGCCTCCGACCACCCCCTCGGCGGTCTGGGCTTCGCCGCCTGGGCCGCCGAACTCGCCGAGCAGGAGCGGGAGTTGGGGGTGTACTTCGACACGGTCGTGGTGTGCTCGGTGACCGGGTCCACGCAGGCCGGGATGGTCGCGGGGTTCGCCGCGCTCGCCGAGGCCGCGGGCGAGGGGGCCCGCCCCCGGCGCGTCCTCGGCGTCGACGCCTCCGCCGACCCCGCCCGCACCCGCGCGCAGATCCTGCGCATCGCCCGCGCCACGGCCGCGCTCCTCGGCGTCCGACGGCCGATCACGGACGCGGACGTCGAACTCGACGAGCGCTACCACGCGGGCACCTACGGCATCCCCGACGCCGCCACCCTCGACGCGATGCGCACGGCGGCCCGCACCGAGGGCATGGTGACCGACCCCGTCTACGAGGGGAAGTCGATGGCGGCCCTCATCGACCTCGTCCGCCGCGGCGAGATCGACCGCGACGCGACCGTCCTGTACGCCCACCTCGGCGGCCAGCCCGCCCTGAACGCCTACAGCTCCCTGTTCGAGGACTAGGGCCCTGGCGCGGGCGCGCGAAGGCCGCCCGGAGTCCCTGGGACTCCGGGCGGCCTTCGCGCGCCGGGGCCCCGCCGTCGCGGGCCCCGGCCGCGCCCCGCTACAGGGCCTGCGCCGCGGGCTTCACCATGCCGCGGACCGTGCGGGACTTCACGAAGTCGCCCATGGCGGTCATCTCCCACTCGCCGGAGAACTGCCTGATCAGCTTGGCCATCATCACGCCCGTCTGGGCCTCGGCGCCCGTCAGGTCGAAGCGGACGAGCTCCTCGCCCGTGGCGGCGTCAAGGAGACGGCAGTAGGCCTTGGCGACCTCCGTGAACTTCTGGCCGGAGAACGAGTTCACCGTGAAGACCAGGCCCGTCACGTCCTGCGGGAGGCGGCCGAGGTCGACCACGATCACCTCGTCGTCACCGCCGCCCTCGCCCGTGAGGTTGTCGCCGGAGTGCTTGATGGCGCCGTTGAGGATCGAGAGCTTGCCGAAGTAGCAGCTGTCGAGGTGGTTGCGCTGGGGGCCGTACGCGATGACCGAGGCGTCCAGGTCGATGTCCTTGCCGCGGAAGGCGGGCTCCCAGCCGAGGCCCATCTTGACCTGGGAGAGCAGCGGGCGGCCGCCCTTGACCAGGGACACCGTCTGGTTCTTCTGGAGGCTGACGCGGCCCTTGTCCAGATTGATCTTCCCGCTGCCGGGGGCGGGCGCGGCCGGGGCGGCGGGCGCGGCGGCCGCGACGGGCGGGGGCGGGCCCTGGACCGGCGGCCCGCTCGGGGGCGCCATGGGGGCGGCGGGCTGCGGGGGCGCGGCCACGGGGGCCGGGGCGGGGGCGGGCTCCTCGACCGTCACGCCGAAGTCGGTGGCGATGCCCGCGAGGCCGTTCGCGTACCCCTGGCCGACGGCGCGGGCCTTCCAGGCGCCGTTGCGGAGATAGACCTCCACGATGACCAGGGCCGTCTCGCCGCCCAGCTGGGGCGGGGTGAAGGTGGCGAGGACCGAGCCGTCGTCCGCGTTGCGCAGGGTGGCGGTGGGTTCGACGCCCTGGAAGGTCTGGCCCGCCGCGTCCGGACTCGCCGTGACGACGATCTTCTCGATGCCGGGCGGGACGGCGGTGGTGTCCACCGTGATCGCGTCCGGGGTGGTGCCGCCGCCCGAGCGGTAGGTCACGCCGGGGCCCGTGGGCTGGTTGTAGAAGATGAAGTCGTCGTCGGAGCGCACCTTGCCGTCGGCGGTGAGCAGCAGGCCCGATACGTCGAGCCGCACCGGGGCGGAGACGTCCACGGCGACGCGGGCCGCGGTCAGGGGGATGTTCGAGCCGGGGGTCATAGCTGTCATGCCTGGGGTAACGAGCGGGGATACTTTGCCGTTCCCTTACCCGGAGGAAATTCCCGCCGAAGGACGCGTCCCCCGCACTCACCCCCGCACTCATCGGAACGGGGCGCTCCGGGCGCCGTCCACCCGGCCCCGCCGAGGCTGGCCCATGTGAACGGGGTCGGCGTCGGGAGGGACGAAGGCTCGGGGGCGGACGTGATCATCGTCTTCGTCACCCGCCGCGTGCCTCGTGACCGGCTCCGGACCGAAGACGTGGTTCCGGGCACCCTTGAGGGCGTCCCCCTCCCAGGAAGGGAGGGCTCATGACCACTCAGGCACGCAAGCAGAAGGGCCAGACCCGCGCGGAGCGCAAACGCCGGACGGGCTGATACACCGCGCTGCGCGCTTGTCCTCAAACGCCGGACAGGCTGAGGCATCCACACCCTGGCTGAAACACCCGCACCCGAACGACCCAGCCCAGGCCGGAACAATCGAGCCCGTCCGGCGTTTGAGGACGAGGCGCGAAGCGCGGAGATTCAGCCCGTCCGGCGTTTGAGGACGAGGCGCGAAGCGCGGAGATTCAGCCCGTCCGGCGTTTGAGGACAAGGCGCGGAGCGCCGGTGCTTTTGCGGGGGCGGCAGGGCAGAGAGCGCCCAAGGGCCGGAGAGGGCGCGCCCCCGGCCGGGGGCGTCACCCCTGGTGGGAGCGGGCCTTGAAGGCCGCCTTGCGGGCCTCCTTGGCCACCTTCTTATCCGAGTGCAGCCGCCCCATCGCCTCCAGGACCTCCGCCGTCGCGGGGTGCTCCACCCGCCACGCCGCCGCGAAGAACCCGGTGTGCTGCGCGGCGAGCCCCTCCACGAGGGCCCGCAGCTCCTCGGAGTTCCCCTCGGCCGCGAGCTGCGCGGCGACCGTGTCGATGGTCAGCCAGAAGACCATGCCCTCGGAGGGCGCGGGCACGTCCGCGGCGCCGTGCTCGGCGAGCCACACCCGGGCGAGACCGCCGAGTTCCGGGTCGTCGAGGACCTCCCGCAGCGCGGGCTCGGCCTCGCCGCCGACGAGGGACAGCGCCTGCTGGCAGCGCAGCCGCCGCAGCGGCGCCCCCTCGTCCGCGCCGCGCGCCGCGGCGAGCAGCTCGCGCGCCGCGCCGAGCGCCTCGCGCCGCCCGAGCCACAGCTCGATCTCGGCCTGCGCGGCGGCGCGCGGGAACTCGGCGGTGGCGTCGAGCAGCGTGTCGGCCCCCTTGTCGGCGAGGTCGCCGACGGCGGGCGCGTCAAGGCCGGCGTCCAGCATCCGCGCCCGGATGCCGTACAGGCCGAGCGGCGTCAGCCTGACCATGCCGTACCGCGTGACGTCCTCGTCGTCGACGGCCGGCAGCGGCTCGTCGGCGTCGGCCGCGTCGATGTCCGCCATGAGCGCCTCGTCGACGGGCCGGTAGGCGACGAGCCCGACGGGCTCCAGCATCCGGAACTGGTCGTCGAGCCGCATCATCGCGTCGGAGACCTGCTCCAGGATGTCGTCGGTGGGCTCGCCCATGTCGTCGGGCACGATCATCGACGCGGCGAGCGCGGGCAGCGGCACCGCGCCGTCCTCGGGGGCGCCGTCGCTGACCGTCAGCAGATACAGGTTGCCGAGGACGCCCTCCAGGAACTCGGCCTCGGCCTGCGGGTCCCAGCCAAGATCGGCGAAGTCGATCTCGCCGCCCTCCTGGATGGCGTCGACGAGGTCGTCCAAGTCCGGCACGGTCGCGTCGGCGAAGACGGCCTCCAGGGCGCCGAGCCAGATGGCGAGCACGTCCTGCGGGCTGCCCGAGGTGAGCAGCGCCAGCTCCTCGCCCGTCGTGACGGTCCCCTCGGCCTCCGCGTCATCGGCGGCGGCCTCGTCAGGGTCCTCGACCTCGACGAGGCCGGTGTCGACGGCGACCCGCCAGGCCTCGCTCGCGTACGCCGCCGCGTCCCCGTCCTGCAAGCCGTCGGCCCCGTCGACGAGCCCGAGCTCGGCCGCCGCCGCGGGCAGCTGCTCGTCGACGAGTTCGCCGCCCGCGCCGACCCGCGTCTCGGGCCCGGCCCAGCGGGCGAGCCGCGCGGCACGGCCGAGCAGGGGTGTGGCGAGCGCGTCCCGCGCGAGCTCCGCTTCTGAGTGCAGCAGCACCGGCGGCAGGGTGGCGGGGCTTTGGGACATCGGCTGGTTCTCCTGACGGGCCTGGCGGGGTTCGGGTCTGCTGCGTGAAGCCTAGACGGGTTTGCCCCCGCCCCGCCCGCCGCTCGGCCCCCGCCGCGGTGCCCCGGGCTTGCCCCCCTTTGCCTCAGTTCATGTCCCTGTCAGAAAACGTACAGCCGGAGAACACCGGCACAACCTTGACAACTTCCCTGCTCAGGCAAGAGATTGACGCGCGTAGAGCGCCACCCCCGGGCCGCGACGCCCGCTGCGCCCCCCTTGTCGAACCCTCCCGAATCCCGGAGCCCTTGATGTCCCACATATCCCGCACGCCCAGATCTGCCGCCGTGAGCGCCGTCGTCGCTACCGCCCTCGCGGCCGGTCTGCTCGCCGCGTCCAGCTCGACGGCCTCCTCGGCGGACGCCGGGCGGGTGCGCGTGCACGACATCCAGGGCACGAGCCGTCTCTCGCCGCTGGCCGGGCAGCAGGTCGCCGACGTTCCGGGCGTCGTCACTGGCGTACGGACGTACGGCTCGAAGGGGTTCTGGATCCAGGACTCCGAGGCGGACGACGACCGCGCCACCAGCGAGGGCGTGTTCGTCTACACCGGCTCGGCGCCGACGGTGAAGCCGGGCGACGCCGTCCGGGTCTCGGGCACGGTCACGGAGTACGTGCCCGGTGGCGCGGGCTCCGGCAACCAGTCCCTCACGCAGCTCACCAAGCCGACGGTGACCGTCGAGTCCTCGGGCAACCCGCTGCCCGCCCCCGTCACCCTGAACGCCAAGTCGGTGCCGTCCGCCTACGCGCCCGCCGGTGACCCGGCCGACGGCGGCAGCGTCAACGGCCTTCCGCTGCGCCCCCGTACCTACGCCCTGGACCTGTACGAGTCCCTGGAGGGCATGAACGTCCGCGTCGGCACCTCCCGCGTGGTCGGCGCGACGGACGCGTACAACGAGATGTGGGTGACCGTGAAGCCGCACGAGAACGCCACCCGGCGCGGGGGCGCGCGGTACGGCTCGTACGACGCGCAGAACACCGGGCGGCTGCAGATCCAGCAGCTGGCGCCGGTCGCCGAGCGGCCGTTCCCGAAGGCGGACGTCGGGGACGTGCTGACCGGGACGACCGAAGGGCCCCTGGACTTCAACCAGTTCGGCGGGTACACGCTCACCGCGCGCACGCTCGGCGAGCTCACGGCGGGGGGCCTGGAGCGCGAGCGCACCCGCCCGCAGCGCGCGCGGGAGCTGGCCGTGGCGACGTACAACGTGGAGAACCTCGACCCCGGCGACCCGCAGGCCAAGTTCGACGCGCTCGCCCAGGCCGTCGTCACCAACCTGGCCTCGCCCGACATCGTGGCCCTGGAGGAGATCCAGGACAACAGCGGGCCGAAGAACGACGGCACGGTCGCCGCCGACCAGACCCTGAAGAAGTTCACGGACGCCATCGCCGCCGCGGGCGGCCCCCGCTACAGCTGGCGCTCCGTCGACCCCGAGAACAACAAGGACGGCGGCGAGCCCGGCGGCAACATCCGCCAGGTGTTCCTCTTCAACCCCGAGCGGGTGTCGTTCACCGACCGCGCGGGCGGCGACGCGGCCACGCCGACGGACGTCGTCCGGCAGGGCAAGCGGGCCGCGCTCACCCACTCGCCGGGCCGGATCGACCCGGCCAACGCGGCCTGGACCAACAGCCGCAAGCCGCTCGCGGGCGAGTTCAGCTTCCGCGGCAAGCCCGTCATCGTGATCGCCAACCACTTCGCGTCGAAGGGCGGCGACGAGTCGCTGACCTCGCACCACCAGCCGCCGACGCGCTCCTCCGAGGTCCAGCGGGTCAAGCAGGCCGAGGCCGTCAACGCCTTCGTCCAGAAGATCCGCGCCACCGAGCGGAACGCGGACGTCGTCGTCGCGGGCGACATCAACGACTTCGAGTTCTCCCCCGCCACCAAGGCCCTGGAGGCGGGCGGCGCGCTGCGCGCGGGCGTGCGGTCGCTGCCGCGCGCCGAGCGCTACTCGTACGTCTACCAGGGCAATTCACAGGTGCTCGACCAGATCCTGGTCAGCCCCGGCGTGGGCCGCTACGCGTACGACAGCGTGCACATCAACGCCGAGTTCGCCGAGCAGAACAGCGACCACGACCCGCAGGTGGTCCGCTTCCGGCCGTAAAGCTCCGGGCGGCGGGGGCGAAGGACGCCCCCGCCGCCGCGCCGGTGCTCACGCGCTCACGCCGAACGCGAACCGGTAGCGCCGCACCACGCTCTCCTTGACGCCGGGGAACGCGCGCACCCGGCGCCAGGCCTCGCCCTCGGCGGGCGCGTTCAGCTCCCGCTCGTGGTCGTCCTCCGTCGCCCAGGCCGCGTAGGTGACGACGCGGGTGCCGTCCGTGCTCAGGTGCAGGTGCGCCCCGATCAGGCCCGGCGCCGGGGCGTCGTCGACCGCCGTCGCCAGCGCGTCCGACCAGGCCCGCTGCCGGTCGGCGTCCGGCCCTTCGAAGTCGACCTCGACCCGCACGAACGCCCCGGGCACCTCGACGCCTGACCCCGGCGTGACGCTCCGGTACAGGCGCGTCCGCGTCAGGCCGAGCCGCTCGACGCCCGGCACCGCCGCGTCGACATCGGCGTTCCGCTCGTCGCGGCCGAGCGCGAAGAACTCCTGGTAGGACCGCTCGTCGCGCCACCGCGAGTGGTGCATCAGGCTCCCGCCGTCGACGCCCTCGTACACGCTGTACGACAACAGCCCCTCGTGCGGCCACGGGCGGCTCTCCCAGGCGCGGGCGATCGCCTCGACCGTGGCCCGCTGCCGCTCGGGGGTGCCGACGTCCCAGGTGCTGAAGAAGGTGAGGCCCTCGTCCTCGCCGCGGGGGACGGGGGGTGTGGAAAGGCGCCGCGTCATGGGAGTCCTCCAAGGTCGTCGGGGCGTGCGCCGCGCCCTCCCGGCGCCGCGCACGCCCTACGCTCCAAGGTGAACCACGGTTGAGGTCAAGCCCGTTCCGGCAGCGTCACCGCGTCCAGGCCAGGCCGCTTCGCGGTGTGCCCGTCGCGCCGTGCCGGGTGCCAGCGGCGCGCCCTGCGCCGCGCCCAGGGCCCCGCCGCCCCCGCGAGCCAGCGCACCTCGCGGGCCGCGCCGCCGAGCGCGGAGACCGGCGCGAGCGGCGGCAGCGGGCGGGCCCAGTCGGCGTGCCCCGGCACGCCGAGCGCGTCGGCGACACCGGCGGCGATCCGGGCGTGGCCGAGGGGGCTGGCGTGCATCCGGTCGCGGCTCCACAGCCGGGGGTCGGCCGTGATCCGCTGCGGGAACAGGTCGAGGACGACGACGCCGTGCCGGTCGGCGGCCGCCCGGATGCGCGCGTTGAGGTCGACGACGCGGGGCTGCGCGCGCCGGGCGAGGGGGGCGATGCGGCCGATGTCGGGGATGGTCACGGTGGCCACGCGGGCGCCCGCCCCGGCGAGTTCGGCGAACATCTCCTCCATGGCCCGCGCGGTGCGGGCGGCGTCGTAGCCGGGGCTCACCAGGTCGTCGACCCCGGCGACGACGGTCGCGAGGTCCGGCTTGAGGGCCAGCGCCGGAGCCAGCTGCTCGTCTCTGACCTGCTCCGCCACCCGGCCGCGCACCGCCAGGTTGGCGTACGCGAAGTCCGGGTGCCAGGAGGCGAGGATCTCCGCGAGCCGGTCGGCCCAGCCGCGGTAGCCACGGTCTTCGTCGCCGTCGCCGATGCCCTCGGTGCGACTGTCTCCGACCGCGACGTACCGCTCGTACGGATGCGAGGTCATGGCCCGAGGGTCCTGCGCTCGGCGGGGGTCCGTCAACGAGGCGTCGGCGCCCCGTGTCACACTCCGGCCATGCCCCGTCCCACCCCGCGCCTGCGCCCCGCCACCCGCGCCGACCTGCCCGCCGTCCTCGCCCTGCTGGCCGACGAGGAGCGGGTGGTGGACCCGGCGGACGTCGTCGTGGACGCCGCCTACGAGCGCGCCTTCGCCGCGATCGAGGCGGACCCCCGCAACGAGGTCCTCGTCCTGGACGACGGCCACGGCACGGTGCTCGCCAGCCTCCAGGCGACGTACGTCCCGGGGCTCGGCAAGCACGGCGCGGAGCGGGCCCTCATCGAGGCCGTCCGGGTCCGCGCGGACCGGCGCGGCGGCGGGCTCGGCCGGATCCTGATGGAGCGGGCGGTGGCCAGGGCCCGCGCCCGCGGCTGCGCGCTCGTCCAGCTCACCAGCGACAAGCGGCGCGCGGACGCGCACCGCTTCTACGCCTCGCTGGGGTTCACCCCCAGCCACGACGGGTTCAAGCTGCCGCTGTGAGCCGGGGGCCGGGCGCCCAACACCCCCATCTCGTAGCGTTCCTGACGCATACCCCGTAGAAGATTTAAGTGGAGCTACACGACGGGGTGCGCCGACACTGTCCCCATGACGGCACCTCTCGCTCCTCACGCCCCGTTCGGCCGCGCGCTGTGCGCCATGGTCACGCCCTTCGCGCCGGACGGCGCCCTCGACCTCGACGGCGCCGGGCACCTGGCCGCCCACCTGGTGGCGAACGGCTGCGAGGGGCTCGTCCTCTCCGGCACGACCGGGGAGTCCCCGACGACGTCCGACGCGGAGAAGGCCGCCCTGGTGCGGGCCGTCCGCGAGGCGGTCGGGGACCGCGTCGCGCTGGTCGCGGGCGTCGGCAGCAACGACACGCGGCACGCCGTCGAGCTGGCCCGCGAGGCCGAGAAGGCGGGCGCGGACGGCCTGTTGACGGTCACGCCGTACTACAGCAAGCCCCCGCAGGACGCGGTCGAGGAGCACTTCCGGGCGGTCGCCGACGCCAGCGGGCTGCCCGTGATGCTGTACGACATCCCGGGCCGCACCGGCACGCGCATCGAGCCGGAGACGATGCTGCGGCTCGCGGAGCACCCGCGGGTCGTGGCGGTGAAGGACTGCGCGTACGACATGCTCGGCACCGCCGGTGTCCTCGCGCGCACGGACCTCGCCTACTACGCGGGCTGCGACGAGTACGCCCTTCCGCTGTACGCGCTCGGCGGCGCGGGCTGCGTCAGCACGGTCGCCAACGTGGTGCCCGGGCCGATGCGGGAGATCCTCGACCTGTTCGACGCGGGCGACACCGCGGGCGCGGCCCGCGCGCAGCTGCGGGCCACGCCGCTGATCCAGCTGATGATGGACTCCGGCCTGCCCGGCGCCGTCACCGCGAAGGCCCTGCTCGGCGCGCTCGGGCTGCCCGCGGGCGGGGTCAGGGCGCCGCTGCGGCCCGCCGGCCGGGATGCGGCCGACGGGCTGCGGGCGGCGTACGAGGACCTGATGGGTCCCGGGGCGCTCAGCGCGAGCTGAGCATCGGCACCCAGCGGCCGCCGTAGCTGTCGGACGCCTTGCGGAAGCCGCTCAGCGGCACGACCTTCTTGCTTCCGACGTGCACCAGGATCAGCTGGTTGCGGAACTCGTTCTTGCCCGAGCACTTGGCCGGGTCACAGCCGATGGCGACGAGGCGCTTGGCGTCGGCCCAGGCGAGCGGCTGCATGCCGGGGACCTTGCCGACCGGCTTGCCGGTCTTCGGGTCGAGCAGCGGCGAGCCCTTGACGTCGCCGTCCACGGCGACGTGCTTGCCGTCGGGCGAGAGACCGGCCACCGACCAGCCGCCGAACCGCTCCCCCGCGGGCACCCGGGTCTTCACGCCGGACGTGGTGTACCAGAGGCGGCCGTCGGACTTGCCGTCGGAGACGGTGAGCCGCTCGACGTACAACTGCTCCCCGGCGCGGCCCCAGCGGACGTCCTCCCGCGCGTTCCCGTCGTAGCCGCCCCACGGGCCCGGCTTCGGCTGCGGCAGCGGCCGGAAGGGCCCGACCTCGCCGGAACCGGCGTCGATCACGTAGAAGCCGGTGCGGCTGCCGTGCCGCTGGGCGTCGTTGGCCTCGTGGTCGTCGGGCAGGTTGATGAGGCGGTCCGGGTTCTTGCTGTAGGCGGTGGCGACGAGGCGCTTGCCGTCGGGGGACCACTCGACGCCCGCGACGGGCTTCTTCGTGTCGATCCAGCGCTCCACCTTCCCCGTCATCAGGTCGAGCAGGCCGACGCGCCGGGCGGGCAGTTCACCCTGCAGCACGGCGGCGGTGCGCATGCCGGGCGCCACGTCGACCCACGCCCACTTGGCGTCGGCCTTCTGGTACCTGCCGGTCTTCTGGTTCAGCAGGTGGTACTGGCGGACGAACAGCTCGTCGCCGCCGGGCTTCTTGACCCTGCGCGAGGTGTAGTACCCGGACACCGCGGTGTTCCCGGCCGCGATCAGCTCGCGCGGCGGCGACTGGTCGGGGTGCCCGACCACGTCGCCGTTGATCGACTCGCTGGCCGGGCTCGCCGCCGCCTCGTCGGAGCCCGCGCCCGGCACCACCACGACCGCGGCGATCAGGGCCGCCACCGCGGCCGCGGCCCCTCCGATGCCGCGCCGGGTGCGGCGCCGCCGCGCGGTCAGGACGCGGTCGGCGAGGTCGGCTCGCGCGGGTCCGCCCCGGGCGGCCTCTTCCTGGAGCGCCTCGCGCACCAGCTGTTCGACGTTCACGGACGTACCTCCACAGGCGAGATGTCACGGGACGGGACGGCGGCGGCAGCGGCGGGGCCGAGGGCCGCGAGCTCCGGCGCGAGGTCGCGCAGCCGGGCCAGGGAGCGGTGCGTGGTGCTGCGGACGGTGCCGACGGTGCAGCCGAGGATGCGGGCCACGTCGGCCTCCGGCAGGTCCTCGAAGTACCGCAGCACGAGGACGGAGCGCTGGCGCGGGGTGAGCCGGGCGAGCGCGCCGCGCATCACGACGCGCAGTTCCGCCGCGCCCTCGCCGCCGTCGCCCGGCCGCTCCGGCGGCTCGGCGACGGCCACCTCGCGGCGCGGCCACTTCAGACGCCACCGGCTGACCTGCTGGCGGTAGAGGACCTGCCGGACGTACGCCTCCGGGTCCTCGATCCCGCTCCACCGGCCCGCGACCTTCACCAGGGCCGTCTGCAACTGGTCCTCGGCGGCGTGCCGGTCGCCGCCGCACAGCAGCACGGCGGTTCTCAGCAGGGCCGACGATCTGCTCTCCACGAACTCCCGGAAGCGGTCCTGGCTCTCGGCATCCATCGTCACCTTCTCTTCTCCGGCGGCCTCACTGCCCCCTCTGCTGTGGATGACGTGCGAGGACCCGCGTCGCTATGCCTGTGCTGCGACGCGGGTCCTCGGATGCGGTGCGGTGGCCGGACGTCAGTCCGAGAGCGGGTTCTTGGGGAAGCCCTTCGCCTTGGTCCACTTCAGCTGGTGCGCGTAGCGCTTGAACGTGACCTGCTTGCCGCTCTTGGTGATCTCGGCCTTGATCCAGCCGTCGAAGCCCCGGGTGAGATGACGGTCCCACTTCGTCAGACGTCCCGTGGCGACGGCGGCGAGCGACTCCTGCGGGGGCTCGCCGTCGTAGCACCACCTCGCCCAGTCGGCGATCGCCGCGACGGTCCCGGCGCGGGCCTTGAGCGTGATGCCCTGGCAGACGTCGGTCTTGGTGCGGTAGACGTTCTTGGGCTTGGACCAGCCGCGCGCCTTGGGGCTGTAGTCCTGGACGTACAGGCCCTTCTTGTCCCGGTAGTGCATGGCGACGCGGCGGCCGTCCGCGAGCTTCACCTGCGACTCGAAGCTCGTCTTGTCGCCGCCGTAGTCGATGTCGGTGTGCTGGAGCTTGTAGCTGTGGCTCCCCTTGGGCTTCGCGCTCGCGTCCTTGGCCACGCTCGGCCCGCCGGCCACGCTCGACCCGCCCCCTGCGAGCAGCAGGGCCACCGCCGCGCCCGCCGACACCAAGGCCTTCGTTCCCGCTCTGTTCATGTTGATCTCCCCTCCGTTTCGCGCAGCATACGCGCGAAGGGCGCCCCTCCGGTGCGGAGGGGCGCCCTTTTCGTGCGGGACCGTGACGGTCAGTTGTGGCTGTGCAGTACGTCGTTCAGGCCGCCCCACACCGCGTTGTTCGGCCGGGCCTCGACCGCGCCGGTGACCGAGTTGCGGCGGAAGAGGATGTTCGAGGCGCCGGAGAGCTCACGGGCCTTGACGATCTGGCCGTCGGGCATCGTCACGCGCGTACCGGCCGTGACGTACAGGCCCGCCTCGACGACGCACTCGTCGCCGAGCGCGATGCCGACACCGGCCTCGGCGCCGATCAGGCAGCGCTCGCCGATGACGATGCGGACGTTGCCGCCGCCGGACAGGGTGCCCATGGTGGAGGCGCCGCCGCCGATGTCGGAGCCGTCGCCGACGACGACACCGGCGGAGATGCGGCCCTCGACCATGGAGGTGCCGAGGGTGCCCGCGTTGAAGTTCACGAAGCCCTCGTGCATCACGGTGGTGCCCTCGGCGAGGTGCGCGCCGAGGCGGACGCGGTCGGCGTCGCCGATGCGGACGCCCTTGGGGGCGACGTAGTCGGTCATGCGCGGGAACTTGTCGACGGAGGTCACCTGGAGGTGCAGGCCCTCGGCGCGGGCGTGCAGGCGCACGGTCTCCAGGGCGTCGACGGCGACGGGGCCGAGCGAGGTCCAGGCGACGTTGGCGAGGAAGCCGAACATGCCGTCCAGGTTCGCGCCGTGCGGCTTGATCAGGCGGTGGCTGAGCAGGTGCAGCCGGAGGTAGACGTCGTGCGCGTCCAGCGGCTTCTCGTCGAGCGAGGAGATGACCGTGCGGACCGCGACGACCTCCACGCCGCGGCGGGCGTCGGGGCCGACCGCCTTGGCGGCGCCCTCGCCGAGCAGTTCCACGGCACGCTCGGCGCTCAGCCGCTCGCTCCCGGCGGGGCCCGGCTCCTCGGTGAGCTCGGGGGCGGGGAACCAGGTGTCGAGCACGGTGCCGTCGGCGGCGATGGTGGCGAGCCCGGAGGCCACGGCTCCGGTGGTGCGGGAAGCAGTCGTATCGGTCATGGGTGAAAACCTAACCGGGGTGGGGGCACAGAGGCGAACCGGGCGTTCGCCGCCCGGAAGGGCCCGCGCCCCGACCGGCCGCGCGGGCGGGCGGTCAGCCGCGCGGGGAGCCGATAAGACGCGCGAACATCTCGCGCGCGTAGGCCTCGTCGTACGCGTCCCCCGCGAGCAGCACCTGGAGGCAGATGCCGTCCATCAGCGCGCTCAGCCCGCGCGCGGTGGCGGCGTCGGTGTGCTCCCGCAGCAGGGCCATGAGGCCCTCGCACCACTCGGCCGCGACGGGCTTCAGGGCGGGTCTGCGCAGGGCGGCCAGATACAGCTCGTACTCCAGCTCCACGTCCTCGCAGCGCCCGCGGAGCCACTCGCCGAGCAGCACGGCGAGCTCCCCGGCGAGGCCCGCGCCGGGCGCCCGCAGCAGCCCCCGGTCGGCGACCGCCTTCGCGTACGCCTCGCCGGACTGCCGCAGGGCCGCCACAAGCAGGTCGTCCAGCGTCTTGAAGTGGTACGTCATGGAGCCCAGCGGCACATCCGCCTCGGCGGCGACGGACCGGTGGCTGAGGCCCACGATCCCCTTCTCGCCCGCGACCCGCAGCGCCGCGTCGATGATCCGCTGCCGCCGCTCGGGGTCATAGCGGCGCCCCATCAGTGGGCCCCGCCCAGATTCAGCACGACGACCCCCGCGATGACCAGCGCGATGCCGGACAGTTTGAGCAGACTCGCCGACTCCCCCATGAACACCATGCCGATGCCGGCGACCGCGGCGGTCCCGATGCCCGCCCAGATCGCGTACGCCGTCCCCACCGACAGGGTCTTGAGCGTCTGCGCCAGCAACGCGAACGCCAGCACGTACCCCACCACCGTGACCAGCGACGGCCACAGCCTGCTGAACCCCTCGCTGTACTTCATGGCCGTCGTCCCGGCCACCTCCGCCGCGATCGCCGCGGCCAGCAGTCCGTATCCCATGCGTACGAGTGTACGCATCGATGCGTACGGCTGTACACAACTGCGCGGTGACGGCATCACCGGAGTGCAGTCCCTGCCCCCTCGGCGATGTCAGCCCTTTCCGCGATGATGAGTCGCGACAGCTGATACGGCAGGGGACAGGGATGGTTGAGCCGAAATATCCGGAGCTTGGGGCAGCGATTCGCGATCTCATACGCGCCTCGGGACTGACCTTGGACCGCATCGTGGACGCGAGTCGCACACGACGCCACGTACCACTGTCCCGCACCACACTGAGCAGTTGGCAGAACGGCACGGCACGCCCGGCGAGCTTCGCCTCCCTCGCCACCCTCCTGTCGATCGTCGGGGAACTGTCCGACATACCCCGCAACCGGCTCGCCCCTTCGAGTTGGCGAGCCCGTTACGCGGCTGCACAGAAGGGCTCTGCCTCCGGCTCATCGTCCGCGCCCGACTCATCCACCCGGAACCTCGTACGTCACGCGGATCCCGTTCTGCTCGGTGTCCGCCGAGCACGCAGCGTGGACGGATTGTCACCGGTACCCGCATATGTGAAACGAGACTGCGACCCGGCTATCGACGCCGCCCTCGAAACCGCGGCCGAGAGCGGCGGCCTGGTTCTACTCAGGGGAGACTCGACCGCTGGCAAGACCCGCGCTGCCTACGAGGCGATGACGCGCGTTCTGCCGGACTTCCACTTGCTGTGCCCTCGACGAGAGAGCCCTCTGGACTCCACAGTCGACCATGCCCGCAAGCTCGCAAGCCGCGGCCGACAGTGCGTGCTGTGGCTGGACGAGTTGGAGCACCACCTTGGCCCCAACCGACTTGACCAGGCGGTTCTGCACAAGCTGATCGAGTGCCGGGCCGTCCTCCTTGCCACCATGCGCCTCTCGGCGTTCAACGGCCG
Source organism: Streptomyces sp. NPDC043996 (assembly GCF_056435225.1). Taxonomy (NCBI): domain Bacteria; kingdom Bacillati; phylum Actinomycetota; class Actinomycetes; order Kitasatosporales; family Streptomycetaceae; genus Streptomyces; species Streptomyces sp. NPDC043996. The sequence continues at coordinate 104,511 of NZ_JBWKEY010000017.1, read as the reverse complement.
CACCTCCCGCCCCACACATACGGCCAAGGGGAGCGACGCGTACGCGAGGATCGACATCGGTGATCCCGTACTCAGGACTGTCGAGGCCATCGATGTGAGCCGGCTTTGGAGTCCTACCGAACTCGACCGGGCCAGGGCGGAGACGGATCCCCGCGTGGTGGAGTCCTTGCGCCACCACCAGCGCTACGGCATCGCCGAATACCTTTCCGCAGGACCGCCCCTGTGGGACCGGTGGCAGAACTCCCGTTACGTAGGCGGGCATCCGCGGGGGTACGCCCTCGTCGCCGCCGCAGTCGATCTCGCCCGATCGGGTCTCAGCGCCCCCTTGCCCACCGAGCTCGTGACGTCACTGCACCACGGCTACCTGGCGGGCGAGGACAACTCCCTCCTCTCGCCCGAGTCCCTCGACGAAGCAATAGCTTGGGCTACTGAGGACCCCATAGGCGTCAGCCGTCTGCTCATGCCCCTCGGCGAGGGAGTCTGGCGCCCCTTCGACTATCTGGTCGACATGTACTCGCTCCGTCAAGAAGCCCCAGAGGTACCCACGCCCATCCGGGAAGCAGCCGTGGAACACGCCTCATCTGCACAAGAGCGCTACAGCGTGGGCCTCTCGTGCTACCACGCCGGGCAAGTCCAGCTCGCGCTTCGCGCCTTCACACCGTCCGCCGAAAACGGGCATATCGATTCCATGTTGTACGTGGGGTCGATCCTCCTAGACCAAGGCAAGGAAGCGGCAGCGGAGCCTTGGTGGCTACGCCTCGCGAAGGCAGGGAACACGCGGGGAATGCTGAACCTGGGAGTCCGGCACTCCCGAAAGGGCCGCCGGAAGAAGGCGGAGAAGTGGTGGCGCCGGGCATTCGATGCAGGCCTCATGGACGCGGCCGCCAAACTCGCCAACGTCCATGAGGATCAAGGGGAGCACGACGAAGCCGAGAGGCTCTGGAACCTCGCGCTCGAGGCCGAGGTGCCCGATGCCTTCTTCCGCTTCGGGATCCTGGCCTATCAGCGCGAGGACTACGCCGAGGCCGGACGGCTCTATTTGGAAGCCGCACGGAAAGGACATCGCGAGTCGACCACCAATCTCGCTCAGGTCCTCTTCACACAAGGACGCCTCGATGATGCCGAAAAGCTCTACCTTATCGCCGCTGACGCAGGAGACTCCGTCGCGATGCGCGCTCTCGGAGCTCTGAACGAATGGCGGGGGAAGTTCCTGCCTCCGGAACAAGACCATCAGGAATACATCCGCCGCATCTCCGACTCACTGCAGAGGTTGTTCGACCAGGCCGAGCAGGAGGGCAAGTGGAACGCTGACGCAAAGACCGCGAAGGACTGGTACCGACGGGCGTTCGACCACGGCGACCTCCTCTCTCTGCGTCTCCTCGGAAATCTCTACCAGCGGCGCGACAAGTACGCGAAGGCCCGCAAGTGCTACGTACGCGCCGCCGAACTCGGCGACCCGGCTTCCGCGGCATACTTCAATCAGCCCACCCTGGCGTACCACCAGCCTCTGGGCCTTCCCTGCGAAGACGACGAGGCCGATACGCCCTGGCAGCCGAGCCCTCGTACTCTGCGTGTGCTGAAGACCGCTCTGGAGATCGAGGCCGACGACGCTGCCGATGCCCTGACAAGGATCGAGGGAAGGCCAATCACGACCTGCGACTGGGTGAGAGTCTTTGAAGCCCTGCCTTCTCAAACCTGGCACCAAAGCATCGGCTGGCGCTGGCAGATGATCCGCGCCTTCGATGATCTCGTCGGCGACATTACCGAGGGACGACTTCCCTTGCCACGTTGCACAGGCGAGGAAATAGCCCTCCACCTAGCGCTGGAGCAAGCAGCCTCAATCACTGAGGACCTACCAGAGCTGGCCGAGGAGTTCACTGAGGGGATTCCGGCCCGAACCGACGACTACGACTGGTGGAGCTGCAAGGAACTGCTCTTCGAGGACCACGACGTACTGATGCTGTACGAGCCGTGGATGGAGGGAATCGAGAACCCCGACCACCATCTCAACCAGCATCTGGGGCTAGCCAACCTCGCCCCAGACGACTGGTTCAAGCCCTTTCGAGCGGAGAACGCACGGAACCCGGACCGAGGGTTTCGGCACTGATCCGGACCGCTCCGGAACTTCCGAATGCTACCCATGACCTGCGGAAACGCCGCTTCCGTACTGCCCGCCGCACGACATGTGCCGATGTGGTGAGCTTCCCTCGACGTGTCTCCCGCCGGTCTCCCGAAAGGTCCGACATGTCGTTGGTCGAACTACTCCTCGTGCTGATCATCCCCCTCACGTGTGTGCTGGCCCTGCTCGTTGGCTTCCTCGTCGCACTCCGCGGCCTGAGGGGAGACCAGCGGATCAGCGCCTTCCGGACGTTCGCCCACACACTGCGGCGCTGAACACGGCGAGGCCCCCGGGTGGTATACCCGGGGGCTCCTAATCCGAGCAGAATCAGACGTTGAAGCCCAGCGCCCGCAGCTGCTCCCGGCCGTCGTCCGTGATCTTGTCCGGGCCCCACGGCGGCATCCACACCCAGTTGATGCGGAGCTCGTTGACGATGCCGTCCGTCGCGGACTTCGCCTGGTCCTCGATGACGTCGGTCAGCGGGCAGGCCGCCGAGGTGAGCGTCATGTCGATGGTGGCGATGTTGGCGTCGTCGACGTGGATGCCGTAGATCAGGCCCAGGTTGACGACGTCGATGCCCAGCTCGGGGTCGACGACGTCGTACAGCGCCTCGCGGACCTCTTCCTCCGAGGCGGGCTTGGTCGTGAGGGTCTCGTTCTCGCTCATGCGGTCTTCCTCTCGGCGTCGACGTCGGCCCCCAGGGCCTGCGCCGTCGCGTCCTTCCACGCCATCCAGCTCAGCAGAGCACACTTGACGCGGGCGGGGTACTTGGAGACCCCGGCGAACGCGACCGCGTCCTCCAGGACCTCCTCCATCGCGTCGTCCGGCTCCAGCTTGCCCTTGGACTGCATCAGCTCCAGGAACACGCCCTGGATCTTCTGCGCCTCGGCCAGGTCCTTGCCGACGAGCAGGTCGTTCAGGACGGACGCGCTGGCCTGGCTGATGGAGCAGCCCTGGCCCTCATAGCTGACGTCCTCGATGCGCGATCCGTCGTACTTCACGCGCAGCGTGATCTCGTCGCCGCACGTCGGGTTGACGTGGTGCACCTCGGCGTCACCCGGGCGCAGGCCGCGCCCGTGCGGATGCTTGTAGTGGTCCAGGATCACTTCCTGGTACATCGAATCCAGCTTCACGATTCCCAGCCAGCCCCTCAGGCGAAGAAGTTCCGGACGTGCTCCAGGCCCTCGACGAGCAGGTCGATCTCGCCGGGCGTGGAGTACAGATAGAACGACGCTCGCGTGGTCGCGGGAATTCCGTAGCGCAGGCAGACGGGGCGGGCGCAGTGGTGGCCGACCCGGACCGCGATGCCCTGCTCGTCGAGGACCTGGCCCACGTCGTGCGGGTGGATGTCACCGAGCGTGAAGGAGATCGCGGCGCCCCGGTCCTCGGCCGTGGACGGGCCGATGATCTTCAGGTCCGGGACCTCGAGCAGGCGCTTCACCGCGTACTCGGTGATCGCGTGCTCATGCCGCTCGATCTTGTCCATGCCGATGGCCGTGAGGTAGTCCACGGCCGCGCCGAGGCCGACGGCCCCCGCGATCGGGGGCGTACCCGCCTCGAACTTGTGCGGCGCCGGGGCGTAGGTCGAGGAGTGCATCGACACCGTCTCGATCATCTCGCCGCCGCCGAGGAACGGAGGCAGGTCCTCCAGGAGCTCCTGGCGGCCCCACAGCACGCCGATGCCCGTCGGGCCGCACATCTTGTGGCCGGTGAAGGCCACGAAGTCGGCCTGGAGGGCCTGCACGTCCAGCGGCATGTGCGGCGCGGCCTGGGAGGCGTCGATCAGGACGAGCGCGCCGACCTCCTGGGCGCGGCGCACGATCGCCTCGACCGGGTTGACCGTGCCCAGGATGTTCGACACGAGCACAAAGGAGACGATCTTCGTCTTCTCCGTGATGACCTCGTCGATGTTCGACAGGTCGAGGCGGCCGTCGTCGGTGAGGCCGAACCACTTCAGCTTCGCGCCCGTGCGCTGCGAGAGCAGCTGCCACGGCACGATGTTGGAGTGGTGCTCCATCTCCGTGATGACGATCTCGGTGTCGTGGTCCACGCGGTAGGGCTCATCGGCCCAGCCGAGCATGTTGGCCACGAGGTTGAGCGATTCCGAGGCGTTCTTGGTGAAGATCACCTCGTCGCGGCTGGGCGCGTTGATGAACTCCGCGACCTTGTCACGGGCGCCCTCGTACAGCGCCGTGGCCTCCTCGGCGAGGACGTGCACGCCGCGGTGGACGTTGGCGTTGTGCTGCTCGTAGTACTCGCTGAGTACGTCGATGACCTGGCGCGGGGTCTGGGAGGTGGCCGCGTTGTCCAGGTAGACGAGCTTCTTGCCGTCGTGGAGCGAGCGCTCCAGGATCGGGAAGTCCTTGCGGAGCGCCTCGGTGTCGAGGAGGCCCGGCAGCTGTGTCACGCGGACGCGCCTCCCTTCACGTATGCCTCGTAGCCCTCGTTCTCCAGCTTGTCGGCGAGCTCGGGGCCGCCGGACTCGGCGATGCGGCCGTTGGCGAACACGTGGACGTAGTCGGGCTTGATGTAGCGCAGGATGCGCGTGTAGTGCGTGATGAGCAGGGTGCCCACCTCGCCCGTGTCACGGACGCGGTTGACGCCCTCGGAGACGACCCGCAGCGCGTCGACGTCCAGGCCGGAGTCGGTCTCGTCCAGGATCGCGATCTTCGGCTTGAGGAGCTCCATCTGCAGGATCTCGTGGCGCTTCTTCTCACCGCCGGAGAAGCCCTCGTTCACGTTGCGCTCGGCGAAGGAGGGGTCCATCTGGAGCCCGGCCATCGACTCCTTGACCTCCTTCACCCAGGTACGCAGCTTGGGGGCCTCGCCGCGGATCGCCGTCGCCGACGTGCGCAGGAAGTTGGAGACGGAGACGCCGGGGACCTCGACGGGGTACTGCATGGCGAGGAACATGCCGGCGCGGGCGCGCTCGTCGACCTCCATCGCCAGGACGTCCTCGCCGTCGAGGGTGACGGTGCCCTGCGTGATCGTGTACTTGGGGTGGCCCGCGATGGAGTAGGCGAGGGTCGACTTGCCGGAGCCGTTCGGGCCCATGATGGCGTGCGTCTCGCCCTGCTTCACGGTCAGGTCGACACCCTTGAGGATTTCCTTAGTGCCGTTCTCGACCTCGACGGTCACGTGCAGGTCGCGGATTTCAAGCGTTGCCATGGGTGCCTCAGGACTCCTGGGTGAGGGAGGCGCGTACGTCGACAAGGACGTTGCCCCCTTCGATCTTTACGGGGTATACGGGGACGGGGCGCGTCGCGGGAAGGCCGGACGGCTTGCCGGTGCGGAGGTCGAACGCGGAGCCGTGCAGCCAGCACTCGATCTGGCAGTCCTCCACCTCGCCCTCGGAGAGGGAGACGTTCGCGTGCGAGCAGATGTCGTGGATCGCGAACACCTCGCCCTCGGTGTGGACGACCGAGACCGGCGTGCCGTCGAGTTCCACCCGCTTCGGGGTGTCCTCCTCCAGCTCGCTCAGGTCACAGGCGCGTACGTACGTCATGCGACGGACGCCTCCAGCTCCTCTTCGATCTTCGCGATGAGCCGCTCCTCGATGTCGTCGACACCGATCTGCTGGACCAGCTCGGCGAAGAAGCCGCGGACCACGAGGCGGCGGGCCTCGTGCTGCGGGATGCCGCGGGCCATCAGGTAGAAGAGCTGCTCGTCGTCGAAGCGGCCGGTGGCGGAGGCGTGACCGGCGCCGACGATCTCGCCGGTCTCGATCTCCAGGTTCGGCACCGAGTCGACCCGCGCGCCGTCCGTGAGGACGAGGTTGCGGTTCATCTCGTAGGTGTCCGTGCCCTCGGCCGTGGCCTCGATGAGGACGTCGCCGATCCATACGGCGTGCGCCGCCTCGCCCTGCAGCGCGCCCTTGTAGACGACGTTGGACTTGCAGTGCGGGACGTTGTGGTCGACCAGGAGGCGGTGCTCCTGGTGCTGCCCGGCGTCCGTGAAGTACAGGCCGAACAGCTCGGCCTCGCCGCCCGTGCCCGCGTAGGCCACGCGGGGGTGGATGCGCACGACGTCGCCGCCGAAGGTGACGACGACCGACTTGAAGGAGGCGTCGCGGCCGACGAGCGCGTTGTGCTGCGCGACGTGCACAGCCTTGTCGTCCCAGTCCTGCACGGAGACGACGGTGAGCTTCGCGCCGTCACCGAGGACGTAGTCCACGTTGGCGGCGAGGACCGCGTCACCGGAGTGGTCGATCACGACGACGGCCTCGGCGAACGCGCCGAGCTCGATGACCTGGTGGCCGAAGGCGATGCCGCCCTCGCCGCGCACGGCGACGCGGATCGGCTCGCTGAGCACCGTCTCCTTGGGGACGGTGACGACCGAGGCCTTCTCGAAGGCCGAGTACGCCTGGGCGGCGACGCGGTCCACCGGGGTGCCCGCCTTGCCGAGCCGGGCGTCGTCGCGCCCGACGGTCTCGACGGTGACGCCCTCGGGGGCCTCCACCTCGACCGTGACGCCCTCGCCGGTCGCGACGGCCGTGCCGTCGTGCAGCCCGCGCAGGCGCTCCAGGGGGGTGAACCGCCACTCCTCCTCGCGGCCGTGCGGCACCGGGAAGTCCGCCACGTCGAAGGAGGGCGGGGCGCTCATCCGGGTGGCGACGGTGGACTCCGCCGCCACCGCGATGGAGCCCGCTGTGGTGGACCCCACGGGGTTGTTCTGAGCCTCAGCCATGGCTGTCGTCGTGCTCTCTCTCTGCGTGTTGCGATCCTCGGCCCGCTGGGCCGCTAGCTGCTGGAACGGCGGCGGGTCAGCCGACCGCGCCCTCCATCTGCAGCTCGATCAGCCGGTTGAGCTCCAGGGCGTACTCCATGGGGAGCTCCTTGGCGATCGGCTCGACGAAGCCGCGCACGATCATCGCCATCGCCTCGAACTCGGTGAGGCCGCGGCTCATCAGGTAGAAGAGCTGGTCCTCGGAGACCTTGGAGACGGTCGCCTCGTGGCCCATGGACACGTCGTCCTCGCGGACGTCGACGTACGGATACGTGTCGGAGCGGGAGATGGTGTCCACCAGAAGCGCGTCGCACAGCACGTTGGACTTCGATCCGGGCGCGCCCTCGCCGATCTCGACCAGGCCGCGGTAGGAGGTGCGGCCGCCGCCTCGGGCCACCGACTTGGAGACGATGTTGGAGGACGTGTTCGGCGCCATGTGGACCATCTTGGAGCCGGCGTCCTGGTGCTGGCCCTCGCCCGCGAAGGCGATGGAGAGGGTCTCGCCCTTGGCGTGCTCACCCATCAGGTAGACGGCGGGGTACTTCATCGTCACCTTGGAGCCGATGTTGCCGTCGATCCACTCCATGGTCGCGCCCTCGTAGGCCACGGCGCGCTTGGTGACCAGGTTGTAGACGTTGTTCGACCAGTTCTGGATCGTCGTGTAGCGGCAGCGGCCGCCCTTCTTGACGATGATCTCCACGACGGCGGAGTGCAGCGAGTCCGACTTGTAGATCGGCGCCGTGCAGCCCTCGACGTAGTGGACGTAGGCGTCCTCGTCGACGATGATCAGCGTCCGCTCGAACTGGCCCATGTTCTCCGTGTTGATGCGGAAGTAGGCCTGGAGCGGGATCTCGACGTGCACGCCCTTGGGGACGTAGATGAACGAGCCGCCGGACCAGACGGCGGTGTTCAGCGACGCGAACTTGTTGTCACCGACGGGGATGACCGTGCCGAAGTACTCCTTGAAGAGCTCCGGGTGCTCCTTCAGGGCGGTGTCGGTGTCCAGGAAGATGACGCCCTGCTCCTCCAGGTCCTCGCGGATCTGGTGGTAGACGACCTCGGACTCGTACTGCGCGGCGACGCCGGCGACCAGGCGCTGCTTCTCCGCCTCGGGGATGCCGAGCTTGTCGTACGTGTTCTTGATGTCCTCGGGCAGGTCCTCCCAGGACTCCGCCTGCTTCTCCGTGGAGCGCACGAAGTACTTGATGTTGTCGAAGTCGATGCCGGAGAGGTCCGAGCCCCAGTTCGGCATGGGCTTCTTGTCGAAGAGCCGGAGGCCCTTCAGGCGCAGCTTGGTCATCCACTCCGGCTCGGACTTCTTGGCCGAGATGTCCCGGACGACGTCCTCGCTCAGACCGCGCTTGGCGGCGGCACCGGCCGCGTCGGAGTCGGCCCAGCCGTACTCGTAATTGCCCAGGCCCTCGAGCTCAGGGTGGGCAGTCTCCGTGGGGAGAGTCATGCGGGGTTCCTCCCGGCCGTGCTTGCTGATGCGTGGTTGGTGGTCTGTGGGGTGCTGTGCGGAAGGTCTCCGCGCGGGATGAACGTCGTGCAGACGCCGTCACCGTGGGCGATGGTGGCGAGCCGCTGGACGTGGGTCCCGAGCAGCTGGGAGAAGATCTCCGTCTCCGCCTCGCACAGCTGCGGATACCGCTCGGCGACGTGGGCGACCGGGCAGTGGTGCTGGCAGAGCTGCTCGCCGACCGGGGCGCTACGCGCCGTAGCAGCGTACCCGTCCGCGCTCAGGGCCTTCGCCAGCGCCTGGGTGCGGGCCTCGGGGGGCGCCGCGTCCACGGCCGCGCGATAGGCCTCGGCCTGCTCGGCGATGCGGGCGCGGGCGAAGTCGGCGACCGCCTCCTCGCCGTGCCGCTCGGCGATCCAGCGCAGGGCGTCGGCGGCCAGCTGGTCGTACGACTGGTCGAAGGCGTCCCTGCCGCAGTCGGTGAGGGCGAAGACCTTGGCGGGGCGGCCGCGCCCTCGCGCGCCGTACACCCGCTGCTCGCGGGGCTCGACCACGTTCTCCTGGACCAGGGCGTCGAGGTGGCGGCGGACGGCCGCCTGGGTCAGGCCGAGGCGGGCCGCGAGATCGGCCACGGTGGACGGGCCGTGGTCCAGGATGGAGCGCGCGACCCGGTTGCGCGTGGACCGCTCACCGGTCGCGAGCTCTTCCTGAGGGGCCCCCTGGGGGACCTCCGAAGCCTCGCCAACGTTTTTCACAACGCCATTGTTGCGTAATTCCTCAGAGCCTGACAAGCCGCGTCCGGATCACTCGACGGTGCCATGCATCACTTAGGTAAACCTAAGCTGACCTGCGAAAACGATCACCGGCCGATCAAATCAGTGGCACTTCCGAACAGTTTCCAGAACACTCCTGAGGCATGGTGAAACCCCCTCTGACCGGCCCTCTGTGCACGCGTGACACCCTCGCGGACGAGCTGCGCGCGCTCGGCGTGCGGCGGGGCGACACGCTCTTCACCCACACCTCGCTCAGCTCGCTCGGCTGGGTCTGCGGCGGCGCCGAAGCCGTCGTCCTCGCCCTGCTCGACGCCCTCGGCGACGAGGGCACTCTGGTGGTGCCCACCCATTCCTCGGACAACTCCGACCCCGCGGAGTGGCAAGACCCGCCCGTGCCCAAGGAGTGGTGGCCCGCGATCCGCGACGCCATGCCCGCCTACGACCCGCGCACCGCGCGCCTGCGCGGCGTCGGCGCCGTCCCCGACACCGTGCGCACCTGGCCCGGCGTCGTGCGCAGCGCCCACCCGCAGACGTCCTTCGCGGCCGTCGGCCCGCGCGCGGGAGAGCTCCTCGCCGAGCACGCCCTGGACTGCCGCCTCGGCGAGCGCAGCCCGCTGGCCGCCCTGGAGGCGGCGGGCGCGCGCGTGCTGCTCCTGGGGGCGGGGTTCGAGGCGTGCACGGCCTTCCACCTGGCCGAGTACCGCCTGCCCGCGCCGCTGGTCGAGAACTCCTTCGCGCTCATGACGGACGAGGGGCGCCGCTGGCTGACGGTGCGCGAACCCGCCATCTCCGAAGAGCGCTTCGACGAGCTGGGCGCGGCCTTCGAGAAGGAGCGCCCGGTGACGCGGGGCCGGGTCGGGGCCGCCACGGCCCGCCTCTTCTCGCTGCCGGACGCGGTCGCGTACGCCGAGGGCTGGCTCGCGGAGCACCGGCCGCCCACCGCCTGAGCGCGGACCCCGGCCTTCGGGGCCGGGGGCCGGGGCCCCTGTGGCCCTCTCTAGACTTCCCGTCATGGGAATTGAGTCCGTCGTCCAGGTCCACGGCCTGGTCAAGCGGTACGGGACGAAGACCGCGGTGGACGGCCTCGACCTGGACGTCCGCGCAGGCACCGTGACCGCCGTGCTCGGCCCGAACGGGGCCGGGAAGACCACCACCATCGAGACCTGCGAGGGCTACCGCGCCCCGGACGCGGGGACCGTCCGCGTCCTCGGCCTCGACCCGGTCACCCAGGCCGCCGCGCTGCGCCCGCGCATCGGCGTGATGCTCCAGTCCGGCGGCGTCTACTCCGGCGCCCGCGCCGACGAGATGCTGCGGCACGTCGCCAAGCTGCACGCCCACCCGCTCGACGTCGACGCCCTCATCGCCCGCCTCGGCCTGGAGTCCTGCGGCCGCACCAGCTACCGCCGCCTCTCCGGCGGCCAGCAGCAGCGCCTCGCCCTCGCCCTGGCCGTCGTCGGCCGCCCCGATCTTGTCTTCCTGGACGAGCCGACCGCGGGCCTCGACCCCCAGGCCCGCCACGCCACCTGGGGCCTCGTCCGCGACCTGCGCGCCGACGGCGTGTCCGTGATCCTCACGACCCACCACATGGACGAGGCCGAGGAGCTCGCCGACGACGTCGCCATCGTCGACGCGGGCCGGGTCATCGCCCACGGCAGCCCCGAGGAGCTGTGCCGCGGCGGCGCCGAGAACACCCTGCGCTTCACCGGCCGGCCCGGTCTCGACGTCGGCTCGCTCCTCAAGGCCCTGCCGCCGGACTCGGCCGCCGCCGAGCTCACCCCGGGCGTCTACCGCGTGAGCGGCACCGTCGACCCCCAGCTGCTGGCCACCGTCACCTCCTGGTGCGCCCAGCACGGCGTCATGCCGGACCGGATCTCCGTCGAACGGCACACCCTGGAGGACGTCTTCTTGGAGCTCACGGGTAAGGAGCTGCGGTCGTGACGAGCGCCCCCAACACCACCGACACCGCCGGTACGCCCGGGACGTACGCCCCCAGGCCGGGCGCGGCGCCGCTGCCCCGCATGATCGGCGCACAGGCCGTCCTCGAGACGAAGATGCTGCTGCGCAACGGCGAGCAGCTGCTGCTCACCGTCGTGATCCCCACCCTGCTGCTGGTGCTCTTCAGCGCCGTCGACGTCGTCGACACCGGTGAGGGGAAGGCGGTCGACTTCCTCACCCCGGGCGTCCTGGCGCTCGCCGTCCTGTCGACGGCGTTCACCGGGCAGGCCATCGCGACGGGCTTCGAGCGGCGCTACGGGGTGCTCAAGCGGCTCGGCGCCTCGCCGCTGCCCCGCTGGGGGCTGATGACCGCGAAGACGCTGTCGGTGCTGGTCACCGAGGTGCTCCAGATCGCGCTCCTGACGGCGATCGCCTTCGCGCTCGGCTGGTCGCCGCACGGCAACCCGTTCGCCGTCGTAGCCCTCCTGCTGCTCGGGACGGCCGCGTTCTCCGGCCTCGGCCTGCTGATGGCGGGCACCTTGAAGGCGGAGGCGACGCTGGCCGCGGCGAACCTCGTCTTCCTGCTGCTGCTCGTCGGCGGCGGCGTCATCGTGCCGCTGGACAAGTTCCCCGCGGGCGTGGAGTCCGCGCTCGCACTGCTGCCCGTGTCCGCCCTCTCAGGCGGCCTGCGCGACGTGCTCCAGGACGGCGCCGCGATGCCGTGGGGCGACGCCCTGATCCTCGCGGTGTGGGCGGTGCTCGGGCTCGGCGCGGCGGCGCGCTTCTTCCGCTGGGAGTGAGCCAGGGGGCCCGGTGGGGCGTAATCGGCATCACAGTCTCAGCGGATACGTCCCCCTCGTGAAGCCGTGCACAAGCGGCCCCCTACGATGGGGCCCGTGCCAAAAGTGACCCGAGCCGACGTGGCTCAAGCCGCGCGCAACCCGCTCGCCTTCATCGCGGAACGCTGGACTCCGACACCCCGGACCGTCCAGCGCGCGGCCCTCGTCGCCCTGGTGATGGCGGTGGTCATCGTGGTCACCGGCGGAGCCGTCCGCCTGACCGGGTCCGGCCTCGGCTGCCCGACGTGGCCCAAGTGCACCGACGAGTCCCTCACCGCCACCAGCGAGATGGGCCTGCACGGCGTCATCGAGTTCGGCAACCGCATGCTGACGTACGTGCTGTGCGCGGCCGTCGGCTTCGCGATCATCGCCGCCCGCTCCCAGAAGCCGTGGCGGCGCAGCCTGACCCGGCTCGGCTGGGCGCAGTTCTGGATCGTCATGGGCAACGCGGTGCTCGGCGGCATCGTGGTCCTCGTCGGCCTCAACCCGTACACGGTCGCCGCGCACTTCCTGCTGTCCACGGCCCTGATCGCGGTCGCCACGGCGACGTGGCAGCGCACCCGCGAGGGCGACGCGGAGCCCCGGCCGCTGGTCGGCAAGGCGGTGGCGCAGCTCGTGTGGGTGCTGACCGGGGTCACCGTGCTGCTGATCGCGGTGGGCACGGTCGTCACGGGCGCGGGCCCGCACGCGGGCGACTCCAGCGACGTGCCGCGCATGGACGTCGGCGCCCTCGGCCTCGACTGGGAGGGCGTCAGCAAGCTGCACGCCGTCCTCGCCTGGATCGTGGTGACGCTGGCCTTCGCGCTGTGGTTCGTCCTTAAGGCGGTGGACGCCCCGCGCGGCCCGCTGGACCGGACGCGCGACCTGTTCCTGATCCTGCTCGCGCAGGGTGGGGTCGGCTACATCCAGTACTTCACGGACCTGCCGGAGGTGCTCGTCGCCTCGCACATGCTGGGCTCGTGCCTGGTGTGGATCGGCACCCTGCGGGTGCTCCTCGCGCTGCGCGAGCGGCCCGAGGGATCGGCGGAGGTCCCGGCGCAGCCCGCGTCGGCCGTCGGCGCCGGAGTCTGAGGGCGGCCCGCTCCGCCTCACCGCCGAGCCCGCCCGCCGGGCTCGGCCTCCGGACCCGCGCCCTCAGTCCGCGCCGGTGAGCCCGTACACCCGCCGCGCATTGCCCGCCGCGATCATCCCCGCCACCCGCTGCGCGTCCGCGAGGGACCACGCGCCCTCGGCCACCCACGTCCCGAGCACGCGCCCCAGCGACTCCCGGAACAGCTGGGCGCCGACCACGTGCAGCTCCGGCAGGCCCTGCGCGCCGCTGGAGAACAGGAGCTTGCCGAAGGGGGCCAGCTCCAGGATCTCGGCGAGGACGGCGGCCGCGCGGGCGCCGGTGCGCACGAGGGCGGGGCCGAGGTCCGCGTACACGTGCGGGAAGACGCCCGCGAGGTGGGCCGCCGCGCGGTGGTGCGGGTAGCCGTGCAGGAGGATCAGGTCGGTGCCGAGCCCGGCCGTGGCGCGGGCGAAGCCCCCGAAGGAGCGCTGCGGGTCACTGGCGCCGGTGTGGAGCTGGAGCGGCAGCCCGGAGGCCACAGCGATCCACAGCAGGTGCCGCAGGAGCACCGGGTCGGCGAGTTCGCCGCCCACCTGGCGCCCGGCCAGCCAGCGGTCCGCGGCGCCGCGGACCTCGCCGGGCCCCGGCGGCTCGGGCGGCAGCGGGTCGTCCTGGCGCCCGCCCGCGACGGAGGTGAAGGCGACGGCCCCGGCCGCGGCCCCGTGCACGGACTCGGCGAGGTTGGCGAGGAAGGAGTCGACGGTGCCGGAGGTGTCGGCGACCTGCTCGGCGAGTAATTCCAGGCGGACGATCTCGTGCGCGTCGGCGGCGCCCGTGGTGGCCAGCTCGCCGGGCCCGGTGAGGTCACCCGGAAGGCCGGTGTCGACGAGGTAGGTGGTGATGCCGCTGCCGCGCAGCAGGCGCCGCCCGGACTCCAGGACCCCGAGCTCGCGGCGGCGGGCCAGATAGCGGGCGGGCGGGCAGTGCGGTTCGAGCCCGAGCAGCGGCGGGCACCAGCGGCGCACGGCGAAGCCGGTCTGGGTGTCGAAGAAGGTGGTGCCGGGGGCGGGCGGGCCCTCGCCCCGGCCGAGGTGGGCCTCGAAGGTGCCGAGCCCCAGCTCCGTGCGCAGGACGCCGTGGCAGTGCTGGTCCACCAGGGACGGCGTTTCGATCATCCTGGCTCCCCTGCGTGGACCGTGCTCCTACGGTCCTAACGGGTGACCGTGGCGTCAGGTGTTGCTCGCCTTGTCACTCCGTGCCCGCCCCGGGCGCGTCTCATCCGCCCGCGCGGCCGCCGATCTGGATGCCCGCCATGCGCTTCCACTCGTACGGGCCCGTCGTCACCTTGGCGGCGAACTCGCCGTCGAAGTCGTCGTGGACGGTGATCCCGGACTTCTCCACGGCGCTCAGGGCGATCGCGTGGGTCGGCGCCACGAGGTCGCCCCAGCCGCCGTCCGCGCCGACGAGGACGATCCGGGCCCCCTCCTGCCCGAGGTACGCGACCTGTCCCTCGGCGCCGCCGTGGGCCCGCGCGAACGCGGTGATCAGCTTGGCCAGCTTGGCGGCCTTGCGCTCGGCGCGCGCGGCGTCCTTGGCCGCCGTGGCCGCCTCGGCCGTCCGCTCGCCGGATCCGGCCGTCTCGGGGGTGCCCTGCTCCGTGTCTGCCATGGCACAGGATGCTACCGACGGGTAGATCGTGGGGCGACGCCTGGGGGGCGTGGTCTCGGCCACGGTCGCACGGTGGGCGCCGCGCGGCCGTTCCCCCGCGCGGCGCCCCGTGGTAGGACGAGCGCATGCCCGGTCTGCTGGTCGGCGAGGTCCTGCGGTCCGCCGCCCGTGCCGCCCCGCGCCGCGCGGCCGCGGTGCTCGACGGGCGCGCGCACGCGTTCGCCGAGCTCGACGCCGCGGCCGACCGGGCCGCCGCGGGTCTTGCGGCGCGCGGAGTCCGGCGCGGCGACCGCGTGGCCTGCCTGGCGGGGGCCTCGTTCGACGCCCTGGCCCTGTTCGCCGGGGCCGCGCGCGCCGGGATGGTGTTCGTCCCCGTCGCTCCGGGCGCCGCGGCCGCCGGGATCGTGCGCGCGGCCCGGCCCCGGCTCCTGGTGACCGACGCCGAGCGGGAGCGGTGCGCCGCCGCTTCGGAGACACGTCACGTCGTACTGCCCGACCTGATGACCGGCGCGCCGGGGGAAGCGCCGCGGCGCGCCCCGGAGGAGCACGACCCCCATGTGGTGCTCTACACCGGCGAGGGGCGCCCGCGCGGCGTCGTCCTGTCACACCGCGCGAGCGTGTCGCGCGCCCATCCCGGGTGCCGCCCCGAGCCGCCCGGCGTCCTGGTGTGCGGGTTCCCCGCGGGGCACTGGGCGATGTGGACGGCGGTCCTTAGGCAGTGGCGGGCCCGGGGAACCGTGGTGCTCACCGCGCGCCCGGACCCCCCGGCCCTGTGCGCCGCCGTACGGGAGCACCGCGCGGAGCGGCTGGTGTGCCCGCCCGCGACGTGGCAGGGCGTCCTCGACGCGGCGCCGCACCACCTGGCCACCCTGCGCCTCGCCGACACCGAGACGCCGGGGCCCGCGGCGCCGCCACGGCTCCTGGAGGCGATCCGCACCGTCACTCCGGGCGCCCGGGTCCGCGCCTTCCTCAGTACGCCCGAGGCGGGTGACATCGCGGCCCTGGACCACGCCGACATCCGCGCCAGGCCGGACACCTGCGGCGTGCCCGCCCCCGACGCGGACGTCCGCGTCGCGCGCGGCGAGCTGTGGGTGCGCGGTCCCCAGCTCTTCGACGGGTACCTCAGGGACAAGCGGGCCACGGACGCGGTGCTGCGGGACGGCTGGTTCCGCACCGGACGGCGGGCCAGCACCGACACGGACGGCTACCTGTACCTCCAGGACCTGAATCTCCAGGACCTGAAACTCCGGGACGGCCGGGCCGCCAGGACAGCACGAAGCCCCCGCCGCCTCGCGGGCGACGGGGGCTGAGCCGTGAACCGGGGGGCGCCGCCTCAGCGCCTCAGCGCCTCAGCGCAGGAACGGGTCCACCGCGACCGCCACGAACAGCAGCGACACGTAGGTGATGGACCAGTGGAAGAGGCGCATCTCCTTGAGCTTCGCGCCGGTGGACTCCGCCTTGGCGCGGTTCTGCAGCGCGTGCGCCTCCCACAGCCACCAGCCGCCGGTGGCGAGGGCGACGGCCGTGTAGAACCAGCCGGTGTAGCCGAGCGGCTGCAGCAGCAGGGAGACGGCGACCATCACCCAGCTGTAGAGGACGATCTGCCGGGCGACGACCTTGTTCGAGGCGATGACCGGAAGCATCGGCACGCCCACGCGCGCGTAGTCCTCCTTGACGCGCATCGACAGCGGCCAGTAGTGCGGCGGGGTCCAGAAGAACATCACCAGGAAGAGGATGACGGGCGCCCACGACATCGAGTTGGTCACCGAGGACCAGCCGATCAGGACGGGCAGACAGCCCGCGATGCCGCCCCAGACGATGTTCTGGGAGGTGCGCCGCTTCAGGATCATCGTGTAGACGACCACGTAGAAGAGCAGCGCGCCGAGCGAGAGCCAGGCCGACAGCCAGTTGACGGCGAAGCCGAAGAGCAGCGTGGAGACGACGGCCAGCGTGATGCCGAAGACCAGGCACTCGCGCGGGCTGACCATCCCCGTCACGAGGGGGCGTTGCGACGTGCGCTCCATCAGGGCGTCGATGTCGCGGTCGTACCACATGTTCAGCGCGTTGGCGCCGCCCGCGGACAGGTAGCCGCCGAGGCAGGTGATGAACACCAGCGTCAGGTCGGGCACCCCCTGCTCGGCGAGGAACATCACCGGAACGGTGGTGATCAGCAGCAGCTCGATGATCCGCGGCTTGGTCAGCGCCACGAACGCCTTGACTCGGGCCCCGAACGGCCGGTGGCTCGGGCTCTGGCTCGTCCCGAGCGTCCCCACTGGACGGGATTCAACGGCCGTCACGCACACCCCTGACAGAGACATCCCAGCGAGCCCACCGCAGACGTTCGGACATGAAGATCCGGTAAAGGCTCGCGCGTACCACGCCACTGTAGACGTTGCCCATACCTCGCCCTTCGCGGGGGTGGGTTCGTGTTGAGGGGCCAGACGAGGGGTGTTCCCGAGGGGGCGCGGGGCGCGTTACGGCACCCGGAGGACACGACCAGATGAGCGGTCCCGCATTCACATGGTGAATGCGCTATCACCCGTTCAGGAGGCGGATACCGAGCGCTCCCGGCAGTCTGGAATGACTCGAAAAAATGCACGTTCTCACAGGGGTAGGCTCGACAGCGGCCGGTGTGATGCGTACGCCGCCGGCATTCGACATGTGGAGAGGAGCCCTGACTCAGGGTGAGCACCAAGCCGACCACCACAGACCTCGAGTGGACCGATCTGGACGAGCGGGCCGTTGACACCGCCCGCGTCCTCGCCATGGACTCCGTACAGAAGGTCGGCAACGGCCATCCGGGTACGGCCATGAGCCTCGCGCCCGCCGCGTACACCCTCTTCCAGAAGGTGATGCGGCACGACCCCGCGGACGCCGACTGGACGGGCCGCGACCGGTTCGTGCTCTCCGCGGGCCACTCGTCCCTGACGCTGTACACCCAGCTCTACCTCGCCGGTTTCGGCCTGGAGCTCGACGACCTCAAGGCGTTCCGCACCTGGGGCTCGAAGACCCCGGGCCACCCGGAGTACGGCCACACGGTCGGCGTCGAGACGACCACGGGCCCGCTCGGCCAGGGCGTCGCCAACGCCGTGGGCATGGCGATGGCCGCGCGCTACGAGCGCGGCCTCTTCGACCCGGACGCGGCCCCCGGCACGTCCCCGTTCGACCACTTCGTCTACGCCATCGCCGGTGACGGCTGCCTCCAGGAGGGCATCTCCGCGGAGGCGTCGTCGATGGCCGGGCACCAGAAGCTCGGCAACCTGGTCCTGCTGTGGGACGACAACCACATCTCGATCGAGGGCGACACGGAGACCGCGGTCTCCGAGGACACCGAGAAGCGCTACGAGGCGTACGGCTGGCACGTCCAGCGCGTGGAGCCCAAGGAGAACGGCGACCTCGACCCGCGGGCGCTGTACGAGGCGATCCAGCGCGCCAAGGCGGTCACCGACAAGCCGTCCTTCATCGCGATGCGCTCGATCATCGCCTGGCCCGCCCCGAACGCGCAGAACACCGAGGCCGCGCACGGCTCGGCGCTCGGCGACGAGGAGGTCGCGGCCACCAAGCGCGTCCTCGGCTTCGACCCGGAGCGGAGCTTCGAGGTCGCCGACGAGGTCCTGGCCCACGCGCGCGAGGCCCTCGACCGGGGCCGCGAGGCCAAGGCCGAGTGGGAGAAGGGCTTCGCCGCCTGGCGCACCTCGCAGCCCGAGCGCGCGGCCGAGTTCGACCGGATCGCCGCCGGTGAGCTGCCCGCGGGCTGGGAGGAGAAGCTCCCGGTCTTCGAGGCGGGCAAGGGCGTCGCGACGCGTGCCGCGTCCGGCAAGGTCCTGCAGGCGCTCGGCGCGGTGGTCCCCGAGCTGTGGGGCGGCTCCGCCGACCTCGCGGGCTCGAACAACACCACGATCGACAAGACGTCGTCGTTCCTCCCTGCGGACAACCCGCTGCCGGAGGCGGACCCGTACGGCCGCACGATCCACTTCGGCATCCGTGAGCACTCCATGGCCGCGGAGATGAACGGCATCGCGCTGCACGGGAACACCCGTATCTACGGCGGCACGTTCCTGGTGTTCTCCGACTACATGCGCAACGCCGTACGCCTGTCGGCCCTGATGCACCTGCCGGTGACGTACGTGTGGACGCACGACTCGATCGGCCTGGGCGAGGACGGCCCCACCCACCAGCCGGTGGAGCACCTGGCCACGCTGCGCGCCATCCCGGGCCTGAACGTGGTCCGCCCGGCCGACGCGAACGAGACGGCCGTCGCCTGGCGCGAGATCCTCAAGCGCTACACCAAGGTGTTCGGCAAGGGCGCCCCGCACGGCCTCGCGCTGACCCGTCAGGGCGTGCCGACGTACGACCGCGAGGTCACCGAGGGCGCGGCCAAGGGCGGCTACGTGCTGTTCGAGGCCGAGGGCGCCAGCCCCGAGGTCGTCCTCATCGGCACCGGCTCCGAGGTGCAGCTCGCCGTCGAGGCGCGCGAGCAGCTGCAGGCCGCGGGCGTGCCCACGCGGGTCGTCTCGATGCCGTCGGTGGAGTGGTTCGAGGAGCAGGACCAGGGGTACCGCGACAGCGTCCTGCCGCCGTCCGTCAAGGCGCGCGTGGCCGTCGAGGCGGGCATCGGGCTGACCTGGCACAAGTACGTCGGTGACGCGGGCCGCATCGTGTCCCTGGAGCACTTCGGCGCTTCGGCGGACGGCAAGGTCCTGTTCCGCGAGTTCGGTTTCACCGCCGACGCGGTGGCCGCGGCGGCCCGGGAATCGCTCGCCGCCGCGCAGCGCTGACGCCCCCATACGACTAGTAGGAGATGTAATTCCATGACAGACGCACTCAAGCGCCTCTCCGACGAAGGCGTCGCGATCTGGCTGGACGACCTGTCGCGCAAGCGCATCACGTCCGGCAACCTCGCCGAACTGATCGACCAGCAGCACGTCGTGGGCGTCACGACCAACCCGTCGATCTTCCAGAAGGCCATCTCGTCCGGCGACGGCTACGAGCAGCAGCTCGCCGACCTCGCCGCGCGCAAGGTGACCGTGGAGGAAGCCATCCGCATGATCACGACGGCGGACGTCCGCGACGCCGCCGACATCCTGCGCCCGGTCTTCGACGCCACCGAGGGCCAGGACGGCCGGGTGTCCATCGAGGTCGACCCGCGCCTGGCGCACAACACGGCAGCGACCGTCGCCGAGGCCAAGCAGCTGGCGTGGCTGGTGGACCGGCCGAACACGCTGATCAAGATCCCGGCCACCAAGGCGGGCCTCCCGGCGATCACCGAGGTCATCGGCCTCGGCATCAGCGTCAACGTGACGCTGATCTTCTCGCTCGAGCGCTACCGCGAGGTCATGGGCGCCTACCTGGCGGGCCTGGAGAAGGCCAAGGAGCGCGGCCTGGACCTGGCCAAGATCCACTCGGTGGCGTCGTTCTTCGTGTCCCGCGTGGACACCGAGATCGACAAGCGCATCGACGCCCTTGGCACCGACGAGGCCAAGGCCGCGCGCGGCAAGGCCGCCCTCGCCAACGCCCGGCTCGCCTACGAGGCGTACGAGGAGGTCTTCGCCTCGGACCGCTGGGCCGCCCTGGACAAGGCGCACGCCAACAAGCAGCGCCCCCTGTGGGCGTCGACGGGCGTGAAGGACAAGGCGTACAAGGACACGCTGTACGTGGACGACCTGGTCGCCCCGGGCACGGTCAACACGATGCCGGAGGCCACCCTGGAGGCCACCGCCGACCACGGCCGGATCACGGGCAACACGATCGCCGGCACGTACGACCAGGCGCGCGCCGAGATCGAGGCCGTCGAGAAGCTCGGGATCAGCTACGACGAGGTCGTGCAGCTCCTCGAGGACGAGGGCGTCGAGAAGTTCGAGGCGTCCTGGAACGACCTGCTGAAGTCGACGGAGGCGGAGCTGAAGCGCCTCACCCCCTCG
The DNA here is from genome assembly GCF_056435225.1 of Streptomyces sp. NPDC043996. Taxonomy (NCBI): domain Bacteria; kingdom Bacillati; phylum Actinomycetota; class Actinomycetes; order Kitasatosporales; family Streptomycetaceae; genus Streptomyces; species Streptomyces sp. NPDC043996. The sequence goes on along the minus strand of NZ_JBWKEY010000017.1, from coordinate 84,021 downwards.
GAAGGCTGACCCACTGTGTCGAGCAGCAATCCGCTGCGTGACGCCGCGGACCGACGGCTCCCGCGCATCGCGGGGCCGTCGGGCCTGGTCATCTTCGGCGTCACGGGCGACCTGTCCCGCAAGAAGCTGATGCCCGCCGTGTACGACCTGGCCAACCGCGGCCTGCTCCCGCCGGGCTTCTCCCTCATCGGGTTCGCCCGCCGCGAGTGGCAGGACGAGGACTTCGCGCAGGAGGTGCACGACGCCGTCAAGCAGCACGCGCGCACGCCCTTCCGCGAGGAGGTCTGGCAGCAGCTCATCCAGGGCATGCGCTTCGTCCAGGGCAACTTCGACGACGACACGGCCTTCGAGCAGCTCAAGGCCACGATCCAGGAACTGGACAAGGCCCAGGGCACGGGCGGCAACTTCGCCTTCTACCTCTCGGTGCCCCCGAAGTTCTTCCCCCAGGTCGTCCAGCAGCTGAAGAAGCACGGCCTCGCGGACGCGCCTGAGGGCTCCTGGCGGCGCGCGGTCATCGAGAAGCCGTTCGGGCACGACCTGCAGTCGGCCCGGGAGCTGAACGCGATCGTGCACGAGGTCTTCGACCCGGACCAGGTGTTCCGGATCGACCACTACCTCGGCAAGGAGACCGTCCAGAACATCCTGGCGCTGCGCTTCGCCAACCAGATGTTCGAGCCGATCTGGAACCGGTCGTACGTCGACCACGTGCAGATCACCATGGCCGAGGACATCGGCATCGGCGGCCGCGCGGGCTACTACGACGGCATCGGCGCCGCCCGTGACGTCATCCAGAACCACCTGCTCCAGCTGATGGCCCTCACCGCCATGGAGGAGCCCGCCTCCTTCGACGCGGACGCGCTGGTCGCCGAGAAGGCCAAGGTCCTCGGCGCCGTGCGGCTGCCCAAGGACCTGGGCGAGGACACCGTGCGCGGGCAGTACTCCGCGGGCTGGCAGGGCGGCGAGAAGGCCGTCGGCTACCTCCAGGAAGACGGCATCGACCCCCAGTCGAAGACCGACACCTACGCCGCGATCAAGCTGCAGGTGGACAACCGCCGCTGGGCGGGCGTCCCCTTCTACCTGCGCACCGGCAAGCGCCTGGGCCGCCGCGTCACCGAGATCGCCGTCGTCTTCCAGCGCGCCCCGCACTCCCCGTTCGACCACACGGCGACGGAGGAACTCGGCCAGAACGCGATCGTGATCCGCGTCCAGCCCGACGAGGGCATCACGGTCCGCTTCGGCTCGAAGGTCCCGGGCACGTCCATGGAGATCCGCGACGTGTCCATGGACTTCGCGTACGGCGAGTCCTTCACGGAGTCCAGCCCGGAGGCGTACGAGCGGCTCATCCTCGACGTCCTGCTCGGCGACGCCAACCTCTTCCCGCGCACGGAGGAGGTCGAGCTGTCCTGGAAGATCCTCGACCCGATCGAGGAGTACTGGGACACCAACGGCAAGCCCGCGCAGTACCCGGCCGGCACCTGGGGCCCGGTCGAGGCGGACGAAATGCTCGCACGAGACGGACGGAGCTGGCGTCGGCCATGAAGATCGACCTCACGGACACCACGGCCAGCAAGATCAACAAGGCGCTCGTCCAGGGCCGCCGCGCGATCGGCACCCCGGCCGTGGGCATGGTCCTCACCCTCGTCATCGTCACCGACGAGGAGAACGCGTACGACGCCCTGAAGGCGGCGAGCGAGGCGTCGCGGGAGCACCCGTCGCGCACGCTCGTCGTCATCAAGCGCGTCTCGCGCTCGCCCCGCGACCGCACCCAGTCGCGCCTGGACGCCGAGGTGCGGGTCGGCGCGGACGCGGGCACCGGCGAGACGGTGGTGCTCCGGCTGTACGGCGAGGTCCTGGGCCACGCCCAGTCGGTGGTCCTGCCGCTGCTGCTTCCCGACGCCCCGACGGTCGTGTGGTGGCCGGTGAACGCCCCGCTGGACCCCGCCCAGGACCCCCTGGGCGCGCTGGCCCGGCGCCGCGTCACCGACACCTACGCCGCCGAGCAGCCCATCGAGGAGCTGACCGCGCGCGCCGAGGCCTACCACCCCGGTGACACGGATCTGTCGTGGACCCGGATCACCCCGTGGCGCTCGATGCTCGCGGCCGCGCTTGACCAGGTCACCTGCGAGGTCACCGCCGCCGAGGTGGAGGGCGAGGAGTTCAACCCGAGCGTCGAACTGCTCGCGATGTGGCTCGCCGACCGGCTCTCCGTGCCGGTGAAGCGCACGCGGTCGGTGGGCCCGGGCCTGACCGGCGTCCGCATGGAGACCAACTGCGGCCCGATCGTGCTCGACCGCGCGGACGGCTCGCTGGCCACGCTCTCCATCCAGGGGCAGCCGGACCGCGCGGTGGCGCTCAAGCGCCGCGAGACGTCCGAGCTGATCGCGGAGGAACTGCGGCGCCTGGACCCGGACGACACGTACGCGTCGGCGCTGCGGTTCGGCGTGGACCGCCTCGGGGAGACGGCACGGACGACGGTGCCCGCGGAGGCACCGGAAACCGGGGCGGGCGCTGCGGGCGCGTCGGGCGCTGCTGGCGCTTCGGCGGACGCTTCGGACGCTTCGGGATCGGGCGCCGCTGGACCGGACGCCTCCGCGTCGAGTGGCTCCGCGTCGGGCGCCTCGGAGTCCGCCTCTGGCCGGTCGGGCGCGGACCGCGGCTCGAACTCCAAGGCGAAGAAGGCCGCTCCCGCCAAGAAGTCCCCGGCCAAGAAGGCGGCCGCGAAGTGAGTACGGCTCCGCAGCTCGTCGTCCACCGCGACAAGGAACTGATGGCGCAGGCCGCCGCGGCCCGCCTGATCACGAAGATCGTCGACGCCCAGGCCGCCCGCGGCTTCGCCTCCGTGGTCCTCACGGGCGGCCGCAACGGCAACGGCCTCCTTGCGGCGCTGCGTTCGGCCCCGGCGCGCGACGCCGTGGACTGGTCGCGGCTCGACCTGTGGTGGGGCGACGAGCGGTTCCTGCCGGAGGGCGACCCCGAGCGCAACTACACGCAGGCCCGCGAGGCGCTCCTCGACTCGGTGCCGCTCGATCCGGCGCGCGTGCACCCGATGCCCGCCTCCGACGGGCCGTACACGGTGGGTGCCGACGGGGACGGCGCGGACGCGGCAGCGGCGGCCTACGCCGCGGAGCTCGCCGCGGCCGCGGGCCCCGAGCACTATCAGTCGGCGGCCACCGGGGGTGTCCGGGTGCCCGCGTTCGACGTCCTGATGCTGGGCGTCGGTCCGGACACGCACGTGGCCTCGCTGTTCCCGGAGCTGCCCGCGGTCCGCGAGACCGAGCGCACGGTCGTGGGAGTCCACGGCGCGCCGAAGCCACCGCCCACCCGTGTCTCGCTGACCCTCCCCGCGATCCGGTCGGCCCGCGAGGTGTGGCTGCTCGCGGCGGGCGAGGACAAGGCGAAGGCGGCGGCGATCGCCCTGTCCGGCGCGGGCGAGATCCAGGCCCCGGCAGCGGGCGCGTACGGCCGCTCGCGCACCCTGTGGCTCCTGGACGCGGCAGCGGCGTCGCAACTGCCGAGGGACCTTTATCCCCCGGCGTCGCCCTGACCCACGCCGGACCACGCGCGACTCGCGCGGCTCCCAGGCCGCTCGCGGCTCTCTCGTCAAGGGGTTCCCGCATCCTTCACCGGTGCGGGAGCCCCTTTTCGTCACCCCGGCTCGTGTCACCCCGAGGGGTTGCCCCGCACATGAGGGTGGGCGAGCAGCCGGATGCCGTGGAAGCGGCGCAGCCGACGCACCTCGAAGAGGGCGATGCCGGTGACCGTCACGGGTGCCCCCAGGATGAAGACCGCCCCCATGGTCAGGCCGAGCCCGTGCAGATCGCCGGTGACGAGGTCGGGCAGGGCCATCAGCCAGGTCGTGACCGTCGCGAGCAGGGGCGGCAGACAGCGGTGGACGGCCGCGGTGCCGAAGAAGTTGCGGTTGATCTGGACGGCGGCGCGGACGACGAAGGCCATGAGCCAGAAGACGACGGGCGCCACGACGAAGAGGGCGGGGCCCGCGATACCGGCTCCCTGACCGAGCAGCAGCACGGTGCCGATGACGGCCGCGATGAACCCGAGCAGCAGCCGCAGCGACGCGAGCAGCGGACCCTTGAGGGTGGCCAGGGGGCCGCTGCGGCGCCAGACGAACAGCATCCCGCCCACGGTCAGGGGCGTGACGATCAGCAGCACCAGCGAGGCCACGACCAGGTTCTCCAGCGCCTCCGAGATGTCGAAGCCCCCGGCCACGACGGTGTAGACGCCGCACGCCGCGATCAGGCCCGCGATGACCCGGTAGCGCTTGAGGTCCTCCACCAGCGGGTCGACGGGGTCGGGAAGCCAGGCGGGGGCGAAGGCCCACTGCGCCGCTTCCTTGGGCCACAGCGGCGAGTGCTCCCTGTTCATGGTTCCGGTGCGGCGCATGCGATGCCTCCCCCGATGGCACTGCGAGCAGTCGATGCCCGGATCGTAGGCGACGGCGCCCGGTGGGCGCGCCGGAATGCTCCGGTCCCTACGGGAATCCCCCGAGCGCCACACGCTGCGGGTTGCGGGAGCCCCCGAGCCCTTCGCACGGCCCGGGGGCTCCCGCGTGTGACTCAACGCCCGCGCAGCTCCCGGTACTTGGCGACCAGGGCCGTGGTCGACGCGTCCAGACCCGGCACGTCCGCGCCCTCGGTGAGGGCGGGTTCGACGCGCTTGGCAAGGACCTTGCCCAGCTCCACACCCCACTGGTCGAAGGAGTCGATGTTCCAGATCGCCCCCTGCACGAACACCTTGTGCTCATACAGCGCGATCAGCTGGCCCAGGACCGACGGTGACAGCTCACGCGCGAGGATCGTCGTCGTCGGATGGTCACCCCGGAACGTCTTGTGCGCCACCAGCTCCTCCGGCACACCCTCCGCCCGCACCTCCTCCGGCGTCTTGCCGAACGCCAGCGCCTGCGTCTGCGCGAAGAAGTTCGCCATCAGCAGATCATGCTGGGCCACCAGACCCGGCCGCAGATCGCCGACCGGCTTCACGAAGCCGATGAAGTCCGCCGGAATCACCTTCGTGCCCTGATGGATCAACTGGTAGTACGCATGCTGCCCGTTCGTCCCCGGCGTCCCCCACACCACCGGACCGGTCTGCCACGCCACCGCCTCGCCGTCCCGGTCCACGGACTTGCCATTGGACTCCATGTCCAGCTGCTGCAAGTACGCCGTGAACTTCGACAAGTAGTGCGAATACGGAAGCACCGCATGCGACTGCGCATCATGGAAATTGCCGTACCACACCCCCAACAACCCCAGCAGCAACGGCGCATTCGCCTCAGCCGGCGCCGTCCGGAAGTGCTCGTCAACCAGACGGAAGCCCTCCAGCATCTCCCGGAACCGGTCCGCACCGATCGCGATCATCAACGACAGGCCGATCGCGGAGTCAAACGAATACCGGCCCCCCACCCAGTCCCAGAACTCGAACATGTTCGCCGTGTCGATCCCGAAGTCCGCGACCTTCCCGGCATTCGTCGACAACGCCACGAAGTGCCTGGCCACCGCACTCTGATCAGCCCGCAACTCCGTCAGCAGCCACTCCCGCGCAGACGTGGCATTCGTGATCGTCTCAATCGTCGTGAACGTCTTGGAGGCGATGATGAACAGCGTCTCCGCCGCATCCAGATCCCGCACCGCCTCATGCAGATCAGCACCATCCACATTCGACACGAAACGCACCGTCAGATCACGGTCGGCAAACGCCCGCAACGCCTCATACGCCATCGCCGGACCGAGATCCGACCCGCCGATACCGACATTCACGATGTTCCTGATGCGCTTACCCGTGTGACCCGTCCACGCCCCGGAGCGGACCTGCTCCGCGAACACAGCCATCCGGTCGAGCACCGCGTGCACACCCGGCACCACGTCCTCGCCATCCACCTCGACCACCGCACCAACGGGCGCCCGCAACGCCGTATGCAGCACGGCACGGTCCTCCGTGCTGTTGATCCGCTCACCACGGAACATCGCATCCCGCAACCCGAACACATCAGTCGCCACAGCGAGATCACGCAACAACGCGAGCGTCTCATCCGTCACCAGATGCTTGGAATAGTCGAGGTACAGATCACCCACCTGGAGGGTGTAACGCTCCGCGCGGCCCGGGTCGGTCGCGAACAGCTCCCGCAGCCGCACCTCCCCCACCTGCTCCCGGTGCTTGGCCAGGGCCGTCCACTCGGCCATCTGGTGGAGCCTGGTGCGGCCAACTGCGTTCATCTGGACTTCAGCCCTCTCTCGTGCAACCTGAGTACCGTGCGTACGCCCCGCTGCTCTCCCAACCTAGTTGATCAGCGTGCGGTTTGAGCTGTCTGTCCGCTGTCGGCCGACTTAAGCGCGGGGGTGAGCGCGATGACCGACAGCGCGAACAGGACGGCCGCGAGCAGCATCGGCGTGTTCGGGCCCCACAGCGCGGCCGCGCCCCCGCCGAGCATCGCCCCGAGCGGCGCCCCGGCGACCGCGAGCGTCCGGAACGCCGCGCTGATGCGCCCCAGCATGGCGGCGGGCGCGCGCTCCTGCATGAGGGTGTGGGTGTTGACGTTCCACACCATGCCCATGGCTCCGAACAGCGTCATGCTCACCACCAGGGCGGCGACGTCACGGACCGTGCCCATCGCGACGAGCGCCGCGATCTGGGCCGTTCCGGCGGCGAGGACACCGCGGACGCGCCCGAACCGCCGTGCGAGCCATCCGGCGAGCGCGCCGCCGACCAGGCTCCCGGCCGCGTACGCCGTCGTGGCGGCCGCGTAGGCGCCCGGGCCCGCGTGCAGCCAGCCGGTGACGAGGACGACGAGGGTGGCCAGGAGCGCGCCTATGCCGACGTTGCCCACCGCGGTCGCCGCGCACAGCCTCCGCAGCGTCCGGTCCCGCCACAGGGCCCGCAGGCCGTGCGCGATGTCGGACCGCAGCGTGGCCCCGGCGGATCTGGGCGGGTGCTCGGGCACGGGCACCCGTAGGGAGGCCACGAGGGCGGCCGCCACCAGATACGTCGCCGCGTCCGCCGCGTACGGAACGCCGGGGCCCGCCGCTATCAGGAAGGGCACCGCGGGCGCGGCGAGGAGGCCGCCCGCGAACTGCTGCCCGGTCAGCAGTCGCGCGTTCGCACTGCCCAGCGTCGCGCGGTCCACCAGCGCGGGCAGCAGGGCCGTCGCCGCGTTGTCGAACAGTGTCTGGAGGGTCGTAAGGACCAGGGCCAGCGCGATGAGCAGCCCGATCGAGGCGTGGCCGAGCGCAACGGCGAGGGCGAAGCCCGCCACGATCAGACCCCGCGCCACGTCCACGAGCCACATGGCGCGCCGCTGGTCCACCCGGTCGGCGATCGCGCCGCCGAACAGCCCGAAGGCGAGCCACGGCAGATAACCGCAGGCGGTGACGGAAGCTATGAGCAGCGGGTCGTCGGTGAGCGACGCGGCGAGCAGCGGCAGCGCGGCCTTGCGCAGCGCGTCACCGAAGCTGGACAGCACGGCCGCGCTCCACAGCCGCCCGAACCCACCGCGCCAGGCGAGGCTCCGCGCCCCGCCGACCCCGGCCTCCACCGCACCCGCAGCCGTCACAACTCCCCCCGCCCGTCACGTGGTTCACGATCATCCGTCCACTGGGAAAACCGTAGAGGACACCACTGACAATCGCCGGGAAGCGGTCACTGACCTGCGTCATCACGGACCTGCGTCGTCACCGGGGCGGGGCGAGACGGGTCCGGCCGGGCACCCTTCGGTGCCCGGCCGGATCGCCCTGCCTAGATCTCGCCCCGCAGTTTGGCGAGCGCCTCGGCGAGGATGGCCTCGCCGTCCGCGTCGCTGCGCCGCTCGCGGACGTACGCGAGGTGCGTCTTGTACGGCTCGGTGCGCGGCGGGTCCGGCGGGTTGTCCCGGTCCTGACCGGCCGGAAAGCCGCAGCGGGGGCAGTCCCAGGTGTCGGGGACCTGCGCGTCGCTGGCGAAGCTCGGCTGCGTCTCATGCCCGTTGGAGCACCAGAAGGAGATGCGCAGTCGCGGCGCGGACTCACCGCGCTCGGCCTCGCCCATCGGCCCCGCCCCGACCCGACTGCCTCGGATCGCGTTGCCACTTGCCACGGTCGTAACTCCCTGCGTGATGGTGCTGCCTGTGTCGAACGGCGGCTGCGCCGCGGGGTCGACTGCCGGCTCCGCTGCGGGCGCCTCAGTCTACGTAAGGCCCAACGCGCGTCCAGTGTTGGGAGTTACACCCCACCCCGACACGCAAGCCCCATGATAAGCCGCGCGCGCGGGCGCGTACGGAACATGGGGCTTTGAGTGGCGCTCCGGTGACGGAGCAAGCGGGCAGGGCCCGCTGTCAGTTGTTCACCTTCATCAGGATGCCGAGCACGACAATGCACGCGAACCACAGCAGACCGACCACGACGGTGATGCGGTCGAGGTTGCGCTCGGCGACCGAGGAGCCGCCGACCGACGACTGCATGCCGCCACCGAACATGTCAGAAAGGCCGCCGCCCTTGCCCTTGTGCATCAGCACCAGCAGCATCATCAGCAGGCTGAAGACGATCAGGGCGATCGAGAACCCCATAACCACGGCTGGACCAACTTCCTCGGATTCTGGATGACGACGGGGCCGGGGCGCGCGCTCCAAGAGACGCGGCCCGGCCCCGCAAGGGTACGACGGATCTCCGCTACCGCATACTCACTGGTTACGGAAGCGGAGGCTCACTGCTCGGTGAAACGAACGATCTTGACGAACTCGTCCGTGTCCAGGCTGGCGCCGCCTACCAGGGCGCCGTCGATGTCGGGCTTCGCCATGATCTCGGCGACGTTGCCGGACTTCACGGAGCCGCCGTACTGGATGCGGATCTTGTCGGCGACGTCCTGCGTGTACAGCTCGGCGAGCTTGCCGCGGATGGCCGCGCAGACCGCCTGCGCGTCGTCGGCGCCGCAGACCTTGCCGGTGCCGATGGCCCAGACCGGCTCGTAGGCGATCACGATCGACTCGGCCTGCTCGGCCGGGACGTCCTTGAGGCCGCCCTCGACCTGCGCGAGCGTGTGCGCGACGGCGTTGCCCGCCTCGCGGACCTCCAGCTCCTCACCGACGCACAGGATCGGCGTGATGCCGTGCTTGAAGGCCGCCTTCACCTTGGCGTTGCACAGCTCGTCCGTCTCCTGGTGGTACTGACGGCGCTCGGAGTGGCCGACGGCCACGTACGTGCACTTCAGCTTGGAGAGCATCGGACCCGAGATCTCGCCGGTGTAGGCACCGGAGTCCTGCGCCGAGATGTCCTGGGCGCCGTACTTGATCTTGAGCTTGTCGCCGTCGACCAGGGTCTGCACCGAGCGCAGATCGGTGAAGGGCGGCAGGACGGCGACCTCGACGGTCTCGTAGTCCTTGTCGGCCAGGGCGAAGGCGAGCTTCTGGACGTGCGCGATGGCCTCGAGGTGGTTGAGGTTCATCTTCCAGTTGCCCGCCATCAGCGGCGTGCGCGTGCTCATTAAGGTCAGTCCTCCAGTGCGGCGAGGCCGGGGAGCGTCTTGCCCTCGAGGTACTCGAGGGAGGCGCCGCCGCCGGTCGAAATGTGGCCGAATGCGTTTTCGTCGAAGCCCAGGTTACGGACGGCCGCGGCGGAGTCGCCGCCGCCCACCACGGTGAAGCCGTCGCAGTTGAGCAGGGCCCGGGCGACGGCGGCGGTACCACCGGCGTAGTCGGGGTGCTCGGCGACGCCCACCGGCCCGTTCCAGAAGACCGTCTCGGCGTCGGCGATCTTCTCGGCGAACAGCTCGCGGGTCTTAGGGCCGATGTCCAGGCCCTCCATGGTCGCCGGGATGCTGTCGGCGTCGACCGTCTCGAAGTCGGCCGGGGCCTTCGTCTTCAGGTCGGGGAAGTCCGTGGAGACCAGGACGTCGACGGGGAGAACGAGCTCGACGCCGTTCTTCTCGGCACGCTCCATGTACTCCGTGACGACCGGGATCTGGTCCTCCTGAAGGAGGGAGATGCCGACCTCGTACCCCTTGGCCTTGAGGAAGGTGTAGGCCATGCCGCCGCCGATCAGCAGCCGGTCGGCCTTGCCGAGCAGCTCGTCGATGACGGCGAGCTTGTCGGAGACCTTGGCGCCGCCGAGGATGACGGTGTACGGGCGCCGCACGTTCTCGGTGAGCTTCTTGAGGACATCGACCTCGGTGGCGATGAGGTAGCCCGCGTAGTGCGGCAGCTTGCCCGGCAGGTCGAAGACGGAGGCGTGCTTGCGGTGCACGGCGCCGAAGCCGTCGCCCACGTAGACGTCGGCGAGTTCGGCGAGTTGGTCGGCGAAGGCGCCGCGCTCGGCGTTGTCCTTGGACGTCTCACCGGCGTTGAAGCGGAGGTTCTCCACCACGGCGACCTGGCCGTCGGCCAGCTCCGCGACGGTGGCCTTGGCGGACGCGCCGACCGTGTCGGTGGCGAACCGGACGTCCGCGCCCAGAAGTTCACCGAGACGGGTGGCGGCGGGGGCGAGCGAGAAGGCCGGGTCCGGGGCGCCCTTGGGGCGGCCCAGGTGCGAGGCGACGACCACGCGGGCGCCCGCCTCGGCGAGCGCCTTGACGGTGGGCAGGACGGCGCGGATGCGGCCGTCGTCGGTGATCTTGGCGCCGTCGAGCGGAACGTTCAGGTCCGCGCGGACGAAGACCCGCTTGCCCGCGACACCGCCGGCGAGAAGTTCGTCGATCGTCTTCATTGAGAAGGACTCCTGGTCAGACTGGTCAGAGGGGCTTGACGTACAGCAGGGTCCGGACGTTAACGGTCCGGACCCTGCTGCTCACATCTGGGTGCCTGCTCTAAGCGCCCGAGCGCCTCAGAGCTGGCCGCCGACGAAGACCGTGAGGTCCACGAGGCGGTTGGAGTAGCCCCACTCGTTGTCGTACCAGCCGAGGATCTTCACCGACTTGCCCTCCTGGACCATGGTCAGGGAGGAGTCGAAGGTGCAGGAGGCCGGGTCGCTGACGATGTCGGACGACACGATCGGGTCCTCGGTGTAGAAGAGGATGCCCTTGAGGTCGCCGTCGTCGGCGGCCTTCTTGAACGCGGCGTTGACCTCGTCCTTGGTGACCTCGCGCTGCAGCTCGACGACCAGGTCGGTGGCGGAGCCCGTCGGGACCGGCACGCGCATGGCGATGCCGTCGAGCTTGCCCTTGAGCTGCGGCAGGACCAGGGCGGTGGCCTTCGCGGCACCGGTCGTGGTCGGGATGATGTTCTCGGCGGCGGCGCGGGCGCGGCGCAGGTCCGAGTGCGGGAAGTCCAGGATGCGCTGGTCGTTGGTGTACGCGTGCACCGTCGTCATCAGGCCCTTGACGATGCCGAAGTTCTCGTCGAGAACCTTGGCCATCGGCGCCACACAGTTGGTGGTGCAGGAGGCGTTGGAGATGACGTGGTGGTTCGCCGCGTCGTACTTGTCCTGGTTGACGCCCATCACGATGGTGATGTCCTCGTCCTTGGCCGGAGCCGAGATGAGGACCTTCTTCGCGCCGCCGGCGATGTGCTTCTCGGCGTCCGCCTTCTTGGTGAAGATACCGGTGGACTCGATCACGATGTCGACGCCCAGCTGACCCCAGGGGATGTCGGCGGGGTTGCGCTCGGACAGCACCTTGATGGTGTGGCCGTCGACGGTGATGGTGTCCTCGGTGTGCGACACCTCGGCCTTGAGGCGGCCCAGGATGGTGTCGTACTTCAGCAGGTGAGCGGTGGTCGCGGTGTCACCCAGGTCGTTGACAGCCACGATCTCGATGTCCGCACCCTGCTCAAGGAGCGCGCGGAAGTAGTTGCGACCGATGCGGCCAAAGCCGTTGATGCCTACGCGGATCGTCACGAACCGATCTCCTCGTTGGTACGCCGGTCTGAGACGCCGGCGAGTTGTATTGGGATGTCCCCGACCGCCTCCGACCCTACCTCTCCCCATGCCCCGAAGTGACATCGAGAGGCCGCGCGGAGGCAATACTGTCCGGTAGTGATAATCGCCACGCACGTCACTGCGCTCACCCGTTCCACAGGGGTGCACGGGTGAGCGCAAAACCCCCGGATTCCGGCGTCACCGGGGGCTCAGATGGCGAACCGTGGGCTCAGACGGGGACCGGGGGCTCAGGCGGCGGCCGGGGAAATCACACGGCGAGGTTGTCCGCCATCTCCTCCGTGAGGTTGGACTCCGTGCCGGGGATGCCCAGGTCCTGCGCCCGCTTGTCGGCCATGGCGAGCAGGCGGCGGATGCGGCCCGCGACGGCGTCCTTGGTCAGCGGCGGGTCGGCGAGGGCGCCGAGCTCCTCCAGGGAGGCCTGCTTGTGCTCCATGCGCAGCCGCCCGGCGGCCGCGAGGTGCTCGGGGACGTCGTCGGCGAGGATCTCCAGGGCGCGCTGCACCCGGGCACCGGCGGCGACGGCGGCGCGGGCCGAGCGGCGCAGGTTGGCGTCGTCGAAGTTGGCCAGGCGGTTGGCGGTGGCGCGGACCTCGCGCCGCATCCGCCGCTCCTCCCAGGCGAGCACGGACTCATGGGCGCCGAGCCGCGTCAGGAGGGCGCCGATGGCGTCACCGTCACGGACGACGACGCGGTCCACGCCGCGCACCTCGCGGGCCTTGGCCGCGATCTGCAGTCGGCGGGCGGCGCCCACGAGCGCGAGGGCGGCCTCGGGACCCGGGCAGGTCACTTCCAAAGAAGAGGAGCGGCCCGGCTCGGTGAGCGAGCCGTGCGCGAGGAAGGCGCCGCGCCAGGCGGCTTCCGCGTCGCAGGTGGCCCCCGAGACCACCTGCGGCGGCAGCCCCCGGATGGGGCGGCCGCGGCCGTCCACCAGGCCGGTCTGGCGGGCCAGCTGGTCGCCGCCCGCGACGACGCGGACCACGTAGCGCGAGCCGCGGCGCAGCCCGCCCGGGGCCATCACGATCAGCTCGGAGCCGTGGCCGAAGATCTCCAGGATGTCCCGCTTCAGCCTGCGGGCCGCCATCGCCGTGTCCAGCTCCGCCTCGATCACGATGCGGCCGCTGACCAGGTGCAGTCCACCCGCGAACCGCAGGATCGCCGAGACCTCCGCCTTTCTGCAGCAGGTCCGGGTGACGGGAAGCCGGGAGATCTCGTCCTTCACCGCTGCCGTCATCGCCATGGGCCGATCCTTCCATGCATCCGAAAAATACGGTCGTACGCGGCGGCCAGCAGCTCCGGGTCGTGCTTGGGGCTGCCGTCCTCGCGGGCCACCGGCGCCAGCTCCACCGTGGCACCGAGCCGCTTGGCGGCGTCGGTCAGGGACCCACGGTCGGGCACGGCGGCCTCGTCGGCCAGCACCACGTCCAGGGCGAGTTTAGGGGCGTGTCGGGCCAAAACCTCCAAATGACGCTGCGGAGAGAACCCTTCTGTTTCTCCCGGCTGCGGCGCGAGGTTCAGCGAGAGGATCCGGCGGGCCTTGGTCTGCGTGAGCGCGTCAAGGAGTTCGGGGACGAGCAGGTGCGGGATCACGGAGGAGAACCAGGAGCCGGGCCCGAGGACCACCCAGTCGGCGTCCAGGACGGCGGCGACGGCCTCCGGGACGGCGGGCGGGTCCTGCGGGACGAGGTGCACGGACTGCACCTCGCCGGGGGTGAGCGCCACGGTGGCCTGACCGCGGACGGTGTCCACGTCGTCCGGGCGCTCGGGGTCGTGCCCCTTGACCAGGGCCTGGAGCTCCAGGGGCACGGCGGACATGGGCAGCACGCGCCCGTGCGCGCCGAGCAGCTTGCCGACCAGGTCCAGGGCCTGGACGTGGTCGCCGAGCTGCTCCCACAGGGCGACGATCAGCACATTGCCGACCGCGTGCTCGTGCAGGTCGCCGCGGGACTGGAAGCGGTGCTGGATGACGCGCGCCCAGGTCTGGCCCCAGTCGTCGTCGCCGCACAGCGCGGCGAGCGCCTTGCGCAGGTCGCCCGGCGGGAGCACGCCGAGCTCCTGGCGCAGGCGGCCGCTGGAGCCGCCGTCGTCGGCCACGGTGACGACGGCGGTGAGGTCTCCGGTGATGCGGCGCAGGGCCGCGAGCGAGGCGGACAGGCCCATGCCGCCGCCGAGGGCGACGACCTTGGGCTGGGTGCCCCGCTTGCGGCCCAGGCGGTTCAGACGGAGCACCCGGCGGTTGGGCTTCACTCGCGCCCCATGTCCCGGTGGACGATGACCGTCTCGATGCCGGCGGAGGAAAGCCGGGCGGCGAGCTTCTCGGACGTGGCGACGGAGCGGTGCTTGCCGCCCGTACAGCCGACGGCGATGGTCACGTACCGCTTGCCCTCGCGGCGGTAGCCTGCGGCGATCAGCTGGAGCAGTTCGGTGTAGCGGTCGAGGAACTCCTTGGCGCCGGGCTGGTTGAAGACGTACGCCGACACCTCTTCGTTCAGGCCGGTGTAGGGGCGCAGCTCCGGGACCCAGTGCGGGTTGGGCAGGAAGCGCATGTCGACGACGAGGTCCGCGTCGACCGGCAGGCCGTACTTGAAGCCGAAGGACATCACCGTGGCCCGCAGCTCGGGCTCCTCGTCGCCCGCGAACTGGGCGTCCATCTTCGCGCGCAGCTCGTGCACGTTCAGGCTGGAGGTGTCGATGACCAGGTCGGCGTCGCCGCGCAGCTCGCGCAGGAGCTCGCGCTCGGCGGCGATGCCGTCCACGATGCGGCCGTCGCCCTGGAGGGGGTGCGGGCGGCGCACCGACTCGAAGCGGCGCACCAGGGCGTCGTCCGAGGACTCCAGGAAGACGATGCGCCGGGTGACGTGCTTGGACTCCAGGTCCGCGAGGGACTCGCGGAGGTTGTCGAAGAAGCGGCGGCCGCGCACGTCGACGACGACCGCGATGCGGGCGACGTTGCCCTGCGAGCGGGCGCCGAGCTCGACCATGGTGGGGATCAGCGCGGGGGGCAGGTTGTCGACGACGAACCAGCCGAGGTCCTCCAGACACTTGGCGGCCGTGCTGCGCCCGGCGCCGGACATGCCGGAGATGATCACTAGTTCGGGAATGGCCGCCTCCGCGGCCTCACCCGCCTCGATGGTCGTGCCCGTACTCACCTGGGTGCCGCCTTCGTCGTGCTCGCTCATGTCTCCATCCCCCGTCGTCGTTCTGAGGCGCCCACGCGTGTGGGTGCCTCGCTGTCACGCGGGGCCTCGGTCGGTGTGGGCCCCTCGTCGTGCTCCGAGTCTGCCGCCGGGGCGGGCCGCTCGCCGTCCGGGGCGCCCGGTGGTGCGGGCTCCCCTTCCTGGTCCGAGTCTCCCGCCCCCACGGGGTCCTCGTCTTCCATGATCTCTCCAGTCGCCGTGTTCACGGCGGGCGCCACCGGCGCCGCTCGGGCGAAGGCCGCGAGGACGGCCTCCGCCGTCTTCTGGCCGACGCCCGGGACCTCGCGGATCTGGTCGAGGGTCGCGGACCGCAGCCTCTTCACCGACCCGAAGTGTTTGATCAGCGTCTGCTTGCGGGCTTCACCGAGACCGGGCACCTCGTCCAGCGGGGATGCCTTGAAGCGCTTGGTCCGCTTCGTCCGCTGGTACGAGATCGCGAAACGGTGCGCCTCGTCTCGTACGCGCTGGAGGAGGTAGAGCCCCTCGCTGGTGCGCGGCAGGATCACCGGGTCGTCCTCGTCCGGCACCCAGACCTCTTCCAGGCGCTTGGCGAGGCCGCAGACCGCGATGTCGTCGATGCCGAGCTCGTCCAGGGCGCGCTGGGCGGCGGCGACCTGGGGCTGGCCGCCGTCCACGACGACGAGCTGGGGCGGGTAGGCGAACTTCTTGGGGCGTCCGTCTTCCTCGGTGAGGCTCTCCTGGGCCTCCTCCGGGCTCCACTCGCCCGTCTTCTCCTTCTCCGCGAGATACCGCCGGAAGCGGCGCGTGATCACCTCGTGCATGGACCGGACGTCGTCCTGGCCCTCGAAGCCCTTGATCTGGAAGCGGCGGTACTCGCTCTTGCGGGCGAGGCCGTCCTCGAAGACGACCATGGAGGCCACGACGTCGTCGCCCTGGAGGTGCGAGATGTCGTAGCACTCGATGCGCAGCGGGGCGCTGTCGAGCTCCAGGGCCGCGGCGACCTCCTCCAGGGCGCGGGAGCGGGTCGTGAGGTCGGAGGCGCGCTTGGTCTTGTGCAGGACGAGCGACTGCTGCGCGTTGCGCGCGACGGTCTCCATGAGGTCCTTCTTGTCGCCGCGCTGGGGGATGCGCAGCGACACGTTCGACCCGCGGCGCTGGGTGAGCCACTCCTGGAGGGGCTCCACGGGGTCGGGCAGCGCGGGGACGAGGACCTCCTTGGGGACCGCGTCGCCGCTCTCCTCTCCGTAGAGCTGCTGGAGGGCGTGCTCGACGAGGTCCGCGGAGGTGACGGCCTCGACCTTGTCGGTGACCCAGCCGCGCTGGCCGCGCACGCGTCCGCCGCGGACGTGGAAGATCTGGACGGCGGCCTCCAGCTCGTCCTCGGCGAGGGCGATCAGGTCGGCGTCGGTGGCGTCGGCGAGGACGACCGCGCTCTTCTCCATCGCCTTCTTCAGGGCCTCTATGTCGTCGCGGAGGCGGGCCGCCCGCTCGTACTCCATCTCCTCGGCCGCGTCCGTCATCTTGCGCTCCAGGCGCCGGATGTACGTCCCCGTGCGGCCCGTCATGAACTCGCAGAACTCCTCCGCCAGTTGCCGGTGCTCCTCGGGGGAGACGCGGTCCACGCAGGGCGCGGAGCACTTGCCGATGTAGCCGAGGAGGCAGGGGCGGCCGGTGCGGGCGGCGTTCTTGAAGACGCCGGCGGAGCAGGTGCGCACGGGGAAGACGCGCAGCAGCAGGTCCACGGTGTCGCGGATGGCCCAGGCGTGGCCGTAGGGGCCGAAGTAGCGCACGCCCTTTTTCTTCTGACCGCGCATCACCTGCACGCGCGGGAACTCCTCGTTCATCGTCACCGCGAGGTAGGGATAGCTCTTGTCGTCGCGGTACTTGACGTTGAAGCGCGGGTCGTACTCCTTGATCCAGGTGTACTCCAGCTGGAGCGCGGCCGTCTCCGTGGCCACGACCGTCCACTCCACGGAGGCCGCCGTCGTCACCATCGTGGCCGTGCGGGGGTGCAGGTTCGCCAGGTCCTGGAAGTAGCTCGACAGGCGCTGGCGCAGGCTCTTGGCCTTCCCGACGTAGATCACACGGCGGTGCTCGTCACGGAATCGGTAGACCCCCGGCGAGTCGGGGATCTGTCCCGGCTTGGGACGGTAGCTGGAAGGGTCGGCCATGGCGGACAGCCTACTGGCGGGGTGTGACATCACCGCGTCGCGGCCGGGGCGGCGAACGCGGCGGCCGCGGGCCGGGGTCGCCTCAGCCGAAGCGGCGCGACCGGCGCCGGACCAGCGCGGCCCCGGAGAGCCCGAGCGCGACGGCGGCGCCGACGGCGGCCACGGACGAGACCACGGTCACCGTCGCGTCGGTGGACTCCGCCGTGGACGCGGCCTCAGCGGCACCGCCCTGCTGGGGGCCGAAGCCGCCCGCCTTGCCGGACTTCGCGTACGCCGACCCCGGCAGCTTGTCCCCGTACGCCTTGTGCACCCGCTTCTGGTAGGCGGCGGCCGTCGTGCCGTCGGCGCCGACGGCGCGCACCGCGTCCTTGTCGAGCGGCAGGATCCGCTCGCCCTTCTGCACGTACCAGGCGTTGATCTGGGGTTCGTGGAAGACGGTGCCGCCGGGGAGCTTGGCGGCGCCCACGCGCGCGTAGCGGGTCTCGTCGTCCCCGGTGGCGATGTTCACGACCTGCCAGGAGCCGGACTGCTTGACGGTCCACAGCGACGCCTTCTGGCCGTCGGAGGAGACCGCCGCGCTGGCGAGGAACTCCATGCGGGCGATCGGCGCGCCCGGCTTGCCCGCGACGAAGTCGGGCGACACGTAGTAGACGGGTACGGCGCGCTCGCCCTGCACGCGCGGGTCGGCCTTCGCCTTCGAGACGGCGTTGTCGCGGGCGAAGAAGCGGGCGAGCGTGTCGAGGGTCTTCGGGGCCTCGGCCGCGTCGTGCGCGGCGCCCCGGGTGGCCTCGGAGGGTGCCGACGGCGCGGGAGGCGCCGACGGGCCGGAGTCGGCGCTGGCGTGCGGCGCCGCGAGCCCGAGCAGCAGCGCGGCGGCCGAACCGGCGAGCGTGGCCTTCAGGAGACGGCGATTGCGGGAATCGCGCTCTACGTAGACGCGGGGCAGGTGACGGGTCATCGCTCTCACGCCCCGATCCGGTACAGCGAGTGGGTCCAGGAGAAGGTGTTGTTGTTGACGTACCAGGAGTGCGACGCCCAGTTGTAGCGGTCGCTCGACGGCCACGGGTCGCCCCAGTACACCCAGCTGTTGGCGGTGTCGTAGCCGTAGATGACGTGCATGTGGCCGCCGCCGTTGGACCACTGGATGCGGGTCTCGACGGGACGGTTGGCGTTGATCTCGCTCTGCACGGTGTCGTAGCGCAGCCAGCCGGTGACGTACGAGCCCGAGTTGATGCCCGCCCACCTCAGGGCGGTCTGCACATTGCCCAAGGTGGCCTGGTTGTTGGGGCACTCGGTGTTCTGGCTGCGGTTGAAGGCGGCGTTGCAGAACTGGTTCTGGGAGTAGTTCTTGCCCAGGTAGGTGGCGATGGTGTTGCCCGCCGCGGCCCAGCACCAGTTGGTCTTCTGCTGCGCCTGCATGGTGATGTTCAGGCGCTTGGCGGCGAGGGCGGAGGCGCCGGACGGGTCGGCCGCGGTCGGGGCGACGGCGGCCGGGGCGGCTATGGACGCCGGGGCGGGCGGCGGCGTGGCGGCCGCCGTGGCCGTCGGCACGGCGAACAGGGCCGTCGCGGCGACGGCGAGGGCACACAGCCGTCTGCGGCGGCTGGAGTTGCTGGTTCTGGAGCGCATCGCGGTCCTCCCGAGCACAGTGGGGGTTTGAGGTGGAGGAACGCGTCCGGACGCTGGGTTGAGCATCAAGGCTTGTTGACTTCCGGTCAACACGCTTCAATGCGGGGTTAATGGAACCGTGAACAACCCCCCACCCCTGTGAACACCGGCCGTACGCTCACCTGGCCGACCGCTCCGACCGGCGCGTACACCCCACAGCCGGTGTGAACGTTCACAGAAAGGACCCGCGGTGCGGCACGCCCCCTCCCCCGTGGACAACGCTCCGGACGAACTCGCCTCAGCCCTGCGCACCGGCCCCTTCCACGTCGCCCTGCGCGCCGCGATCGCCGCCCGGCGGCTGCCGTTGCAGCGCGTGCGCCACCATCTCGCGCGCCACGGCGTGAGCGTGGGCGTGACAAGCCTCAGCTACTGGCAACAGGGCGCGCGCCGCCCGCAGCGCGCCGAGTCCCTGCGCGCCGTGCGCGCCCTGGAGGAGATACTCGACCTCCCCGAAGAGTCCTTGATCCGCCTGCTCGCCCGCGCCGACGAGGCACCCTGCGGCGAACGGCCCGCCGCCCGCTCCTACCGCTCCCTGGTGGAGGCCGCCGACGTCCTGCAGGGCCTGCTGGGCGAGCTCGGCTCTCCGCTCGACGGCGGGCTGCACACCATCGGCCACCACGAGCGCGTCCGCATCGGTGCCGCACGCGAGCTCCTCGGCCGCGACTCGGAGCACATCGTGCGCGCGCACCGCGACGGCGTGGACCGCTACGTCGCCATCCACCACGGCGACCCCGGCTGCGCTCCGGAACACACCCGGGTGCTCGCCCTGGAGAACTGCCGTGCCGGGCGCGTGCGCTGGCACCACGACACCGGCGTCCTGGTCGCCGAGCTGCTCTTCGACGCCCGGCTGCGCGCGGGCGACACGCACATGTTCCGCTACGGCTTCGAGGACGGCACGGCCGGGCCGAGCAGCGAGTACTTCAGGGGGTTCAGCTTCGCGGGTGGTCAGTACGCGCTGCAGGTCGGCTTCGCCGAGGACGCCCTGCCCGTGCGCTGCCACCGCTTCACCCAGCACTCGGCCGCCGCCCCGCGCGCGGCACGCCGGGAGCTCACGCTGAGCGGCAGCCACCGCTCGGTGCACCTCGTGGAGCCGCAGGTACGGGCCGGGATCATCGGGATCGAGTGGGACTGGGAGTGACCGGCCCGGGGCCCGCTCTGGCCCCGGCGGCCGCTCAGGCTCCGGGGTCCGCTCAGGCTCCGGGGCCCGCCACGATCTTGCCGCCCGCCACCTTCACGGGCAGCTCCTCCAGGGGCGCGACGGCGGGCTCCTTCAGCACCTTGCCGTTCTTCGCGTCGAACTGGCTGCCGTGGCACTGGCAGATCAGCTTGCTGCCCTGGAGCTTGTTGATGGGGCACCGCGCGTGCGTGCAGATCGTGCTGAACGCCTTGTACTCGTCGTCCGCGATCCGGCTGACCACCACGTTGTGGTCGGTGTACAGCTTCGAGGCGCCCACCGCCACCTCGTCGGCGCCGCCCAGGTCCACCGGCTCCGTCGGCGCCGAGCGGTTGCCGTTGCCGTCACCGGATGAGCAGGCCGTCAGACCGAGCCCGGCGACCGGGGCGAGCGCGGCGGCGCGCAGCACCGCGCGACGGGCGTGGGAGGTGCCGGACATGAGGTCTCCACAGGTCAGGAGGGTTTGGCGACGGGGCAGACCCTACCGTTACGGACCTTCGGGACCGCGTCCGGCACGGGCCTGACCGTGTCGGCCCGTGCCGTGCCCGAGTCCCGCCCGCTCCGGCCGGGCCCCGGCGCAGGCTCTAGCCTGGGCGCAAGCGGAGCGCGGGAAAGGAACCATCAGTGATAGTCGCCGCAGGTGAAGCCCTCATCGACCTCGTTCCCCAGGACTCAGGGCCGGCCACGGACGGCGCCCTCGCCCCGCTCGCGCCCCGGCTCGGCGGCGGCCCCTTCAACACCGCGGTCGCGCTCGGCCGTCTGGGCTCCCCCGCCGCCTTCTTCTCCCGCGTCTCGTACGACGCGTTCGGCGAGGCCCTGCTCGCGCGGCTGCGGGCGGCGGGCGTCGACGTCTCGTGCGTGCAGCGCGGCACCGAGCCGACGACGCTCGCGGTGGCCTCGATCGGCGCGGACGGCTCGGCCGGCTACTCCTTCTACGTCGAGGGCACCGCCGACCGGCTCTTCACCGCGCCGGCGCGGCTCCCCGACGGCGTACGGGCCATGGTCTTCGGGACCTGCTCGCTGGCCCTGGAGCCGGGCGCGAGCGCGTACGAGGAGCTGATGCGGCGCGCGGCGGCGGACGGCGTGTTCACGGCGCTCGACCCGAACATCCGCGCCGGTCTCATCCCCGACGCGGACGCCTACCGCGCCCGGTTCAAGAGCTGGCTGCCGTCGGTGGCGCTCCTGAAGCTGTCGGAGGACGACGCGCGCTGGCTGGGCGGCTCGCCCGAGGAGTGGCTGGCGGCTGGGCCCGCGGCCGTCGTGGTCACGCGCGGCGGCGATGGCCTTTCGGTCTTCACGCGCGCGTGCGGCGAGATCGCCGTGCCGGGCGTCCGCGTCGACGTCGTGGACACCATCGGCGCGGGCGACACCGTCAACGCCGCGCTGCTGCACGGCCTGGCGGCGCGTGAGGCGCTGTCGGCGGCCGCCGTGGCGGGGCTCGGCGGCGACGCGTGGGCGGCCGTCCTGGGTTTCGCGGCGCGGGCCGCGGCCGTCACCTGCTCGCGGGCGGGCGCGGAGCCGCCGTACGCCGGTGAGCTGGCGGAGGCGTAGCCGCTCCGGCCGCTCTCGGGTCAGCCGCTGACCGCGCGCAGGCCGCCCGGCTGACGGCCGTTCAGGCGGTCCAGGGCGGCCGACGTGGCGTCGTCCGCGGGGAGGTGGACCAGCAGGCGCTGGCCGTCGATGTCGGGCAGCGCCAGCGTCTCGTACGACAGGCGCAGCTCGCCCGCCTCGGGATGCGCGAGGCGCTGGACGCCGCTGCGGCGCGGCACGCCGGGGACGGCGGCGACGCGGTCGGCGAACGGCGCTCCGGCGAGGACGGTCAACTCGTCGGCGAACTCCCGGACATGCGGGTCGACCAGCGGCGACTCGCTTCTGAGGTGGGCGATCTGCTCGTCCGCGACGCGGTCCCACTCGGGAAAGGCCCGCTGGGCCCGCTCGTCGGTGAACAGGAACCGGACGATGTTGGGCCGCTGCCCGTCGAGCAGGCCGAGGGGGCGGGCGATCCGTTCGTAGCCTGTCGTGTACGCGAGGATGTCGCTGAGGCGGTTGAGGAGGACCGCCGGGGTGGGTTCGAGGCGGTGCACCAGGTCGCGGACGGTGGCCCGTACGTCCAGGGACGGCGGGGGCGCGCCCGTGCAGCAGGGGTCGCCGTCGCTGCTGCTCACCTTGTGCAGGCGGCGCATGTGCAGCCGCTCCTCCACGCTGAGCCGCAGGGCGTCCGCGAGCGCGCCGAGGACCTGCGGCGAGGGGTGGCGGTCGCGGCCCTGTTCCAGGCGCGTGAGGTACTCGACGCTGATGCCGGCGAGCATGGCGACCTCGGAGCGGCGCAGTCCGGGGGTGCGGCGGCGCGGTCCGCTCGGCAGGCCCGCCTCGGCGGGCGTGACGGCCTCGCGGCGCGTACGCAGAAACGCTCCCAGCTCGTTGTCGCTCACCATTCGAACGTATCAGGGCGCTGGAGCGATCCTGAGCCCTGATCGTGGCCCTGTCACTACCAGCCTCAGCCCGGCCTTCCTCGGCTTCCCACGGCGTTCCACAGTGGTCGGCATGACCTATGAATCCGTTGATGCCACCACCGTCACGACCCCTCTTCCGCTGCCCGCGGGCCGCTGGACCCTCGATCCCCTCCACTCCGCGGTGAACTTCACGATCCGTCACCTGGGCATCTCCAAGGTGCGGGGCCGTTTCGCCGAGTTCGACGCGGAGCTCGTCGTGGGTGAGACGCCGGAGACCAGCTCCGTGACCGCCACGATCAAGCTGGCGTCGATCGACACGGGCAACGCGGACCGGGACGCGCACGTCCGCGCGTCCGATCTGCTGGACGTGGAGCGCCGCCCGACGATGGTGTTCCGTTCGACGCGCATCCAGGGCGCGGGCGAGGACTGGTCGATGGAGGGCGAGTTGACCATCGGCGACGTGACGCGTCCGGTGACGCTCGCCGTGGAGTTCGGCGGGCTCGGCGAGTTCGGTGACATCCGGCACGCGGGGTTCGAGGCGACGGGCGAGATCCGGCGCGGCGAGTTCGGTCTGACCTTCGCTCCCGGGATGCTCGGCGAGGTCGTCAAGATCCAGCTGGACATGCAGTTCCTGGAGCCGGGCAAGGGCGAGGCGTAGCCGCCGGGGCCGCCACAGCCGCCGTGCGGCCCCTTCAGGCGTCGCCGAAGGCTCCGTGCCGTCCTGCTCCGGCGGCGAAGCGGGCGGCGCCTTCGACGGCTTCACCGAGCGCGTGCAGCCCGTGGCGCGTCTCGCCTTCGAGTGCCTGGCGTTCGGACAGGCCGTGCTGTTCGCGGGCGGAGAGGCGGTCGTGCCGCAGGCAGGTCTGGGGGAACGCCGCGATCTCGGCGGCCAGTTGTTCGGCGGCCGCGCGGGCGGTGCCCGGCGGCACGACGCGGTTGACCAGGCCCATGCCGAGGGCTTCGGCGGCGGCCACGGGGCGCCCGGTGAGGATCAGGTCCATGGCGCGGCTCTCGCCGATGAGGCGTGGCAGCCGCACCGTCCCGCCGTCTATCAGCGGCACGCCCCAGCGGCGGCAGAACACACCGAGGACGGCGTCGTCCTCGGCGACGCGCAGGTCGCACCAGAGGGCGAGTTCCAGACCGCCCGCGACGGCGTATCCGGAGACCGCGGCGATGACGGGCTTGGACAGCTCCAGGCGGGTGGGCCCCATCGGGCCGTCGCTCTCGCCGTCCACTTCGGCGATGGTGTTGCCGTCCGGGGTGCCCATGGCCTTGAGGTCGGCGCCCGCGCAGAAGGTGCCGCCTTCGCCCCACAGGACGGCGACGGACGCGTCCGGGTCGGCGTCGAAGGCGCGGAAGGCGTCGGCGAGGGCGCGGGCGGTGGGGCCGTCGACGGCGTTGCGCACGTCCGGGCGGGACAGGACGACGGTGGTGACGGGGCCTTGGCGCTCGATGCGTACGGGCATGGGGGCAAGCCGACCATGGGCGGGGCCCGGTGGACAAGGGTGGTTCGGGCCCGTCGTCGGCCCGGGTCCGTCCGCCCCGGGTGGGGCGGACGGACGGGTGGGCGCCGGGTGAGCGCCGGGTGCGCCCTTAGGCCGTGCGGCTCCGCGTCGCCTTCTTGGCCGGTGCCTTCTTGGCAGCGGTCTTCTTGACGGCGACGGTCTTCTTGGCAGCGGCGGTGTTCTTGACGGCCGCTGCCTTCTTGGGAGCGGCTGTCTTCTTGACTGCGGCCGTCTCCTCCGCCGCGGCCGTCTTCTTGGCGGCAGCCGTCTTGGCGGTTCTGGCCGTCGCCGTCTTCTTTGCCGGGGCGGAGGTGGCCGCCACGGCCGTCTTCTTCCTCGTGCCCCGCGCCGGAGGCGCGCTCGCGTCGCTGATGCGGTCGGCGTCGATGATCTCCCGCAGGAACTTGCCGGTGTGGCTGGCGGGCACCGAGGCGACCTGCTCGGGGGTGCCCTCGGCGATGACGAGGCCACCGCCGCTGCCGCCCTCGGGGCCCATGTCGACGACCCAGTCGGCCGTCTTGATCACGTCGAGGTTGTGCTCGATGACGATGACCGTGTTGCCCTTGTCGACCAGGCCGGACAGGACCTTGATCAGCTTGCTGATGTCCTCGAAGTGCAGGCCGGTGGTCGGCTCGTCCAGGACGTAGACCGTGCGGCCGGTGGAGCGCTTCTGGAGCTCGCTGGCGAGCTTGACGCGCTGGGCCTCGCCGCCGGAGAGCGTGGGCGCGGACTGGCCGAGGCGCACATACCCGAGGCCCACGTCGTGGAGGGTCTTCAGGTGGCGGGCGATGCCGGGGACCGCCTCGAAGAAGCCCAGGGCCTCCTCGATCGGCATGTCGAGGACCTCGGCGATGGACTTGCCCTTGTAGTGCACGTCCAGCGTCTCGCGGTTGTAGCGCGCGCCGTGGCAGACCTCGCACGGGACGTACACGTCCGGGAGGAAGTTCATCTCGATCTTGATGGTGCCGTCGCCGGAGCAGTTCTCGCAGCGGCCGCCCTTGACGTTGAACGAGAAGCGCCCGGGGAGATAGCCGCGGACCTTCGCCTCGGTGGTCTCCGCGAAGAGCTTGCGGACGTGGTCGAAGACGCCGGTGTACGTCGCCGGGTTCGACCGGGGGGTGCGGCCGATGGGCGACTGGTCGACGTGGACGACCTTGTCGACGAGGTCGTCGCCCTCCACGCGCGTGTGGCGGCCGGGGACGGAGCGGGCGCCGTTCAGCTCCCGGGCCAGGTGCGTGTAGAGGATGTCGTTGACCAGCGTCGACTTTCCGGAGCCGGAGACGCCGGTGACGGCGGTGAGGACACCGAGGGGGAAGGAGACGTCGATGTCCCGCAGGTTGTTCTCGCGCGCGCCGTGCACCGTGAGCCGGCGGGACGGGTCGGTGGGGCGGCGCACGTCGGGGACGGCGATCTCCTTCTTGCCCGACAGATACTGGCCCGTCATCGACTTGTCGTTGGCGAGCAGCTCCTTCAGGGAGCCGCTGTGCACCACCTTGCCGCCGTGCTCGCCCGCACCGGGGCCGATGTCGACGACCCAGTCGGCGACCTTGATGGTGTCCTCGTCGTGCTCGACGACGATGAGGGTGTTGCCCATGTCGCGCAGCCGCACCAGCGTCTCGATGAGGCGGTGGTTGTCGCGCTGGTGCAGGCCGATGGACGGCTCGTCCAGGACGTAGAGCACGCCGACCAGGCCGGAGCCGATCTGCGTGGCCAGGCGGATGCGCTGGGCCTCGCCGCCGGAGAGGGTGCCCGCGGCGCGGTTCAGCGACAGATAGTCGAGGCCGACGTCGACGAGGAAGCGCAGCCGCTCGTTGACCTCCTTCAGGACGCGCTCGGCGATCTTCTTGTCGCGGGCGGTCAGCTTCAGCTCGGCGAGGAAGTCCGCGCAGTCGCTGATGGACATCGCCGAGACCTCGGCGATGGACTTCCCCATGACCGTGACGGCGAGGACGATCGGCTTCAGGCGCGTGCCCTCACAGGTGGGGCAGGGGACCTCGCGCATATAGCCCTCGAAGCGCTCGCGACTCGCGTCGCTCTCGGCCTCGGAGTGGCGCCGCTTGACGAAGGGGACGGCGCCTTCGAAGGCGGTGGTGTACACCCGCTCGCGGCCGTACCGGTTGCGGTAGCGCACCTCGATCTGGGTCTTGTGGCCGTACAGCAGGGCCTTCTTGGCGCGCTGCGGGAGGCCTGCCCAGGGCATGTCCATGGAGAAGCCGAGGGCGTCGGCGAGGGCGCCGACGAGGCGGCCGAAGTAGTCCTTGGTGTGGCCGTGCGACCAGGGGTGGATGGCGCCCTCTTCGAGCGACTTGTCCTCGTCCGGGACGAGCAGCTCGGGGTCGACCTCCATGCGGGTGCCGATGCCGGTGCACTCCGGGCAGGCGCCGAAGGGCGAGTTGAAGGAGAAGGAGCGGGGCTCGAGCTCTTCGAAGGACAGGTCGTCGTACGGGCAGTAGAGGTGCTCCGAGTACATGCGCTCGCGCTCGGGGTCGTCCTCGGGGAGGTCGACGAAGTCGAGCACGACCATGCCGCCGGAGAGGCCGAGCGCGGTCTCCACTGAGTCGGTCAGGCGGCGCTTGGCGCTCTCCTTGACCGTGAGGCGGTCGACGACCACCTCGATGGTGTGCTTCTCCTGCTTCTTCAGCTTGGGCGGCTCGGAGAGCTGGACCGTCTCGCCGTCGACCCGCGCGCGGCTGTAGCCCTTGGTCTGGAGGTCGGCGAAGAGGTCGACGAACTCGCCCTTGCGCTCGCGCACCAGCGGCGAAAGGACCTGGAAGCGGCTGCCCTCGGGGAGCTCGAGGACCTTGTCGACGATGGCCTGCGGCGACTGGCGGGAGATCGGGCGGCCGCACTCGGGGCAGTGCGGCTTGCCGATGCGGGCGAACAGCAGGCGCAGGTAGTCGTACACCTCGGTGATGGTGCCGACGGTGGAGCGCGGGTTGCGCGAGGTCGACTTCTGGTCGATGGAGACCGCGGGCGAGAGGCCCTCGATGAAGTCGACGTCCGGCTTGTCCATCTGGCCGAGGAACTGGCGTGCGTACGACGAGAGGGACTCGACGTATCTGCGCTGGCCTTCGGCGAAGATCGTGTCGAACGCGAGCGAGGACTTTCCGGACCCGGACAGACCGGTGAAGACGATGAGGGAGTCACGCGGGAGGTCGAGCGAGACGTTCTTGAGATTGTGCTCGCGCGCGCCACGGACGATGAGACGGTCGGCCACGCCGGTCCGCACCTTTCTTGAGAGAAGTGACAGGGGCGGGGCCCCCGTCCTTCACAGACTAGGGCGACCCACTGACAACGCCGGGACGGATTCTCTGGTCGGTGCCACGATGAAGACCAGACCACCAAGAGTGCCCGATGCCACGCCCGAGCTTATAGCACGGACATTCGATTTGAGGGGGTGCTCAAGCGCCTTCACCCGAACGTGTGGCGCGGCTATCGTCAGGCCCATGATTGATCATGTGCGCGACCTGGCGTCTGTACGTGACGCGACCGACCGGCTGCTCAGCGCGGCCTCCGCATGGGACAACGCCGCGACCGCCGAGCCGTCACGGCTTCCCGGCTGGAGCCGGGGCCACGTCCTCACCCACCTCGCCCGGAACGCCGACGCGCTCGTGAACGTCCTCGCGGGCCGCCCCATGTACACGAGCGCCGACGCCCGCGACGGCGACATCGAGCGGGGCGCGCCCCGCCCCCTGGCCGAGCAGATCGAGGACGTCCGGCTGTCCGCGGCGCGCTTCCAGGACGAGGCGGACCGCCCGGCGGACTGGTCCAGGACGGTGGAGCTGCGCAACGGCGTCACGGACTCCGCGTCCCGCGTGCCCTTCCGGCGGTGGGTCGAGATGGAGCTGCACCACGTGGACCTCGGGGTCGGCTACGAGCTGGAGGACCTGTCCGCCGAGTTCACCGAGCGCGAGATCGCCTTCCTCGCGGACCGCTTCGCCGGGCACCCCGACGTGCCCGCGACCCGGGTCACCGACGGCACGCGCGCGTGGGGCACGGGCCGCGCCCAGGAGAGCGGCGACAAGCCGGAGGTCACGGTCAGCGGCCCGGCGCCCGCCCTGCTCGGCTGGCTCGCGGGGCGCCGTGACGCGGCCGCGCTCGCCGCCTCCCTGACCGTCGAAGGCGGCCCGCTGCCCGCCCTGCCCCCGCTATAGGCTGCCTCCATGACGTACAGCGGAGCGGTGAAGGTCGGCGGGCCCGCGGACGTGCACGAGCTGCGGGACCTGATGGTCTCGAAGGTCGCGGTCGGACCGATGAACAACAACGCCTATCTGCTGCGGTGTCGGGCGACCGACGAGCAGCTCCTGATCGACGCGGCGAACGACTCCCGGACGCTGCTGAGCCTGATCGGCGACGACGGCATCACGGCCGTCGTCACCACGCATCAGCACGGGGACCACTGGCAGGCCCTGGAGGAGGTCGTCGGGGCGACGGGCGCGCGGACGTACGCGGGCCGCGAGGACGCCGAGGGCATCCCGGTGCCGACGGAGGTCCTCGTCGACGACGGCGACACGATCGAATTCGGCCGGATCTCGCTCACCGCACGCCATCTTGTGGGCCACACTCCGGGCTCGATCGCGCTCGTCTACGACGACCCGCACGGGCATCCGCACGTCTTCACAGGCGACTGTCTCTTCCCCGGGGGCGTCGGCAACACCTGGGAGGACCCGGAGCGGTTCGCGAGCCTCATCGACGACGTCGAGACGAAGATCTTCGGCACGCTGCCGGACGAGACGTGGGTCTACCCCGGCCACGGCAACGACACCACGCTCGGCGCGGAGCGCCCCCACCTGCGGGAGTGGCGCGAGCGCGGCTGGTGAACCGGCGGGCGGCGCCGGGCCGCCGGCGCCGCCGTCAGCCCCGTGCCGCGAGCGCGGCGACCCGCTCCACCCCGAACACGTACCCCTGCACCCCGCAGCCCGCGATGACGCCGTCGGCGCGCTGCGAGACGTACGAGTGGTGCCGGAACGCCTCGCGCTGGTGGATGTTGGAGATGTGGACCTCCACCACCGGCATGCCGTCGCACGTGTTGAGCGCGTCCAGGAGGGCGATGGACGTGTGCGAGTAGGCGGCCGGGTTGATGACGATGCCCACGTGGTGCTCGCGCGCCTCGTGGATCCAGTCCACCAGCTCGCCCTCGTGGTTGGACTGCCTCAGGTCGACCGTCCCGCCGTGCGCCGCGGCCGCCTTGGCGCACAGGGCCTCGACGTCGGCCAGGGTGTCGGTGCCGTAGATCTCCGGCTGCCGCTTGCCCAGGAGGTTCAGGTTGGGCCCGTTCAGGATCATGATCGGGGCGGTGGTGAGGGTGTGGGGCACAGGGACCTCCGGTGCGTCGGGCTGCTGCTCACAGACGGTTTATCACGGTGCGCCCGGCGGGTTATCGCGGTGCGCCCGGCGGACGGCCGGACGTACGCTGCCCGGCATGACGCCGCCCTTCGAAGAGCCCCGCTACCCTCCGAAGCCCTCGCCGGGCGACCGTGTGGCGATCGTGTCCCCGTCCGCCGGTCTTCCGGAGCTCTTCCCGCTCCCCTACGACCTCGGCCTGGAGCGGCTGCGCACGGGGTTCCACCTGGAGCCGGTGGAGTACCCGACGACGCGCAAGATGGGCGCGTCGCCGCGGGAGCGCGCCGACGACCTGCACGCCGCGTTCGCCGACCCGACGGTGAAGGCCCTCTTCGCGAGCATCGGCGGCGACGACCTGATCACCGTCCTGCCGTTCCTGGACCGGGAGTTGATCGGCGCCCACCCGAAGCCGTACTTCGGGTTCAGCGACAACACCGTCCTGCACGCCTTCTTGTGGCAGACGGGCATCGTCAGCTTCCACGGCGCTTCGGTGATGTGCGAACTGGGGCGGCCGGGAGCCATGGCCCGCCAGACTGCCGACTCCTTGCGGGCCGCTCTCTTCGTACCGGGCCCCTACGAAGTGGTCCCCTCCGACCGTTTCCGCGTCGTGGACCTCCCCTGGGACGACCCGGCCACGTTCGCCGCCGAGCCGGAGACCGATCCCGCGGACGGCTGGTCCTGGCACCTGCCTCCAGGGGCCGAGCCGGTCGTGGAGGGGCGCTCCTGGGGCGGCAGTCTCGAGGTCCTGTCGTGGCTCCTGATGGCCGACCGCGAGATCGCCGACCCAGCGGCGTACGACGGCCATGTGCTGTTCCTGGAGACCTGCGAGGAACTCCCGTCCGCCACCGAGGTGTTCCGCATCCTGCGGAACATGGGTGAGCGCGGGCTGCTCGCCCGCTTCGGGGCGCTCGTCATGGGCCGCGCCAAGACCTGGAGCTTCGAGCGGCGCACCACCGCGCCGGAGCGGGCCCGCTACGCGCGCGAGCAGCGGGAGGCCGTGCTGCGGGCCCTGGCCCTGTACGCGCCGGACATCCCCGCGGTCTTCGACGTGGACCTGGGACACACCGACCCGCAGTACGTGATCCCGTACGGCGGGGTCGTGCGCGTGGACGGCCGGGAGCGGCGGCTCACCGTCACGTACTGAGGCGGTACGCGGGCACACGCGCGTGGCGCCCGAAGGCGCGGGCGCACGCGTGGGACGCGCTGGGGCCAGGGGCACGCACGTGCCGTACTGATGCGCGGTCGAACCTCCGCGCGCCCCCGTAACCGCCCATCACGGTGGGTAGTTCATGCAGCGTGCACACCAGTGACTCTCCATCGGGCCCTTCGCTGCCGCGTCTCGCCGCCGCGTCGCTGGCGGGGACCGCCATCGAGTTCTACGACTTCTTCATCTACGGCACCGCGGCGGCGCTGGTGCTCGGGCCGCTGTTCTTCCCGACGTTCTCGCCGCTGGCGGGGACGCTCGCGGCGTTCGCGACCTTCGGCGTGGGCTTCGTGGCCCGGCCGCTCGGGTCCGTCGTCTTCGGGCACGTGGGCGACCGGCACGGACGGCGGCCCGTCCTGGTGGTCTCGCTGCTCCTGACGGGCCTCGCCACCGTCGCCGTCGGCTGCGTACCGACGTACGACTCGATCGGTGTGGCCGCTCCCCTGCTGCTGCTCGTGCTGCGGTTCGTGCAGGGTGTCGGCCTCGGGGGCGAGTGGGGCGGTGCGGTGCTCCTGACGGCCGAGCACGCCCCGCCGGAGCGGCGGGGGCTGTGGGCGAGCTTCCCTCAGGTCGGGCCCGCGGTCGGGTTCGTCCTCGCCAACGGGATCATGCTGGTGCTCTCGGCGACGCTCACGGACGCGCAGTTCGCCTCCTGGGGATGGCGGATTCCGTTCTGGGCGGCGGGGCTTCTCGCGGTGGCCGGTCTCGCGCTGCGCGCGTCGCTGGCGGAGAGCCCGGACTTCCTCGGGGTGGAGGAGCACGCGCGCATGCCGCTCGCCGAGGTGGTGCGCGGGCACTGGCGGCTCGTGCTGCTGACGGCGGGGGCGCTCGCCGTCGGGTACGCGGTCTTCTACGCCGTCACGACGTGGTCGCTGGCGTACGGCGTGGAGCGGCTCGGTGTGAGCCGTACGGTCATGCTGGCGTGCATCATGGCGGCCGTCGTCGCCATGGGCGCCCTGACGCCCTTCGCGGCCCATCTGGGGGACCGCTACGGACGGCGGCCGCTGTGCCTGCTCGGCTGCGCGGCGGTCATGCTGTGGATGTTCCCGATGGTGGGGCTCCTGGCCACGGGCGAGCCGCTGCTGATGTTCGTCGGCTTCCTGGTGGCGCTCGTCGCCTTCGTGACGATGTTCGGCGTGGTGGCCGCGTATCTGCCGGAACTGTACGAGCCGCGGGTGCGCTGCACGGGCGCCGCGGTCGGCTACAACCTCGCCGGGGTGCTCGGCGGTGCGCTCACACCCCTCGTGGCGACGGCGGCGGCCCGCGGCGAGGGCACTCCCTGGGGCGTGGCCGCGTATCTGTCGGCGGTGGGGCTGCTGAGCCTCGGGTGTTTCGCGCTGTTGCCCGAGACGCGGCCCTCGCCCCGGGCCGTGCCGGTCACGGGGTGACCGGCACGGCGGCCGACGGGCGCCTCCGGCGAGCCCTGCCGCGTCAGGGGGTGACGGCCAGCTCCAGGTAGGCGGCGAAGAGCACCAGGTGCACGCCGCCCTGCAGGACCGTGGCCCGGCCCGGCACGACGGTGAGCGTGCTGACGGCGACGGTGAGCATGAGCAGGACCATGTGGGTGGAGCTGAGACCGAGGACCAGCGGTCCCGACAGCCACACGGACGCCACGGCGACGGCGGGGATCGTCAGGCCAATGCTGGCCATGGCCGAGCCGAGCGCGAGGTTCAGGCTGGTCTGCACGCGGTCGCGGCGGGCGGCGCGGACGGCCGCGATGGTCTCGGGGAGCAGCACGAGCAGGGCGATGATCACGCCGACGACGGCGTGCGGCAGGCCTGCGGACTCCACCCCGGACTCGATGGTCGGCGAGACGCCCTTCGCGAGGCCGACGACGCCGATCAGCGCCAGGCCGAGCAGCCCGAGGCTGATCAGGGCGGTGCGGCTGGAGGGGACCTCGGCGTGGTCGTCGGTGTCGAGGACCTCGCCCTCGCGAGTGACCGGCAGGAAGTAGTCACGGTGGCGCACGGTCTGCGTCGCCACGAACAGGCCGTACAGGACCAGCGAGGCCAGCGCGGCGAAGGTGAGCTGCGCGGTGGAGAACTCCGGCCCCGGCTTCGACGTCGTGAACGTCGGCAGGACCAGGCTGAGCGTGGCCAGCGTGGCGACCGTCGCGAGCGCGGCGCCCGTGCCCTCGGGGTTGAAGACGGCCACGCGG
The DNA here is from genome assembly GCF_056435225.1 of Streptomyces sp. NPDC043996. Classification (NCBI taxonomy): domain Bacteria; kingdom Bacillati; phylum Actinomycetota; class Actinomycetes; order Kitasatosporales; family Streptomycetaceae; genus Streptomyces; species Streptomyces sp. NPDC043996. The sequence goes on along the minus strand of NZ_JBWKEY010000017.1, from coordinate 51,341 downwards.
TGGCGCAGGGCGCTGGTGAGCAGGGCCAGTCCCACGATGCCGTTGCAGGTGATCATCACGGCGGCGAAGACGGTGTCGCGCGCCAGGGTGGCGCTCTTGTCGCCGCCGTCGGCCATGAGGGTGACGATCAGAGCGACCTCGATGATCGTGACCGCGACGGCGAGCACGAGGGAGCCGAAGGGTTCGCCGACCCGATGGGCGATGACCTCGGCGTGGTGGACCGCGGCGAGCACGGCTCCGGCGAGTACGGCCGTCACCACGGCGACGACCACGCCGGACAGGTCCCGCCCCCAGGTGAAGGCGAGCAGAACGACTCCGAGCGCGGGCACGACGGTCGTCCATCGTGAGGCGAGGGCCCGGAGCCTGGGATTCATGTCTTTGATGCTGCCCCGCGCGCGGGAGGGCCGCGACTTCATACGTTCCCCTCTATGCGGAAGCGGTGCACGGTCGTCGACGACCGTGCACCGCTTCCGGGTGGTTCGCGATCAGGCACGCGCCACGGGGCGCTCAGGCGCCCCGTGGCGGGCCGTCAGGCCTCGATGCTGTCCTTGGGGGCGTCGTCCTTGCCCTCGGAGGCGGCCTCGGCGGCCTCGCGCTCCTGCTGCTTCTTGGAGGCGACGAGGCTGGTGATCGTGGTGATGACCAGGACACCGCAGATGACGCCGAGCGAGACCGGGATGGAGATCTCGGGGACGTGCACGCCGTTCTCGTGCAGGGCGTGCAGCACCAGCTTCACACCGATGAAGCCGAGGATCACCGACAGGCCGTAGCTCAGGTGGATCAGCTTCTTCAGCAGGCCGCCGATGAGGAAGTACAGCTGACGCAGACCCATCAGGGCGAAGGCGTTGGCGGTGAAGACGATGTACGGGTCCTGGGTGAGGCCGAAGATCGCGGGGATGGAGTCCATCGCGAACAGCACGTCGGTGGTGCCGATGGCGAGCATGACGACCATCAGGGGCGTCATGATCTTCTTGCCGTTCTTCTGGATGAACAGCTTCGTGCCCTCGTAGCGGTCCGAGACGCCGAACTTCTTCTCGATGGACTTCAGGAGGCGGTTCTCCTCCCAGTCCTCTTCCTCCTCGTCGGCGCGGGCCTCCTGGATGAGCTTCCAGGCGGTGTAGATCAGGAACGCGCCGAAGATGTAGAAGACCCAGGAGAAGTTGGCGATGACAGCGGCGCCGGCGGCGATGAAGATCGCTCGCAGGACCAGGGCGATCAGCACGCCGAACAGCAGCACGCGCTGCTGGAGATGGCTCGGAACCGAGAACTTCGCCATGATCAGGATGAAGACGAAGAGGTTGTCGACGGAGAGCGACTTCTCGGTGATGAAGCCCGCGAAGAACTCACCGGACGCCTGGCTCTCGCCCGCGATCAGCAGGCCGAGGCCGAAGAGCACCGCGAGGACGATCCAGACGATCGTCCAGGTTCCGGCTTCCTTGATCGACACGTCATGGGGCTTGCGCCCGATGAAGAAGTCGACCGCGATCAGGGCACACAGACCGAGAACGGTCGTCACCCACAGGGTCAAAGAAACGTCCACTGCGCCTCCGGCTTCGTACGGCTACTGATCAGCGTCGTCGCTGCCGGAGGTCTCTTCCACCCGGGCGCTGAACCGCGCCGCGGGCCGACGCCCCGGGACCGATGGCGGTCCGTATTGACGGGTACGTCGCGTACGGGAGTACTCCCCTCCGCTGACACCAGGGTACGCGAAAGACCAAGGTTTGGTAAAGGGGACGGCAAACCGTCCTCAAGTACGCAGGTCAGGGGCGTACGAGGTTACTTAGTCGACTTGACGTCGCGCATCCCTCACCCGTGCCGCACGGCTAGCGGCTGCCTGTGCGCCGGGCCGTGCCCACCGTCTCCAGGACCCGGTGCAGGACCTGGCTGCCGGAGGGGGGCAGCGGCGGCTCGTATGTCCACGCGTGGCCGACCCAGGGGTCGGCGAGGTGGTCGTCGGGCACCGGTGTGAGACGCATCAGCGCGCGCCACAGCGGGTCGAGGAGCGGGCCGTACTCCCGGGCGTCCTCGCGGTCGGCGACCATCATCAGGTGGACGCCGACGGCGGGGCCCTCGTCGGCCAGATACCGCAGCTGGGTCACGGCGCGGTCGTCGAAGCCGTGCGGGAAGTCGTTGACCACGAGCAGGTGCTCGCCCGTGTCCAGGTCCGGCGGCAGCGACGAGGCGACGCCGCCGCGGACCGCCATCTGCACCAGGTCCACCCGCTGGGTGAGCTTGGTGAGGACGCCGCTGACGCCCGCGGCTCCGGCGGCGGGCGGCTCGTCGAGCGCTCCGGACGACACCAGCGGGGCGAGTGCGGACGCGCCGGTGCCCGCCGGGTCGATGACGTGCACGGTGAACTCGCCGGGCGGATAGACGGCGAGCAGGCGCGCGGCGTGCGCGACGGCGGTGTCCAGGGCGAGGCGGCGCACGGTGTCGCCGTCGGCGAGCGAGTCCAGGCCGGAGCGGCCGCTGTCGATCCACAGGCCGCGCTCCAGGGGCAGCCGGACGAGCATGGGGACGCGCAGGTCCGTGCGCTCGGGCAGGTGGAGGCCGCCGAGGCGCAGCGCCATCGGGATCTCCATGGGGACGCGATACGCGTGCCAGACGGGGCTTGACCAGTCGGCGAAGGCCGGGGGCAGCGCGGGCTCGACGACCTCCGACTCGGCGGCGAGCTGGGTGAGGTCCCGGTCGAGGGCGGCCTTGGCCTGGTCGACGAGGGCGCCGTGCTTGGCGCGGGCGGCGTCGCGGGCCGCGTCGCCCGCGCCGCCGATGCGGCTGCGCGGGTCGGAGAGGACCTTGTCGAGCTCCTGCTCCATACGGGAGTCGGCGAAGTCCACCGCGCTGCGGTACGCCGCCGCGGTGCGGGCCAGGTCCTCGAACATGCCCCAGACCTGGTTGTAAAGGCGCTCCTCCATCGACCAGCCGGTGGCGTCGCCCGCGACGGGCTGGGCGGGCTGGCCGGGCGCGGGCGCCGGTGCGGTGGGCGGGGGCGGCGGGGGTGCGCTGGTCTGGCGGCGCGGGTGGGTGTAGTCGACGGGGCCGCCGTCGCCGGGCGGGGGCGGCGGGGCGCTGTCGCCGGAGCCCTGCGGGCCGGGGGTGCCCGGCTGGTGCGGCGCGGGCGTCACGGGCTGCTGAGGGACCGGCGCGACCGGCTGAGGGGTGGCGGGCTCGCCCTGCGGGGCGGGGTGGTGCTGGCCGGGGCCGGGGTGGCCCTGGGCGGCGGCCCGCACCCGGGCGCCGTCGGCGGGGCGGGGCGGCGGGGCGGCGACGGAGCGGGCGAGGCCCTGGGCCACCGCCTCGTTGATGGCGCCCGCGAGCTCCTGGGCTTCGGGCAGGCCCTGGTCGGCGAGCATCGCGGCGAGGCCGCCCGCGTATCCCTGGCCGACGGCGCGCACCTTCCAGACGCCACGCCTGCGATAGAGCTCCAGGGCGACGACGGCGGACTCGGCGGCGAGATCCGTGATCGTGTAGCTGGCGATCTCGGTGCCGTCGAGTCCGGTGACGGCGACGAAGGGCGCGGCGACGGCGCCGAAGCTGGCCGGTCCCGGGACTCCGACGGGCAGCGAGAGCAGGACGTTGACCTGGTGGGCGGCTTCGGGCAGCGCGTCGAGGTCGACGGCGAGGCGGTGGTTGGCCGCGGCCTGCCGGGGCACTTCGAGCCCGGGCAGGGTGGGTGTGCCCGGGTGGGCCACCCAGGAGGTGCCGCGCACCTGGTGCTGGTCGTCGCTGAGCGTGGCTCCGGCGACGACCGGTTGGGCGGCCGACACCCGCACTTCTACGCGGGTGCCGGGAAGCGGATGGTTCTGCCCCCTGACCAGCTCGGCCGTCATCGCGTTCGTTCCCCCTTGTCGGCCCCCTCACCGGGCCTTCGTACGTGATCGCCGAACCGGAACGGCCGATTCGGTCCTACAGGTGCGGCAGGATCGTCGGCATCAGGTCCTGGAAGGTGCGGCCGTTGGCGGGGCTGCCGAGGGCCGTCATCTGCCAGCCCGAGCCCGCGCGGTGGACCTTGGCCATGATCTGGGCGGTGTACTGGCCGCCGCCGTCCAGGGTGTAGCGGGCGAGCTCCTGGCCGTTGGTCTCGTCGACCAGGCGGCAGAAGGCGTTCTGCACCTCCTGGAACGTCTGGCCGGTGAAGGAGTTCACCGTGAAGATGATCTGGTCGATGTGGACCGGGACGCGCTGCAGGTCGACGAGGATGGCCTCGTCGTCGCCGCCCTGTCCGGCGCCGCCGACCAGGTTGTCACCGGTGTGCCGCACCGAGCCGTCGTCGCTGACGAGGTGGCGGAAGAACACCACGTCCACGGGCTGCTTGTCGGCGAACAGGACGGCCGACGCGTCGAGGTCGACCTCGCGGGTGCGGGTGCCGAACAGGCCGCGGCGCGGCGCGGCCCTCCAGCCGAGGCCCATGCGCACCGCGGTCAGGGCGCCCCCGTCGTTCTTCTGCAGGCTGATGGCCTGGCCCTTGGTCATGTTGACCGTCACGCGCTGTCCCCTTCTCGAACTCCCCAGGGCGACCGCCGCCTTCCAGCAGTCGCCCCATCACCCTATGCAGCCGTGTCCACCCCGCCGCAGCCCGGTCGGGACATTGTGTCGGTCTTGCAACACACCGCGACGCCGGGCCGCGTTCCGCTAGGCCAGGCCCGCCTCCTTCATCTGCCGCAGCTCCTTCTTCATCTCCGACACCTCGTCGCGCAGCCGTGCGGCGATCTCGAACTGGAGGTCCGCGGCGGCGGCGCGCATCCGCTCGGTCATCTCCTCGATCTGCGCGGCGAGTTCGGCGGCGGGCTTGTCGGTGGGGGTGCCCGCGCCCTTCGCGGACTTCTTGGCCGCCTTGGCGGGCGCCGCGGCCGCCGCCTTGCCGAGCGAGGGCACGGGGGCCTTGGCGCCCTTGCCCTCCTTGCTCTTGCGGTAGTCCGTGCCGAGGAGCTCCTCGGTGTCGACCTCTTCGCGCGCGATCGCCGACACGATGTCGTTGATCTTCTTGCGGAGGGGCTGCGGGTCGATGCCCCTCTCCTTGTTGTACGCGATCTGCTTCTCCCGGCGGCGGTTGGTCTCCTCGATGGCCTTCTCCATCGCCGGGGTGATCTTGTCGGCGTACATGTGGACCTGGCCCGAGACGTTGCGCGCGGCGCGGCCGATGGTCTGGATCAGCGAGGTGCCCGAGCGCAGGAAGCCCTCCTTGTCGGCGTCGAGGATCGACACCAGGGAGACCTCGGGCAGGTCGAGGCCTTCTCGCAGGAGGTTGATGCCGACCAGGACGTCGTACTCACCGGCCCGCAGCTCGCGCAGCAGCTCCACGCGGCGCAGGGTGTCGACGTCGCTGTGCAGATAGCGGACCTGGATGCCCAGTTCCAGGAAGTAGTCGGTGAGGTCCTCGGCCATCTTCTTGGTGAGCGTCGTGACGAGGACCCGCTCGTCCTTCTCGGCGCGCTTGCCGATCTCGTGCACCAGGTCGTCGATCTGGCCCTCGGTGGGCTTGACGACGACCTCCGGGTCGACGAGGCCGGTGGGGCGGATGATCTGCTCCACGTACCCGTCCGAGCGGGAGAGCTCGTACTGTCCCGGGGTCGCCGACAGGTAGACGGTCTGGCCGATGCGCTTTTGGAACTCCTCCCACTTCAGCGGGCGGTTGTCGAGCGCGGAGGGGAGCCGGAAGCCGTGGTCGACGAGGGTGCGCTTGCGGGAGGCGTCGCCCTCGTACATGGCGCCGATCTGCGGCACGGTGACGTGCGACTCGTCGAGGACGAGGAGGAAGTCGTCCGGGAAGTAGTCGAGCAGGGTGTGCGGCGGGGTGCCCGGGCCGCGGCCGTCGAAGTGCATCGAGTAGTTCTCGACGCCGGAGCAGGAGCCGATCTGGCGGAGCATCTCCAGGTCGTACGTGGTGCGCATGCGCAGGCGCTGGGCCTCCAGCATCTTGCCCTGCTTCTCCAGCTCCGCGAGGCGCTCGGCGAGCTCCTTCTCGATGCCGTTGATCGCCTTCTCCATGCGCTCGGGGCCCGCCACGTAGTGGGACGCCGGGAAGACGTACAGGTGGTCGTCGTCGCTGATGACCTCGCCGGTGAGCGGGTGGAGCGTGGACAGCGCCTCGATCTCGTCACCGAACATCTCGATGCGCACGGCCAGTTCCTCGTAGACCGGGAAGATCTCGATGGTGTCGCCGCGGACCCGGAAGGTGCCGCGGGTGAAGGCGAGGTCGTTGCGCGTGTACTGGATGTCGACGAAGCGGCGCAGGAGCTGGTCGCGGTCGATCTCGTCGCCGACCTTGAGCGGCACCATCCGGTCCACGTACTCCTGCGGGGTGCCGAGGCCGTAGATGCAGGAGACGGAGGCGACCACGATGACGTCGCGCCGGGTGAGCAGCGAGTTCGTCGCGGAGTGGCGCAGGCGCTCGACCTCCTCGTTGATCGAGGAGTCCTTCTCGATGTAGGTGTCGGACTGCGGGACGTACGCCTCGGGCTGGTAGTAGTCGTAGTACGAGACGAAGTATTCGACCGCGTTGTTGGGCAGGAGCTCTCGGAACTCGTTCGCCAGCTGGGCGGCCAGGGTCTTGTTCGGCGCCATGACGAGCGTGGGGCGCTGGAGCTTCTCGATCATCCACGCGGTGGTGGCCGACTTGCCGGTGCCGGTCGCGCCGAGCAGGACGACGTCCTTCTCGCCCGCGCGGATGCGCTTCTCCAGGTCGGCGATGGCCGCCGGCTGGTCGCCGCTGGGCTGATAGGGGCTGACGACCTCGAAAGGTGCCACCGTGCGTTCGATCTTCGATACGGGCCGCATGGGATCCACCGTACGACCCCGCACTGACAACGCCGCTCCGCTCACCACTTCTGCGGGGCGCGGGCGCTCGGCCTCCGTCGGCTGCGGCGCGGGAGGCGCGCCGGGGTCCTGCGGCTGACGTGCCCGTACGCGCGGTCGCCGGAGCGCGGCACGGTGGCGGAGGGGGTGCGGGGCCGGGCGGCGGCCTTGAGGTCGGCCTTGCCAAGGACCATCAGCGGGTCGAACATCACGATCACGCCCGCGAGCAGCAGGAAGGCCAGGGGGCCGATCAGAAGCGGCGCGAGCAGTTCGGCGGACGAGCCCCCGGGCGTGACGCTGGGGGTGCTGTGCAGGTGGACGCTCACGGCGGCCATGCCGGTGTAGTGCATGCCGCTCACCGCTAGCCCCATGACGAGGCTGGCACCGAGGCTCCACAGAAAGCCCCTGACCTGCCCGGCGGCCCACAGCGCGGCGATGGCGGCGACGACGGCGATCACTACGGAGGCGGCGACCGTGAGGGTGTTGTACTCGAGCCTGCCGCCCAGGCGCATACCGGCCATCCCCAGGTAGTGCATCGTGGCGATGCCGAGGCCGGTGATCGTGCCCCCGGTGAAGAGCGCCGCTCCCCTGGCACCCCGGTAGCCGACGATGAAGATCCCGATGCCGACCATGACGATGGCGACGGCGAGGCTCGCGAAGGTCGTCACGCGGTCGTAGTGGACGGGCGTCTGCTTGACGGTGAAGCCCATCATCGCGATGAAGTGCATGGTCCAGATGCCGGAGCCGATCGCCGCCGAGCCGAGGGCGAGCCAGCCGGGCCGCCAGGAGTGCGCGACGAGCAGCGACCGGGTGGTGCAGCGCAGGCCGAGCGCCCCTCCCAGGCAGGCCATGAGGTACGCGACGGCGGGTGTGACGAGTCCGTAGCTGAAGCCGTCGACCGTGCCCTCCATGAGCGCTAGCCCTTCCGCCTGTAGTACGCGAATGTCCCGGAACACCCCGTCAGCCCCCGCCCGACGGCCAGGTGACGGAGCGTCGGCTGACGTGAGAGTAGGGCCCTAACCGGAACGTACGAACGATTTTCCGGCAAAGAAACACGGCATCCGCGCGCGGGGTCCTCACATGGGTGGCTGGTGTTCAGTCTGTGGTCATCCTGCACCTGTCTGTAGTTGGCCGTGGACTGTCATTCTCGCAGTGATCCCCTGAGCTCATGACGCGAGGAGAAGCCGTGCCCGCACGCACTGCCGCAGCCACGACCGCCGTCCTCCTGGGAGCGGGCGCACTCGCCCTCCCCTCCACCGCCGCCGCCGAAACCGCCGTCCAGGAGACCCGGGTCCGCGCCGCCGCGCACGACCGGCCGCTGGTCGTCGCCCACCGCGGGGCCTCCGCCTACGCCCCCGAGAACACCCTCGCCGCCATCGACAAGGCGGACCGGCTCGGCTTCCGCTGGGTCGAGAACGACGTCCAGCGGACCAAGGACGGCGTGCTCGTCATCGTGCACGACGACAACCTGAAGCGGACGACCAACGTGGAAGAGGTCTTCCCCGGGCGCGCCCCCTGGAAGGTGAAGGACTTCACCTCGAAGGAGATCGCCAGGCTGGACGCGGGCAGCTGGTTCGGCCCGAAGTACAAGGGCGCGCGCGTGCCGACGCTCACGCAGTACATGAACCGGGTCTCGCACAACCACCAGCGGCTCGTCCTGGAGATCAAGAAGCCCGAGCTGTACCCCGGCATCGAGCGGGACACGCTGCGCGTGCTGCGCGAGACCGGCTGGCTGGACCGCCACCACGTCAAGCACAAGCTGGTCATCCAGAGCTTCAGCGCGGACAGCGTGCGCGCGGTGCACGCCCTGCGGCCCGACATCAAGACCGGCTTCCTGGGGACGCCCGCGGTGGCCGACCTGCCGCGGTACGCGAAGTTCGCCGACCAGATCAACTCCACGTACACGTCCATCTCCGCCGGGTACGTCGACAAGATCCACGCGCTCAAGGGGCCGCACGGCAAGCCGCTGGAGATCTTCACCTGGACCGTCGACGAGGCCGCGGCGGCCCAGCGGGTCGCGGGCTTCGGGGTGAACGGCATCATCACCAACAAGCCGGACGTGGTGCGCGCGGCGATCGACTGACCGGTCGGACCGTCCCCGGCGGGGCCGCCAGGGCGGCGTTGTCAGTGCCCGGTCGTACGGTGGTCGCATGAACGCCATGGGGCACTCCGAGCAGGAACAGCAGGGAGCCGCGCGGCCGGGCCCGGTGTGGGCCGTCGTCGCCAGCGATATCGGCCCGCTGCTGCTCGCCGCGACCGGCACCGGCCTGGTCAACGTCGTCTTCCACGCCACCGACGACGTGCGCGACCAGGCCGTCGAGCGGCTCGGCTCCCGTCTGGGCGCCGAGCCGCTCGAGGCGCCCGAGTCCCCGCTGCTCGCGGAGCCCATACGCCAGCTGCGGGCCTATTTCGCCGGCGAGCGACAGGACTTCGAGCTGCCGCTCGACTGGTCGCTGATCTCCGGCTTCAACCGCCAGGTGCTGCGCGAACTGGCGACCGGCGTGCGCTACGGCTCGGTGGTGGGCTACGGGGACCTCGCCCGCCGCGTCGGCCAGCCCGGCGCGGCCCAGGCCGTGGGCATGGCGATGGGCGCCAATCCGCTGCCGGTCGTGGTGCCCTGCCACCGGGTCGTCGAGAGCGACGGCGGCATCGGCGGCTTCGGCGGCGGCCTGGAGACGAAACGGCGCCTGCTCGCACTGGAGGGCGTCCTGCCCGAGCCGCTGTTCTGAGCGGGGGTGTTGGGCGGGGCGCCTGAACGGGGGGCGGCGCGCCGGGGCCGGGCAGTTGACGAGGATCGGGGCCGTGGTCCGGGGCGGAAAGGCTGCGTGCCTGGATCAGGGGCGGTGAGCGCGGATCGGGGGCGGCCAGGCGAAACGGGGCGCGGTGGGACGGGACCGTAAGGGGCGGGCCTGTTGCGGAAGCGGTGGGTCGCGAGCGGAAGCGGTCGGCCGACTGGTCGGCCGGTCGGCCGGTCGAATCGCGTTCAGCGGGCCGAGACTGTAGGCGGCGGGCAGGAGCGGAAGCGGCGAGCCGGTGTCGGGCACGGCAGCCGGTCGAAACGCGTTTGGCGAGTCTGGACCGTACGCGGCGGACCGGAACCGAAAGCGACGAGCCGGGAGCGGGAGCGACGAGCCGGGAGCAGGAACGGCGGGTCGGCTGAAACGGAGCCCGGCGGACCAAGACCGTACGCGGCAGACCGGAACCGAAAGCGACGAGCCGGGAGCGGGAGCGACGAGCCGGGAGCAGGAACGGCGGGTCGGCTGAAACGGAGCCCGGCGGACCAAGACCGTACGC
>NZ_JBWKEY010000017.1:0-41160 GCF_056435225.1 Streptomyces sp. NPDC043996 | reverse complement strand
CCGTACGCGGCAGACCGGAACCGAAAGCGACGAGCCAGCAGCGGGAACAGCGAACCGGGAGCAGGAACGGCGGGTCGGCTGAAACGGAGCCCGGCGGACCAAGACCGTACGCGGCAGACCGGAACCAGTAGCGACGAGCCAGGAGCGGGAGCGGTCGGCCGGTCGAGGCAGGGCTTGGTGGGACGGGACCGGAAGCGGTGCGTCCGGGAACGGCTGGCCCGGGCGGGGTGCCGCGAAGCGGAACCGGGAGCGGCTGGCCGGGGGCTTGAGCGTCGGCGTGGCTGACCGCCCGGACCCGACTGTCATGTCCCGCACAGTGCGGTCCGGTGGCACACTTCGCCGGTGACCACATCGCTCATACCCTCTCCTCCCCGGCCCTGGGCAGCCGCTCCAGGCGGGTCGGCCCGTCCCGGCTGGTGGCCGCGCTCCCGCCCGGCGCGCGGCCGATGACCGCGACCGAGCGGGCGGCCGCCGCGCCCGTCACCGTCGAGGACCTGCCCGCGCTGCGGCGGCGCGTGACCGCCGTCCTCGTCGCGAGCCAGATACTCGGCGGGCTCGGAGTGGCCACCGGCATCGCGCTCGCCGCCGTGCTCGCCAAGGACGTCAGCGGCAGCGAGTCCCTGTCGGGGCTCGCGCCCACGGCGACGGTCGCCGGGACCGCTGTCCTGTCGGTGCCGCTGGCCGCGCTGATGACCGCGCGGGGCCGTCGCCCCGGCCTCGTCCTCGCGTATCTGATCGGGACGCTCGGCGCCGCGCTCGTCGTGGTGGCCGCGACCGTCGGGAGCTTCCCGCTGCTGCTCGTGGGCATGGCCGGGTTCGGCGCGGCGTCCTCGGCGAACCTCCAGGCCCGGTTCGCGGCCGCCGACCTGGCCGAGCCGACGGCCCGGGCCCGGGCGATCTCCAACGTCGTCTGGGCCACGACCATCGGCGCGGTCCTCGGCCCCAACATCGCGGCGCCCGCGGGCCGCAGCGTGGCCGGGCTCGGCATCCCGAAGGCGTCGGGGGCGTTCGTCTGGGCGGCCGGGGTGTTCCTGATCTCGGCGGTCCTCGTGGCGGCGCTGCTGCGCCCCGATCCGCTGCTCACCGCCCGCCGCCTCGATCCCGCCGCGGACTCATCGGCCGCGGGGCGGTCGCTGCGGGCCGGGTTCGCCGCCGTCGCCGCGTCGGGGCGGGCCCGGCTCGCCCTGGTGACGGTCGCCGTCGCGCACACCGCCATGGTCTCGATCATGTCGATGACACCGGTCGACCTCGGGCACCACGGGGCGAGCATCGACCTGATCGGCCTGGTCATCAGCGGGCACATCGCGGGCATGTACGCGTTCTCACCGGTGATGGGGCGCCTCGCCGACCGGCTCGGACGGCTCAGCGTGATCGGCCTCTGCGTGGGCCTGCTCGCCGTCTCGGCCCTGCTCGCGGGCACGGCGCGCGGCAGCCACGCGCAGACGGCCGCGGGCCTGTTCCTGCTCGGCCTCGGCTGGTCGGCGGGCCTGGTGTCCGGCTCCGCGCTGCTCACCGACTCCGTGCCGCAGGCGGCCCGCGCCGCCGCCCAGGGCCTGTCGGACCTGACGATGAACACGGCGGCGGGCGTCGGCGGGGCGATCGCGGGCCTCGTCGTCGCGCGGGCGAGCTACGGCTGGCTCAACCTCTCGGCGGCGCTCCTGCTGCTTCCGCTGGCCGCCCTGGCCCTGTTCACGCGGGCGCCGCGGGACGCTAGGCGCTCAGCGTGATGTGGTAGGCCTTGCGCAGCGTCTCGTGCACGGTCCACGTCGTGCGGTCGCCCTCGCGCAGGACGGCCGCGTCGCCGGGGCCGACCTCGATCACGTCGCCGCCCTCCACCTCGATGGTCGCGCGGCCGCTGACGACCACGAAGAGCTCGTTGGCCTCGGTGTCGGTCACCACGCCCGGCGTGATCTGCCAGATGCCCCGCAGCTGCTTGCCGTCGGCTGACTCCCACAGGACCTTGCCGGTGACCACGGGGTCACCGGACACGATCTGCCCCGGGTCGAGCGGCTCTTCCTCCAGTTCGACGTCCGGGATGTGCACGGCGAAGGAGGCGGCGGTCTGATCATTCGTGGTCATGGCCGGTCACCCTAATGGGTTTGCCGCCGGGCCCCGCCCGCCAGGGATGAACCCAGGAACTCAAGGAGACCCGATGGGCAGGAGGCGGATCCGTGGTGGTGGTGTCCGACGAGGTACAGACAGCTCTCGCGCGACGGCGGCCGGTCGTGGCCCTGGAGTCCACGATCATCGCGCACGGGCTGCCGCGTCCGCGCAATCTGCACGTGGCACGCGAGTTGGAGCAGGTGGTACGAGATGAGGGCGCCGTCCCCGCGACGATCGCCGTCCTGGACGGGCGCCCCCACGTAGGCCTCGACAAGGAGCAGTTGGAGCGGATCGCCGGACACGCCGGGGGCACCGGGCTTTCCGAGCGGGAGACCATCCGCAAGCTGGGCCACCGCGATCTGCCGCTCGCCGTCGCCACGGGGGCGAGCGGGGCGACCACGGTGTCGGCGACGGCGCTGCTCGCCGCGCGTGCGGGCGTGCGCGTGTTCGCGACCGGCGGGCTCGGCGGGGTGCACCGGGAGTGGACGGTGACCCAGGACGAGTCCGCCGACCTGGGGCTGCTCGCACGGACCCGGATCACCGTGGTGTGCGCGGGCGTCAAGTCGATCCTGGACGTGGCGGCGACGCTCCAGCGCCTGGAGACACTGGGCGTGGCGGTGGCCGGATACGCGACGGAACGCTTCCCCGGCTTCTACCTCGCGGACTCGGGCCACCCCGTGGACTGGACCTTGCGCACGCCGGACGAGGTGGCCGACGTGATGCGGGCGCAGGACGCGCTGGCCGGGCCGGAGTCCGCGCTCGTCGTCGCGAACCCCGTACCGGAGGCGGAACAGCTGGATCCCGCGCTCCACACGCGCGTACTCGACCAGGCGCTACGGGAGTGCGACGCGCAGGGGGTGACAGGGCAGGCGGTGACGCCGTTCCTCCTGGACTACTTGGTGCGGCACACCGACGGAGCGTCCCTGGAGGCGAATCTCGCGGCGGTGCGCGGAAACGTTCGGCTCGCCGCGCGGGTCGCGGCCGCGTGGGCGCGGGGGTGACCGTCCCGGGGCGGGGCCGGGCTCCGGGTCTGCTGGTGGTCGGGGACATCGTCACCGACATCGTCGCCCGGCACCGTACGCCCCTCGCGCCCGGCACCGACACGGCGGCCGCGATCCGTACGGTGGCGGGCGGCGCGGGCGCCAACGTCGCGTGCTGGGCGGCCCACTGGGGCCACGCGGACGTACGGTTCCTGGGGCGGGTCGGCGCCGACGCGGCGGCGTGGCACGAGGACCTGCTCGTCCGGTCGGCGGTGCATCCCCATCTCGTCGTCGACCCCGGCGCCCCGACCGGCACCGTCATCAGCCTGGTGGACGCGGGCGGCGCGGCGGAGCGCACATTCCTCACGGACAGCGGCGCGTCACTGCGGCTCGCACCCGGCGACTGGACGCCGTCGCTGCTCGACGGCGTGGGCTGGCTGCACCTGTCGGGCTACTTGTTCTTCGCCGAACCGAGCCGGGCGGTGGCGCGGGCGGCGCTGGACGCCGCGCGGGCGCGGGACGTGACCGTGAGCGTGGATCCGGCGTCGTCGGGGTTCCTGGCGCGGCACGGCGTGGACCGCTTCCTGGCGGGCGTGGCCGGCGTGGACGTACTGCTGCCGAGCCGCGACGAGGCGGAGCTCCTCACCGGCCTGCGGGAGGCGGAGGCCGCGGCGGAGGCGCTGAGCCGCCGCTTCCCCGAAGTGGTGGTCACGTTGGGCGGCGCGGGCGCGCTGGCGGCCACGGACGGGGACGTGCGCGTACGGGTAGCCGCACGACCGGCACGGGCGCGGGACTCCACGGGCGCGGGCGACGCGTTCACCGGGGCGTTCGTCGCGTCGCGGATGGCGGGGGCGGAGCTGGGGCAGGCGGTGGCCGAGGGCTGCCGGGCCGGGGCGCTGGCGGTGTCGCGGGTGGGGGCACGGCCCGTGCCTCCGGTGCCGCCGCGGGAGCGGCGGTGACGGCGTGTGCCGACCGCGTCAGCGCGGCCGCGCCGGGGCAGGTGCGCCGGGCCGGTGAAAGGCATCCGAGTCGCACAGGTTCGGACTGGAATCTTCCGTTCCCACAGGGTCAAACGCGTTGTCGGCTCTGGCTGGCAGACTTGCTCATCAAGTCCAGCGCGAGGAGCGACACATGTCGATGGGGGTCAACTTGCGGAAGGTGGGGAACCTCCGCAAGGTCGGAAACCTGCGGACCGTCCGCGGTCTGCGAAGGGTCGCGGGCCTGACCCGGCGCAGCCCACGCGTCGACCTGAGCCACCCCGCCCGCTCCCCGCTGGGCTCCTCGGTGGTGAAGTGCGTGACGTACCGCAAGGGGGTGCGCCAGACCTCGACCCGCGAGGGTGACCTCGTGGAGGCCGTGACCCGGGTCCGCAAGGACGCCGACGGGTTCGTGTGGCTCGGGTTGCACGAGCCCACGGAGCGCGAGTTCGCGGGCATCGCCGAGCTGTTCGACCTGCATCCGCTGGCGGTCGAGGACGCGGTGCACGCCCACCAGCGCCCGAAGGTCGAGCGCTATGACCAGACGCTGTTCGCCGTGTTCAAGACGGTCTGCTACGTCGAGCACGCCGAACTGACCGCGACCAGCGAGGTCGTGGACACCGGCGAGATCATGGTGTTCGTCGGCCGCGACTTCGTGATCACCGTGCGGCACGGCAGGCACGGCTCCCTGGGGCCGCTGCGCGAAGAGCTGGAGTCAATGCCCGAGCAGCTCGCGCAGGGACCGGCGGCGGTGCTGCACGCGATCGCGGACCAGGTCGTCGACGACTACCTCCACGTGACCGACTCGGTGCAGGCCGACATCGACCAGGTCGAGTCGGAGGTGTTCGCCCCCACCGGCGCGCGCACCGCCGACCCGGGCCGCATCTACCAGCTCAAACGCGAACTGCTCGAGCTGAAGCGGGCGGTGGTGCCCCTCGGCCGACCGCTCCAGGTGCTCGCCACCAAACCGATGCGCGTCGTCGCCCCCGAGATACAGGCGTACTTCCGGGACGTGGACGACCACCTGAAGCGGGTCACCGAACAGATAGCGGCCTTCGACGAACTGCTGAACTCCATCCTGCAGGCCCACCTCGCCCAGGTGACCGTCGCGCAGAACGAGGACACACGGAAGATCACGGCCTGGGCCGCCATGGTGGCCGTGCCGACGATGGTCTGCGGGATATACGGCATGAACTTCGACCACATGCCCGAACTGCGCTGGCAGTACGGCTACGCACTGATCATGGGGGTGATCGTCACGACATGCCTCTTGCTGTACCGGGGGTTCCGGCGCAACGGCTGGCTGTGAGGCGGGAGTTGACCGTGCTGGTTCCGCGCCGGGCCGGTCAGCCCTTGGCGTAGACGCTCTCGCACCAACCCGCGAGCTGCTCCTCGGTGAGGTGCTTGGCGAGGTCGGCTTCGCTGATCATGCCGACGAGACGCTTGTTCTCGATCACCGGCAGTCGGCGGATCTGGTGGCCCTGCATCTCCTCCAGGACGGCGTCCACACCGGCGTCGGAGGCGATCCAGCGCGGGGTGCCCTGGGCGAGCTCACCCGCGGTGACCTTGGCCGGGTCGTGCCCCATCGCCACGCAGCGGACGACGATGTCGCGGTCGGTGAGGATGCCGCACAGCCGCTCGTTCGCGTCGCTGATCGGCAGCGCGCCGACGTCGAGCTGGCGCATCAGCTGCGCCGCGCGGTCCAGGGTCTCGTGAGCGGGGATCCACTGGGCACCGCGGTGCATGATGTCTCCGGCGGTGGTCATGGGGTACCTCCCGGTGCCGGACGACCGGCGCGGCGCGGGGGCACCGCTAGTCCCGGTGCACTCATTGTCTCCGTGCCCTCGCGGGGCCGCACCCGCACGGCACCGTGCCCTCGCGGAGCGGTACGCGCGGCGGGTCAGCCGCTCCACGCCGGATGCCGGGGGTCGTCGGCCCGTACGACGACATCCGCCGTCGCCGCCGGGTCGTGTTCGGCCTCGTACCGCTCGAAGGCCGGGATCGTCCACCGCTCCTCCGCCCCCGTGCGCCGCCGCAGGGCGGCGGGCGACAGCCGTACGTGCACCGTCAGATCGAAGGGGAACCAATGACCCAGCAGGAAGGGACCGTGCAGCAGCACCATGCCGCCGTGCGGGAGGGGGACGTAAGGGCTGCGGGTCGCGCGGTCGGTCTCCGGGTCCCACAGGTCGGGCAGGACCCGGCCAGTGCCGCCCGCCTCCAGCGGTCCGAAGACCTCGCGCCACAGGGCACCCGTGTCGAACCAGCCGCTGTAGTAGGCCTCGACGTCCTCATGGCCGTACTCGAACCGCAGGGAGGCGGGCCGCAGGAACCCGTGCGTGCCGACGACGAGCGCGGACCGCCCGCGCACGCGCAGCGCCTCGGCGACGCCCGCCGCGAGTTCACCGGGCCGTGCCGCGGGCGCCCCGTCGAAGGCCACGCGCGGCCAGGCACCGCCGTCCGCCGGGACCAGCTCCAAGAGCCGCTCGGCGAGCGCGTCCGTGAGCCGTTCCCAAGTGATCGCTTCGAGTCGCACGGGGCCATGATGCCGCCCGGGGGTGCGGGCGGCTTCGCCGGGCGGGGTGATCCGGAGTGCGGCCGGGGCGGGGCGGGCCTTGGCCCGGGCGGGTGGGCCGCGGTGCGGGCAGGCGAGGCCTTGGCCCGGGGGTGGGCCGGGGTGCGGGCGAGGTCGGACGCCGTGCGCGTAGGGGGCGCGGCCCAGCGGGAAGGAACCGCGCATGACTGCTCCCCTCGCCTCGTCCCTCCCCTCGACTCCCTCCTCCGGCGCGGGGCTTGTGGTGTTCCAGCCCCTGAAGCGCAAGCGGTGCGCGCGGTGCCGGGCGGGGCCGCTGACGCTGCTGGCCCTGGAGGAGGGCCAGCCGTACTGCCTGGACTGCGCCGACCTCGGGCACCTCGTGTATCTGCCGCGCGGCGACACCGCGTTGACCAGGCGGTCGCGGGAGGACAGCGCGCTGTCGGCGGTGGTCGTCCGCTTCAACCGGCGCAAGAGCCGGTACGAACGGCAAGGCGTGCTGGTTGAGGAGGCGGCGCTGGCCCGGGCCGAGGAGCGGTGCCTCGCGGACGCGGAGGCGCGGGCCCGGCGGCGCGCGCGGGACGCCGTGCGGCGGGCGGCGCGGGACGAGAGGTTCACGGCGGCGTTCGCCGACGCGATCCTGCGGCTCTTCCCCAGGTGTCCGCAGGGACGGGCCCACCGCATCGCCGCCCACGCCTCCGTCCGCGGCAGCGGCCGCGTGGGCCGCAGCGCGGCGGGCCGGGCACTCACCCCGACCGCGGTGACGGCGGCCGTGATCGCGGCGGTCCGCCACGACGACACGGAGTACGACGCCCTCCTGATGCGCGGAGTCCCCCGGGCCGAGGCGCGGCGCCGGATCGCGGGGGTGGTGGAGGGGAAGGTTAGGGGGTGGAGGGGAAGGTGAGGGGAGGGGGTGACGCGAACGGATAGGGGGCGGCGGCGGGTCGTGGGGGGCGACCACCTGGCACCACCGATCATGGGCGGGTGGCCACCTGGCACCGCCGAGTCACGGGCGGACGGTCACCCGGCACCACCGAGTCACGGAGGGGCGGCCACCCAGCACCACCGAGCCACGAAAGGGCGGCCACCGGATACCGCCGAGTCACGGGTGGGTGGGTGGGAGACCGGCGCGGAGCGGCGGAGAAGGCGGGCGACGCTGCCGGGGCACCGGCGGCAGCCGGGCGGGAGGCGCCGCGGAGCGGCGCAGGGCGGACGGCCACCCGGCACCGCCGAGTCACGGGTGGGCGGGTGGGAGACCGGCGCGGAGCGGCGGAGAAGGGAGGCGAGGCCCCCGGGAGCCCTGGCGGCAGCCGGGGGAGGGAGAGGCTGGCGCATGGTGGTGCGGGGACCGCGTATGGCCGAGGGGCGCGTCGGAGCGTTTGACTTGTCGTAGACACACCACACCGTGCAAGATCTTGCGCGGCGCGCCGACCGTCCGAGGTCCGGTCCCGCAGAGGGAACCTTGTCCAAGGCCGGACCCACCCAGGGAGTTGCCATGATCGACGGACCCTACTTCGTGCTCACCGTCCTCGGCGCGATCGCGTGCGGCCTGGTGGCGGGCGTGTTCATCGGCTTCTCCACCTTCGTGATGAAGGGCCTGGCCGCGCTGCCGCCGGCCCAAGGCATCGCCGCCATGAAGGCGATCAACGTCACGGCGCTCACCCCGGGGTTCATGGCCGTGTTCATGGGGGCGACGGGCTTGTGCGCGGTGCTCGCCGTGGTCACGTTCGTGCTGTGGCCCGACGAGGGCACGGTTGAGCTGCTGCTCGGCTCGGCGCTGTATCTGGTCGGCTGCTTCGGCGTGACCGTGGCCGCGAACGTGCCGCGCAACGACGCGCTGGCGAAGGTGGACGAGGAGTCGGCGAGCGGGGCGGCGTACTGGCGTACGTATGTGAAGGAATGGACCTGGTGGAACCACGTCCGCACGGGCGCGGCCACCGCCGCCACGGCGTCCTTCATCCTCGGCCTCACCTGACGACACCTGACGACACCTGACGACACCTGACACCTAACGTCGGACACCCGACACCCGACACCCGACACCCGACACCTGCCACCTGCCACCTGCCACCCGACAGCGTCCGCGCGCCGCCCACCCCGGCGTGGGCCCGTCCGCATGCCCGTTCCGTCTCCGGGACGTACCGTGACGAAAGACGCGTACCGGTGTAGGGAGACGGCCATGGCCGACCCCAAGGGGTTTCTCAGGGTGCCGCGCGAGGAGTGGCCGCGGCGGGCGGTGGGCGAGCGGGTCGAGGACTGGGACGAGGTGTACGTTCCGGGGGCGCTGCTGCCCCTCGTGGAGCGGCAGGCGGACCGGTGCATGGACTGCGGGGTTCCGTTCTGCCACGAGGCGTGTCCGCTGGGGAACCTGATCCCCGAGTGGAACGACCTGGTCTCGCGGGCCGACTGGCACGCGGCGGCCGAGCGGCTGCACGCCACGAACAACTTCCCCGAGTTCACCGGGCGGCTGTGCCCGGCCCCGTGCGAGGCGGGCTGTGTCCTCGCGATCAACCAGCCCGCGGTGACGATCAAGAACGTCGAGGCGGCCATCGCCGACCGCCTCTGGGCGGACGGTCTGGCGTCGCCGCGGCCGCCGGAGCGGCTGAGCGGGAAGAGCGTGGGCGTCATCGGCTCCGGCCCCGCGGGCCTGGCGGCGGCGCAGCAGCTGACCCGGGCGGGGCACACCGTGGTGGTGTACGAGCGCGACGACCGGCCGGGCGGCCTGCTGCGGTACGGCATCCCGGCGTTCAAGATGGAGAAGCGCCACCTGGAGCGGCGCCTCGCGCAACTGCGGGCCGAGGGGACGAGGTTCCGTACGTCGACGTGCGTCGGGCGGGACGTCGACGCGGCGGCGTTGCGGGCGCGGCACGACGCGCTCGTCCTCGCGGTGGGGGCCACGGCCTGGCGCGAACTGCGGGTTCCGGGGCGGGAGCTGCGCGGGGTCAGGCAGGCGATGGAGTATCTGCCGCTGGCCAACCGCGTCGGCGAGGGGGACCTGAAGGTCTCGCCGCTGTCGGCGGCAGGGAAGCACGTGGTGATCGTGGGCGGCGGTGACACCGGCGCGGACTGCCTGGGCACGGCGGTGCGGGAGGGCGCGGCCTCGGTGACGCAGGTGGACATCCGTCCGCTGCCGGGCGCGGAGCGGGACGAGGCGGTCGAGCCCTGGCCCACCTACCCCCGTGTGCACCGGGTGTCGCCCGCGCACGAGGAGGCGGGCGAGCTGGGGTGCGGTCAGCGGCCGGACGCGGACGCGCGGCTTTTCGCGGCGGCGACGCTGCGGTTCGCCGGGGACGCCTCGGGGCGGGTGCGGGCCGTCCACCTGTCGGGGGTGGACGAGCGACGGCGGGCGGTGCCCGGCGCGGAGCGGGTGCTGCGCGCGGATCTGGTGCTGCTCGCGCTGGGGTTCCAGGGGCCAGAGGTGGCGGGCGGCGCGGCCGGGGAGCTGGGGGTGTCCCTGACTCCGGGCGGTGCCGTCGCGCGTGACGAGGCGTTCGCGACGGACGTGCCGGGCGTGTTCGTCGCCGGGGACGCCGGGCGGGGGCAGTCCCTGGTGGTGTGGGCGATCGCGGAGGGCCGCTCGGCCGCGGCGGCCGTGGACCGCTGGCTCATGGGCTCCACCCGGCTGCCGTCACCGGTGACGGCCATGGACCGCCCCCTGACCGGGTGACGCCCCGCGCCCCCGCAGGACCCGGCGCACCACCCCCGCAGGACCCGGCCCACCACTCCGCAGGACCCGGCCGACCGCCCCGCTGGGCCCGGCCCACCACCCCGCAGGACCCGCCCCACCCCACATCACCCCTTCCGCGCCACCCCACCAAACATCGGCACCGGCCCCTCCCCCACGGCCTCGACCGGCTCACCCAGCTCACCCGGCTCACCCGGTTCGCCCAGCTCACCCAGCTCACCCAGCTCACCCAGCTCACCCACTTCGGGACGCCACGCGTCGACCACCGTCACCCCGGGAGGAGCGAGCGTCAGGCCGTCGAAGAAGCGGGTGACCTGCGCGCGGTCGCGCAGGGCGAGGGTGAGGGCGCGCGCGGCGTACAGATCGCCCGCGGCCTTCGCCCGGTCGGGGGTGAACTCGCCCGTGCCGTGCGACAGCATCAGCCGACTGCCGGGCGGAAGCGCGGACATGAGCCGGTCGACCAGCGCGTAAGGGCCGTCCCCGTCGGGGACGAAGTGGAGCAGGGCGATGAGGGAGAGGGCCACCGGCTCACTGAAGTCGAGGGTCGCGCGGGCCTGCTCCAGGATGGCGTCCGGCTCCCGGACGTCGGCCTGGATGTACGCGGTGGCACCCCGGGGTGTCGACCGCAGCAGGGCGCCCGCGTGGGCGAGCACGATGGGGTCGTTGTCGCAGTAGACGACGCGCGCGTCGGGCGCGACGCCCTGGACGATCTGGTGCAGGTTCGGCTCGGTCGGGATGCCCGAGCCGATGTCGAGGAACTGGCGGACCCCGTTCGTCGCGAGCCACCGTGCCGCGCGCCGCATGAACGCCCGGTTGGCCCGCGCGATCGCGGGGATCCGGGGGTCCATCGCGACGAGTTGCCGTCCCATCTCCTCGTCGACCGGGTAGTTGTCCTTGCCGCCGAGCCACCAGTCGTACATCCGTGCCGGATGCGGCTTGCTGGTGTCGATGGCGGGCGACGCGGCGGCCTCCGCCGCCCCTTCGCCATCCGCCCCGGCCCCAATCCCGATCCCGGTCCCGGTCATCTGTGGCCCCCTCGCCCGTTCGGAAACGTAGGAACGTAGGAACGTAGGTCTGAGCAACGTCGATCACCGCGGGCCCGCGAGCCCGGGTCCGCGAGCCCGGGTCCGCGCGCCCGGGCCCGCAAGCACACCCCGGCAGCGTACGATTCGCGCCATTTCCGCGCCGCCCAGTGACACATCCACCGCCACCCGGCGGCGCCCGGCGGCGACCGATGCCCTTCCGGCAGCCCCCGGCCCCCGGGCTACGCGCGTCACGAAAGCAAGAAGTCCGCTTCCCCCGCCTTCGCTCCCTGTATGAACGCCCGGATCTCGCCGTCCGTGTAGATCAGCGCGGGCCCGTCGGGGTCGGAGGACTGGCGGACGGCGACCCGGCCGTCGGCCAGCTTCATCGCCTCCAGGCAGTTGCCGCCGTTGCCGCCGCTCCACGGCTTGTGCCAGCCCTCGCTGCCGAGTTCGCGGGCGGGCATGCCGTTGTAGATCCGGGAGGACCCGGGGGGCCGGGAATCGGCGCGGGTGTCGGCCCGTGACGCGGGGCCGGTGCCCGCACGGTGTCGATCTCGGTCCATTCACAGCTCCTTGCGGACATCCCGGAGGATTTCCTTCGTGCGTTGTGCGGTCGCGGCCTGGGCCGCCATGCGGTCCATGACCTCCAGATGCGTCGCCACCTCGGATCGCGCGTCCAGATAGACGGCACCGGTGAGGTACTCGCTGTAGACCATGTCCGGCAGCTCCGCCATGGCGAAGCGGAAGAGCACGAACGGCCCGAACGTGCCCGGGTGCGGGCCCGCCGCGAACGGCGCGACCTGCAACGTCACATGCGGCATCTCGGTGGCCTCAAGCAACCGGTCGATCTGCGCGCGCATCACTTCGGGCCCGCCGACGGGTCGGCGCAGGGCCGTCTCGTCCATCACGACCCACAGGCGCGGCGCGTCCTCGCGGCTGAGCAGCGTCTGGCGCTCCATGCGCAGGGCGACGTAGCGCTCGATGTCCTCGGGACGGGTCTGGCCGATCGCCCCGGACAGGAGCACACCACGCGCGTAGTCCTCGGTCTGCAGCAGTCCGGGCATGAAGTGCGGTTCGTACGACCTGATGAGGCTCGCGGCACCCTCCAGGCTGACGTACATGCTGAACCAGCCCGGCAGGATGTCGTGGAAGCGCTGCCACCAGCCCGGCTTGTTCGCCTCCTCGGCGAGCGTGACGAACGCGTCGGCCTCTTCCTCCGGGACGCCGTACGCCTTCAGGAGCAGCTGGAGATACGGGATCTTCAGCGCGACCTCGGCGGTCTCCATGCGGCGCACGGTGGCCGCGGCCACGCGCAGCACGCGCGCGGCCTCGTCACGCTTGAGGCCCGCTCGCTCACGCAGGTCCTGCAGGCGGCGACCGAGAACGACCTGTCCGACGGTCGGCGCCGACCGCGGTTCGCTCACGACTTACCTCCACCCACTACGCGTCACTCTCTGCATCGCTTTTTGCCACTTCGCGTTACTGTACGTAATCACGCGACGCGCCAACTCACGCCGCATGGTGAGGCGTTGCGAGAAGTGTGCCATGGGACGTCTCAAAGGAACATGTCACTGTGCACTTTTCAGAGTGGCTCTTGCCAAGGTGTTCGCGCCGGGGCGATAGTGGAGAGCGTGACTCCGCCCGCATCGTTAGGAACTGAAGCCACCGAGCCCCGACTTGGCGCCCGTGCCAAGGTCCGGACGGCGGCCGCCGATTCCCGCGTCACCTTCACCCTGGCCGCGCAGCCGAGTTCCGTGGCGCGCGCCAGGCGGCTGACGCGCGACCGGCTCGGTTCCCTCGCGGTCGGCGACGACGCCTGCGACACCGCGGCGCTCGTCGTATCGGAGCTGGTCACCAACGCCATCGTGCACACCGCTAGCCGGACCGTCGTCTGCGAGATCCGCACGGAAGCCGACACCCTGCGGATAGCCATACGCGACGAGGGCCGCGGACCGGGGGTTCCGCGCCCGACCGGCCTGCGAGGGCCTGACGAGGAGCACGGGAGGGGGTTGCTTCTCGTGAGCGCCGTGAGCAACGCATGGGGTGTCCAGGATTCCGGAGCCGGCCTTTCGGTGTGGGCGGAGCTGCCGATATCGCCGGGGGCGGCGTCCTGCGCCGCCCTCGACGAGGAGTTCGGCGGGGATTTCGGGGGCGGCGGCATCGGCGCCGCCCCCGGCGACGGTCCCCGTACGGATTTGGACAACTTCGGCTAGTGCGCCGAGGACGCCGTCGAACGGCCACGGCAGGGGCCTGACCGGCGGCGCTGACCAGGAGAAGGACCAGCGCGTGACCGACGGCCTTTAGGCCGACGTGACGGGGATGCGAGTGCGACAGTGAAGCGGTCGGGGGATATGTGAGCACGGGGACAGCGCGACTGTTCGGCCTTGACACCTTGGTACGGCTCTCGCGAGAGCGGGAGCGGGCGGTCGGACGGCGAGCCGTGAGTGTGCAGCCAGTGACACGGCTCGCCGTCCCCGCCGGAATGGGGCAGCCGCTCGGCTGCGACGCCGTCGCGACGCCCGCGGAGTTCGGCCCACGACTCCTGGAGCGGCTGCCCCGTGTGGGATGTGTGTACGAGGACGGCCCCCGGTGGTGGTGGATCGTGCCCGCCGAGTCCGACGAGGACCTGCCGTGGCCGCCGTCCACGCTCTACTCACCGGGTGCGGTCCTTCCGGACCCGGCGCGGGAACCCGTCCTCGTGCACCGGCCTCAGGGCACCGTCCCCTATACGCCGCCCATTCCCCTGTACGTGGCCCTGTGCCAGCTCTCCGGTGCCGTCACCGGGCGGGCCGGAGCCGTCCGCGCCTGAGGACGGCTCCGCTCAGGCGGCGGCGCGCGCGTCCTGCGGCGCGGACGCCTCCGGCTGCTCGCGCACGATCACCAGGAAAGCGTCGGTCGCCAGGTCCATCACGACCTCGGCACGCTGCCCCTCGCTGCGCCGGTCCCGCGCGAACTCCTCCGCGGGCCACGACCCCCGGGGCCCGCCCGCGGGAAAGCGCTCAAGCACCACTCGTCCGTTCATCATGTTCTCGATCCCCCGTGTGTGACTGAGCGTGCGACTCGTCGTACGGCTCAGTGCGGCTGGTGCGATCCGTGCAGAGCGACGACTCTGCACTGAGGAGAACGCGCGCCGCACCCCGAAGGACTCACAACGTGACCTAATAGACACGGAGTCGGGGCCGTTCGGGAGCATTCCCCGCGCGGCCCGGCCCGCCCCGGTGCCGGGCGGCTCAGTACCCGTACCGCCCCCGCGTCCCGTACGACTCGAACGACTCGTACGTGCCCCACTCGTCGTGCGCGTCGTACTCGTCGTGGTAGCGCAGCCGGGTGCCGCCCGCGGGCGCGCCGAGCTCCGAGGCGCGGCCTTTGGGCTCCTCCCACTCCTCCTGGCGGCCGAGCGCGGTGAGGTCGAGCAGGCTGGTGGTGGAGCCGATGCCGTCGAGGCCACGGTCGAACGTCGAGTACGTGTGGAAGACGCGGTCGCCGTCGCGCAGGAAGCAGCTGAGGCCAGGGCGGTCCAGGAGGCGTCCTTCGGCGTCGGGGCGCGTCGCGGCGAAGTCGCGGTTGAACTCCGCCCCGCACGTCGCGTACCAGGGCACCACCCAGCCCATGCGGGCCTTGAACGGCAGGACGCGGGTGAAGGGGGCGCGCGATGCGGCCACGAACGTCGTGCCGCGGGCCCGCAGATGGGCGAGGTGGCCGATCTGGTCGAGGAACGCCGCGCAGCCGCGGCAGCCCGCGTCCCACTCGGGGGCGAACATGAAGTGGTGGACGATGAGCTGGGCGCGGCCCGCGAACAGGTCGAGCAGGGAGGCCTTGCCGTCGGCGCCGTCGAAGACGTACTCCTTGTCGACCTCCACCATCGGCAGCCCGCGCCGCTCGGCGTTCAGCGCGTCGCGGGCGCGCGTGGCGGCCTTCTCCTTGGCGAGCAGCTCCTCACGGGCGGCCTGCCACTCCTCGCGCGCGACGATGTGCGGAAGTCCCATGGCGCATTCCTCCGGATCCGGTCCACGGTTCTCAGGAGGGTGGACCGTGGGCGCCGCCGGAACTCATCGGCCGCGCGCGGGATTTCTGGAAATTCCTCGGAACATGGCGGTACGTCAGCACACGACCGGGAGTTCCAGCAGGCCACGGGCCCGCATCGAGGGGCGTCGGCGCAGCTGTTCCTCCGGTACGGCGAGCGCGAGGCCGGGGAAGCGCTCGATGAGCGCGGCGAGCGCCGTCGTCGTCTCCAGGCGGGCGAGCGGGGCGCCCAGGCAGTGGTGGATGCCGTGGCCGAGCGCGAGGTGGCCGCTCGCGTCGCGGGTGAGGTCGAGGCGGTCGGGGTCGGCGAAGCGGTCCGGGTCGCGGCCCGCGGAGCCGAGGGAGAGCAGCACGGTCTCGCCCCGGGGGACGCGGACGCCGCCGATCGTGACGTCTTCCAGGGGGAAGCGGCGGATGGCGAGCAGCACCGGGCCCTCGTGCCGCATGAACTCCTCGACGGCGCCGGGCAGCAGGGCCGGGTCCGCGCGCACCGCGGCGAGCTGCCCGGGGTCGCGCAGCAGGGCGAGGACGGCGTTGCCGATGAGCTGCACCACGTTCTCGTACCCGGCGAAGAGGATCAGGAAGGCGAGCGACAGCAGCTCGTCCTCGCTGAGGCGGCCGCCGTCGCCCTCGTCCCGCACCGCGATCAGGTCGGAGAGCAGGTCGTCCCCGGGCGTCTCGCGCTTGTGCGCGATGAGCGAGGTGAAGTGGCCGAGCAGCCCGGCGACCGCCTCCTTGGCGAGGTGGGGCCGCTCGGGGTCGGGGGCGACGAGCGCGTCGGTCCAGGCCCTGAGGTCCCGCCGGTGCGTGGCGGGGACGCCGAGCAGATCGCTGATGACGGTGATGGGCAGCGGGGCCGCGTAGGCGGCGACGAGGTCGGCGCTGCCCTGGTCCCTGACGGTGTCCGCGAGGGCGTCGAGGAGCGCGTCGGCGGTGCGGCGGACGGGCTCGCGCAGCCGCTCGGTACGGCCGGGCGTGAACGCCTTGGTGACCAGGCGGCGGATGCGGCCGTGGTCCGGCGGGTCCATGTTCAGGAGGTTGGCGTCGAGCGCGGGCGGCAGCGCGAAGCCCCGGTAGTTCCCGGGCAGGGCGTGCGACTTGTCCAGGGACAGGCGCGGGTCGGCGAGGGCCTCGCGGACGTCGGCGTAGCGGGTGACGAGCCAGGCGGCGTTGCCGTCGGTCCCGGTGACACGGCGCACGGGCGCGCTCTCGCGCAGCCGCGCGTAGGTGCCGTACGGGTCGTCCACGAGGCGGTCGATGTCGTCGCTGCCGTCGAGCGGTTCGGGAGTCGCGGGTGTCGCGGGTGTCGCCATGGGGTTCACCCTAAGGAGTGCGGCCCGGCGGGCCGTCAGGTGCCCTGGCCCGCGGGCGGGCCCTCAGGCGTCGTACTCCTGGACCCTCCTGCCGTGTCCGCGCTCGACGAGGGCGGGCAGCCGCTCGGCCAGCTCGCCCGCCACCGCGGCGACGTCGACGGTGAGCAGCTCGCGGTCGCGCATCAGGATCTCGCCGTCGACGATCGTCGTCGTCACGTCGCCTGCGCGGGCGCTGTGCACGAGCGTGGCGGCGAGGTCGTGCACGGGCTGGGTGTGGGGTCCGGTGAGGTCGACCAGGACGATGTCGGCGCGGCGGCCCGGCGCGAGGGAGCCGATGCCCTCGCCGATGCCGACCGCGCGGGCGCTCTGCAGCGTGGCGTGGTGCAGGGCCTGGCGGGACGTCAGCCAGCGGGGGTCGCCGGTGGCGGACTTCTGGATGAGCGCGGTGAGCGCCATGGACTCCCACACGTCGAGGGAGCTGTTGGAGGCGGCGCCGTCGGTGGCGAGGCCGACGTCGACGCCCAGGTCCGCGAGCATCCGCACCGGGGTGGTGTCCCAGGCGAACCGCAGATAGGTGCGCGGGGCGCTGGCGACGGCGACGCGGCCGGTGGCGGCGCGCAGCGCGGCGGCGTCGCCCTCGACGATGCCGGTGCCGTGGGCGATGAGCACGTCCACGTCGAGCAGGCCGGTGCGGCGCAGGATCTCGAGGGGCGTGGCGCCGTGCCGGGCGAGACTGTGCTCGGTCTGGGCGCGGGACTCGGCGGCGTGCAGATGCACCGGCAGGCCGTGCTCGCGGGCGAGTTCGGCGGTCGCGGCCAGGTCGCCCTCGTCGACGGTGTACGGGGCGTGCGGGGCCAGGCAGGTGGTGATCCTGCCGTCGGCGGCGCCAGCGCGGCGCAGCGCGAAGTCGAGGGACGCCTGTCGGCCCTCGGGGCCCTGCGAGGAGAAGTACGCCTGGCCGAGGAGGGCGCGCAGGCCGCTCTCCGCGACGACGTCGGCGACGGTGTCCATGGCGAAGTAGTGGTCGGCGAAGGTGGTGACGCCGCCGCGGATCAGCTCCGCGCAGGCGAGCCGGGCGCCGAGTTCCACGTCGCGCG
This sequence comes from Streptomyces sp. NPDC043996, assembly GCF_056435225.1. Lineage (NCBI taxonomy): Bacteria > Bacillati > Actinomycetota > Actinomycetes > Kitasatosporales > Streptomycetaceae > Streptomyces > Streptomyces sp. NPDC043996. Next base: position 23,427 of record NZ_JBWKEY010000017.1, on the reverse strand, counting down.
CGCTGAGGTTGGACTCGATGGGCCACACGTAGTCGTTGAACCACTCCTCCACGGGCACGTCCTCGGCGATGCCGCGCAGGGCCACCATCGGCGCGTGCGTATGGCAGTTGATCAGGCCGGGAAGGGCCGCCTGGCCGCGCCCGTCGAGGCGTTCGACGGCCGGAAGGTCCCGGGCGGCGGCCGCGGTGGTCACCTCGGTGATCACTCCGTCCCGTACGACGATCGCGGCGTCCTCGGCGAAGCCGATCCGCTCCGCCGCGTCGTGCACGAGGGCCGTGCAGCCACTGATGACGAGGTCGGCGGGGACGGGTGCGTCGGTGGCGGTCATGCGTTCACGGTACGTCGCGCGCGCATCGGCGCGCGGGCCCTGCCGACGCGCGGATTCCGCGGGCACGCTGGCCTGGACCGGCCGCCCCGCGCCGCCGCCCCGAGCACGGAAGGAGCCCGGCATGCTCCTCGGCACCTGGAACCTGGAGAACCTCTACCGGCCCGGCGGTCCGTTCGGCCCGAAGGACAAGGCGGCGTACGAGGCGAAGCTGTCCGCGCTCGCGGCGACGGTCGGCGCGCTCGGCCCGAGCCTGCTCGGCGTGCAGGAGGTCGGCGACCCGGCGGCCCTGGACGACCTGGCCGGTCTCCTTGAGGGCACCTGGCACACGGCGGTGTCCCGGCACGCCGACGACCGGGGCATCCGCGTCGGGTTCCTGAGCCGTCTGGAGCCGGAGGTGCTCGCCGACGTGGAGGCGTTCCCGCCGCCGCTGCGGCCGGTGCAGGGCGACGACGCGGGGCGGCAGGTCCGGGCGACGGGCCGGGGCCTGTTCGCGGTGCGGATCGCCAGCCGCGCGATCGTCGTCGACGCCGCCGTCTGCCATCTGAAGTCGAAGCTCCTGAGCTACCCGGGCGGGCGCTTCCAGCCGCGGGACGAGGGCGAGCGGGCCCGCGTCGGGGCGTACGCGCTCTACCGGCGCACGGCGGAGGCGGCGACGCTGCGGGCCCTCGCGGACGAACTCCTCGGCGGGGACGGCAGGCTGCGGGACGTGGCGGTGCTCGGCGACCTCAACGACGAGGTCGCCGCCGCCACGACGCAGCTGCTGCTCGGCCCGCCCGGCTCCGAGCTCGGCACGCCGGGCCACTCGGTGCCCGACCGGGGCGACGCGGCGCGGCTGTGGAACGTGGCCCCGCTGATCCCGCCCGAGCGCCGCTTCTCCCGCGTCAACTCCGGCCGCAGGGAGCTGATCGACCATGTGCTCCTGAGCCACCGGCTGCTGCGCCGCGTCACGTCCGGCGGCGCGGCGGGCACGGGGCTCCCGGACGCCTCCGGGGCGCTCGACCTGCCGTCGGTGGGCCCGGACCCGGCCGCGCGGCGGGGCGCGGCGGGCTCGGACCACGCGCCGGTGTGGGTGCGGTTCAGCCCCTGAAGCCCCGACTGGGCTAGCCGCGCGGCAGCACCGTCGAGAGCACCTGCGGCAGGGGCGACCAGTCCGCCGAGACGACGCTGGCGTGGCGTCCCGCGAGCAGGGCGACCCGGTCGCGGGCCTGGGCCTCGGTCGGCCGGGTGCCGTCGATGGCGGGCGGCACCTTGTGGGCGTCGGTCATCGCGACCAGGTAGCCCCGGTCGGCGTACCACTTGGTGTCGACGGAGCCGCCCGCGTACACCGAGGCGTCGCCGTCGAACAGCACGAACCACGGCCGGAGGGAGGCGTCGGCGTACCGGGTGCGCGGGTCGCCGGGCGCGGCGCCGAGGACGGCGGGGAAGGCGGCCGCGTCCCCGAGCCTGCCCGCAGCGGCCAGGTCCCTCAGATGGGTGGCGTACTCGCGGTCGGTCCACAGGGTGTCGAGGGGGTTGTTCTGCTCGACGGTGCCGGGGATCAGCTCGACGACGAACTTCCCCGCGAGCGCGGACCTGCTGGGCCAGCCCTTGGCCTGGACGGCCGCGTCGAGGGTGGCGCCGCCGGTCGCGAGGTCTCCGGGCCGGTACAGGGCGTCGCCGAGCTTGGCCTTGAGGAGCGCGTCCAGGTCGGCGGGCCCGCGCCCGTTCTTCGCCTGGAAGCCGTCCTTCATCTCGACCTTGATGAGCACCGGGCGGTGCCCGGGGTGGGCGTCGTGCCACGCCTTCATGTCCGCGAGGCAGCCGTCCAGGCGCTGGTCACGGGCCTTGGTGCGCAGTTCCTCGGGCCGCTGCGCGTTGGCGCAGTTGTTGTCGTTGCCGACCGGGTTGCTGTGCGAGACGCGCCAGCCGCCGCCGAAGACGTTGGTCCACACGTCGAGTTCGAGCATCCCGGCGCCGGAGTCGAGGGCGTCCGCGAAGTACGGGTACTTCGTCTTCTCATACGCGTTGTGGACGCCGACGCCGGTGGTGGCGCCGTACGAGGAGCCGTCCGTGGCGTTCTGGGGCGCGGCCGCCGCCGGGGTGGCGACGAGCGCCCCCGTCATCGCGCCGCCCACCATCACACAGCCCGCCACGGCCCCGCGTATCACCTTCAGCACTGCTGCCCCACCCGTTCTGTTGCTTACCGTACGTCAAGTCCTGGGCAAGGTACGTGATGCGGGTGGCCTGACGGAAGCCAGCGACTTACGGCCACTCGACGTGCCACTGCCGCCGGGCGGGCTCCGGGTCCTCTACCGTGGTCGCCCGCCGGAACCGGAACCAGCACCGGAACCAGCACCGGAACCAGCACCAGCACCAGCACCAGCACCAGCAGCTGCGCTGACACCCGCACCGAAAGGCGACCCCACCACCCATGGCCCTCACCCTCACGCTCACCGGCCCCCGTCTGGCCCTGGCCGCCTCGGCCGCGGTCCTCGCGATCGGCGCGCCGACGGCGTACGCCGCCCTGGACAGCGACAAGCCGGGGGCGCCCGCCTCCGCGCCCCGCGGCAAGCCCTTCGTGGAGACCCGCCTCTTCTTCGGCACCGAACGCCCCGACGGCGGCCCGGACGTGACGGACAAGCAGTTCATGAAGTTCATCGACACCGAGGTCACGCCCGGCTTCCCCAACGGCCTGACCATCCAGCAGGGCCGCGGCCAGTGGAAGGACAGCAACGGCAAGATCGAGCGCGAGCGCTCCTACGAGCTGATCCTGCTCTACCCGACGACCGAGGCGAAGAAGAGCGACAAGCTCATCGAGGAGATCCGCTCCGACTACGAGAAGAAGTTCAAGCAGGACTCCGTGGGACGCCTGGACGACCGGGCGCGCGTGGACTTCTGAGCCGCCCGGGGCCATCGGTGCCGGGGCGCCCGCCCCGGCACCGTCGCCGCCCCCGGCCCGCCCCCGGCCCGGCTCCGGTCTGCTTCCGGTTCGCTCCGGTCTACTTCCGGTTCACGGTGTGGGCCTGCACGACGTCCCCGTGCTGCACCCCGCCGCTGATGGTGTTGTACGCGACGCCGCCGCCCCGGCCTTCGCCCTCCTCGTGCCCCAGCTCCGCGAGGAGCAGCCGCAGTTCCGCGGCCGCCTCCGGGTCGGCCCGCAGCGCGCGCCGCATCCGGCCGCGCCAGGCGGCAAGGACGTCGGCCTCGGCGTCGGCGTCGCCCGCGTCCCTGGCGGCGAGCAACTCGTCGCGCGTCACGTCCAGTTCACCGCCCACGGCGTCCTCGTCACCGCCGCGCCGCCTCCCGAAGAAGGCCGCGGCCCGCGCCCGCGCGGCGCTCCAGCCGTCCCCCACCATCGCCTCGACCAGGGCCGTGGCCCCGGCTGTCACGAGGGCGGCCACCTCCGCGTCCATCGGGCCTCCTGCGTCGCGCCTCGGAAGGGTTCACCACCGTCGCCGCGACCCGTCACGTCCTCGCCACACCCCGCAACGCCCGTCGCCGCGCCCCTCAACGGTAGCCGGATCAGGGCGCGTTGAAGGGGCAGCCACCGCGTCACGCTTCCAGTAGGAAACTTTCCTAACAATTCCTCGTCCGTGATATTGACGCGCTCATGTCGGCTCGCCACCATTCCCTGGAACGGCCCTCCCACCCCCCACCCCAGGAGACCGACATGTCGCGAACCCTTCGCTCCGCGCTGCCCTCCACCGGGACGTCCCGCCGCTCACGGGCGCGTTGGACGATCCCCGCGGCCGCCGCCACCGCCCTCGCCGCCACCGGCGGACTGCTGCTCTGGTCGCCCGCGGGCGCCGCCGAGAACGACGGGATCGGCCGGGCCGCGTTCTCCGCCGTCGCCGTCGGGGACATCGCCGAGCAGTGCACCAAGAGCGACAGCAAGTGCGCGCACCCCAAGACCGCGGCGCTGGTGCAGCGGCTCAACCCGGACTTCGTGATGACGATGGGCGACAACCAGTACGACGACGCCCGCCTGAAGGACTTCCAGAAGTACTACGCGACCACCTGGGGCGCCTTCAAGAACAAGACGCGCCCGGTGCCGGGCAACCACGAGACGTACGACCCGGCGGGGGCGCTCAAGGGATACAAGTCCTACTTCGGCTCCGTCGCCTACCCCGACGGCAAGAGCTACTACAGCTTCGACCAGGGCAACTGGCACTTCATCGCCCTCGACTCCAACAGCTTCGACGACCGGGCGCAGCTCGACTGGCTCAAGCGGGACCTCGCCGCCAACGGCAAGAAGTGCGTGGCCGCCTACTTCCACCACCCGCTGTTCTCCTCCGGCGAGCACGGCAACAACCCCGTCAGCAGGCCCGTGTGGAAGCTCCTGGAGGGCGCGAAGACGGAGCTCGTGCTCGGCGGGCACGACCACCACTACGAGCGGTTCGCGCCGCAGGACACCGACGGTGACGCCGACGCGAACGGGATCGTCGAGGTCGTCGCGGGCACCGGCGGCGCCAACCCGTACAAGATCGAGGAAGTGCAGCCCAACAGCCAGAAGCGCATCACCAACACCTACGGCGTGGTGCAGTTCGACTTCGCGGACAACGGGTTCTCGTGGAAGCTCGTCGGGACCGACGGGGCCACGAAGGACAGCAGCCCCTCGTACTCCTGCCGCTGACGCCGGACCGGGTTCCCGCCCATGTATCTGGCCACCACCGACGCGGTCGCCACGACCGCCCAGGGGCGCCGCGCGCGCGGCCGCGTCACCGGGCCCGTCCTCGCGCTCGGCGTGGTCAGCCTCGTCACGGACATCTCCTCGGAGATGGTCGCCGCGGTGCTGCCCCTGTACTTCGTCCTCGGCCTCGGCCTCTCCCCGCTGCAGTTCGGCTTCCTCGACGGCCTCTACAACGGCGTGACCGCCGTCGTGCGGCTGCTCGGCGGGTACGCCGCCGACCGGGGCGGACGGCACAAGGCCGTCGCCGGGTCCGGCTATCTGCTGTCCGCCCTGTCCCGGCTCGGGCTGCTGCTCGCGGGCACCAGCGCCGCCGGGATCGGCACCGCGCTCGCGGCGGACCGCCTCGGCAAGGGCGTGCGGACCGCGCCGCGCGACGCGCTGATCTCCCTGCACAGCCCGCCCGACCAGCTCGGCCGCGCCTTCGGCGTGCACCGGGCGATGGACACCACGGGCGCCCTGCTCGGCCCGCTCGCGGCGTTCGCGCTGCTGTGGGTCACGGCGGACGCCTACGACGCGGTGTTCGTCGTCAGCTTCTGCTTCGGGCTCTTCGGGGTGCTGCTGCTCGTCGCGTTCGTCCCCACCGCCGAGCGCCCACGGCCGGAGCGCGCGCCCGGGCGCGGGCGCGCGGCCACGCGCTCCGCCCTCGCCCTCCTTCGCCACTCCGCCTTCCGGCGGGTGTGCGGCGCCGCCGCGCTGCTCGGTGCCGCCACCGTCGGCGACGCCTTCCTGTACCTGCTGCTCCAGCGGCGCCTGGACTTCGCGGAGAGCTGGTTCCCGCTGCTCCCGCTCGGCACGGCCGCGGTGTATCTGCTCCTCGCCGTGCCCGCCGGGCGGCTCGCCGACCGGTTCGGGCGGCGCGGGCCCTTCCTCGCGGGGCACGCCGCGCTCCTGGCCGCCTACGCCCTGCTGCTCCTGCCCACCGGCGGACGGCCCCTGCTCATCGGGACGCTGCTCGCGCTCGGCGTGTTCTACGCCGCCACCGACGGCGTCCTGATGGCCCTCGTCGCCCCCTACGTGCCGCAGGAGCAGCGCGCCAGCGGCATGGCCGTGGTGCAGACAGGACAGGCGCTCAGCAGGCTGCTCGCCGCCGCCGGGTTCGGCGCGGCGTGGACCCTGTGGGGCGTCGACACCGCCCTGACCTGCGCGGCCCTCGCGCTCCTGCTCGCGATCGGGGGCGCGGCCGCGCTGCTGCCCCGCCCCACCCGGCGCCCGCCCGGGGACACCCCGCAAAGGACGGCATGACCATGGCACCCTCCTCGCCGCGCTCCCGGCTCTCCGACCGCCCCCTGAAGATGTCCACCCGGCTGCGCGTGGCCGCCGTCGCCACGGCCGGTGCCGTCCTCGCCACCGTGGCCGTCACCTACACCGTGCGCGCCGCCCACGACGCCCAACCCATCGCCTCGACCTCCGAGTTCGCCCTCGACCGGGGCAAGCTGTACTTCCGCTCGACCGGGGCGGGCGCGGGCCGCGTCGCCCGCCTGCCCGTCACCGGCGAGGCCCGGCGCACCACCGGCGGCCCGACCTGCGAGCGCTTCTACGCCGCCGGGGGCACGGGCCTGTGCCTCCTTCGCCGCCCCGGCATCCCGCCCAAGGCGTACGCCGTCGTCCTCGACCGGCGCCTGCGCGAGAAGCGGCGCATCGCCCTGCCCGGCATCCCCAACCGGGCGCGCGTGTCGGCGTCCGGCCGGATGCTGTCGTGGACGATGTTCACCACCGGCGACTCGTACGCGGGCGGCACCTCGTCCTTCTCCACGCGCACCTCGATCCTGGACACCCGCACCGGCTACCTGATCAAGAACATGGAGGAGATCCCCCTCACCCTCGACGGCCGCCGCCACCACTCCCCCGACGTCAACTACTGGGGCGTCACCTTCGCCCGCGACGACAACCGCTTCTACGCCACCGTCTCCACGAAGGGCAAGACCTACCTGGTCCGCGGCGACCTGCGGAAGTGGGCCGCGCGCGCCGTGCGCGAGAACGTCGAGTGCCCTTCCCTGTCGCCGGACAACACCCGCGTCGCCTTCAAGAAGCGGGTACGGAAGGGCACGTCGGACCCGTGGCGCCTGTACGTCCTTGACCTGCGCACGATGCGCGAGCACCCGCTCGCGGAGCACCGCAACGTCGACGACCAGGCCGCCTGGCTCGACGACGGCACCCTGGCGTACGCCCTGCCGGGCCGCGAGGGCCGCAAGCAGGACATCTGGACGGTACCGGCCGACGGCTCCGGACGGCCGAACCTGCGGGTGCCGGGCGGGAGTTCACCGGCGGCGGTGCGCTGAGGAAGCCCGCGGCGGTGCGCCGGGACCCCGTACGCCCCGCGCGAAAACCGGATGCGGCGACGGCGGCCGGGCACGCACGATGCCCCCATGACCACCCACTCCCACATCGTCCCGTCCCTCTTCCCGCCCCCCGGATACGCCCACGCCACCGTCGTCGAAGCCGGGACGCGGCTCGCGTTCATGGCCGGTTCCGTGCCGCTCGACGCGACGGGCAAGCTGATCGGGGAGGGGGATGTGACGGCGCAGACGCGCCAGGTCATCGCCAACCTCGACGAGGCCCTGCGCGCCGTCGGCAGCGATCTGACCCGGGTCGTCTCGAGCAGCGTGTACGTCGTCGCGGACGAGCCGAGCGTGCTGACCGAGGCCTGGGAGGTCGTGCGCGCCTCGGGGCTGCTCACGCCTCAGCCGCACCCCTCGACGCTCCTCGGCGTGCCGGTCCTCGGCTATCCCGGCCAGCTCGTGGAGATCACCGTCACCGCCGTGGTGCCCGACGCGTGACGGTCACCCTGGGCCCGGCCACGGCGGCGGAGGGCCCCGCCGTCGCCGAGGTGTACCTGCGCTCCTACGACGCGGCCCTGCCGACCGTGCGCCGGGCCCACGGCGACGACGAGGTGCGGGAGTACTTCCGGCACGTGGTCCTGGAGCGCGGCAGCACCTGGGTGGCGCGGGCGGCCGGCGCGGTGGTCGGCATGATGGTCCTGGACGGCGCCGAACTCGGCCAGCTCTACCTTGCGCCCGACTGGCGCGGCCGCGGCGTCGGCGACCGCTTCGTCGCCCTGGCCAAGGAGCGCGCCCCGGACGGGTTGTCCCTCTGGACGTTCCAGGTCAACGCCCCGGCCCGGCGTTTCTACGAACGGCACGGCTTCGTCGCCGTCCAGTGGACGGACGGCGACAACGAGGAGGGCGAGCCGGACGTGCGCTACTCCTGGCGGCCGTGACGCCCCATCACAGCCGTGCCGCACGGGCCAGTTCGAGCGCGTACGACGGCCAGAACTCACCGGCTTCGGGCCCGCCCCTGCAGGTGCCGTCCGACTCGCCCGGCCGCTTGATCCACAGATAGGCGTCGACGGCAGCGTCGCCGGTGCGCGTCGTGGGCGCGGTGCCGAGGGCGCGGCCGGGCGGGTTGCACCAGGGCATGGCGCCCGGGTACGGGCCGTTGCCGTTGCGGCTGGTGTCGATGACGAAGCGGGGGCCGCCGCCGAGCGCCCGCACCAGGCTGTGCCCGTACTCCGCGCTCACCTCGTTGGTGTGGAAGTTGGACACGTTCAGGGCGAAGCCGTCGGCCCGGTCGACGCCCGCGCGCCGCAGCGGCGTCACCAGCCGCCCCACCTGCGGAATCCAGGTGGCGTTGCCCGCGTCGAGGTACACCTTGGCGCCCGCCTGCCGCTTCAGCCGGGCCACGGCGTACGCGAGGAGCGCGTACCGCTCGTCGGTGTCGGCCCCCAGGCAGCCCGCCACCGTCTGCGCGACGGCGTCCGGCTCGACGATCACGTACGCCGCGTGCGCGCCGAGCCCGGCGGCGAACTCGTCGATCCAGCGCCGGTAGTGCACCGCGTCCCGCGCGCCGCCCGCCGAGTACAGGCCGCAGTCGCGGTCCGGAATGAAGTACGTGACGAGCACGGCGGTCCGCCCCGCGGCGGCCGCCCGCTCCACGACCGAGCGCACCATGGGCCCCGGCGCGTCCCTGGGCAGCCACTCGGCCTGCGGCCGCACCGCGATCCGCGCCATGGCCCAGGCGTCCGCGAACCGCCCCTGCCGACTCCACGCGGCGGCCTGCCGGGCCGCCCCGGAGTCCGGGTTCACCCAGAACGAGACCCCGCCGTCCCGGCCGCCGGAGGCGGACGCGGGAACGGAGGCGAGCAGGCCGAGGGCGAGCGCGCCGAGGACGACACGGCGAAGACGAGCTGTCAGGGACAACGAAGGCTCCGAACGTTCGGGGGTTCAAGCCCGTCCGGCGTTTGAGGACGAGCCGCGAAGCGGCGATGAGGGGGGTCCAGGGGGCGAAGCCCCCGGCTCGGGACGGGGCGGGTTAGGGGAACACCCCCGGTCACGTCACCGCCGCCCCCATCACCACGAACCCGCAGATCAGCACGAACAGGATCACGAGCAGCGGCCACACGAACCGCAGATACCGGTCGTAGCCGACCTTCGCCAGCGCCACCCCGCCGATCGTCACCGCCGTCGTCGGGACCCACAGGTTCATCCACCCGCTGGCCGCCGCCCACGCCGTCACCACGACCGACCGGGACACCCCGGCGAAGTCGGCGAGCGGCGCGAGGATCGGCATGGCGAGCGTGGCGTGCCCGGACGTGGAGGGGATGAGGAAGGCGAGCGGCAGGTTCACCACGAACACGATCACCGCGAACACCCCGGACGACGTGCCCTTGACCACGCCCTCGATAGAGTGCAGCACCGTGTCGGTGACCTGCGAGTTGTTCATGATGACCGTGACGCCACGGGCCAGCACGATCACCAGCGCCGGCGAGATGAAGTCGGCGGCTCCCTGGATCACGGTGGCGCTGAGCTTCTGCTCCCCCATCCGCGCGACCAGGCCCACGAGCACCGCCGCGCACAGGAACAGGGCCGCGAGCTGCGGGAAGGACCAGCCCAGTTCGAAGCCGTACGGCTTGGCGTCCGCGTCGCCGGTGAGCGCGCTGGACCAGGGCACCACCGAGAAGATCATGAAGGCGAAGACCAGGGCGACCACGCCGAGGAGCACCTTGTGCAGCCCGGTCAGCTCGGGCACCTCGCCCGTGTCGGCGGCCGTCTGCTCCCGGTCGCCCGGCAGGAAGCCGCTGAGGGAACGCTCCGGGTCCCGCTGGACGCGCCGCGCGTACCGGATGACGTACAGGACCGTCACCCCGGTGAGCACCACCCACATCGCGAACCGCAGCACGATCCCGTCGCCCAGCGAGATGTCCGCCGCCGAGGAGGCCACGCCCGTGGCGAACGGGTTGACCGTCGAGCACAGCACCCCGACGCCCGCGCCCAGGATGATCGCGCCGACGGCGGTCATGCGGTCGTAGCCGAGCGCCAGCATCAGCGGCACGATCAGGCCGTAGAAGCCGAGCGTCTCCTCCGCGAAGCCCTCGACCGTGCCGAGCACGGAGAAGACCACCATGACGCCCGCGATGAGCAGCGCGCCGCGCTCGCGCAGCCGGTGGGCGAGGCGGCCGATGCCCCGGTCGAGGGCCCCGGTGGCGAACACGACGGTGATGAACGCGCCGATCGCGAGGACGAACAGGAACACCCCCGCGCTGCCGTACAGGTCCCCGGACAGATCCGGGCCGACCTGCCCGGACGCGGTGTCCTGGATGCCGTACAGACCGTTGACCGGCGCGAGGAACAGGTCGTTGAGGCGGTCGGTGAAGGACTGCTCGCCGGGGACGCGGTGGTAGCTGCCCTGGACCGGGGCGCCCTTGTCGTTGCGGTCGTAGGCGCCCGAGGGGATCAGGAACGCGAGCAGCCACACCGCGACGGTGACCACGGCCAGGACGGTCAGCGCGCTGGGGAAGGTGAACTTCCGTTTGGTGGGCGGCTCTTCGGTGCCGGGTGCGGCGGCGCTCATGACCGGCCCCCGCCCTGGAAGCCGGCCGCGTACTCCCGTACGAAGGCGCCCATGGCCACGACGGTGTTGCGCAGTTCGGAGAGCAGCACGCGCTCGTTGGGGGCGTGCAGGTTGCACATGCTGTCCTGCGCGCCGAACAGCAGCACCTCCGCGCCGGGCGCGGCCTGGGCGAGCCCGTTGACCAGCGGGATCGACCCGCCCGTCGCCACGTACGAGGCGTCCTTCCCCCAGGCCTCCTTGAGGGCGGCGAGCGCGGCGCGGTAGGCGGGGCCGCCGGTGGTGGCCTCGTAGCCGGGTCCCGTGTCGCCGGGGGTCACGGTCAGCGGGACGCCGAAGGGTCTGAGCGAGCGCAGGTGCGCCACCAGCGCGTCGCGGGCCTCCCGCGGGTCCTGCCGGGGGTGGAAGCGCAGGTTCAGCTTGGCGCGGGCGTGCGGTACGACCGCCGACGCGGCGTGCTCGACGCCGGGCGCGTCCAGGCCGATCACGGTGATCGCGGGCCCGCTCCACAGCCGCTCGCCGAGGCCGCCGCTGCCGATGAGCGGCACGCCGTCGCGGACGCCCGCGAGGTCGCGGAACTCCTCTTCCGTGTAAGAGGTCCCGGTCCACTCCTCGCGGCGCAGCCCCTCCACGGCGACGTCGCCGTGGACGTCGTGGAGGGTGGCGAGGGCCTTGAGCAGGACGAGCAGCGCGTCGGGCGCGGCACCGCCGAACTCGCCGCTGTGGCGCGGCTCGTCGAGGGTGCGGACCTCGACGACGACCTCGGCGGCGCCGCGCAGTCCGGTGGTGAGGGTCGGGGTGCCGGGGCGCAGGTTGCCGAGGTCGGCGATCACCATGGCGTCGCAGGCGAAGCGCTCGGGGTCGGTCGGCGGATAGCCGTCGAAGTCGCTGCCGTACTCCTCCTGCCCCTCGACGACGATCTTCACGCCGACGGGCGGTCGGCCCCGGTAGGCGCGGAGCATGCCCAGGTGGGCGATGACGTTGGACTTGTCGTCGGCGATGCCGCGGGCCCGCAGCGCGCCGCCGTCCCCGATCGGCGTGGGCTCGAACGGCGGCGACTTCCAGAGCGCCTCGTCGCCGGGCGGCTGCACGTCGTAGTGGCCGTAGAGCAGGACGGTGGGGGCCGCCGGGTCCGGCGGCGGGATCTCCCCGTAGACGACCGGGGCGGTGCCGGGCAGCTCCACGCGTTCGACGGTGGGCACTCCGGCGTCCCGCAGCAGCCCGGCGACCAGGTCGTGGGCCTCCTCCACGGGCCCGGCCGGGTACCCGGGGAAGGCGACGGACGGGATCGAGGCGAGCCGTACGAGGTCGGCGCGCAAGCCGTCCATCAGGCCGTCGACCGTGGTGGCGAGCTCTTCGGGCGTCATGGGCAGCACCTCTTGTGCGTGGTTTGCCGTAATAGGCCCGAATTATCGGCCGTGGTGGCGCGCGGATTCCGGACGGCTCGCCGGGCGTCCGGCGTGCCCGCGCGGATGCCGCATTAAGGTCGGAGCATGGCTTCGGAGACTGCGGGAGGGGACGCGACGGGCGCTGCCGTGCGCGTCGACAGCTGGATCTGGTCGGTACGCCTGGTCAAGAGCCGCTCGATGGGCTCCGCGGCCTGCAAGGGCGGCCATGTGCGGGTCAACGGGGAGCGCGTGAAGCCCGCGCACGCGGTGAAGCCCGGCGACGAGGTGCGGCTGCGGCAGGCCGGGGGCCGCGAGCGGATCGTCGTCGTCAAGCGCGTCATCCGCAAGCGGGTCGGCGCGCCGGTCGCCGTCGAGTGCTACGTGGACAACAGTCCGCCCCCGCCGCCGCGCGAGGCGACGGCCCCCGCCGGGATCCGCGACCGCGGCACCGGGCGCCCCACGAAGCGCGACCGGCGCGAGCTCGAGCGGCTGCGGGGCCTGCCAGGCCTCGCGGCAGCGGCCCGGCAAGCGCTGGAGGACGAGCCCGAGGGCCACTAGGGCCCTCCCCGGCGGCCGCGGGCACGGCGGCACTACAGCGGGAACCAGCCGTGCCCCACGTACCAGTGCCCGCCCGCCCGCAGATGGTCGACGACCGCCCGCTCCACCCGGGTGCGGCGCGGAAGGCCGGCCACCGGCAGGTCCCGGTCGCCGAAGACGAAGCCGATCGGGACGGTGTCGTCGGGCTCCTCGTCGCCGTACGTCGTGGCCTGCCGGAAGCGGTCCTGGAAGCGCGCGATGTTGGAGTCCGCGGGCAGGTACCGCCGCAGCTGCGGGTCGAGCAGCCACGAGTGGCACACCACGACCTCGTAGCGCTCGTCGGGGTAGTGCCGCGGGAAGAACTCGCGGGCGAGCGCCACCGAGCGGTCGCACGCCTCGGGCGACAGCGGGCCGTGGAAGTCGGGGACGTGCAGGCTTAAAGACGGGGCCCCGGCGCCGAGCGGGAGCCCGGCGCGGGCCAGGGCCTCGCCCATGCGCGCGCCGAGCCGGGCGCGCTGGAACTGCAACCGCCCCAACTGGTAGAGCTCGCCCCGGAAGTGCAGCGCGTTCCAGCCCGGCACCGGCACGCCCCGGGCGCCGTGCCCCCTGCGGTGCACCGCCAGGTGCCGGCCGAGATCGGCGAGGGTGCGCCGCGCCGTCGCCTCGGGTATGCCGTGACGGCGGTGGTGGGCGCGGACGTGGGGCAGCGCGGCGACGAACACGTACACGTAGAAGCAGCTGCCGAGTTCGCCGAGCTCTTCGGGCAGGACCGGCATCCGGGGCTGCTTCCCCGGCTCCCCGAGGTCCCGTACGAGCGCGGCGACGCACCGCTCGAGGAGGAGGCGCGTGTCGTCGTGGTCCTGGACCCGCGCGCGCAGGGCGACGAGCGCGTTGATGTCCTCGTGGGGCACCGCCAGGTCCAGGAGGATCTCCGCCAGCGCGTCGGCGTCCGGCAGGACCACCTCCACGGGCCCGTCGCCCGCCTCGCTCGCGTCTTCCAGGTCCTGCAGCCACGCGGCGAGCCCCTCGTCACTCTCCGCCGCGGCCCGCAGCACGTCCAGCACGGCCCCACCCACCCCTCGGTCGCCCCTTCCGCTCCGCCCGCGCCGGGTGGACCCTGGAAGGAGGAGATGACGTCCGATGCGCACAGGCAGTGAACCGGTGACGGCACGGAGTCCCTTGCGCATGCGCTTCTGGTTCAGCGTATGGGGCTTGGTCTGGGCCACCTTCGGCACGGTCGCGTTCGCGCTCGCCGGGCGCCCCACCTGGGCCGCGGCGTGCGCCGTGCTGTGGCTCGTGGTCATCGTGGACATGGCCCTTGTCGTGCGCCACATCCGTCAGGGCCCGCACTACCAGCCGGGCCGCGACGTGCCCCCGTACGAGCCGCCGAAGGGCTGAGCGCCCCGGGATGCCGCGAGGGGGCGGGTGCTCACGCGCCGTCGGCGCCCGTGTCGTCGAAACGGGCCGCCGCCAGGTACTCGGGCTGCGGGTCGAGCGCCGCCGCGAGTCTGAAGTGGCGCCGGGCCTGGTCGGGCCGCCGGGCGCGCTCATAGGTGCGGGCGAGCGCGAAGTGCGCGAACGCGTTGTCCGGCTCGCGCTCCAGGACGATGCTGAACTCCAGCTCGGCGGCCCGCAGTTGCGCGGACGCGAAGAACGCGCGGGCCCGCAGCAGCCGCGCCGCCGTGTTCTCCGGGTGCGCGGCGATGACCGCGTCGAGCAGCTTCACCGCGCCTCGCGGGTCCCGCGCGGCCAGCAGGTGCTCCGCCGCGCGGAAGTCGATGACGTGACTCTCAGGGCTGCTTTCGGGCACGACAGAACTCCTTCCCTCACTCCCTGGGTCAACACACATGGAGATCCCGGGTATTCCGCCCGAGGCCCCCTCACCCGGTCAGCGCCAGCGCGAGCCCCACCACCACGAGCGCCGCGCCCGCCCCCACGAACCACCAGTCGATGCCGCGCCGCTCGGCGCCGAGCACGACGACCTCCCGGGGGTCCTGCGCGTCGTACGCGATCCGGACCCGCTCCCCCGCGGGCAGGGGCCGCCGCCGGTTCGCCGGCACCGGGGAGACGATCTCCACGACCTGCCCGTCCGCCGTCTCGAACTGCAGCGTCGGCCGGTCGGCCCCCGGCCGCACCGCCTTCACGAGCGCCTCCGCGAGCTGCCCCGCCTCGGTGATGCGCCGGGTGTGCTGCAGCCCGTACGCGCCCGCGAGCAGCGCGACGAGTCCGCCCAGAGCGGTGAACGCCGCCAGTACGACCACAGTGCCGCCCCTCCCCGCGCCCGCGCGCCTAGGCCGTCCGCGCCCGTTCCTCCAGGTCCCGCCAGACGGCGGCGACCCGGTCGGTGAGGTCCGTGAGCGGTCCGTCGTTGTCGATCACGATGTCGGCGATCGCGAGCCGCTTCTCGCGGGTGGCCTGGGCGGCCATGCGGGCGCGCGCGTCGTCCTCGCTCATGCCGCGCTGGCCTACCAGGCGGTCGAGCTGGGTCTCGGGGCTCGTGTCGACGACGATCACGAGGTCGTACAGCGGCGCGAGGCCGTTCTCGGTGAGCAGCGGCACGTCGTGCACGACGACGGCGTCGGGGGCCGCGGCCCGCTCAAGGTCGGCCGAGCGCGCGCCGACGAGCGGGTGCACGATCGCGTTGAGGGCGGCCAGCTTCCCGGCGTCGGCGAAGACGATCGCGCCGAGCTTCGGCCGGTCCAGGGAGCCGTCCGCGGCGAGGACGTCCTCGCCGAAGGTCTCGACGATCCGGGCGAGCCCGTCCGTACCGGGCTCCACCACGTCCCGCGCGATGCGGTCGGCGTCGATCAGGACGGCCCCGGCCGCGACGAGCAGCCGGGACACCTCGCTCTTGCCGGCGCCGATACCGCCGGTCAAACCCACCTTCAGCATGACCGGCAGCTTAGGCCCTGCCCTCAGCCGTCGCCTTCCCGCTCCGCGAGGAAGCGCTCGAATTCACGGCCGATCTCGTCCGCGGACGGGATCTCCACGGGCTCGGCGAGCATGTTGCCCCGCGACTCGGCGCCCGCCGCGGCGTCGTACTGGTGCTCAAGTCCCTGGACGAGCGCGACGAGTTCCTCGTCGCCCTCCTGGATCTGGCGGTCGATCTCGGTCTGGGTGCGGTGGGCCTCGGTGCGCAGCGTGTGGGCCACGCCGGGCAGCACCAGGCCGGTGGCGGCGGTGATGGCCTCCAGGACGGTCAGGGCCGCGTCCGGGTACGAGGAGCGCGCCACGTAGTGCGGGACGTGGGCGGCGACGCCGAGCACGTCGTGCCCGGCCGCCGAGAGGCGGTACTCGACCAGGGCCTCCGCGCTGCCCGGCACCTGGGCCTCGTCGAAGGGGCTGGCGTGGCCGGGCACCAGGTCGGTGCGGTTGCCGTGCGGGGTCAGGCCGACGGGGCGCGTGTGCGGGACGCCCATGGGGATGCCGTGGAAGTTCACCGAGAGGCGCACGCCGAGCCGTTCGACGATCTCCTTGACGGCCGCGGCGAAGCGCTCCCACTCGATGTCCGGCTCGGGCCCGGAGAGCAGAAGGAAGGGCGCGCCGGTGGCGTCCTGGAGCAGCCGCACGTCCAAGGTGGGCTCCTCGTACGAGCTCCACTGGTCGCGGCGGAAGGTCAGCAGCGGGCGCCGGGCCCGGTAGTCGACGAGCCGGTCGTGGTCGAAGCGGGCCACGACCTGCCCGGGGAGGCTGTCGACGAGCCGCTCGACGACCTGGTCGCCGGTCTCGCCCGCGTCGATGTAGCCGTCGAAGTGGTAGAGCATGACAAGGCCGGCCGACTCCTGGGCGAGCGCCATGTCGACGACCGCGAGCCCCTTCGGCTCCCACGCGTACAAACCCTGCGGATCTAGCACAGTGACCGCTCCTCCTCGTGTTCATAGAGCAGAACGCCCCCTGGAGGACGGGCATTCCCCGCCGCGCCCGATTCACAGGACCGGCCGGGCCGCCGCCCGCGCACCCCGCCACCGCGTTCTCATCCATGAACTGCCGTGGCACGACGGCGAGTTCACACCATCCACTCGCCCTTACCGCCGCGTTCGCGTGACCCCCGGTCCAGACCTTGACGCGCACATGCCCCACCTCTACCGTCTCGGTTCAGCAAGCTGTTCACCATGACGTCTCATATTCATGTACGAGAACCGCCTTAGCTCCGACGGAAGGGATCCCCCCATGCGCACGCGCTCCCTGCTCGTCCCCGTACTGGCCGCCCTCACCACGGCGGGCGGTCTCGCCCTGACCGCGCCCGCCTCCGCGACGGCGCCCGCCGACACCATCGAGGTCTCGACGGCCGCCGAGCTGAAGGCGGCCCTCGGCTCGGCGTCCCCGGGCGACACGATCCACCTCGCCGACGGCACGTACTCCGGGAACTTCACGACCACGATCGCCGCGGGCTCCGGCTCCCGGATCACCCTCACCGGCTCCTCGAAGGCCGTCCTCAAAGCGGGCGGCGGCTACGGCCTGCACCTCAACGGCGCCTCGTACTGGACGGTCAAGGGCGTCACCGTCACCGGCGGCCAGAAGGGCATCATGATCGACTCCGCCCGCGGGGTGGTGGTGGACGGCGTGACAGTCCACGGCCTGGACATGGAAGGCGTGCACTTCCGCAAGACGAGCCCCGACGGCGTCATCAAGAACTCGCGGATCCACGACACCGGCAACGACGACCGGGGCATGGGCGAGGGCATCTACGTGGGCTCCGCGAACACCCTCTCCGACCGGAGTGACAACGTACAGATCCTGAACAACGTCATCGGCCCGGACGTCGGCGGTGAGGCCATCGACCTCAAGGAGGGCACGAAGGGCGGCCGGGTCGTGGGCAACACCTTCGACGGCAGGGGCCTGACGGGCAACAACTACGACGACTCATGGGTCGACGTGAAGGGCAACGGCTACGTCATCGAGGGCAACACCGGCAAGAACACCACGAACAACGGCTTCGAGACGCACACCCAGCAGTCCGGCTGGGGCTGCGGCACGGTCTTCCGCGGCAACACCTCGGACCTGACGGGCGCCACGGGCGACAAGCAGCTGGCGATCAACGTGACGAACCAGAGCGGGTCCTGTCGGACGACGGTCCACGCGAGCAACACGGTGCGGGGCGGCAAGGGCCTGACGAACGTTCCGGTCACCCCGTAACAGCGCCCCGAAGGGGCGCGGGGAACCGCCCGCCCAACCCCCACGGCCCGCGGACGGAAAACGCACGGCGGGCCGCACCCCAGTCGGGGTGCGGCCCGCCGTTTCAGCTAGCGGTAGCTAGGAGCTCAGCTCTGGCCACCCGCGAGCTTCTCGCGAAGCGCGGCGAGCGCCTCGTCCGAAGCCAGCGCGCCAGAGGTGTCCGCACCCTCGGAGGAGTACGAACCGCCGCCGCCACCGGACGCGGCCGGAGCCGCAGCCGCGGCGTCGCCGCCCTCGGCCGCCGCCTGGGCGTCGGCCTCGCGGGACTTGATGACCTGGGCCTGGTGCTGCTCGAAGCGCGTCTGCGCCTCGGCGTACTGGGTCTCCCACGCCTCGCGCTGGGCGTCGAAGCCCTCCAGCCAGTCGTTGGTCTCCGGGTCGAAGCCCTCGGGGTAGATGTAGTTGCCCTGGTCGTCGTAGGACGCGGCCATGCCGTACAGGGTCGGGTCGAACTCGACCGACGCCGGGTCGGCACCGAAGGACTCGTTGGCCTGCTTCAGGGACAGCGAGATCCGGCGACGCTCGAGGTCGATGTCGATGACCTTGACGAAGATCTCGTCGTTGACCTGGACGACCTGCTCCGGGATCTCCACGTGGCGCTCGGCCAGCTCGGAGATGTGGACCAGACCCTCGATGCCCTCGTCCACGCGGACGAACGCACCGAACGGAACCAGCTTCGTGACCTTGCCGGGCACGACCTGGCCGATCTGGTGGGTGCGGGCGAACTGCTGCCACGGGTCTTCCTGGGTCGCCTTGAGCGACAGGGAGACGCGCTCGCGGTCCATGTCGACGTCCAGGACCTCGACCGTGACCTCCTGGCCGACCTCGACGACCTCGGAGGGGTGGTCGATGTGCTTCCAGGAGAGCTCGGAGACGTGGACGAGACCGTCGACGCCGCCGAGGTCCACGAACGCACCGAAGTTGACGATCGAGGAAACGACGCCGGAGCGGACCTGGCCCTTCTGCAGGGTCGTGAGGAAGGTCTGGCGGACCTCGCTCTGGGTCTGCTCGAGCCAGGCACGGCGGGACAGGACCACGTTGTTGCGGTTCTTGTCCAGCTCGATGATCTTGGCCTCGAGCTCCTTGCCCACGTAGGGCTGGAGGTCGCGGACGCGGCGCATCTCGACGAGGGAAGCCGGCAGGAAGCCACGGAGGCCGATGTCGAGGATGAGACCACCCTTGACGACCTCGATGACGGTACCGGTGACGATCCCGTCTTCTTCCTTGATCTTCTCGATGGTGCCCCAGGCACGCTCGTACTGGGCGCGCTTCTTCGAGAGGATCAGGCGACCTTCCTTGTCCTCCTTCTGGAGAACAAGGGCCTCGATCTCGTCACCGACGGCGACGACCTCGTTCGGGTCGACGTCGTGCTTGATGGAGAGCTCGCGGCTCGGGATGACGCCTTCGGTCTTGTAACCGATGTCGAGCAGGACCTCGTCCCGGTCGACCTTCACGATGACGCCGTCGACGATGTCGCCGTCGTTGAAGTACTTGATCGTCTCGTCGATCGCGGCGAGGAAGGCTTCCTCGTTACCGATGTCGTTGACCGCAACCTGCGGGGTGGTGGCGGTGGTCTCGGTGCTGCTCGTCATGTGGGAAAGGGCTCCGGTACGGACATTGAAGTCGTAGGTACTGCTTACGCCGGAGCCCGTTTCGCTCTGCCGAAGGCCGGACAGCTCAGGAGGCGCTGGATTCCGGGGTTCCCGAAGGAGACGGAAGCGCCTCGATAACCGAGGGGACATACAACAGACGCGAGCGCAGCCTGCTATGTCTGAGGAACGCAAGCTCGCAGCGCAACTTGTAGCATACGGGGGCTGTCCGACAGGGTCAATGCGCGAAGGCGCACACCCGGGGCGGATCGCCGCATACCCGGCACAAAACCAGTTACATGAGGCCACAAGGGCCGCAGCGCGCTCTGCCGCGACGCCTTCGGACGGCGGCCCGGACAGGGCTTCGCACAGTACCGACGAGGGAGCCGACCATCCAAGAGCCGCACGCACCCGAACCCGAGGCCACCCGACGTGACGCCGATGTCACTGAGAGTGTGCGCGCCAATCGTGGCTGGTGGGACAGGAACGCCGACGACTACCAGGTCGAGCACGGCACCTTCCTCGGCGACGACCGCTTCGTGTGGGGCCCCGAGGGCCTGGACGAGGTCGAGGCGGAGCTGCTCGGCCCGGCCGAGGACCTCAAGGGCAAGGACGTCCTGGAGATCGGCGCGGGCGCGGCCCAGTGCTCGCGCTGGCTGGCCGGACAGGGCGCGCGGCCCGTGGCCCTCGACCTGTCCCACCGCCAGCTCCAGCACGCGCTGCGGATCGACGGGGGCCGGGTGCCGCTGGTGGAGGCGGACGCGGGCGCGCTGCCCTTCGCGGACGGCTCCTTCGACCTGGCCTGCTCCGCCTACGGGGCGCTGCCGTTCGTGGCAGACCCGGTGCGGGTGCTGCGCGAGGTGCGCCGGGTGCTGCGCCCCGGCGGCCGGTTCGTGTTCTCCGTGACGCACCCGATCCGCTGGGCCTTCCCCGACGAGCCGGGCCCCGAGGGCCTCTCGGTCGCCGCCTCGTACTTCGACCGCACCCCGTACGTCGAGCAGGACGACACCGGCCGGGCCGTGTACGTCGAGCACCACCGCACGCTCGGCGACCGGGTCCGGGACGTCGTCGCGAGCGGCCTGCGCCTGGTGGACCTGGTGGAGCCGGAGTGGCCCGCGTGGAACACCCAGGAGTGGGGCGGCTGGTCCCCGCTGCGCGGGAACCTGATCCCGGGAACCGCGATCTTCCTGTGCGAGCGGGACTGACGTTTCCCGGGGGCGCGGCGGGCGGCCGCCGCGCCCGTACGACACTGGGGGCGTGATCCGTGACGACGCTGGCGGCGCGATCCGTGACGCCGCCCTGAACCTGCCCGTGCGCGAGGCGCTGCCCGCGCTGCGCGCCGCCCTTGAGGGGCCGGGCGCCGCCGTGCTGTGCGCGCCGCCCGGCACGGGCAAGACCACCCTGGTGCCGCTGGCCCTCGCGGGCCTCACCGGCGGTGGCGGTCCGGTACGCCGCGTGGTCGTCGCCGAGCCCCGGCGCATCGCGGCCCGCGCCGCCGCACGGCGGATGGCGTGGCTGCTCGGCGAGAAGGCCGGCGGGACCGTCGGCTACACGGTGCGCGGCGAGCGCGTGGTGGGCCCGCACACGCGCGTGGAGGTCGTCACGACCGGCGTCCTGCTCCAGCGCCTCCAGCGCGACCAGGAGCTCGCGGGCGTGGACGTCGTCATCCTCGACGAGTGCCACGAGCGGCACCTGGACGCGGACACCGTGGCGGCCTTCCTGATCGACGTGCGCGAAGCGCTGCGCCCGGAGCTGAAGCTGGTCGCGGCGTCCGCGACGACGGACGCGGAGGGCTGGGCCCGGGTCCTCGGGAACGCCCCGGTGGTGGAGGCCGCGGGCGTCGCGCACCCCGTGGAGGTGGTGTGGGCGCCGCCGACGGCGCCGGTGCGGCCGCCCCACGGCCTGCGCGTGGACCCCGCGCTGCTCAGCCACGTCGCGGCGGTGGTGCGGCGGGCGCTGCGGGAGCGCGCGGGCGACGTGCTGTGCTTCCTGCCGGGCGTCGGCGAGATCGGCCGCGTGGCCGGGCAGCTGTCCGGCCTGGCGGACGTCGAGGTCCTCCAGGTGCACGGGCGCGCCCCGGCCGAGGTGCAGGACGCGGTCCTCGCGGGCGGCGAGCGGCGGCGCGTGGTCCTGGCGACGGCGGTGGCCGAGTCGTCCCTGACGGTTCCGGGGGTGCGGGTCGTGGTCGACGCCGGTCTCGCGCGGGAGCCGCGCGTGGACCACGCGCGGGGCCTGAGCTCCCTGACGACGGTACGGGCCTCGCAGGCGGCGGGGCGGCAGCGGGCGGGACGTGCGGGGCGTGAGGCGCCGGGCGCGGTGTACCGGTGCTGGGCACAGGCGGAGGACGCGCGCCTGCCCCGCTTCCCCGCCCCCGAGATCAAGGTCGCCGACCTGACGGCGTTCGCCCTCCAGGCGGCCTGCTGGGGCGACCCCGGCGCCAGTGGGCTCGCGCTGCTCGACCCGCCGCCCGGCGGCGCCATGGCGGCCGCGCGCGAGGTCCTGACGGCCGTCGGGGCGGTGGACGCGGGCACGGGCCGGGCGACGGAGCGGGGCCTTCGCCTGTCCCGGGTGGGCGTGCATCCGCGGCTCGCGCGGGCCCTCCTGGACGCCGCGCCGCGGATCGGCCCGCGGCGGGCCGCGGAGGCCGTCGCGCTCCTGAGCGAGGAGCCGCCCCGGGAGTACGGGGACGACCTGGCGGCGGCCCTGCGCGGCGCGCGGCGCGGCGACGACGGGTACGGGGCGCGCTGGCGGGCGGAGGTACGGCGCCTGACCTCGGCGGCACAGGCCGCTTCCGAAGGCCCCGGCGCCCCGGCGGCGGGCACCGGAGACGACGCCGCCGTCGGGCTCGTGGCCGCCCTCGCCTTCCCCGAGCGGGTGGCACGGCGCGCGGCGGACGGGACGTATCTGATGGCGGGCGGCACCCGGGCCGAGGCGGGGCCGGGGTCCGGGCTCGGCGGGGCGCCCTGGGTGGCCGTCGCGGTGGCCGACAGGCCCATCGGCGCGGGGCACGCGCGCGTGCGGCTCGGCGCGGTCGTCGACGAGGACACCGCGCGCGCCGCCGCCTCCGCCCTGCACACGGAGGGCGACGAGGTCGCCTGGGCGGAGGGGGACGTGGTCGCCCGGCACGTGGAGCGGCTCGGCGCGGTGGAGCTCGCGGTGCGCCCGCTGCGGAACCCCGACCCCCGGCTCGTACGGGAAGCGCTGCTCGACGGCCTGAGGCGGGAGGGGGTGGCGCTGTTGCGCTGGAGCAGGGACGCCGCCGCGCTGCGGGACCGGCTCGCGTTCCTGCGGCTGCACCTGGGCGAGCCGTGGCCCGACGTGTCCGACGCGGCGCTGCTCGCCGCTCCCGACGCCTGGCTGGAACCGGAGCTCGGCCGGGCCCGGCGCCGCGCGGACCTGGCCCGGATCGAGGCCGGGCAGGCGCTGACGCGGCTCCTGCCGTGGGCGGGCGGCGAGGCGGCCCGCCTGGACGCGCTCGCGCCGGAGCGCGTGGAGGTGCCCAGCGGCTCCCGGATCCGGGTGGACTACACCGATCCGGAGCGGCCGGTTCTGGCCGTGAAGGTGCAGGAGATGTTCGGGCTCGACGACACGCCCCGGGTGGCGGGGGTGCCGCTGCTCGTCCATCTGCTGTCGCCCGCGGGACGCCCGGCGGCCGTCACCGCCGACCTGGCGTCGTTCTGGCGCGACGGCTACCGCTCGGTGCGCGCGGAGCTGCGCGGCCGCTATCCCAAGCACCCGTGGCCCGAGGATCCGGCGACGGCCGCGCCGACCCGGCACACCAAGGCACGGCAGGCCCGCGAGGCCTAGGAGTTGTCGTCAAAGTGTCACGCCCACATCAGGAGTGATGCGAGGGTGACGGCTGCTGTGTAGGACTGGGCGGTCTTGTCGTACCTGGTG
>NZ_JBWKEY010000016.1:0-251057 GCF_056435225.1 Streptomyces sp. NPDC043996 | reverse complement strand
GAGTGAGATCACCAACCGAACGACCAGGAGCCCTGCCACGTCACAGGCCCTCCCGAGCAGCCCCACCCCTCAGACCCGAGGATGAGAAGCCTTCAGTGAATACTCACCTCTCTGTGAAACCCGGCGACGGGCAATGGTTCCGAGGAGCCGATTGTGAGCCATAAGTAGTCGGCCCGCTGCGCTGCCTGCAGCACCATCTCTGATGGCAAGGGCAGTCTCTGGGTCGGCATGAACGAATTCGACTGCAGTCAGCCCGCATTGTTCTGGCGACGCCGGGGAAAGGGGGCTCCGACCGGCCAGTGTTCGGACAAGTCGAGGGCGGTGTGGATTGGGTTGGCCGGTGCTTGGTGGTGAACGTGGGCATTGACCAGTTGTGCCGTTTTCCAGTTAGGTAGGACGGGAGCCCGAAGAGAACTGGGGTTGGGGCTCTGCCACAGGACGGGGGTGTTCTTGGTCCAGGTCCAGGGTGCCGGGTTGTCTACGGTGAGCACGCCGCTGACCCGGCTGTGAGCGTGGGCGTAGGTGCCGGTCCAGTAGCCGTAGGGCTGTCGGCCGAAGGTCGGTGTGCTGTTGTGGACGTACTCGACGGAGGTTCCGTACAACGCGGTCTCTACTTCTTCGTCTTCAGGGAAGGCGCCCGCACGGCCAACCGCCACGATGAACGGCAGCGCTAGATCGCCGTACTTCCCTCCCTTCTTCTTGACTGCGTCGAGCACTTGATCCGACTCGTCATTGAACCAGGTCATCGGGGGGTAGAAGCCGATTGTCCTGCTCGTTGGATCTCCTCGCCTATCGGGGCTACGGGGGATCGCCTTGAACGAGAGGGACCAGTCGGCCTCCTGCCAGGTGTGCTTGGGTAATGGGGCCTTGTCGGCGATGACCTGATCGGGATCCAGGCTGGCGAGCCACCGCTCCAGCCCAGTTTTCAGCCGCCTTTGCGAGGGTGTTCCTGACCCTGTCTGGTGAATCCTGTATGACACGAAGAAGTTGGGGCTCGGCACACCGTCGATGGCATCGATCAGGACGGGCGGGAGCTGCCTGTTGGATGCCGTTCCGTCCAGGCGTTGGACCGTCCATTTCGCCTCGACGACGAATTGCTGGCCCTCGCAGGTGACTAGGAAGTCGGGGTTCCTGCCGCGAGTACCTATTCCAGGCTCGATCTCCACGGTGCAGCCGGACCCAAGCAGCATCTCGTGCAGGTACAACTCCCACAGCGCGGAGGAGACGTTTGCGTCGGAGTTCCGGTCTCGAAGCCGACTGCGCAAGCCGGGCTGATCCTGATCAGGGAGGTGCGAGCACCACTCGCTGATCCCAGTACGGACCGGCGATCCTGTCATAGAACTCTGATTCCGGCTCCGCAGCTCGCCTCACCGAGGCGTCTGTCCGATTCCAGCTCGCGTATACGACCACGACCAATGAGCGTAGATGGTCCCACCGGCGACTCCCATAGATTTTCTGCGGCGGGGTGGGCTGCAGGGCTCAGGTGGGATGGCTTTCTGGACGCTGCCATGTCACAGTTCACGTCAGGTAGCGGATCAGAGCCAGCCTGTGCGGAGAGACGTCGTGAATGGCATGTGGTCCGGGCAACGAGTGAAGGCCGTCACTTGTAAGTGACGGCCTTCACTAACGTGTCTGACACCGAGTCAGGGTTTGTGTGCTCCGGTGCACACTCGGTGCACAACGCAGTGGAAAATCAGCCAGGACCCGTGAGAACTCGCGAGAAGTGCTTCCGCAGGTCACGACACGTTTCGGTTGATCCCTCGCAGGCCACCCGACCCCACCCTTTAGATGTCGAAGTACAGCTCGAACTCATGCGGGTGCGGCCGCAGCTGGATCGGGGCGATCTCGTTCGTGCGCTTGTAGTCGATCCACGTCTCGATCAGGTCGGAGGTGAAGACGCCGCCGGCCTGGAGGTACTCGTTGTCCGCCTCGAGGGCGTCGAGGACCGCGGGGAGGGAGGTGGGGACCTGGGGGACGCCCGCGTGCTCCTCGGGGGCGAGCTCGTAGAGGTCCTTGTCGATCGGCTCGGCCGGCTCGATCTTGTTCTTGACGCCGTCGAGGCCCGCGAGGAGGAGGGCGGAGAAGGCCAGGTACGGGTTCGAGGACGGGTCGGGGGCGCGGAACTCGACGCGCTTGGCCTTCGGGTTGGAGCCCGTGATCGGGATGCGCATCGCGGCGGAGCGGTTGCGCTGCGAGTAGACCAGGTTGACCGGGGCCTCGAAGCCGGGGACCAGGCGGTGGTAGGAGTTCACCGTGGGGTTGGTGAAGGCGAGGAGGGAGGGGGCGTGCTTGAGGATGCCGCCGATGTAGTAGCGGGCGGTGTCCGAGAGGCCCGCGTAGCCCTGCTCGTCGTAGAAGAGGGGCTCGCCGCCGGTCCACAGGGACTGGTGGACGTGCATGCCCGAGCCGTTGTCGCCGAAGATCGGCTTCGGCATGAAGGTCGCGGTCTTGCCGTTGCGCCACGCGACGTTCTTCACGATGTACTTGAAGAGCATCAGGTCGTCGGCGGCGGCGAGCAGCGTGTTGAACTTGTAGTTGATCTCCGCCTGGCCCGCCGTGCCCACCTCGTGGTGCTGGCGCTCGACCTTCAGGCCCTGCTTGTCCAGCTCAAGGGAGATCTCGGCGCGCAGGTCGGCGAAGTGGTCGACCGGCGGGGCCGGGAAGTAGCCGCCCTTGTAGCGGACCTTGTAGCCGCGGTTGTTCTCGACCGCGCCGGTGTTCCAGGCGCCCGCCTCGGAGTCGATCTCGTAGATCGAGCGGTTGGCGGAGGTCTCGAAGCGGACCGAGTCGAAGACGTAGAACTCGGCCTCGGGGCCGAAGTACGCGGTGTCCGCGATGCCGGTGGAGGCGAGGTAGGCCTCGGCCTTCTTGGCGACGTTGCGCGGGTCGCGGGAGTACTGCTCGCCCGTGATCGGGTCGTGGATGAAGAAGTTGACGTTGAGGGTCTTGTCCCGGCGGAAGGGGTCGACGCGGGCCGTCGACAGGTCCGCGCGCAGCGCCATGTCGGACTCGTGGATGGCCTGGAAGCCGCGGATGGACGAGCCGTCGAAGGCCAGCTCCTCCGTGGGGTCGAACGCCTCGGCCGGCACCGTGAAGTGCTGCATCACACCCGGCAGGTCGCAGAAGCGGACGTCTACGAACTTCACGTCCTCATCCGCGAGGAACTTCTTGGCGTCGTCGGCGTTCTGGAACATCCAGCTCCTCCTACTCCCGCCCAGGAGGAGCGGGGTTGCAGCTCGGTCGTGCGGCCAGTGCGGTGGCACACGCTGGACCCGACCATAGGGACGGGGGATTTCTCAAGCGTGACCCATTTGTTTCGCCGAAGTTAACCGGGCCGGTGGCGCGGGGGCCGTACGGGGGCCCCGCCCGTCCCCGTATCAAAAGGGGCGCAGTACCGTGGACGGGTGGACAACAGGCAAGCAATCGGATCGTGGCTCTCCGGCCCGCGCGCGGCAGCCGAGGAGGCGGGCGTCGACTTCGGATACCGGGGCGAGCGGCTCGGCCTGCCCGAGGAAGGGCCGGGCTCCATCGCGCGGCCGGGGCGCAGGATCGCGGCGATCGCGATCGACTGGGCGCTGTGCATGGTGATCGCGTACGGCCTGTTCGCGGGCGGCAGCGCCCAGGCGGCGGGCAACTGGGCCCTCGGCCTGCTCTTCGTGATGAGCGTCCTGACCGTGGGCACCGTCGGCTGCACCCCGGGCAAGCGCCTCCTCGGCCTGCGCGTCATCGCCGAGGGCGGCGGCCGCCTCGGCTTCGGCCGCGTCATCGTGCGCGGCGCGCTCCTGTGCCTCGGCATCCCGGCCATCATCTGGGACCGCGACGGCCGCGGCCTGCACGACCGCCTGGCTCGCGCGGTGCAGGTGCGGATTTAGCTTTCCGGTGCGCATGCGTGCCGGCTTCCTGGCACGCGCCACCCGCGTGTTCCGGCTTCCTGGCACGCGCCACCCGAGCAGGCACCACGCGCGACCACGCGCCACGCGACCACGCACCACCCAACGACAAGCCCAACGACAAACAAGCGGGGCGGCCCGAACCCTTCGGTTCCGGCCGCCCCGCTCGGCGTAGACGCGTACGACGCGCGCGCTAGCGCATCTTCGGGCCCTTCGGCATGCGCACGTTCTTCGGCATCGGCCCCTTCGGCAGGGGCATGTTGCTCATCAGGTCGCCCATGGCCTTCAGGCGGTCGTTGGTCGCCGTCACCTGGGGGCCCTGGAGGACGCGCGGGAGCTTCAGGAGCGTGGTGCGGAGCTTCTTCAGCTCGACCTGGCCCTCGCCCGTGCCCACGATCACGTCGTGCACGGGGACGTCCGCGACGATGCGGGCCATCTTCTTCTTCTCGGCGGCCAGCAGCGGCTTCACGCGGTTCGGGTTGCCCTCGGCGACGAGGACGATGCCCGCCTTGCCGACGGTGCGGTGCACCACGTCCTGACTGCGGTTCATCGCGACCGCGGGGGTCGTCGTCCAGCCGCGGCCGATCTTGTCGAGCACCGCGGCCGCCGCGCCGGGCTGGCCCTCCATCTGCCCGAAGGCCGCTCGCTCGGCGCGGCGTCCGAAGACGATCGCCATCGCGAGGAAGGCGAGCACGAAGCCGAGAATGCCGAGATAGATGGGGTGGTCGAGCCACAGACCGATCGCGAGGAAGACACCGAAGGTGACGATTCCCACAGCCGCGATGATGAGACCGATCTTGGAGTCGGCCCGCCGGGTCATCTTGTACGTCAGAGCGATCTGCTTGAGTCGCCCCGGGTTCGCCGCGGCGTCAGCCGCGGTGGTTTCCTTCCTCGCCATGGGGCGAAGTCTACGTGCCCCCGCGAGTGACTACGACGTGCGGGTTGTTCCCGCCTCTTCCAGCACGCGCTGGGCCTCGGACCGGTCCTTCGCCCGGCGCCGGTCCTCGAGGACGGACGTCCAGGCGTTGCGGCGGGCGGTGCGCTGGCCGCCGCTCATGAGCAGCGCTTCGACGGCGCGGAGCGCGTCGGTGACGGACGGGATGGCGTTGGCGCGTACGGGCGCGGCCTGCATGGTGATGCCCTCCGAGAAGCGATGGTGAACGGGGGAACGCTACGAGTGGGCACTCGCTGGCACTGCGTTGTGGTGGGGGCCGGTGGCCGGGACTACCACCCGGGCTCTGGGTAAGGCTCTACGTGCGGTAGTTCCAGCGTCACTGATTGGTGTTACCAGGGCGTGACCGAGCGGTCAAACACCGATGAAGCCTTGACGCGAGGGCCCCAAACGTTGACGCGGCCTCTACGGGCACCCTCACCTGCGGGGACCGTGGAGGCCGCGTCTTCTCGGCCATTACTGGGTGGTAGTCACTTGTGCGCGGATTCACACGCGACCCGGGCGGGCCGGGCGCTACCCGTGCGGGCCGGGTGCCGCCGCCGGTGCGGCGGGCCGGGCGCCGCGCCCGGAGCGAACCGGGCGCCGCCGTCAGACCGCCTGCGAGGCGACGTAGGCGCCGCGCTTCTCGATCGCCATCTGGTACAGCCGCCCCGCGCGGTACGAGGACCGCACCAGCGGACCCGACATCACGCCGGAGAAGCCGATCTCCTCGGCCTCCTGCTTCAGCTCCACGAACTCGGCGGGCTTCACCCAGCGCTCGACCGGGTGGTGGCGCGGCGTGGGGCGCAGGTACTGGGTGATGGTGATCAGCTCGGTGCCCGCCGCGTGCAGCTCGCGCAGCGCCTCGCTGATCTCCTCGCGGGTCTCGCCCATGCCCAGGATCAGGTTGGACTTGGTGACCAGACCGGCCTCGCGGGCCTTCGTGATGACCTCGAGGGAGCGCTCGTACCGGAAGCCGGGGCGGATCCGCTTGAAGATCCGCGGCACCGTCTCGACGTTGTGCCCGAGGACCTCGGGGCGGGACGAGAAGACCTCGGCCAGCTGGTCGGGATCGGCGTTGAAGTCGGGGATGAGCAGCTCGACCTTGGTGTAGCCCTCGGCGCGCTCCGCCGTCATCGCGTGGATCTGGCGGACCGTCTCCGCGTACAGCCAGGCGCCGCCGTCCTCCAGGTCGTCGCGGGCGACGCCGGTGATGGTGGCGTAGTTCAGGTCCATCGTGACGACGGACTCGCCGACGCGGCGCGGCTCGTCGCGGTCGAGGGCCTGCGGCTTGCCGGTGTCGATCTGGCAGAAGTCACACCGGCGCGTGCACTGGTCGCCGCCGATGAGGAACGTCGCCTCGCGGTCCTCCCAGCACTCGTAGATGTTGGGACAGCCCGCCTCCTGGCAGACCGTGTGCAGGCCCTCGCTCTTCACGAGCTTCTGCATCTGCGTGTACTCGGGGCCCATCTTCGCCCGGGTCTTGATCCACTCGGGCTTGCGCTCGATGGGGGTCTGGGCGTTCCGGACCTCCAGGCGCAGCATCTTGCGTCCGTCGGGTGCGACTGCGGACACATCGGCTCCCTGCATAGCTGGCGTAACTTCGATTCGTCGGCGCACCCCAGGGTACGCCCGTTATCTCATGGGGCTTACTCCTGGCCAACCTCTGGCCAAGGGGGTGCATTCCCGTGCGCGCCCCCCAGCCGTGCGGCGGCTAGGAGAGGGCCGTCTCGGGGACCCGCCCGGCGGCCGGTTCCGCGGCGGCGGACCCGGCAGTCTGCTCGGGCCGCTGCTCGATGACCCGCGGCTTCAGGTCCGCGTTCTCCAGGACGTCCTTGAGGTGCTTCTCCACCACCGGCAGGACGTCGGCGATCGTGAGGTCGCGGCCCACCTCGTTCGCGATCGACGTCACGCCCGCGTCGCGGATGCCGCACGGCACGATCCGGTCGAACCAGGTGTTGTCCGGATTCACGTTCAGCGCGAAGCCGTGCATCGTGACGCCCTTGGCGACGCGGATGCCGATCGCCGCGACCTTGCGGTCCTCGCGGCGCTGGCCCGCGTTGGAAGGCGCGTACTCCGGGCCGTTCAGCCGGGGGTCGAACTCGTCGTCCGCCAGGCGCGGGTCGAAGTCGAGGCTGAGGCCGCCGAGTGCCGGGCGCCGCTCCACCGGATCGCCGAGGACCCACACGCCGCTGCGGCCCTCGACGCGCGTGGTGGCCAGACCGAACTCGGCACACGTTCGGATAAGTGCCTCTTCCAGACGGCGTACATGTGCTACGACGTCCACCGGACGCGGCAGTTTCTGGATCGGGTAGCCCACGAGCTGCCCCGGGCCGTGCCAGGTGATCTTGCCGCCGCGGTCGACGTCCACCACGGGCGTGCCGTCCAGCGGGCGCTCGCTCGGCTCGGTGCGGCGGCCCGCGGTGTAGACCGGCGGGTGCTCAAGGAGCAGACAGGTGTCGGGGACCTCGTCCGCGAAGCGGGCCGCGTGCACGCGGCGCTGCTCGTCCCAGGCGTCCTGGTACTCGACGTAGCCGGCCTTGTCCGGGCCGAAGCCCAGCCGGATGAATCGCAACTCGCCCACGGCGTGTGCCTCCCTAACCTCACCGTGCCCGTAAGCCACCACCGGGCCCGGAAACCTTCACCGTGCACGGATCGCGCCCCAGCCACTGTACGACTGGCGCCCGCCCGTCAGCCCTCTGGCCAATACTCACACGATCGGATGAATGCGGCTTGAAGGTCGGGATGCGGGCTATGAGTGCCGTTACATTCACGCCGTTCACGAGGCCATAAGGGCTGTTCACGACAGGCCCAAGGGCAGGAGACCGCACAGCTGATGACGGAACGACCCCCGCAGCGCACCCCCAACCGCCAGCTCGCCGCGCTTATCGCGGAAGCCGGATTCTCCAATGCGGGCCTGGCCCGTCGCGTCGATCAGCTAGGGCTCGAGCACGGGCTCGACCTCCGGTACGACAAAACATCGGTGACACGCTGGCTGCGCGGACAGCAGCCGAGAGGCACCACGCCCGCACTGATCGCCGAGGTCTTCACGCGCCGCCTCGGCCGCCGTCTGTCCGCGCAGGACCTCGGGCTCGACGCCTGCGCGCCGGTCTACGCGGGCCTGGAGTTCGCGGCCTCGCCCGAGGAGGCCATCGACATCGTCGGCGGCCTGTGGCGCAAGGACTCCGGCAGCCACGCCGAACTGCGCAAGATCGCGTTCACCCCGGCCGGGCTCGTCGTGCCGAGCCGGGACTGGCTGATCGGCCGCGCCGACGAGCGCGTCGCCCGCGGCGAACCGCAGCAGACGCCGCGCGTGCCCCCGCAGGGCCGCCCCGGCGTGCCCCGCCAGCGCCGGGACACCGACCGTGGCCCCGGCCACCGGGTGACCGGCGGCGACATCGCGGCGCTGCGCTCCGTCGGCGAGCTGTTCCGCGCCCTCGACCACGCCTACGGCGGCGGCCACGCCCGCCAGGCCCTGGTCCGCTACCTGGAGCACGAGGCGGAGCCGATGCTCCGCGGCACCTACAACGAACAGGCCGGGCGGCGCCTGTTCGCCGCGGCCGCCGACCTGACCCGGCTCGCGGGCTGGACGTCGTACGACATCGCGGCGCACGGCCTCGCCCAGCGCTACTTCGTGCAGGCGCTGCGCCTGTCGCAGGCGGCCGCCGACCGCGCGTACGGCTCCTACGTCCTGGTCACGATGAGCCGCCAGGCCGTCTATCTGGGGCACGGCCGCGAGGCCGTGCAGCTGGCGCGGGTCGCCCAGCAGGGCGTGGGCTCCTCCGCGCCCCCGGTCGTGCAGGCCCTGCTGCACGCCGTGGAGGCGCGCGGACACGGCGTGCTCGCCGAGGTGAGGGCGTGCACGGCCTCCATGGTGCGCGCCGAGCGCGCCCTGGAAGCCGCCCGGCCCGGCGACGAGGTGCCGTACTGGGCGCGCTTCTTCGACGAGGCGCAACTGGCCGACGAGTTCGCGCACTGCAACCGCGACCTCCAGCAGTACCGCGCGGCCGCGCAGCACGCCGAGCGCTCGCTCCAGCTGCGCGCCCCCGGATACGCCCGCTCCCGGCTCTTCTGCCGCGTCGTCCTCGCCAGCTCCCGGCTCGGCCTCGGCGAGCTGGAGCAGGCCTGCCAGCTCGGCGCGGAGGCCGCCCAGGCGGCGGGCGAGATGCGCTCGGTACGGGCCGTGGAGTACGTGCGCGACTTCGAGCGCCGCCTGGAGCCGTACCGGGACGCGGCGCCCGTGCGCGGCTACCGCGACAAGGTCGCGGCGCTCGGCTGACGCGGGAGCAGTGCCGGGGTGGCGGGATGTCCTCGTTCCGCCACCCCGCCACCCCGCTATCCCGTTATCCCGCCGCCCCGGCTCCCGGCGGGAAGAAGCCCCCGCGTGGGGGGCGCGAGGGCTTCCGGGGGAGCCGGTCAGACGGGTGCTCAGGCCACGGCGACCAGAGCGTCCTCCGGCTGCGATGGCGTGATCCCCAAGTCCGTGAGCACGGCGCGCGCCGCCCGCCGCCCCGAGTGCAGCGCGCCCTGCACCGTGCTCGTGTCGCGGTGGTCGCCGCACACGTACAGGCCCGACAGGAGCCGCACCGGGCGGCGCAGGTCGTGCGGCGGCGGCATCGCGGGCACCGCCTGGGCGGTGCGGTGGACGGCGAGCAGCTCCCAGCGCCCGGTCGAGGTGCCGTACAGCTCGGCGAGGTGGGCGAGCGCGGTGCGTTCGACGTCGTCCGGGGGCGGGCCGAGGACGGTCGAGGAGACGAGCGTGCGGCCCGCGGGCGCGCGCGTGGGGTCGACGCGGCTGACCACGGCGGTGTGCGCGACCGGGCCCCGGCGGTCGGCGTCAAGGAGCAGCGCTGGCTCGGCGAGCGGCGGCTCGGGCGCCGCGTGGTGGATCACGGTCACCGGGTGGAAGGGCGGCACCCGCAGGCCGGGAAGGAGTTCGGCGGCGGCGCGCGCGTCGGTGGCCAGGAGCACGCCGCGGCAGGTCAGCTCGCCGTGCTCGGCGGTCGTGACGCGGTTGGCGGCCACCGCGGTGACCCGGACGCCGGTGCGGACCGTGCCGGGCGGCAGAGCGGCCGCGATGAGCTCGGGCAGGGTGTCGGCGCCGCCCTCGGGCAGGCACAGGCGGCCGCGCGCGAAGGCGTGCAGGGCGAGGTCGGCGCACCGGCTCGACGTCGTCAGGTCCGGGTCGCACAGGAGCGCGGAGAGCAGGGGGCGCAGGAAGCCCTCGACGGTCCGTGCGGGCAGGCCGCGCGCGGACAGGGCCCGGGCGGCCGGGAGTTCGGGGCGCGCGAGGAGCCGCCGCACCGGCGTCCCGGCGAGCCGGGCGAGCGCGGCGCCGAGGCGGGCCTGGTCGAGTGCGCTCCCCAGGGGAGTGCTGCGCGCGGGCGGCCGGGACTGCCGGGGCGTGGTTCCGGGGGGCGTGCGGACGGGCCTCGCCACCCGGGGGGCGCCCGCGAGGGCGCGTGCCGCGCTGAGTGCGCCCCTTGTGCTCCCCAGGGGCTGGCCGCTGGGCACCGCGGCGCGGTGGTGGCGCCCCTCGCTGTGCACGAGCAGCCCCGGCGCGAACGGGCGAAGGACGAGCGCGTCGAGCCCTGGCGTGTGGCGCAGCTCCGGGTACGACGTGGTCAGCAGCTGTCCGATCCGGTCGAGCCGGAAGCCGTCGACCTTCTCGGTCGACATCCGGCCCCCGATGTAAGGTGCGGCCTCCAGGACGACGGTCGTTACCCCGGCCCTGGTCAGCTGGTGTGCGGCCGACAGTCCCGAGACCCCGGCTCCCACGATGACGACATCCGCATGGTGCGCAGGCTCTGGCACGTGCTCCTCCCGGAGGTTGCGCGGCTGCTGGGGACCCTTATGCCCTCCACGGAGCCGTGGAATCCCCGAGTCCACCACGAGGGTAGGAGTCCGGCCGGGCAACGGCAGTCGCGCATGGACCGGGCACGGTCGCACAGCGGTCGCACACCCGCGCCGAAACGATCGCGACCGGTCACACGCGGACCGCCGGAGCTCCGGCGGCCCTCCCCGGTGCCCCTCGTCGTGACCGCCTCACGCCGGGCGGCCGTCACCCCGGGCGGCGGTCACCTCGGGCGGCCGTCACGCCAGGCGGCCGTCACGCCAGTGCCGCCCGCACCGCCTCGTCGACCGTCGGGTGCGCGAACGTGAACCCGGACTCCACCAGGCGCGCGGGCAGCACCCGCTGGCTGCCGAGGACGTCCCCCGCCATCTCCCCGAGGACCACCCGCAGCACCGGCTCCGGCGCCGTGAACACGGTCGGCCGGTGCAGCGCCCGGCCCATCGCCGCCGTCACCTCGCGGTTGGTGACCGGCTGCGGCGCCGTCAGGTTGAACGGCCCCGACAGATCGTCCCGGGCCAGCAGATGCCGCAGCGCCGCCACCTCGTCGCGCAGCGCGATGAAGCTCCAGAACTGCCGCCCGTTCCCGAGCCGTCCGCCGAGACCGGCCTTGAACAGCGGGAACATCCGCCCCCAGGCGCCGCCCCCACGGGCCACGACCAGACCGCTGCGCGCGAACACCGTGCGCACGCCCGCCTCCTGGACCGGCAGCGCCGCCGCCTCCCACTCCACGCACATGGACGGCAGGAACCCCGCTCCCGCGGGGGCGCTCTCGTCGACGGCGCGGTCACCGGTCTCCCCGTAGTAGCCGATCGCGCTGCCGTTGAGGAACACGCGCGGCGGCTCGTCGAGCGCGGTGACGGCCGCGGCGAGCGTCCTGGTGCCGAGCACCCGGCTGTCGCGGAGCTCCCGCTTGTACGCCGCGCTCCAGCGCCGGTCGCCGACACCGGCCCCCGCCAGATTGACGACGGCGGTACAGCCCGCGAGCCCCGCGGTGTCCACGCGCCCGCCCTTGGGGTCCCAGCGCACTTCGTCCCGCGCGCTCGGCGCGCGCCGTACGAGACGCACCACCTCGTGTCCGTCGGCGGCCAGCGAGCGCGCGAGGGCCGCACCGATGAGGCCGGAGGCCCCGGCAAGGGCGACGCGGTGCGGCCGCGGCGCGGGCGCGGGGGACGGGTCCGGGCGCGTGGGTTCCATGGGTCCATCCTGCCGCGAAAAGGTCGGGTGGGCTGTCGTACCCCCGCCGTACAGTGGCGCTCATGCAGCAGACGTACATACGCGCGGCCCGCCCGGACGACGCCGACGCGCTGGCCCGCGTGGACCGTGAGAACTGGTC
Source organism: Streptomyces sp. NPDC043996 (assembly GCF_056435225.1). NCBI lineage: Bacteria > Bacillati > Actinomycetota > Actinomycetes > Kitasatosporales > Streptomycetaceae > Streptomyces > Streptomyces sp. NPDC043996. The sequence goes on along the minus strand of NZ_JBWKEY010000016.1, from coordinate 239,049 downwards.
CACCGTGCACTCCGTGCAGTCCCGTCCGCAGCCCCCGTACGAGCCGTTCTTCTCCGAACGCTTCGGGCCCCGCGACCACTTGGTCGCCGAGCTCGACGGCCGCCTCGTCGGCTACATCCGGCTCGGCTTCCCCACCCCGCTCGCCGTCAACGCGCACGTGCGCCAGATCCTCGGCTTCGTCGTCGCCGAGGAGGCCCGCGGCAAGGGCGTGGGCCGGGAGCTGATGAGGGCGGTCGTGGCGGAGGCCCGCCGCCAGGGCGCGCGCCGGCTCACGCTGCGGGTCCTCGGGCACAACAAGGCCGCCCGCGCGCTGTACGAGGCGGAGGGCTTCGCCACCGAGGGCGTCCTGCCCGGCGAGTTCCTCCTGGACGGCCAGTACGTCGACGACGTGCTCATGGGCCGCTCCCTGTGACCCGGCCGCGCGGCCCCGGCGGCGCGCGGCGACACCCGACCTGACCGGCCCGGCGTGCGGGCGCCCCGCGCTCGTAGGAGCGTGAGGAGGACCCCCGTCGCCGGAAGGAGCACGGATGCCAAGGGCCGCGGTCGGGCGGCGGGACGCACACGGTCCCGACTGGCCCCGGCGCGCGCCCACCGCGCCCTGGATGCGCTGGCCCGCCCCGGTGCTCCTGGTCCTGACCGTCGTCATCCAGGTCCTCACGCCCAAGAGCCTCGACCTCAGCTTCCTCCTCGCCGCCGTCCCCCCGCTCGCCGCCCTCGCGTACGGGCCCGCCGCCACCGCGCTGCTCGGCGGCATCGTGCTCCTGATGCTCAACCTGCCGCGCTACGACCTCGGGCACCCCGGCGAGAGCGACACCGCGACCGTCGCCTTCGTGGCCGTGCTCAGCGTGCTCTTCGCCGCCGTCCGCAGCCGCCGCGAGGCCCAGCTCGTCACCGTCCGCACGGTCGCCGAGGCCGCCCAGCTCGCGGTCCTGCCGCCGCTGCCGGAACGGGTGGGGCCGGTGCGCTGCGCGGGTCTGTACCGGGCGGCGCAGCGCGGCACGCTGGTCGGCGGCGACTTCTTCGACGTGCGCCGGGGGCCGTGCGGGGTGCGGGCCCTGGTCGGGGACGTGCAGGGGCACGGGCTCGCCGCCGTCGGGACCGTCGCCGCGCTGCTCGGCGCCTTCCGGGAGGCGGTCCTCGACCAGCGGGACCTGGAGGGCGTCGCCGCCCGCCTGGACCGCCGCCTCGTGATCGACGCCCGGGACGCCCAGGAGGCGCAGGAGGCCCAAGGCGTCGGGGACACCGGAGGCACCCGAGGCACCAGAGGCCCAGGACACGGCGAGCCCGCCGAGCTCTTCGCCACCGCCGTGCTCCTGGAGTTCGGCGCCGAGGCCGACGAGCTGCGCCTGGTCTCCTGCGGCCACCCGCCACCGCTGCTGCTGCGCGCGGGCACCGTCACCGAGCTGGAGGTGACCCCGGCCGCCCCGCTCGGCCTCGGCATCGCCGGGGCGGCCCCGCCCCGGCAGGCCGTGGTGGCGCTGCGGCCCGGCGACTGGCTGCTCACGGTGACGGACGGGGTGACGGAGGCCCGGGACGCCACCGGGGCCTTCTATCCGCTGGCGGAACGGCTGCCCGCGCTCTTCGGAGCCGAGCACGACGACCCGGCGGCCCTGACGGACGCGATCTGGACAGACGTGGTCCGCTTCTCCGGAGGCGTCAGGGACGACGTGGCCCTGCTGGTGTTCGCGTGGGAGCGCTGACCGGCACCCCGCCGCGCGGCCGGGATCAGCGGGCGGCGAACCGCTCCCACAGCTTCGGATAGATCCGGGCGAGCACCGCGTCGTCCTCGAAGTCGACCGGCGTGCCCTCGGGCTCCGGCGGGGCGGGCGCGATGCCGAGGTCGGGGGCCACGGTGCCGGTGAGCTGCTCGTAGGCCTCGTCGGCCGCGTAGCCGAGCTCCTCGCCGTCGCCGTCGATCTCCTCGTCGAAGTCGTCGAGGAGGTCGGCAAGGGAGTCCGGGTCGTGCAGGGCGCCCTCGAAGACCTCGCGGCCCTGCCCGATCAGCCAGCACCGGAAGTAGTCGAAGGCGTCGTCGCTCACGCCGTCGAGCAGCACCCACGCGGCACCCCACAGGTCCCAGCGGTAGGCGCGGTTGTAGCGGGCCTCGAAGTGCCGGGCGAAGTCGAGCACGACGTCGGGGTCGGCCCGCAGCAGGCGCTCCACGAGCAGCTCGGCGTGGTCCTCGGGGTCGCCCTCGGCGGCCTCGCGGGTGCTGTCCACGATCTCCCAGAACTCCGTCTCGTCCATCACGGGACAAGCATCGGCCCTGGCGGGTGGGGGCGCACGCGGAGTGCGCCGGAAAGCTGCTGTGTCGTTATGCGTGCACATGCCCGTGGAAAGCCCGACAGAAGATGTCGGCTTTCGGTGTCAGGCTCCTCGCATGGACAACGCACAGAAGACCACGCACCCGCTCACCGGGAAGATCGCCCTCGTCGCCGGGGCCACGCGCGGCGCGGGCCGGGCCATGGCCGTGGAGCTGGGCCGCGCGGGAGCCACCGTGTACGTCACCGGGCGCACCACCCGCGAGCACGTCAGCGAGGTCGGCCGCGACAGCGAGACCATCGAGGGCACGGCCGACCTGGTGACCGAGGCCGGAGGCACCGGCATCGCCGTCCCCACCGACCACCTCGACCCCGACCAGGTCAGGGCGCTCGTCGACCGGATCGACCGCGAGCGGGGCCGCCTGGACATCCTCGTCAACGACATCTGGGGCGGGGACACCCATGTCGAGTGGGACAAGAAGATGTGGGAGCACGACCTCGACAAGGGGCTGCGCGTCCTGCGCCTCGGCGTCGAGACCCACATCGTCACCAGCCGCTTCGCGCTGCCGCTGCTCATCCGCAACGAGGGCGGCCTGGTCGTGGAGGTCACCGACGGCACCGAGGAGTACAACAAGCGCTACCGCAAGCCGTACTACTACGACCTCGCCAAGGCCGCCCCGCTGCGCATGGCCCGCGCCCTCGCCGAGGAGCTCACGGAGTACGGCTGCACGGCCGTGTGCCTGACCCCCGGCTGGCTGCGCTCGGAGGCCATGCTGGACACGTACTTCAAGGTCACCGAGGAGAACTGGCTCGACGGCACCCGGCAGAACCCGCACTTCGCGATCTCCGAGACGCCCGTGTACGTCGGCCGCGCCCTCGCCGCGCTCGCCGCCGACCCCGAGGTGGCGCGCTTCAACGGCCAGTCCCTGTCCAGCGGCGGGCTCGCCAAGGAGTACGGCTTCACGGACGTCGACGGCTCGGCGCCGGACGCCTGGCGCTACCTCACGGAGGTCGACCAGGACAGCCCCACCGCCGACGTGACCGGCTACCGGTAGAGCCCGGCCATCCGGGCCGCCGTGGCCGCGAACCGCTCGCGCAGCTCCGGCGGCTCCAGGACCTCCACCTCCGGCCCCAGGACGAGCAGCTGGGTGTAGGCGACGGCGGCGGACTCGACGGGCAGGGTGACGGTCACCCGGCCCCGCTCGTCGGGTTCGGCGCCCGCGAGGGCCTCGTGGGCGGCCGCGCGGTCGGTGACGTAGGGCAGCTGCCGCGCCCCGTCCGCGGAGAGCCGCAGCACGGCCTCGTCGCGCAGGATGGCCCGCGCGAACTGCGCGGCCCGCTCCTCCCAGAAGCCGGGCAGGTCGAACTCCTCGTCCCGGACGAAGCGGTCGTCGCCGGACACGGACGAGGACACGGCGGTGAACCGGTCGATCCGGTACACCCGGTAGGAGCCGCTGTCCGGAACGCGGGCGCACAAGTACCAGACGCCCGCCTTCAGGACCAGGCCGTACGGCTCCAGCTCCCGCTCCACCTCCGCGTCCTGGCGGCGGTAGCGGGCCGTGACGCGCCGGTCGTCCCACACCGCGTCGGCCACGGCGGGCAGCAGCTCGGGGGCCGGGGTCTCCTTGAACCAGCCCGGGGCGTCCAGGTGGAAGCGCTGGGACGCGTTCTGCGAGGCGTCGCGCAGGGAGGGCAGGAGGGCGGCGGACACCTTCAGACGGGCCGCGGACGCGGCGTCCTCCAGGCCCATCTCGCGCAGCGCTCCCGGCACGCCCGAAAGGAACAGCGCCTCCGCCTCGCTGCGGGCGAGCCCCGTCAGACGGGTCCGGTAGCCCCCGATGAGACGGTAGCCGCCCGCGCGCCCCCGGTCCGCGTACACCGGCACGCCCGCCTCCGAAAGGGCCTGCGCGTCCCGCGTGATGGTCCGCTCCGACACCTCGAGCTCCGCCGCGAGTTCGGCCGCGGTCATCGAGGGCCGCGACTGGAGCAGAAGCACCATCTTGATGAGCCGGGCAGCGCGCATGCCCCCATGATGCCCGGGCCCACAAGCCGACCGAACAACGCACCCGCAGCGCCACGCGTCGAGGAGGCCGCTTCGCAGCTCAGGGGCGCACGGGTGGGCGGGTGGGAGAAAATCCGCCGCGAAGCGGCGGCACAGAAAAAGCGCAGAAAAAAGAGGGGGTGCGGGGAAGAAACCCCCGCACCCCCCTAGCGTCGAGCCGGAGGCTTACAGACCGTAGGCGGCCCGAGCCTCCTTCACGGCGGCCGCAGGCACGTCCCCGCGCAGCGCGAGGCGCGCGAGCGCGGCGACCACGATGGACTCGGCGTCGACACCGAAGTGGCGGCGGGCCGCGTCCCGCGTGTCCGAGAGGCCGAAGCCGTCCGCGCCGAGCGAGGAGTAGTCCTGCTCCACCCACTGCGCGATCTGGTCCGGCACCTGGCGCATGTAGTCGGACACGGCGAGCACCGGGCCCTGCGCGCCGCCGAGCGCCTGGCGCACGTACGGCGTCCGCTCCTCGCCGCGCAGCACCGCCGCGTCCGCCTCCAGGGCGTCCCGGCGCAGCTCGGTCCAGGAGGTCGCGGACCACACGTCGGCGGCCACGCCCCACTCCTCGGCGAGCATCTTCTGGGCCTTGAGGACCCAGTGGATGGCCGTGCCCGAGCCGAGCAGCTGGATCCGCGCGGCGTTGGCGGCGGGGGAGTGCCCCGCCGTCTCGGCCGTGTTGAAGCGGTACAGGCCCTTGATGATGCCCTCGTCGACGCCCGCGGGCTTCGCGGGCTGCGGCATCGGCTCGTTGTAGACCGTCAGGTAGTAGAAGACGTCCTGGTCCTCGCCCGGCTTGGCCTCGCCGTACATGCGGCGCAGACCCTCCTTGACGACGGCGGCGATCTCGTAGGCGAACGCCGGGTCGTACGACAGGGCGGCCGGGTTCGTCGCGGCGATCATCGGGGAGTGGCCGTCCGCGTGCTGCAGGCCCTCACCGGTCAGCGTGGTGCGGCCCGCGGTGGCGCCGATGAGGAAGCCGCGGCCGAGCTGGTCGCCGAGCTGCCACATCTGGTCGGCGGTGCGCTGCCAGCCGAACATCGAGTAGAAGATGTAGAAGGGGATCATCGCTTCGCCGTGCGTGGCGTACGCGGACGACGCGGCGATGAAGTCCGCCATCGAACCGGCCTCGGTGATGCCCTCGTTGAGGATCTGGCCGTTCTTGGCTTCCTTGTAGTACATCAGCTGGTCGCGGTCGACCGGCTCGTACGTCTGGCCCTTGGGCGAGTAGATGCCGAGCGACGGGAACAGCGACTCCATGCCGAAGGTGCGCGCCTCGTCCGGGACGATCGGGACCCAGCGCTTGCCGGTCTCCTTGTCGCGGACCAGGTCCTTCAGGAGCCGGACGAGCGCCATGGTGCTCGCCACGTTCTGCGAGCCCGAGCCCTTGTCGAAGGAGGCGAAGACCTTGTCGGCGGCGGACGGCAGCGGGGCGATGGCGTGCGTGCGGCGGGCCGGGGCCGGGCCGCCGAGGGCCGCGCGGCGCTCCTGGAGGTAGCGCACCTCGGGCGAGTCGGCGCCGGGGTGGCCGTAGGGCACCTGGCCGTCGACGAACTGGGAGTCGGAGATCGGCAGCTCAAGAAGGTCACGCATGTTCTTGAACTCGTCCGTCGAGAGCTTCTTCATCTGGTGGTTCGCGTTCTTGGACGCGAAGCCCTCACCGAGGGTGAAGCCCTTGACGGTCTGCGCCAGGATGACGGTCGGCGCGCCCTTGTGGGCGAGCGCGGCCTTGTACGCGGCGTACACCTTGCGCGGCTCGTGGCCACCGCGGGAGAGGTGGAAGCACTCGAGGATCTTGTCGTCGGAGAGCAGCTTCGCCATCTCGACGAGCGCCGGGTCCTTGCCGAAGAAGTCCTGGCGGATGTAGGCGGCGTCGCGCGTCTGGTACGTCTGCACCTGCGCGTCCGGGACCTCGCGCAGGCGGCGGACGAGGGCGCCGGTGGTGTCGAGCGCGAACAGCTCGTCCCAGGCGCCGCCCCACAGGGACTTGACGACGTTCCAGCCCGCGCCGCGGAACTGGGCCTCCAGCTCCTGCACGATCTTGAAGTTGGCGCGGACGGGGCCGTCGAGGCGCTGCAGGTTGCAGTTGATGACGAAGGTCAGGTTGTCCAGACCCTCGCGGGCGGCGAGTGCGAGGGCCGCCGTCGACTCCGGCTCGTCCATCTCGCCGTCGCCGAGGAACGCCCACACGTGCGAGGCGGAGACGTCCTTGATGCCGCGGTTCGTCAGATAGCGGTTGAAGCGGGCCTGGTAGATCGCCGACAGCGGGCCGAGGCCCATGGAGACCGTCGGGAACTCCCACAGCCAGGGCAGGCGGCGCGGGTGCGGGTAGGACGGCAGGCCGTTGCCGCCCGACTCCTGGCGGAAGTTGTCGAGCTGCGTCTCGTTCAGACGGCCGTCGAGGAAGGCGCGGGCGTAGATGCCCGGGGACGCGTGGCCCTGGATGTACAGCTGGTCGCCGGAGCCGTCGCCCTCCTTCCCGTGGAAGAAGTGGTTGAAGCCCGTCTCGTACAGCCAGGCGGCCGAGGCGAAGGTGGCGATGTGGCCGCCGACGCCGTACTTCGAGCCGCGGGTGACCATCGCGGCCGCGTTCCAGCGGTTCCACGCGGTGATGCGGGACTCCATCGCCTCGTCGCCGTCGATGACGGGCTCGGCGGCGGTGGGGATGGTGTTGACGTAGTCCGTCTCAAGAAGCTTGGGCAGCGCCAGGCCCGCGCCCTCGGCGCGCTCCAGCGTGCGGCGCATCAGATACGCGGCACGGTGCGGCCCGGCCGCCTTGGTCACGGCGTCCAGCGAGGCCTGCCATTCGGCGGTCTCCTCGGGGTCGCGGTCCGGGAGCTGGTCGAGCTCGCTCGGCTGGATGCGGGAGGGGTCGGTCATTGACGCCGCCTTCCTGAGTCGGAGGGGTTCCCTTGCCTGGTCGGGCGGGGTCCCTTAACGGAAAGGGTCGGGGGTGTGCCCTTGGTCTTTGGCAGGACAGGGCGCGGGACTCGGGTGAGAGCCCGTCGTCGACTGTAAGCCCACGATCGATGATCGATCAAAGCGTTGAGTGGAAAACTTCCCTCTCAGGGCAAAAGTAGGCACAGGGTGCCACAGTGTGGGGCACCCTGTGCCTTTAAAACGCAGGATTCGCGCTGGTGGGGCGACGTATGAGCGGGGTCCGCGCGAGATGAGCGCGCCCGGGGCGCTCCTCTCCGGGCGGGCGCGGAGCCTACGCCTCGCCGTCCGGCCGGGGGGCGCAGCCGAGCACATGGGCCTTCACCAGCTCCGCGATCCGCGGATCCCGGCGCCGGAAGGCCTGTACGAGGGCCTCGTGCTCCTCCGCGTACGACTGCTGGACCGTGCCCAGCCAGCGGATCGAAAGGGCGGTGAAGACCTCGATGCCGAGGCCTTCCCAGGTGTGCAGGAGCACCGAGTTCCCCGCGGCCCGCACCAGCTCGCGGTGGAAGGCCACCGTGTGCCGCACCTGGCCGGTGCCGTCCTTGGCGCGGTCCGCGTCGTACAGGGCGGTGACGTGCGGTTCCAGGGCCGAGCAGTCGTCCGCGAGGCGGTCGGCGGCCAGCTCCGCGGCGATGGCCTCCAGGCCCGCGCGCACGGGGTAGCTCTCCTCCAGGTCCGCGGCGGTGAGATCGCGCACGCGCACGCCCTTGTTGGGCGCGGACTCGATCAGGCGCAGCGACTCGAGCTCCCGCAGGGCCTCCCGTACGGGCGTCTGGCTGACCTCGAGCTCGACGGCGATGCGCCGCTCCACGATCCGCTCGCCCGGCTTCCAGCGACCGCTCACGATGCCTTCCACAATGTGCTCGCGAATCTGTTCGCGCAGCGAGTGAATGACGGGCGCGGTCATAGGGAGGCTCCACGGGCAGAGGCGGGCGGGCGACGTCTAGACAATACGGCCGCGCCCCCGTCCGGAAACCTCCGGACGGGGGCGCGGCCGCCGATGAGACGAGTCTTACAGTCCGTCTCCAGTGCCTTACAGGCCGAGCTCGACCTCGAACTCGCCGGCCTCGAGGATGGCCTTGACCGTGGTCAGGTAGCGGGCGGCGTCGGCGCCGTCCACCAGGCGGTGGTCGTAGGACAGCGTCACGTAGGTCATGTCGCGCACGGCGATGGTCTCGCCGAGGTCCGGGTGGTTGATGACCACCGGGCGCTTGACCGTGGCACCGATGCCCAGGATGCCGACCTGGTTCGGCGGCACGATGATCGTGTCGAACAGCGCGCCGCGCGAGCCGGTGTTGGAGATGGTGAAGGTCGCGCCCGACATCTCGTCCGGGCTGATCTTGCTGGTGCGGACCTTGTTGGCCAGGTCGGCGGTCGCCTTGGCGATACCGGCCAGGTTGAGGTCACCGGCACCCTTGATGACCGGGGTCATCAGGCCCTTCTCGGAGTCCACGGCGATGCCGATGTTCTCCGAGTCGAAGTAGGTGATGGTGCCCTCGTCCTCGTTGATGCGGGCGTTGACGACCGGGTGGGCCTTCAGCGCCTGCGCCGCCGCCTTCACGAAGAACGGCATCGGGGACAGCTTGACGCCCTCGCGGGCGGCGAAGGAGTCCTTGGCCTTGGCACGGAGCTTCATCAGCTTCGTGATGTCGACCTCGATGACGCTGGAGAGCTGCGCCTGGCCGTGCAGCGCCTTCATCATGTTGTCGCCGATGACCTTGCGCATGCGGGTCATCTTGACCGTCTGGCCGCGCAGCGGGGACACCTCGATGGCCGGGGCCTTCGAAGCGGCCGGGGCAGCGGCGGCGGCCGGGGCGGCGGCGGCCGGAGCCGGGGCGGCCTTCGCGGCCTCGGCGGCGGCGAGCACGTCCTGCTTGCGGATGCGGCCACCGACGCCGGTGCCCTTGACCGCACCCAGGTTCACACCGTTCTCGGCGGCGAGCTTGCGCACCAGCGGGGTGACGTACGCGCCGTCGTCGGCCGGGGTGACCGGGGCCGGAGCGGCGGCGGCCGGGGCCGGAGCGGCCGGGGCCACGGGCTGCGCCGGAGCCGGGGCAGCGGCGGCGGGCTGCGCCGGAGCCGCGGGGGCCGGAGCCGGGGCGGCGGGGGCGGCCGGAGCCGGAGCGGCGGCCGGGGCCTCGGCGGGGGCGGCCGGGGCGGCGGCGGGGGCGGCCGCCGGAGCGGCACCGGCGGCGCCGATCACGGCGAGCTTGGCGCCGACCTCGGCGGTCTCGTCCTCGGCGACGGTGATCTCCAGGAGCACGCCGGAGACCGGCGCGGGGATCTCGGTGTCGACCTTGTCGGTGGAGACCTCAAGGAGGGGCTCGTCGGCCGAGACCTCCTCGCCGACCTCCTTCAGCCAGCGGGTGACGGTGCCCTCGGTGACGGACTCACCGAGCGCGGGCAGCGTGACGTCGGTGCCCTCGGCGGCGCCGCCGGCCGGGGCGGCGGGCGCCTCGGCGGGGGCGGCCGGAGCGGCCGGGGCCTCGGCGACGGGCGCCGGGGCGGGCTCGGCGGCCGGGGCGGGCTCGGCCGCGGGGGCCGGGGCCTCGGCCGGGGCGCCGGAGCCGTCGTCGATGACGGCCAGCTCGGCGCCGACCTCGACGGTCTCGTCCTCAGCGACCTTGATCGAGGCCAGGATGCCGGAGGCGGGGGAGGGGATCTCGGTGTCGACCTTGTCGGTCGAGACCTCGAGCAGCGGCTCGTCGGCCTCGACGCGCTCGCCTTCGGCCTTCAGCCAACGGGTGACAGTGCCCTCGGTGACGCTCTCGCCGAGCGCCGGAAGGGATACGGAAACCGCCATGGTTTCGGTTGCTCCTTACGAAATTGCGGAAGTCTGGTCGTCGCGCCCGATAACTGAAGGGTCAGTCGTGGGAGTGCAGCGGCTTGCCCGCGAGGGCCAGGTGCGCCTCGCCGAGCGCCTCGTTCTGCGTCGGGTGGGCGTGGATGAGCTGCGCCACCTCGGCGGGCAGAGCCTCCCAGTTGTAGACCAGCTGGGCCTCGCCCACCTGCTCACCCATGCGGTCGCCGACCATGTGGACGCCGACCACGGCACCGTCCTTGACCTGGACGAGCTTGATCTCGCCCGCGGTCTTGAGGATCTTGCTCTTGCCGTTGCCCGCGAGGTTGTACTTGAGGGCGACGACCTTGTCCGCGCCGTAGATCTCCTTGGCCTTCGCCTCGGTGATGCCGACCGACGCGACCTCGGGGTGGCAGTACGTCACCCGCGGCACGCCGTCGTAGTCGATCGGCACGGTCTTCAGACCGGCCAGGCGCTCCGCCACCAGGATGCCCTCGGCGAAGCCGACGTGCGCGAGCTGGAGGGTCGGGACGAGGTCACCGACGGCCGAGATCGTCGGCACGTTCGTGCGCATGTACTCGTCGACCAGGACGTAGCCGCGGTCCATGGCGACGCCCTGCTCCTCGTACCCGAGGCCCTGGGAGACCGGGCCGCGGCCGATGGCGACGAGCAGCACCTCGGCCTCGAAGGTCTTGCCGTCGGCGAGGGTGACCCGCACACCGTTCTCGGTGTACTCGGCCTTCTCGAAGAAGGTGCCCAGGTTGAACTTGATCCCGCGCTTGCGGAAGGCGCGCTCAAGGAGCTTGGAGCTGTTCTCGTCCTCGACCGGCACCAGGTGCTTCAGGCCCTCGATGACCGTCACGTCGGTGCCGAAGGACTTCCACGCCGAGGCGAACTCGACGCCGATGACGCCGCCGCCCAGGATGATCGCGGACTGCGGCACGCGGTCCAGGGTCAGCGCGTGGTCCGAGGAGATGATCCGGTTGCCGTCGATCTCCAGACCCGGCAGGGACTTCGGCACGGAGCCGGTCGCCAGGAGGACGTGGCGGCCCTGGACGCGCTGGCCGTTCACGTCCACGGAGGTCGGGGACGACAGGCGGCCCTCGCCCTCGATGTAGGTGACCTTGCGGGAGGCGACCAGGCCCTGCAGGCCCTTGTACAGGCCCGCGATGACGTCGTCCTTGTACTTGTGGACGGCCGTGATGTCGATGCCATCGAAGGTGGCCTTGACACCGAACTGGCCGGCCTCGCGCGCGGAGTCGGCGACCTCGCCCGCGTGCAGCAGCGCCTTCGTCGGGATGCAGCCGTTGTGCAGGCAGGTGCCGCCGAGCTTGTTCTTCTCGATCAGTGCGACGTCCAGACCCAGCTGCGACGCGCGCAGGGCCGCGGCGTAACCGCCGCTACCACCGCCGAGGATCACTAGGTCGAAAACGGTGCTGGCGTCGTTCGCCACGTCACGTCCTCCATGCATGTGCGCCGTGCGCCGGACCCCTCTTGCCGGGGGACGACCGGTCGGTCGGCTGGTATACGGCCGCTCTTCTTCGGCCCTGTGGTGGGGGCCCTGTCCTGCCGAGAACCCATCTTCGCACTTGTCGGCGGCAGGCGGGACGCCGGGCCGGGCTCAGGGGCGGCTGATCGCCGGTAGCGAGGGGTCAGGGCCACGTAGGAACATACGGATTTCATCCACAGCGAAATTCGCGTACGCCAGGGGAGCAGTACGCGCGTACGGCCCCGGGCACGAGGGCGTCCCGGGGCCGTACGCGTGGTGCCGCTGTGCCCTCGCGTCAGCCGAGGTCGCCCGCGGCCGTGCGCTCCGCGAGGCGCACCAGGGTGCGCACGGCGGAGCCGGTGCCGCCCTTGGGGGTGTAGCCGAAGGGGGCGGCCTCGTTGTAGGCGGGGCCCGCGATGTCCAGGTGGGCCCAGGTGATGCCCTCGCCCACGAACTCCTTCAGGAACAGGCCCGCGACCAGGCCGCCGCCCATGCGCTGGCCCATGTTGGCGATGTCGGCGGTGGGGGAGTCCATGCCCTTGCGCAGGTGCGTGGGCATCGGCATCGGCCAGGACGGCTCGCCGACCTCGTCGGCGATCTCGTGGACCGACGTGCGGAAGGCGTCGTCGTTGGCCATGATGCCGAAGGTGCGGTCGCCGAGCGCCATGACCATGGCGCCGGTCAGCGTCGCCACGTCGATGATCGCGTCGGGCTTGTCCTCGGAGGCCTTGGTGAGCGCGTCGGCCAGGACCAGGCGGCCCTCGGCGTCGGTGTTCAGGACCTCGACGGTCTTGCCGCTGTACATGCGAAGCACGTCGCCGGGGCGGGTGGCCGAGCCCGACGGCATGTTCTCGGCGAGCGCCAGCCAGCCGGTGACGTTCACCTCGAGGCCCAGGCGCGCGACGGCGACCACGGCCGCGAACACGGCGGCGGCACCGGCCATGTCGCACTTCATGGTCTCGTTGTGCCCCGCGGGCTTCAGCGAGATGCCGCCCGAGTCGTAGGTGATGCCCTTGCCGACGAAGGCCAGGTGCTTCTTCGCCTTCGACGAGGTGTACGACAGCTTCACCAGGCGCGGCGGGGCCTCCGAGCCCACGCCGACGCCGAGGATGCCGCCGAAGCCGCCCTTGGCGAGCGCCTTCTCGTCGAGCACCTGCACCTTGATGCCGTGCTCCTTGCCGGCGGCCTGCGCGACCGCGGCGAACGCCTCGGGGTTGAGGTCGTTCGGCGGGGTGTTGACCAGGTCGCGGGCGCGGTTGAGCTCCTCGGCGACGGCGAGGGCGCGCTCGGCGGCGGCCTTGAAGGCCTTGTCGCGCGGCTTGCCGCCGAGCAGGGCGACCTCGGCGAGCGGGCCCTTGGCGCCGCCCGCGTCCTTGGCGGCCTTGCCGGACTTGGCCTTGGCGGTCTTGGCCGCCTTGTCTTCGGCCATGTCCTTGTACGCGTCGAAGGAGTACGCCCCGAGCAGCGCGCCCTCCGCGACCGCGCCCGCGTCGTCGGCGTCCCGCAGCGGCAGCGCGAACGCGGCCTTCTTCGCACCGGCCAGGGCGCGCGCGGCAGCGCCGGCGGCCCGGCGCAGCGCCTCGGCGTCGTACGTCGCGTCCTTCTCGGGGACAGCGCCGAGGCCGACTGCCAGGATCACCGGCGCCTTGAAGCCGGACGGCGCGGGCAGCTTCGTCACCTCGCCCTCGCCGCCCGAGGCGCCGAGGGTCTCAAGGACGGACGCGAGCTTGCCGTCGTACGCCTTGTCCACGGACTCGGCGCCAGGGGCCACGACCGGTCCCTTGGCGCCCTTCGCGACACCGACGACGATCGCGTCGGCGCGCAGGCCGGACGCGGCGGCGGTGCTGAGAGTCAGAGCAGTCACGGTGCTGAAGTCCCTCTTTCGTTGGAGGTTTTTCATGGGTTCGAACGGGCTTTGGGGTGGTAAGCCCGTCGCGAGCCTACGCCCGTAAGCGATGCGGTGCGCCTCACTGTGCGTGTCGGCCCAGGGTGAGCACAAGCAACGCGGCCGTCGCGGCGGTCTCGGCGAGCCCGCCGAACACATCGCCGGTGACCCCGCCGAAGCGCCCGCGGCAGTGGCGCAGGAGCACCTCGGCCGCGGCGCAGGCGAGCAGGACGGCGGCCGCGTTCCGGGCGGCGTCGGGCCACCCCCCGCCGGACCCGGCTCCCGCCGCCGCGGCCAGGGCGGTGGTGGCCGCGAGCGCGGCGAGCGCCCCCGGCACCGGGACCGTGCCCGCGACGGCCGCGCCGAGGCCCTCGGGCCGGGCCGGGGGCACCCCGGTGCGGGCGGCCAGGGTGAGCGCGAGCCGGGCGGCGGTGGCCGCCACGGCGGCGGCGACCGCGCCCGTGGCCCAGCCCTCGTCGTACAGCTCGGCGAGGGCCGCGACCTGGGCGAAGAGGACCAGGACCAGCGTGATCACGCCGAACGGGCCGATGTCGGACCGCTTCATGATCCGCAGCGCGTCGGCGGCGGGCTTGCCGCTGCCGAGGCCGTCGGCGGTGTCGGCGATGCCGTCCAGGTGCAGCCCCCGGGTGCCCGCCGCGGGCACGGCCGTCGCGGCCACGGCGGCGAGCAGGGGACCCGCGCCGAGCGCGAGCAGCGCCGCCCCGAGGCCCCCCGCGAGCAGGCCGAGCACGAGCCCCACGAGCGGCGCCGCGAGCATGCCCGCGCGGGCCGCGTCCCGGTCCCAGCGCCCGACGCGCACCGGGATGACGCTGAGGGTGCCGAAGGCGAAGCGGAGGGCGTCGGCGGGGGTGGCTCTGGGCATCAGGCCACGCTACCCGCCGCCTGCGCACCCGCGGACCGCCGGGCGAACGCCGGGCGCGAACCGCAAGATGGGCCCATGGACGGCTGGTGGTACCGGAACGTCGTGGAGCCGGGGAAGCTGCCCCTGCTGCTCGCACTCGTGGCCTTCGTGGGCTGCTTCCTCGTCACGCGCACCATCACCCGGCTCATCCGGGCGGGCAGGGGGCCGTTCCGGAACATCACCACGGGCGACGTGCACGTCCACCACGTCGTGCCGGGCATCTTCCTGATGCTGGTCGGCGGGTTCTGGGCGGTGGCGGCCGGGCGGCACAGCTTCGGCTCGATGTGCGCGGCCGTGATCTTCGGCGTCGGCGCGGGCCTGGTCCTGGACGAGTTCGCGCTGATCCTGCACCTGGACGACGTGTACTGGAGCGAGCAGGGCCGCAAGAGCGTGGAGGTCGTCATCCTCACGGCCGCCCTGGTGGTGCTCATCCTCACCGGCTTCACCCCGTTCGGGGTGAACGAGATCTCGGTGACCGAGCGGCACAACCGCTTCGCGTTCGCCCTGAACATCACCGTGAACTGCGGCTTCGCCCTGGTCGCGATGGTCAAGGGCAAGCTGCGCACGGCCCTGATCGGCATGGTGGTGCCGTTCGTCGCGCTGGTCGGGGCGATCCGTCTGGCCCGGCCGGGTTCGGCCTGGGCGCGGCGGTTCTACCGGAGCAGGCCGCGCCTGCGGGCCCGCGCGACGCTGCGGGCCTTCCGCCACGACCGCCGCTGGACGGCCAAGCGCCGCTGGCTTCAGGACGCCATCGGCGGCCGCCCGGACCCCGTGCCGCCGCGCGGCCGCGACCTCGAGCGCCGGTGACGCGCGCCGCGCAGCGCGCGGTCGGCCGCGCACACCAGGAGCACGCCCGCGATGGCCGCCAGGTGCTCCTTGCCCGCGAGGTTGTTCTTGACGAGGACCTCGATGACCATCAGCGCGATCACCAGGGCCCCGGTGACGTACGCCCGGTAGCGCCAGCACACGAACACCGCGAGGCCGACGACGGCCGCCGAGGGGCCGGTGTCGACGACCCGCGCGTCGGACGCGGGGAGCCCGATCCAGCTGTCGGGGCCGATCGCGATGCCCGCGCGCGCGTAGAGCGTGCCCGCGAGCGTCGCCGCGTACCCGACGACGAGCGTCCGCCACCAGCCGAGGCAGATCTCGGCGATCCCGAACACCAGCAGGATCTGCGCGAGCGCCCCCCACACCGGCAGGTCGAGCGCGGGCACGAACAGCGAAAGGGGCGTGCGCAGCAGGGCGAGCCACAGCGGCTCCTCGGCCCGCACCGAGCCGATGTTCTGGACGAACTGGTAGCCCCAGGACTGGTTCTGCACGTACTGGCAGAGCGCGGTCAGGCAGACGGCGGTGAGCGTCAGCGGGATCGCGCGCCAGCGCCGGGCGGCCAGTGCCGCGCGCACCGTGGAGTACAGCTCGCCCCACTCGGCACGTGCCAGCCGGGACAGGGTCTTCATCTACGGGACTCCAGATGTGTGCGGTGCAGCCATTTCGGCAGGCCCGGCGCTTCCAGGAACCCCTCAGCCCGCGCGGACGCGATGGCGATGCGCGGCAGGTCGCCGCTCTTCTCGAAGAGCAGGAACCGCGGCTCCCAGATGGGCCGGTACTTGGCGTTGGCGCGGTACAGCGACTCGATCTGCCACCACCGGGAGAAGAAGCTGAGCAGCGAGCGCCACAGCCTGAGCACCGGGCCCGCGCCGAGCCGCGAGCCACGCTCGAAGACCGATCTGAACATCGCGAAGTTCAGTGACACCTGCGTGATCTGGATCTCCGCCGCGCGCTGCAGCAGCTCGATGACCATGAACTCCATCAGGCCGTTGTCGGAGTCCCGGTCGCGGCGCATCAGGTCCAGGGAGAGGCCGCCGGGCCCCCAGGGCACGAACGAAAGGAGTGCCCGCAGCTCGCCCTTGTCGTCGGTGCACTCCAGCATCACGCACTGCCCGTCGGCCGGGTCGCCGAGGCGGCCGAGCGCCATGGAGAAGCCGCGCTCGGTGGCGCCGTCGCGCCAGTCGTCGGCGCGCTCAAGGAGGTATGCGAGCTCGTCCTCGGGGATGTCGGCGTGGCGGCGGACGCGCACCTCGTACCCGGCGCGCTTGACGCGGTTGTAGGCCTGGCGGACGGTGCGCATGGCGCGGCCCTCCAGGGTGAACTCGGCGATCTCCACGATGGCCTCGTCACCCAGCTCCAGGGCGTCCAGGCCGTGCCGGGCGTAGATCGTGCCGGCCTCCTCGCTCGCGCCCATCACCGCCGGGGTCCAGCCGTGCGCGCGGGCCTCGGCCAGCCAGGGCTCGATGGCGCCGGGCCAGGCCTCCGGGTCGCCGATCGGGTCGCCGGAGGCGAGCGAGACGCCGCTCAGGACGCGGTAGGCGACGGCGGCCTTGCCGGTCGGCGACCACACGACGCTCTTCTCGCGGCGCAGCGCGAAGTAGCCGAGCGAGTCGCGCTCGCCGTGCCGGTCGAGCAGGGCGCGCAGCCGGGCCTCGTCGTCCTCGGTGAGCGGGTCGACGGCCCTGCGGGAGCGGAAGGCCGCGTACAGGACGGCGATGAGCAGCAGCGTGCTGAGGACGTTGATGGTGACGTTGACCCAGCCGGGCGTGGCGATCCCGGCGAACCGGGTGTCGTCGGCGGCCAGCGACACCAGGCGCATGGTGCCGTAGCGCCAGCGGTCGAGGAACGTCGAGCGGTACTCGTCGTGCGCGTGGTTGGTGACGGTCACCAGGAGCGCGGCGAGCAGCGACGTCACGAGCAGCCCGCCGACGGCGACGGCAGCGGCGAGCTTCGGGTTGGAGCGGTCGCCCTTGGCGTAGAACTCGCGGCGGCCGACGGCGAGCGCGGCCACGAAGCCCGCGGTGAGGACGAGCGAGATCCAGTTCTGCGCGTACTGCCTGATCTCGGGGAACGCCATCGCCACGGCGAACAGGAGCAGGAACAGGCCGCTCAGGACGGAGTTGAGGATCCACGCCGCCCGCTTGCGCCGCCGCATGGTGATCGCGAGGAACGCCGTGAACACTCCGGAGGCGAAGCCCGCGGTGAGCAGGTACGGGGTGAAGAAGTTCTCCGTGTTGTGCCGTCTGAGGTCCTGGCCCAGGGAGACCCAGACGGCGCTGAGGAAGTTGACGAACGCGACCGCGCGCAGGTACCAGACGGCGGCCGCCGCGGCTCTGCGGGACGCCGTGGTGGACGCCTTGCGCTGCTCTTCCTTCGGCCGTTCGTCTCCCATAAGGGGGGATCTTATGGTGTGAAGTGGTGTGATATGGGGCGTGTTGGGGGTGGTGGGGGCAGTCCTCACCCCCTGTCCCTCTCCTAGTGGGCCCGGCGCCCCCTACTCGGCGGGCGGCTCCGCGGCCGCGTCGTCGGACGCCTCGGTGACAGGCGTGGCAGGCGTGACGGGCAGCTCCGCCGAGAGCGCCGCCGCCGACCGCACAAGGGGCACCGCGAGCAGCGCGCCCACGCCCTCGCCGACCTTCACGCCGTGGCCGAGCAGCGGCTCCAGGGCCATCCGGTCAAGGGCCTTCGCCTGCGCGGGCTCCCCGCTGTCGTGCCCGGCGAGCCACCAGTCCGGCGCCCGGAAGGCGACCCGCTGGGCCACGAGCGCCGCCGCGGCGGCCACCACGCCGTCGAGGATCACCGGCGTGCGGCGCACCGCGCTCTGCAGCAGGAAGCCGGTCATGGCCGCGAGGTCGGCGCCGCCCACCGCCGCGAGCAGCTGGAGCTGGTCGCCGAGCACAGGCCGCGCGCGCCGCAGGGAGTCCCGCACGGCCGCGCACTTGCGCATCCAGGCCAGGTCGTCGATCGGCTGCCCGCCGCGCCCGGTGACCACCGAGGCGTCGGTGCCGCACAGCGCCGCGATCAGCGTCGCCGCGGGTGTCGTGCCGCCGACGCTGACGTCGCCGAGCACGACCAGGTCGGTGCCGGAGTCGGCCTCCTCGTCGGCCAGGGCGATGCCCGCGCGCACGGCCCGCTCCGCCTCGTCCTCGGTCAGCGCGTCCTCGATGTCGATGCGCCCGGAGCCGCGCCGCACCCGGTGGCCCGCGACCTCGGCGGGCAGCTCGTCGGGGTCGCAGTCCAGGGCCAGGTCGACGACCCGCACGGGCACGTCGAGGCGGCGCGCGAGCACGGCCGCGGGCGCTTCCCCGGAGAGCACGGCCCGTACGAGGTCGGCGGCGCCGCCCGCGGGCCGCGCCGAGACGCCGAGCTCGGCGATGCCGTGGTCGCCCGCGAACAGCAGGGCCCGGGGCCGCTCGACGGGCTTGACCGGCACGGACGCCTGGGCCGCCGACAGCCACTCGGCGAGCTCGTCCAGGCGGCCGAGCGCGCCGGGCGGCGGGGCCTGGCGCTCCCTGCGCTCCTCGGCGTCGCGGCGCACCCCTCCGTCGGGCCGCTCGATCAGGTCGGTGAAGTCGTCGAGAATCAGCGAGCTCATTCGCCGAACAGTACCGGCGGGCCACGACACACACATGCCTGGCCCCGCGCGTGCCCCCTGGGGGCGGGCGGCAGGGCCGGGGCGCACCGGAGCCGTGGCGTCGTTGCTCTGGCGTGCTTGATCCCATACGTTCCGTTTGTGCCGGATTGTCGTGGCTCCCGGCGGCAGCCGCCCCGGCACCGGAAGCGCCGTCCCCGCCCCCAGGAGCACGCCATGGACCCCGCCGCACTGGCCGCCGCGCCCCGCCCCGCGCCCACCGATGCCCCCACGGCGCCAGCGGCCCCCGCGCCGCCCGACGCCCCCGCCAGCGACCGCGTCGAGCGGATCCTCGGCAGCCGGTACGCCGCCCGGCGCCACCGGGCCACCGCCCGCGCCCTCGCGCGGCACCTGGAACCCGAGAGCTGGCTCGACGTCGGCACCGGCGGCGGGGGCCTTCCCGCCGCCGCCAGGGACGTCCTGCCGTACACCGCGTACGACGGGACCGACACGGGCGCGGCCGTCGAGGACGCCCGCGCGGCGGGGCACATCGAAGAAGCCCACCGGGGGAGCCTCACCGCCCTCGCGCCCCGGCTCGCGGGGCGCTACGACGCGGTCAGCCTGGTCCACCAGCTGGAGCGCGCCGCCGACCCCGGCGCCGCGCTCGCCGCCGCGCACGCCGTCCTGCGGCCCGGGGGCCACCTCCTGATCGAGGCCGCCGACCCCGAGTGCCGCGCGGCCGCCCTGCTCGGGCCCTGGTGGGTGGCGCACCCGCACCGCCCGCGCCTGCTGCCGCTCGCCCGCCTGCGCCGCGCCCTCGACGAGCTCGGCTTCACCGTCGTGGACGTGGAGCGCCGCACCACGCACCTCCCGTACGACCTGGCCGGTGCCGTCGTCCTCGCCCTGCACCGCTGTGGACCGCAGGTCGCGCGCTCCCGCGCGGCGGCGCCCCTGGTGCTCGCGGCCCGCGCCCTCGACCACGCGCTGGCGCCGCTGCTCGTGCGCACCGGCTTCGCCAACACCTACCGCGTCATCGCCCGCCGCGAGGCCGACGCCTGACGGACGGTCGTCAGCCGCGCAGCGGCAGCGCCTGCCCCGCCACCACCAGCAGCACGTGCTCGCACTCCGCGGCGAACGCCGCGTTCAGACGGCCCAGTTCGTCGCGGTAGCGGCGGCCGGACGCGGTCGCGGGCACGATGCCGGAGCCGACCTCGTTCGAGACCGCGACCACGGTGCGGCGCGTGGCCCGCACCGCGGCCGTGAGCTCCGCGACCCGCTCGCGCAGCGCCCGCTCCCCGCCGCCCGCCCACTCGGCGTCGTCCCACGCGTTCACCTCGTCCATCGCCTGCGTCAGCCACAGCGACAGACAGTCGACGAGCAGCGGTGCCCCGTCGGCCCCGGACTCGGCGAGCAGCGGCACCAGGTCGCAGGTCTCGGTGGTCCGCCAGGAGCCGGGCCGCCGCTCGCGGTGCGCCCGCACCCGCTCCGCCCACTCGGTGTCGCCGCCGCGCAGCCCGCCCGTGGCGACGTACAGCACGTCGGGAAAGGCCTCCAGGCGCCGCTCGGCCTCCACCGACTTGCCCGAGCGCGCGCCCCCGAGGACCAGCGTCCTGCGCGGCACGTCCGGCACGGCCTCGTACGCGCCGACCTCCAGCGTCGTGCCGTCCGGCACCGCCCGCGCCCCGGCCGCCGCGAGCCTGCGCGCCAGCTCCGGGCCCGGCGGCACCTCGTGCCCGACGTGGACGGCGATCACGTCCGTGGTCGGTCCCACGGCCCCGGCCGCCCGCAGCCGCGCCAGGCCGTCGGGGCGGCCCGCCACATCGGCGAGGACCATCTCGTACGCGGCCGTCACGGCCAGCTCGCCGTTGACCCCGGCGGGCGCGCAGCCCGGCGGCAGGTACAGCAGCCGCTCGCCGTCGGGGCCCGTCACCTCGTAGCCGGTGCCGGGCGCGTCCATCGCCACCGCCCGCACCCGGTGCCCGGTCAGGAGGGCCAGCTCACGGCCGTCCGGCACCCGGCCCGGCTGCGGAAGGCCGGCCGGGACCTCGACCGCGGGCCCGTCGTGCGGGTGCGAGAGCAGCACCTGGCGCACCCCGCCGAGCGAGTGCCCGGAGCGGGCCGCGGCGAACGCGGCGCCCGGCGTCAGGTCGAGCAGCAGCACGCCGTCGACCAGGAGCGCCGTCGCCGCCCGCGCCTGGTCGCCGAGCGCGGTCGCGCACGCGGCGCAGGGACAGCCGGGGCGGGGCAGCCCCTCGGGGGCTCCGGTGCCGAGCAGAGTCAGTTCCACAGGAAGATCCTCCCGCGTCGCCCCCGGCGCCGCGCGCCCGGCTAGGCTTCAAGCGGCTTCAGGACACCACTGGACCTTGGGAGGCTCACATGGCGGCATGGACGTGGCGGTTCGAGAAGGCGGACGGGACGGAGGTCCAGCCCGCCGTGCAGCCGGAGGAGTTCACCACTCAGGGAGACGCGGAGACCTGGCTCGGCGAACACTGGAAGGACCTCGCCGAAGGCGGCGCGGACCAGGTGAGGCTCTTCGAGGACAGCACGGAGATCTACGGCCCGATGAGCCTGCACGCGCAGGACGCGGCGCCGCGGGGCTGACACGCGCGGACGCCACGGACACACGGGGAGGCGGGGCCACCGGCCCCGCCTCCCTTCGCTGTGCCGCTCACATCTCCCCGAGCGTGACCTCGGCCGTCCGCTCGGCGCCGTCGCGCTGGTACGTCACCCGCAGCTTCTCGCCCGGCTCGTCCCCGGCCAGCGCCTCCGCCAGCGAGGTGACCGTGGTGATCTCGTCCTCGCCGAGCGCGGTGATGATGTCCCC
Source organism: Streptomyces sp. NPDC043996 (assembly GCF_056435225.1). NCBI lineage: Bacteria > Bacillati > Actinomycetota > Actinomycetes > Kitasatosporales > Streptomycetaceae > Streptomyces > Streptomyces sp. NPDC043996. The sequence continues at coordinate 217,485 of NZ_JBWKEY010000016.1, read as the reverse complement.
GGCCCGCAGGCCCGCCTCGGCCGCGGCGCCGCCGTCCTTCACCTCGACCACCGCCACGCCCGCGGGCCGGTAGTCGTCGCCGAGCACCGTCCGCGCGCTGACGCCGAGCGCGGCCCGGCCCGAGTCGGTGACCTTGCCGCTCTTCACGATCTGGCCGGCCACCGTGCGCACCATCGACGCGGGGATCGCGAAGCCGATGCCGGGGGCCGCGCCGTCGCCCAGGTCCGGGTCGGTGGCGGCGAGCGTCGGAATGCCGATGACGTCCCCGTCGAGGTTCACCAGGGCGCCGCCGCTGTTGCCCGGGTTGATCGCGGCGGACGTCTGCACCATGTTCCCGATGGTCGCGCCGGTGCCGCCGCCGGAGCGGCCCTCGCTGACCGTGCGGCCGGTCGCCGAGACGATGCCCTGCGTGACGCTGGAGGAGAGCCCGAGCGGCGAGCCCATCGCGAGGACGATCTGGCCGACCTCGACCTTCGACGAGTCGCCGAACGCCGCGGCCTTCAGCCCCTTGGGCACCTTGTCGAGCTTGATGACGGCGAGGTCCTGCTCCGGGTACGCGGACACCAGCGTGGCCCCGAGCGGCTGCTCACCGGTGGCGGTGGTGACCTCGAAGGTCCGCTCCTTGCCCACGACGTGGGCGTTGGTGACGATGTGCCCCTTGTCGTCGTAGACCACGCCGGAGCCGAGGCTGTCGGAGGCGTCGATCTGCACGACGGACGGGAGCGCGTCCTTGATCACCTTCAGGTAGTCGTCCTGGAGGTCGTTCGCCGCGGCGGGGGCGGCCTGAGTGGTCGACTGCGCCAGTTTCGAGGCCTTCGACGCCTTCGACGGCTTCGTCTGCTTCGCGGGTGCACCGTCACCGCCGCCGGAACACCCGGCGACCAGTCCGGCCACGGCCAGCACGACGACGAAACGCGGGGCTGTTCTCATACCCCCCGAGTCTTGTGCCCACCCGGCGCGGCGGCTTGTTATGCGCCCCCGAACAGGGCACCCGCCCCGGCGGGGCGCCGGGAGATCAGTCCCGGCCCCCGCACACGTGCAGCAGCGAGGCGACCGTCCGATAGGGGTCGGTGCGCCCGGCGCGCCCCTCGGCGGCGAGGAGAGCCTCGACACCGGCCGCGTCCCCGGGCACCGCGTCACCGAAGACACGCACCCCGTACCAGGCCCGCAGCGGCGCCGCGATCCCCGCGAGCGCCCCGGTGACGGCGTCGAGCCGGTGCGCCCGTGCCTCACCGCCGCGGCCGTCCCCGTATGTGTCGGTGCCGAACGAGGCGAGCGCCCCGGCCCAGTCCCCGCGCAGCCCGGGCGCCATCGCGAGCGCGTCCGCGTTCCGTACGACGAGGGAGAGGAGCCCGCCGGGCGCGAGCACCCGGCCGAGCCCGGCGAGCACGGCGTCCGGCTCCTCCACGTACATCAGCACGCCGTGGCAGAGCACGACGTCGAAGCTGCCGGGCAGGAAGTGCACGCCCGTGTCGCGCCCGTCGCCCTCGACGATCCGCATCCGCGACCGGATGCCCTCCGGCTCCGCGGCCGCGGCGGCCCGCGCGGCGGCGAGTCCTTCGGCGTCCCGCTCGACGCCCGTCACCTCGTGCCCGGCACGGGCGAGCCGCAGCGCCTGCGTCCCGCGCCCCATGCCGACGTCGAGCACCCGCAGCCGCCGCCCCACGGGGAAGCGCGCCGCGATCTGCTCGTCGAGCTGCCGGGCCACCAGTTCCTGGCGCACGGCCTCACGCGGATCAGGGCCGTGGCCCTGAACCTGGCTCAGGGCCGCTCTCCGCGCTTGACCTGCGGCTTCGGCAGCCGCAGTCGACGCATCTGCAGCGAACGCATCAGGGCGTACGCCACGGCGCCCTTCCTGCGCTCGTCGGGGAAGCGCTCGGCGAGGCGCTTCTTGAGGCGGAAGCCGGTCACGATGGAGTCGAGCACGATCAGGACGATCACGACGAGCCACAGCAGCAGCGCGATGTTCTGCAGCGGCCCGACGCGGACCAGGCTCAGCACGAGGATGAGCACCGCCATCGGCAGGAAGAACTCGGCGACGCAGAAGCGCGAGTCCACGAAGTCGCGGGCGTACTTGCGCACCGGGCCCTTGTCCCTGGCGGGCAGGAACCGCTCGTCGCCACTGGCAAGGGCCTGGCGCTGCTTCTCCATGTTGGCGCGGCGCTCTGCACGCTGGCGCTGGGCGGCCTCCTTGCGCGTCGTCGGCGTGTTCATCACGCTGCGGCGCTGCGACTGGGCCACGGCACGCTTCGGCGTGGGGCGGCCCTTGGGGGCCTGCGGGTTTCGGGACTGTGAGGACTCGCTGTCGGTCACCGGCGCCTTGGCGGCCGGGGCCTTCTCGTCCTTGGATCGGCTACGGAACACAAAAGCCAAGGGTACGGGGTGCCAGGGCATGGACCCCCGTCGCATGGGGAACGATCCCGCAACACCGGGCGTCTTGATGGTGTGGCCGAAAGCCCAAGGAGCCCTCCTCTGGCGGTTCCCAGGGGCGCACCTACTCCTTGCGCCGGAGGTGCGGGCGGTGCAGTCGTCCTTGGGGATGAGCGCATCCGCTCGCGAACAGTGCGGTAATGGATACAGACCCCGTACCGTGGGTTCTGTTGCAGTGGCTGGAGCCGGAAGTCCGTCAGAAGGGGGCGCGCGAAGCCCATGAGCGGTGTCATGAAGCGTATGGGGATGATCTTCCGCGCGAAGGCGAACAAGGCCCTTGACCGGGCCGAGGACCCGCGCGAGACCCTCGATTACTCCTACCAGAAGCAGCTGGAGCTGCTGCAGAAGGTGCGCCGCGGCGTCGCCGACGTGGCGACCTCCCGCAAGCGCCTCGAACTGCAGCTCAACCAGCTCCAGAAGCAGTCCTCCACCCTTGAGGACCAGGGCCGCAAGGCGCTCGCGCTCGGCCGCGAGGACCTGGCCCGGGAGGCGCTCTCCCGCCGCGCGGCGCTCCAGCAGCAGGTCAGCGACCTGGAGACGCAGCACCAGACGCTTCAGGGCGAGGAGGAGAAGCTCACCCTGGCGGCCCAGCGCCTGCAGGCCAAGGTCGACGCGTTCCGCACCCGCAAGGAGACCCTCAAGGCCACGTACACCGCGGCCGAGGCCCAGACCCGCATCGGCGAGGCCTTCTCCGGCATCTCCGAGGAGATGGGCGACGTCGGCATGGCGATCCAGCGCGCCGAGGACAAGACGGCCCAGCTCCAGGCCCGCGCCGGCGCGATCGACGAGCTGCTCGCCTCGGGCGCCCTCGACGACTCCTCCGGCCTCGCCAAGGACGACATCCAGTCCGAGCTCGACCGGCTCTCCGGTGGTACAGATGTAGAGCTGGAGCTGCAGCGCATGAAGGCCGAGCTGGCCGGCGGCTCCAGCACGTCGAAGCCGGCCATCGAGGGCGGCCAGGGCCAGTCCCAGGCGCAGTCGAAGGACGTCACGCGCTTCGACAAGCAGTAGCCACCGCTCACGTCCGAGGAGGGCGTCATGATCGTCAGGATCATGGGGGAGGGGCAGGTGAAGCTGGCCGACAGCCACTTCGCCGAACTGAACAAGCTGGACGACGAACTCCTTGAAGAGATGGAGGGCGGCGACGAGGCCGGGTTCCGGCGCACGCTGCACGCCCTCCTCGACAAGGTCCGCGAGCTGGGGGAGCCCCTCCCCGACGACGCGCTCGAACCCTCCGAACTCATCCTTCCGGCACCGGACGCGACCCTCGCGGAGGTCCGCGCCATGCTCTCCGACGACGGCCTCATCCCCGGCTGACGCCTGGGGCGGCCCTTTCCTGGGCGCGTTCTTCGCCGTCGCCGCTGTGGGCAGCTGGTCCGCCCAGAGGGCGAGGGGGGTACCCCCTGCTCGAGCGAAGCCGAGAGCTTGGGGGAGGGTGGGCACAGCCGACAGCCGTCGGGGCACCGGGAAACTCAGGGACGCGTCAACCTCCGGCTCCCCAACCCCCCATTCCGTTCCCCCCGCTGGAAGCGCCCCGTACCGTTTAGGCGTGACCAACTTCGAACGGTGCCGTGGCTGGGCCAGAACGCACCCGTTGGCCGTCGACGCGATCCTCTCCGCCGCCGCCCTCATCTGCATGGTCATCGGTTCCTTCGCCGAGCCCTACCGCGGGGAGGGCTCGGCCTGGAACGTGCACGCCCCGGGCGGCCTGAGCCTGACGCTCATGACGGGGGGCGCCGCCACCCTGATCTTCCGGCGCCGCTCGCCCTGGGCGGTGCTCGCCGTCACCGGCGCGCTCTCCCTGGTGGAGCTCGTGTCCACAGGGCCGCGCGCCCCGGTCGTCATGTGCGCCGTCATCGCCCTGTACACCGTGGCGGCCACCACCAACCGCCCCACCACCTGGCGCATCGGCCTGGTCACCATGTTCGCGCTCACCGGGGTCGCCATGCTCGCGGGGCCCCTGCCCTGGTACGCGCAGGAAAACCTCGGCATCTTCGCCTGGACCGGCATGGCCGCCGCCGCGGGCGACGCCGTGCGCAGCCGCCGCGCCTTCGTCGACGCCATACGCGAGCGCGCGGAGCGGGCCGAGCGCACCCGCGAGGAGGAGGCAAGGCGCCGCGTCGCGGAGGAGCGCCTGCGCATCGCCCGCGATCTGCACGACGTCGTCGCCCACCACATCGCCCTGGTCAACGTGCAGGCCGGAGTCGCCGCGCACGTCATGGACAAGCGGCCCGACCAGGCCAAGGAGGCCCTCGCCCACGTCCGCGACGCCAGCCGCTCCGCGCTCGGCGAGCTGCGCGCCACCGTCGGGCTGCTGCGTCAGACCGGCGACCCGGAGGCCCCCACGGAGCCCGCGCCGGGCCTCGGCCGCCTCGACGACCTCGTGGACACCTTCCGGCACGCGGGCCTGCGGGTGGAGGTGGCCCGCGGCGACGCCGGGCCGACCCCGCCCGCCGCCGTCGACCTGGCGGCGTACCGCATCATCCAGGAGGCGCTGACCAATGTGCAGAAGCACGCGGGTGAGCACGCCAAGGCGGAGGTCAGCGTGGTCCGCGTGGGCTCCCATCTGGAGGTCACGGTGCTCGACGACGGGGCCGGGGACGACGCGCAGCCCGTGGACGACCCCGACCGGGGCGGCGGCCACGGCCTCATCGGCATGCGCGAGCGGGTCAGCGCGCTCGGCGGGCGGTGCAGCGTCGGACCCCGCTACGGCGGCGGCTTCCGCGTCCATGCGATCCTGCCGGTCACGACAGCGAAACAGGGCGGCCGGGAGCACAGCCCGGCCAGGGGAGGGACGACCGCGTGACGATCCGGGTGCTGCTCGCCGACGACCAGGCGCTGTTGCGCAGCGCGTTCAAGGTCCTCGTCGACTCCGAGCCCGACATGGAGGTCGTCGGCGAGGCCTCCGACGGCGCCCAGGCGGTGCGGCTCGCCAAGGCCGAGTCGGCGGACGTCGTCCTGATGGACATCCGCATGCCCGGCACGGACGGGCTCGCCGCCACCCGCATGATCAGCGACGATCCGGCCCTGTCCCATGTGCGCGTGGTCATGCTGACGACCTTCGAGGTCGACGAGTACGTGGTGCAGTCCCTGCGCGCCGGGGCGTCCGGCTTCCTCGGCAAGGGCGCCGAGCCCGACGAACTCCTCGGCGCGATCCGGATCGCGGCCGCGGGCGAGGCGCTCCTCTCGCCCACGGCGACCAAGGGGCTCATCGCCAAGTTCCTCGCGCAGAGCGACGGTTCGGCCGAGGACGCGCCCGCCCGCGGCGAGCGGCTCGGCGCGCTCACCGGCCGCGAGCGCGAGGTCCTGGTCCAGGTGGCGGGCGGCCTGTCCAACGACGAGATCGCCGAGCGCCTGGAGGTCAGCCCGCTCACCGTGAAGACCCATGTGAACCGGGCGATGGCCAAGCTGGGCGCCCGCGACCGCGCCCAACTCGTCGTCATCGCCTACGAGTCGGGACTCGTGCGCCCGCGCGGCGACTGAGGCCGGGCTGCGGCCACCGCGCCGCCGGAGCACGTGTAAGGGGCGTCCGCCGTGGCGGACGCCCCTTACACGTGGTGAGATGCCCGCTTACGGCAGCGCCAGCATCCGCTCAAGCGCGAGCTTCGCGAACTGCTCGGTCTCGCGGTCGACCTCGATGCGGTTGACGAGCTTGCCCTCGGCCAGGGACTCCAGGGCCCACACCAGGTGCGGCAGGTCGATGCGGTTCATGGTGGAGCAGAAGCAGACCGTCTTGTCGAGGAAGACGATCTCCTTGCCCTCGGGGGCGAAGCGGTTGGCGAGGCGGCGGACCAGGTTCAGCTCGGTGCCGATGGCCCACTTGGAGCCCGCGGGCGCCGCCTCCAGGGTCTTGATGATGTGCTCGGTGGAGCCGACGTAGTCCGCGGCCGCCACGACCTCGTGCTTGCACTCGGGGTGCACGAGCACGTTCACGCCGGGTATGCGGGCCCGTACGTCCTCGACCGACTCCAGCGAGAAGCGGCCGTGCACCGAGCAGTGGCCGCGCCACAGGATCATCTTCGCGTCGCGCAGCTGCTCGGCGGTCAGGCCGCCGTTCGGCTTGTGCGGGTTGTAGACGACGCAGTCCTCCAGGGACATGCCCATGTCGCGGACGGCGGTGTTGCGGCCCAGGTGCTGGTCCGGCAGGAACAGGACCTTCTCGGCCTGCTCGAAGGCCCACTCAAGGGCCCGCTTGGCGTTGGACGACGTGCAGATGGTGCCGCCGTGCTTCCCCGTGAAGGCCTTGATGTCCGCGGAGGAGTTCATGTACGAGACGGGCACGACCCGTTCGGCGATCCCGGCCTCGGTCAGGACGTCCCAGCACTCCGCGACCTGCTCGGCGGTGGCCATGTCGGCCATCGAGCAGCCTGCCGCCAGGTCCGGCAGGACGACCTTCTGGTCGTCGGTCGTCAGGATGTCCGCGGACTCGGCCATGAAGTGCACACCGCAGAAGACGATGTACTCGGCGTCGGGCCGCGCGGCCGCGTCCTTGGCGAGCTTGAAGGAGTCGCCGGTGACGTCCGCGAACTGGATGACCTCGTCGCGCTGGTAGTGGTGGCCGAGCACGAAGACCTTGTCGCCGAGCTTCTCCTTGGCGGCGCGGGCGCGCTCCACCAGGTCGGGGTCCGACGGCGAGGGCAGGTCACCGGGGCACTCCACGCCGCGCTCGCTCCTCGGGTCGGCCTCGCGGCCGAGCAGCAGGAGGGCGAGCGGGGTCGGCTGGACGCCGAGGTCCACGGGGGCCGCGGGGGATTGGGCGGTGGTCACGTCACGCACCCTTTCTTTTCTGCAGACGATGCCTTTTCGTCTATTTGACGTTATCTATCATAACCGCTTCACGTCAGTTTGACGATGGCCATAGTGTCGATGTGACGCATCCCCCGTGCGGCCCCGTGTGCGAGCATGGGAATGAATACGCGGCCCCGCCGGTTGCAACCGTCGGCAAGCAGTCTCCGTACAACCCGGGAGAGATGTAGATGTCCGTATCGGACGAGACCAGCACCGTCACCGACGGCATCATCCTGACCGACGCCGCCGCGGCCAAGGTCAAGGCCCTGCTCGACCAGGAAGGCCGTGAGGACCTGGCGCTGCGCGTCGCCGTCCAGCCGGGCGGCTGCTCGGGCCTGCGCTACCAGCTCTTCTTCGACGAGCGCTCGCTCGACGGCGACGTCCTCAAGGAGTTCGGCAGTGTGAAGGTCGTCACCGACCGCATGAGCGCTCCGTACCTGGGCGGCGCCTCCATCGACTTCGTCGACACCATCGAGAAGCAGGGCTTCACGATCGACAACCCGAACGCCACGGGTTCCTGCGCCTGCGGCGACTCCTTCAGCTAAACCGTACGGATTCAGCCGAACCGTACGGGTTCAGCCGAACCGCACGGATTCGGCTGAACCGCACGCACGAAGGCGGCGGCCCCCACTCGGGAGGCCGCCGCCTTCGTGCGTCCAGCGTGCGTCCGGGCTAGGACCGCGGCGCGGGCTCGCCCTTCACCTCGCCCTTGTCCCGCGGCACCGCCGTGCCGCCTTCGGTCACGACCTTCCGGTCGCCCAGCGGCTCATCCAGCGTCACCGGCAGCGTGTAGGCCTTGGCGAGCGCGATGCACACCTTGCCCTGATCCGCGGTCTCGGTGACCTGCACGGTGACCCGGCCGCCGCGCTCGTCCGCCGACGCCTTGTACGTGCTGCACACGCCGCCCGTGAAGTGCAGCGTCAGCGTCCTGCCCGAGGTGCTGTACCCCTCGACCTTGACGTCACTGGTGACGGCGTCCCCCCGGTTCCCGGAGGGCGGCGGCTTCGGCCCGACGTCGCCGGGAGCCCCGGGCGACTTCAGATACCGCGGGTCCACGGCCGGGTGCGACACCGTGTACGAGGCGTCCGCGCCCTCGGGCCGCACCTGGAACAGCCACGACGGTACGAGCGTCTGGCGGCCCGCCACGAAGTGCGCGGCGAGGCCGAACGTGGCGTCCTCCACGGGGATCGGCCGCGGCTTGGGCGGCACGGTCACCGGCTTGCAGGGGGCCTGCTCGCGCGGCTCCGGCTTGTCGGCCGCGTCGGCGTTGCCGGCTGAGTCGGCGCGCCCCTTGCCGTCGGCGTGCGGCACCGGCGTCGCACAGCCGCCGACGCTCACGCCGTCGCCCCTGCCGGACGCGTTCAGCAGGGCGAGCGCCTCCTTCGCGCTCACGACGGGGTACGTGGCGCCCGCGCGCGGCTCGACCAGATGGCCGCTGCCGCCCACGACCTGGCCGTCGGGGGCCACCTGCACCCCGGTCGACCAGCCGTGCGTCGGCAGGCCCGCCACCTTCGGGTCGGCGTTCACCACGCGCGCGGAGTCCATCAGCTGGCGCGCGTCCAGCTTCGCGTCGTCCTGGCCGACGGCCTTCAGGACCGGGGCGGCGGCCCGCTTGGCGGCCTCCTCGCTGACCGGGGTGCCGCCGCCCCCGGGGACCCGCGGCGGCTTCGCCGGACACTCCTTGCCCTTCAGGCAGTTGTCGCCGCCGCCCGCCTCGGTCCGCGCGAACGTCCAGGTGCCCGGAGCCTTCCGCGTCACCTGGAGCGAGGGCCCCGAGCCGTCGTTCGCCGGTCCGAGCCGCCAGGCGCCGCCCTGCACGGTGGGCGTGCCGGACAGGCCGAGCGCCTTGGCCAGGCGCGTCACCTGCTCCTTGGTGACCTCGCCGCGCGCCTCGTGGACGGCGGCCGAATCCGGCCCGTCCGGCAGCTCGCCCACCGCCTTGTACACGGCGCCGCTCGGGTCCGGCTCGCCCGGCGCGATGCCGCCCGTGCCGCCGCCGTCGGACCCTTCGGGGCCCGTGGGGTCGGACGCCGAGCGCCCGCCCGTGCCCGCCGCGTACCCGTCCAGGGCGAGCGGCGGCGGCGCCTCGCCGTCGCCCGCCGGGGCACCTCGGCCGCCGTCACCGGACGAGCCCGTCGCGAGGTAGGCCCCGCCACCGCCCGCCAGCAGCACCGCGGCCGCGACCGAAGCCACCACCAGGGGTGACCGCCGCCGTCCGTCCTGCTTCTGCTCGGTGCTCACCGCATCGCTCCTTCGCGTGCCCAGCTGTCCTGGAACATCCCTGCACGCCGCGAGGCCTCTTGGCACTCCGTCGTACACGGCATCCCCTTGACGGGGGACAGCGATGGGACGCGACGGGCGAGCGGGCGGTTCCCTCGGCGGCCCGCGCCCCCGAAAAGAGCGTCAGTCGCCGTACTCGGACATCCCGTCGATGAGACGCGCCGACGCGGCCGGAACCGTGACCCCGTGGATCCGCGACGGCGACACCGGAGCGGACGCGGGACCGGCGGGCACGGCCCAGTGGGGCACCATGCGGACGCAGTCGCCGCGCAGCGCCTCCAGGGTCTCGGGGGACTGCTCGGCGGGGTACGACCTGACGCTGTGCTTCGGGAGAAGGGCCATAACGGAACCGTATGCACCGCTAAGCCCAAGGAGAAAGACCTACTATCAGGTATTTTTGGCCAGTTCAATGATCGGTGCATGACCCGATAGCGTTAACCGTCAACCGACCACTAGACGCTGGCCACCGCCCCGCCCGGGAGTGCGGCGCGCCGTCGGCCTCTACTTGCCGCAGGAGCTTCCAGCCGTGCGTATCGCAGTCACCGGCTCCATCGCCACCGATCACCTCATGACCTTCCCCGGCCGCTTCGCCGATCAGCTCGTGGCCGACCAGCTGCACACGGTCTCCCTGTCCTTCCTCGTCGACGCCCTCGACGTCCGCCGCGGCGGCGTCGGTGCCAACATCTGTTTCGGCATGGGCCAGCTCGGCACCCAGCCGATCCTGGTCGGCGCCGCGGGCCCCGACTTCGACGAGTACCGCGCCTGGCTCGACCGGCACGGCGTGGACACCGCGTCGGTCCGCATCTCCGACACCCTGCACACCGCCCGCTTCGTCTGCACGACGGACGCCGACCACAACCAGATCGGCTCCTTCTACACCGGGGCCATGAGCGAGGCCCGCCTGATCGAGCTGAAGACCGTGGCCGACCGCGTGGACGGCCTGGACCTGGTCCTGATCGGCGCCGACGACCCCGAGGCGATGCTGCGCCACACCGAGGAGTGCCGCACCCGCTCCATTCCGTTCGCCGCGGACTTCTCGCAGCAGATCGCCCGCATGAACGGCGACGAGATCCGCACCCTCCTGGACGGCGCCACCTACCTGTTCTCCAACGAGTACGAGAAGGGGCTCATCGAGTCCAAGACCGGCTGGTCCGACGCCGAGATCCTCGGCAAGGTCGGCCACCGCGTGACGACCCTCGGCGCGCGCGGCGTCCGCATCGAGGCCCTCGGCCAGGACCCGATCGAGGTCGGCGTCCCGGAGGAGGAGGCGAAGGTCGAGCCGACGGGCGTCGGCGACGCCTTCCGCGCGGGCTTCCTCTCCGGCCTCGTGTGGGGCGTTTCGCACGAGCGGGCGGCGCAGGTCGGCTGCATGCTCGCGACGCTGGTCATCGAGACGACCGGAACGCAGGAGTACGAGCTGAAGCGCAGCCAGTTCATGGAGCGCTTCACCAAGGCATACGGCGACACCGCCGCCGCCGAGGTCCAGTCCCACCTGGCCTGACGCATACCTCCGCCCACCCGCACCCGCACAGGCGCGGGTGGGCGGAGATCCAGCCCGTCCGGCGTTTGAGGACGAGCGCGCCAGCGCGATGAGATGGAGCCCGTCCGGCGTTCGAGGACAGCCGCGCGGCGCGAAGATGCGGCCTGTCAGGTGTTTGAGGACAGCCGCGCGGCGCGACGATGCAGCCTGTCAGGTGTCTGAGGACAGCCGCGCAGCGCGACGATCCAGCCTGTCCGGCGTTCGAGGACGAGCGCGCGGCGCGACGATCCAGCCCGTCCGGCGTTTGAGGACGAGCGCGCAGCGCGATAAGCGGGCGCCAAAGCCAAGGGGGAGGGGCTAAACCAGGCGCCGCACCACATAGGCCGCTCCCAGCGCCCCGCAGGCCTCGGCGCCGACATACTCCTGCCCCCGCGTCCAGCACCACGCCGGAATGTCCACCGCCGCCACCTCATCGTCCGCGATGACCGTGACCGTGCCCCCGACCCGCACCCGCGGCAGCGCCTTGGCCAGCTCGATGACGGGATACGGGCAGCGCTCGCCCAGGGCGTCGACGGTGAGCGAGTCGGCGGTCCCCGCGGCCGAGCCGGGGGCGGGGGAGGGGGCGCCCAGCTTCGCGCGGACCGAGGACACGGCGCCCGGCAGGACCTCAAGGAAGCGGTCGACCTCGGCGGCCTCGGTGCCCAGCGGCAGCGACACCCGCACGTTGCCCTCGCTGACCACGCCCATCGCCTTGAGCACATGGCTCGGCGTGAGCGTGCTGCTAGTACAGGAAGAGCCCGAGGAGACCGAGAAGCCCGCCCGGTCCAGTTCGTGCAGCAGGCTCTCCCCGTCGACATAGAGACAGGAGAAGGTGACGAGGTGCGGAAGCCCGCGCACCGGATCCCCGACGACCTGCACGTCCGACACCAGCTCCGGCACCCGCGCCCGGATCCGCCCCGTCAGCTCCCGCAGCCGGGCCTCCTCCGTGGCGGCCTCGGCCCGCACCGCCCGCAGCGAAGCGGCCGCCGCCACGATCGCCGGGATGTTCTCGAACCCGGCGGAGCGACCCGACTCGCGCTCGTCCACCGGCCCTTGGGGCGCGAACCGCACCCCCTTGCGGACCACCAGGAACCCCACCCCCGCGGGCCCGCCCCACTTATGGGCACTCGCGGCGAGCAGCGACCAGTCCCCGTCCACGCGCCCCCACGCCAGCGACTGCGCCGCGTCCACAAGGAGCGGCACCCCGGCCGCCCGGCAGGCCGCCGCGGCCTCGGCCACCGGCTGCCGCGTTCCGACCTCGTGATTGGCGGACTGCAGACAGGCGAGCGCGGTGTCCTCGCGCAGCGCGGCCGCGAACGCCGACGCGGCCACCGCCCCCGCGCGGTCCACGCCCACCTCGGTCACCGTGCCGCCCGCCCGCTCGTGGACCGCGGCCGAATGGAGTACGGCGGAGTGCTCCACGGCGGAGACCACCAGATGCCCGCCCACGCGCCGCCGCCCCGCGAGCGCACCCGCGATCCCGTCGTGCAGCGCCCGCGTACCGGACCCGGTGAACACCAGTTCGTCGGGGCGGCAGCCCACGGCCTCCGCGGCGGCCTCCCTGGCGGCGTCGAGGAGCAGCCGGGCCCGCCGCCCCTCGCGGTAGAGGCGCGCCGGATCGGCCCACCCCTCGTCCAGGGAGGCCTGGAGGGCCTGCCGGGCGACGGGGTGCAGCGGGGCGGAGGAAGCAGCGTCGAAGTAAGCCACACGGCAACGCTAAGGCGTCGGGTCCAAGGCGGTGGGTTCAGGGCCGCGCGCCCCCATTCCCCGGGCGTCCGAGAACCCGTCAGATCGTGGCCGACGGCGGCGATCCGACCCCCTTCGGAGTGACCCGCGGCGCGTTAGGCACCCTCCCCGCGCGACCCCAAATAGCGTCCAGTAGGGTTTGGTCCGCATAAACATCCAAACCCCTGCCCGACGCAGGGCGGCGACCTACCAGCGGGAAGGCCGCAGCCGACCGCGCGGGCGAGACTCTCGGGAAGGCGCTACGTGAGTCCCAACGGCTCCGACCGCTCGCCGCGGCGCCCGATGCGGCGGAAGCTGCTGCAGGCACTGACTGCGGGCCTGGTCCTGGTAACCGCCACCGGTTGCACATACAAGGACTTTCCCCGCCTGGGTATGCCGACCCCGGTCACGGAGGAGGCTCCGCGGATCCTCTCCCTCTGGCAGGGCTCGTGGGCGGCTGCGCTCGCCACGGGCGTGCTGGTCTGGGGCCTGATCCTGTGGAGCGTCATCTTCCACCGGCGCAGCCGCACCAAGGTGGAGGTCCCTCCGCAGACCCGTTACAACATGCCCATCGAGGCGCTGTACACGGTCGTCCCCCTCATCATCGTCTCGGTCCTCTTCTACTTCACGGCCCGTGACGAGTCGAAGCTCCTCGCGCTCGACGACAAGCCGAAGCACACGATCAACGTGGTCGGCTACCAGTGGAGCTGGGGCTTCAACTACATCGAGAACGTGCCGGGCTCCAACAAGGACAACGCCAAGACGTCCAAGGACCTCAAGGCCATCCCGGACCGCTTCCGGGAGGACTTCCCGGCCAACGCGGGCGGCGTCTACGAGGTCGGCACGCCCGGTGAGCGGAACCCGCAGAACGGCAACCCCGGCCCGACGCTCTGGCTCCCCAAGGGGGAGCGGGTCCGGTTCGTCCTCACTTCGCGTGACGTCATCCACTCCTTCTGGGTGGTGCCGTTCCTGATGAAGCAGGACGTCATCCCGGGCCACACCAACGCCTTCGAGGTGACTCCCAACAAGGAGGGCACCTTCATGGGCAAGTGCGCCGAGCTCTGCGGCGTCGACCACTCCCGGATGCTCTTCAACGTCAAGGTCGTCTCTCCCGAGCGCTACAAGCAGCACCTCGCAGAGCTCGCGAAGAAGAACCAGACCGGTTACATCCCGGCCGGCATCGAGCAGACGGGCCACGAGAAGAACCGGGAGACGAACCAACTGTGAGCATCCTCAACGAATCCCCGGGTGCCGCGGCAGCTGACGACTCGTACGAGAACGAACTGCCGGTCAGGCGCAAGCAGCCCGGAAACGTCGTCGTCAAGTGGCTGACCACCACGGACCACAAGACGATCGGCACGCTGTATCTGGTCACGTCGTTCGCGTTCTTCTGCATCGGCGGCGTCATGGCGCTCTTCATGCGCGCCGAGCTCGCCCGTCCGGGTACGCAGATCATGTCGAACGAGCAGTTCAACCAGGCGTTCACGATGCACGGCACGATCATGCTGCTGATGTTCGCGACGCCGCTGTTCGCGGGCTTCGCGAACTGGATCATGCCGCTTCAGATCGGCGCGCCCGACGTGGCCTTCCCGCGTCTGAACATGTTCGCCTACTGGCTCTACCTGTTCGGCTCGCTCATCGCGGTCGGCGGTTTCCTGACGCCGAACGGCGCGGCCGACTTCGGCTGGTTCGCCTACAGCCCGCTGTCGGACGCCGTCCGGTCCCCGGGCATCGGCGCCGACATGTGGATCATGGGTCTGGCCTTCTCCGGCTTCGGCACGATCCTCGGCTCGGTCAACTTCATCACCACGATCATCTGCATGCGCGCCCCCGGCATGACGATGTTCCGCATGCCGATCTTCACCTGGAACGTCCTGCTGACCGGTGTCCTGGTCCTGCTCGCCTTCCCGGTGCTCGCGGCCGCGCTGTTCGCCCTGGAGGCGGACCGGAAATTCGGTGCCCATATCTTCGACGCCAGTAATGGCGGCGCCTTGCTATGGCAACACCTCTTCTGGTTCTTCGGCCATCCAGAGGTGTACATCATCGCCCTACCATTCTTCGGAATCATTTCCGAAGTCATCCCGGTCTTCTCCCGCAAGCCGATGTTCGGCTACATGGGTCTGGTCGGCGCGACCATCGCGATCGCCGGTCTTTCCGTGACGGTGTGGGCGCACCACATGTACGTCACAGGCGGCGTACTCCTCCCGTTCTTCTCCTTTATGACGTTCCTCATCGCCGTGCCAACAGGCGTGAAGTTCTTCAACTGGATCGGAACGATGTGGAAGGGGTCCTTGAGTTTCGAGACCCCGATGCTCTGGGCGGTCGGCTTCCTGATCACCTTCACCTTCGGTGGTCTGACCGGCGTCATCCTGGCCTCGCCGCCGATGGACTTCCACGTGTCCGACTCGTACTTCGTGGTCGCGCACTTCCACTACGTCATCTTCGGCACCGTGGTGTTCGCGATGTTCTCCGGCTTCCACTTCTGGTGGCCGAAGTTCACCGGCAAGATGCTCGACGAGCGGCTCGGCAAGATCACGTTCTGGACGCTGTTCATCGGCTTCCACGGCACGTTCCTCGTCCAGCACTGGCTGGGTGCCGAGGGCATGCCGCGCCGGTACGCGGACTACCTGGACGCCGACGGCTTCACCGCCCTGAACACGATCTCGACGATCGCCTCGTTCCTGCTCGGCCTGTCGATCCTGCCGTTCTTCTACAACGTCTGGAAGACCGCCAAGTACGGCAAGAAGGTCGAGGTCGACGACCCGTGGGGCTACGGCCGCTCGCTCGAGTGGGCGACGTCCTGCCCGCCGCCGCGGCACAACTTCCTCACCCTGCCGCGCATCCGTAGCGAATCCCCGGCGTTCGACCTGCACCACCCGGAGATCGCCGCACTCGACCAGCTCGAGAACGCCGGTCACGGCGAGAAGGCGCTCGCTGGCAACAAGGAGGCCGGCAAGTGAAGATCCAGGGCAAGATGTTCATCTGGCTGAGCGTCTTCGTACTGGCCATGGCGATCGTCTATGGCTGGTGGTCGAAGGAGCCCGCCGGAACCACCGCGCTCTTCCTGGCCTTCGGCCTGTGCATCATGATCGGCTACTACCTGGCCTTCACGGCCCGGCGAGTGGACGCGTCGGCACAGGACAACAAGGAAGCGGACGTCGCGGACGAGGCCGGCGAGGTGGGCTTCTTCAGCCCGCACAGCTGGCAGCCGCTCTCCCTGGCCGTCGGTGGCGCGCTCGCCTTCATGGGCGTCGTCTTCGGCTGGTGGCTGATGTACTTCTCGGCCCCGATCATCCTGATCGGCCTGTGGGGCTGGGTCTTCGAGTACTACCGCGGCGAGAACCAGAACCAGTAGGGACTCCCGCCGCACCCCAGGGGCCCGGACACTCCGTCAGGAGCGTCCGGGCCCCTGGCCGTTCCCGGCCGTCCGCCAACTGCTTCCGTCTTCCGGGTGAACCCTCGTACGGGTCACTCGCCGCGCACGGCGTGTCGAACCTTCATACCGTGTGGTCATGAGCCACTCTCCGCGCATCCGTACGGTACTGAGCTGCACCCTCCTTGTGGCCGCCCTCGGCGCGGTCACCACGGGATGCGGCACGGACGGCCATCCGCTCTCGGCGAAGCCGTACGACGCGGGGAGCCAGATCGCCTTCAACGGGCCCGCGGGCACCCAGAAGGCCGATCCGGACAAGCCCCTGGAGGTCACCACCGAGGGCGGCGACGGGCGCATCACCGACGTCACGGCCACCGACGGCGCGGGCCGCTATCTGGCGGGCGAACTGTCCGCCGACGGGGCGCGCTGGCACAGCACGGCCCCGCTGGCGGCGGGCGCGCGCTACACGGTGCGCGTCAGCACGGAGGACGACGAGGGCGCCCCGGGCCGCAAGGTGCTCGCCTTCGACACCGACGCGGCCCCCAAGAAGCGGCTCGTGAAGGTCACCTTCGGCCCCGAGCCGGGCAAGTACGGCGTCGGCCAGCCCGTCACGGCCAAGCTCAGCGCGGCGGTCAAGGGCGAGCGGGCCCGCGCCGTCGTCGAACGTGCGCTCAAGGTCCAGTCGCAGCCCGCCACGCGGGGCTCCTGGCACTGGGTGGACAGCAAGACGCTGCACTACCGCCCCAAGGAGTACTGGCCCACCCACGCCACCATCCACGTGCAGAGCAACCTGGAGGGCATCAAGGTCAGCGACAGGCTCTGGGGCGGCCCCGCCAAGCCCCTGCGGCTGACCACCGGCGACCGCGTCGTGGCCGTGACCGACGCCGGGTCGCACTGGATGACGGTCTACCGCAACGGCGAGGAGATCAACTCCATCCCCGTGACCACCGGCAAGCCCGGCTACTCCACGCGCAACGGCATCAAGGTGGTGCTCGGCAAGGAGTACGTCGTCCGGATGACCAGCGCCAGCATCGGCGCCTCGGACTTCTACGACAAGATGGTCTACTACGCGACCAGGGTCACCGACAGCGGCGAGTACGTCCACGCGGCCCCCTGGTCGGTGGGCTCCCAGGGCTACGCCAACACCAGCCACGGCTGCACCGGAATGAGCACGGGCAACGCCGCCTGGTTCTACGAGACGGTCCGTCCGGGTGACCTGGTGGAGGTCGTCAACAGCTACGGCGCCGACATGGACCACTTCGGCAACGGCTACGGCGACTGGAACGTCAGCTGGAAGAGCTGGCGCAAGGGCAGCGCCCTCCACGCGGACGCCAAGAAGGACCGCACGGCACTCCAGACGACCCGCCTGCGCCCCAAGGCCGCGTAAGCGGCTCGGGTACGCGCCCGAAGGGGCGCGGGGAACTGCGCGACCAGCCGCAGACGACCCGCGCCCGCCGGACGACGGAAGGGATCGAGCTCTCAGGCGCTCAGAGCGGCCCGAGACCGCAGCAGAGCGGCCAACGCGGAGGCGAACTCCACCGGCTCCAGCGGCAGCGTCACGGCGGACTCCGCACGGCTCCACGTGGCCAGCCAGGCGTCCTGGGGCCGCCCGATGAGCAGCAGCACCGGCGGGGCCTGGAAGACCTCGTCCTTGATCTGGCGGCACACACCCATGCCGCCCGCGGGCGCGGCCTCGCCGTCCAGGACGCAGACGTCGATCCCGCCCTTGTCCAGCTCCGCGAGCACCGCGGGCAGCGTCGCGCACTCCACGAAGCGGACCTCTGGGACATCGCTGGCCGGCCTGCGTCCGGTGGCGAGGCGGACCTGCTCCCGGGTGCTCGCGTCGTCGCTGTAGACCAGCACCGTGGCGGTCGGCTGCATTGTTCCTCCGCGTCCGTGGATCGGGAACCGTTGCGCGGATGCTACTCCCCCCGACACCCCGTCAACAGCGGTTCGGACAGTGCCGCGATGGGCCATCCGGGCAGGACACACGCCGCAGACACTCCGAACGGCACCCCCCGGGGTGAGGGCGGGATAAGCGACCGACATAATGTCGGTCGTGGCGACAGCAACGACAGTAGACACCGGGCACGCGCACCCGCCGGTCAATCGACCGAACCTCACCAGCGTCGGAACCATCATCTGGCTGAGTTCCGAGCTGATGTTCTTCGCGGCCCTCTTCGCGATGTACTTCACCCTGCGATCGGTGACCGGTCCAGATCACTGGAAGGAAATGGCGTCAAGCCTGAACTTCCCGTTCTCTGCGACGAACACCACGATCCTGGTGCTCTCCTCCCTCACCTGCCAGCTCGGCGTGTTCGCCGCCGAGCGCGGGGACGTGAAGAAGCTCCGGATGTGGTTCATCGTCACCTTCATCATGGGTGCGGTCTTCATCGGCGGTCAGGTCTTCGAGTACACGGAGCTGGTCAAGCACGAGGGCCTCTCGCTCTCGTCGGACCCGTACGGCTCGGTGTTCTACCTGACCACCGGTTTCCACGGACTGCATGTGACAGGCGGCCTCATCGCCTTCCTGCTGGTCCTCGGCCGTACCTACGCGGCTCGGAGGTTCACTCACGAGCAGGCGACCGCCGCCATCGTCGTGTCCTACTACTGGCACTTCGTCGATGTCGTCTGGATCGGCCTCTTCGCCACGATCTACATGATCAAGTAGTCGGTGCCGGGTTCACGGCGGTCCTACGCCGCCGGTCGGGCCCGACGCAGCGACACATTCCAGAAGCATCGACGCAGAAGATCCTGACACCGGGGTAATCCGTGAAAAAGCTCTCCGCACGACGACGCCATCCGCTGGCGGCGGTCGTCGTCCTACTCCTCGCGCTGGCGGCCACCGGGGGGCTGTACGCCGCGTTCGCCCCGGCGGACAAGGCACAGGCCGATGAAACCGCTCAGTCCCTCGCCATCGACGAGGGCAAGAAGCTCTACGCCGTGGGCTGCTCCAGCTGCCACGGAACCGGCGGTCAGGGCACCTCCGACGGTCCGAGCCTGGTGGGTGTCGGCGCCGCGGCTGTCGACTTCCAGGTCGGCACCGGCCGGATGCCGCTGCAGCAGCAGGGCGCCCAGGCACCGAAGAAGAAGGTCATCTACACGCAGGCCGAGATCGACCAGCTCGCCGCGTACGTCGCCTCGCTCGGCGCGGGCCCGAACATCCCGACGAAGAAGCAGGTCAGCCCCGAGGGTGCCGACATCGCCAAGGGCGGCGAGCTCTTCCGTACGAACTGTGCCCAGTGCCACAACTTCACCGGTGAGGGTGGCGCCCTGACGCACGGCAAGTACGCGCCGAGTCTGGAAGGCGTCAGCAAGAAGCACATCTACGAGGCCATGCAGACCGGCCCGCAGAACATGCCGTCCTTCCCCGACACGACGATGCCGGAGAAGAGCAAGAAGGACATCATCGCGTACATCGACGCGGTCAACAGCGAGAAGACCGAGAGCCCCGGCGGTCTCAAGCTGGGCGGTCTCGGACCGGTCAGTGAGGGTCTGTTCGCCTGGATCTTCGGCCTCGGCGCGCTGATCGCGGTCGCCGTGTGGGTCGCCGCCCGGACCGCAAAGGCCAAGAAGTCATGAGTAGCCAAGAAACCCCAGAAGAGAACCTGCCCAGCGAGCGGGAATCCGCGCACGGCACGGTCGCCGTCGCCAAGGACGAGCACGCCGACCCGTTCGCGGACCCGGGCCTGCCCCCGCACGAGAACCGCGTCCAGGACATCGACGAGAAGGCCGCCCGGCGCTCCGAGCGCACGGTCGCGATGCTCTTCACGATCTCGATGCTGGCGACCGTCGGCTTCATCGCCTCGTACGTGGCGTTCCCGGTCGACAAGAACGTCTACATCTGGCCGATCGGGCACATCAGCGCGCTGAACTTCGCGCTCGGCATGACCCTCGGCATCGCGCTGTTCTGCATCGGCGCGGGCGCGGTCCACTGGGCCCGCACCCTGATGTCCGACGAGGAGGTCGCCGACGAGCGGCACGCCATCGAGGCCGAGCCCGAGGTCAAGGCCAAGGTCATGGCGGACTTCGCGCAGGGCGCGAAGGAGTCCCAGCTCGGCCGGCGCAAGCTGATCCGCAACACCATGTTCGGCGCGCTGACCCTGGTTCCGCTGTCCGGTGTCGTCCTGCTGCGCGACCTCGGTCCGCTGCCGGAGGACAAGCTGCGGCACACGCTGTGGTCCAAGGGCAAGCTGCTCGTGAACATGAACACGAACGAGCCGCTGCGCCCCTCCGACGTCGCCGTCGGCTCGCTCACCTTCGCCAAGCCCGAGGGCCTGGAGGAGCACGACCACGACTTCCAGACCCAGATCGCCAAGGCCGCCCTGATGATCGTCCGGCTCCAGCCGGCCGACATCAAGGACAAGCGCGAGCTGGCGTGGTCGCACGAGGGCATCGTCGCGTACTCCAAGATCTGCACCCACGTGGGCTGCCCGATCTCCCTGTACGAGCAGCAGACGCACCACGTCCTCTGCCCGTGCCACCAGTCCACCTTCGACCTCTCCGACGGCGCCCGAGTCATCTTCGGCCCCGCCGGTCACGCCCTTCCGCAGCTGAAGATCGGCGTGAACGAGGAGGGCTACCTCGAGGCGCACGGCGACTTCGAAGAGCCCGTCGGTCCTGCCTTCTGGGAGCGCGGATGAGCACCGAAACGACGTCGGCCACCACGGCGGCCGACAACCGCAAGAAAGCACCCGCCGGCGAGCGGGTCGCGGACTGGGCCGACGGCCGCCTCGGGATCTACTCCCTGGCCAAGGCCAACATGCGCAAGATCTTCCCGGACCACTGGTCCTTCATGCTCGGTGAGATCTGCCTCTACAGCTTCATCATCATCATCCTCACGGGTGTGTATCTGACGCTGTTCTTCCACCCGTCGATGAACGAGGTGGAGTACCACGGCAGCTACGTGCCCCTGCAGGGCCAGCTGATGTCCGAGGCGTTCAACTCGACCATGCACATCTCCTTCGATGTGCGCGGTGGTCTGCTGATCCGGCAGATCCACCACTGGGCGGCGCTGATCTTCCTCGCGGGCATGTTCGTGCACATGATGCGCGTGTTCTTCACGGGCGCGTTCCGCAAGCCGCGCGAGGTCAACTGGCTGTTCGGCTTCCTGCTGTTCGTCCTCGGCATGTTCACCGGCTTCACCGGCTACTCGCTCCCGGACGACCTGCTGTCAGGAACCGGTGTCCGGTTCATGCAGGGCGCGGTCCTGTCCGTGCCGATCGTGGGCACGTACCTGTCGATGTTCCTGTTCGGCGGCGAGTTCCCCGGCGGCGACTTCGTGGCCCGGTTCTACTCGGTCCACATCCTGCTGCTCCCGGGCATCATGCTCGGCCTCGTGGTGGCGCACCTGATCCTGGTCTTCTACCACAAGCACACGCAGTTCGCGGGCCCCGGCAAGACCAACAAGAACGTCGTCGGCATGCCGCTGCTCCCGGTCTACATGGCCAAGGCCGGAGGCTTCTTCTTCCTGGTCTTCGGCGTCATCGCGGCCATCGCGGCGATCGCCTCGATCAACCCGATCTGGGCGCTCGGCCCGTACCGCCCGGACCAGGTGTCCACCGGCGCCCAGCCCGACTGGT
This sequence comes from Streptomyces sp. NPDC043996, assembly GCF_056435225.1. Classification (NCBI taxonomy): domain Bacteria; kingdom Bacillati; phylum Actinomycetota; class Actinomycetes; order Kitasatosporales; family Streptomycetaceae; genus Streptomyces; species Streptomyces sp. NPDC043996. The sequence goes on along the minus strand of NZ_JBWKEY010000016.1, from coordinate 195,788 downwards.
ACATGGGCTTCGCCGAGGGTCTGATCCGTGTCATGCCGGGCTGGGAGATCAACCTCTGGGGCCACACGCTGGTCCTGGGCGTGTTCATCCCGCTGGTGATCTTCCCGCTCGTCCTCGCGGCCATCGCCGTCTACCCGTTCATCGAGTCCTGGGTCACCGGCGACAAGCGCGAGCACCACATCCTGGACCGCCCGCGCAACGCCCCGACGCGGACCGCGTTCGGCGTCGCCTGGATCACCGCGTACATGATCATGCTGGTGGGTGGTGGCAACGACCTGTGGGCCACGCACTTCCACCTGTCGATCAACGCCATCACCTGGTTCGTCCGGATCTTCTTCTTCGTCGGCCCGGTCATCGCGTTCATCGTCACCAAGCGGATCTGCCTCGGCCTCCAGCGCCGCGACAAGGACAAGGTGCTGCACGGACGCGAGTCCGGCATCATCAAGCGCCTGCCGCACGGTGAGTTCATCGAGGTCCACGAGCCGCTCGACAAGGACCAGCTGCACACCCTCACCGCGCACGAGCAGTACCAGCCGCTCGAGATCGGCCCGACGGTCGACGAGAACGGCGTGGAGCGCAAGGTGAAGGGCGCGCAGAAGCTGCGCGCGAAGCTGTCCAAGAACATGTACGGCGAGGACGGCCAGATCCCCAAGCCCACCGCCGAGGAGTACAAGGAGATCACCAGTGGCCACGGCCACCACTGATCCCCAGCTCTGACCTCACGGTCGCCACGGCGAGAGCCCCGTCCAGTGCATGGACGGGGCTCTTTGCCGTGCTCGGGCTGGATAGGGTGGACCCACCCCATGTGCTGGGGAGATGTCTTCGTCTAGGAACCCAGGAGCGGCCATGAGCGCTGTGTACCCCGCAGGAGGCGACACCGCGGCGGTCCGTTCCTGGCCCGACGTGCTGAACGGCCTGCTCGACGGCCACGACCAGAGCGCCGACGACACGGCCTGGGCGATGGACCGCATCATGCGCGGCGAGGCGACCGACGCGCAGATCGCGGGCTTCGTGGTCGCGCTGCGCGCCAAGGGCGAGACCGTCGAGGAGATCACCGGCCTTGTCCGCGCCATGTACGCGCACGCCCACGTCATCGACGTGCCGGGGCCGAGCGTCGACATCGTCGGCACCGGCGGCGACGGCGCCAAGACCGTCAACATCTCCACCATGTCCGCCGTCGTCGTCGCCGGGACCGGCGCGAAGGTCGTCAAGCACGGCAACCGCGCGGCGTCCAGCGCCTCCGGCGCCTCCGACGTCCTGGAGAAGCTCGGCGTCAATCTGGAGCTGACGCCGCAGCGGGTGCGCGAGGTCGCCGAGGAGGCCGGGATCACCTTCTGCTTCGCGGTGAAGTTCCACCCGGCGCTGCGGCACGTGGCGCCCGCGCGCCGCGAGCTCGGCATCCGCACCACGTTCAACTTCCTCGGTCCGCTGACCAACCCGGCGAAGGTGCGGGCGCAGGCCACCGGCGTCGCGGACGCCCGGATGGCGCCGATCCTCGCGGGCGTGCTCGCCGAGCGCGGCTCCTCCGCCCTGGTCTTCCGCGGCGACGACGGCCTGGACGAGCTCACCACGACCGCCACCTCGCGGGTCTGGGTGGTACGGGACGGGGCGGTCACCGAGCAGGCCTTCGACCCCCGGGACGTCGGCATCGACCTGGTGCCCGTGGAGGCGCTGCGGGGCGCCGACGCCTCGTACAACGCGGAGGTCGCGCGGCGGCTGCTCGACGGCGAGCGCGGGCCGGTGCGCGATGCGGTGCTGCTGAACGCGGCGGCGGCGCTCGTCGCCCTGGAGCCGGGCGGCGGCTCGCTCGCGGAGCAGATCAGGGACGGGATCGCGCGGGCGACGGAGTCGATCGACTCCGGTGCGGCGCGGGCGGCCCTCGCGCGCTGGGTGACGGCAAGCAACCGCTGAACCCCGCCGGGTGTGGCGCACACCGCAGTCCGGAATCTGGACTGCGGTGTTGCGCCTTGAAGATCGTGTGGCAAGATGCTGCGCAGGTCATGAGTGACAGCGACTACGGCCCCGGCCCGCTGTCCGGCAACCCTCCGTCCGTGGCGGGGTGCCCCGGGTGAAGACCAGGCCGTGGACAGCAAGGTCCGCGGCAAGCGCGGACCCCTCGCAACCCTGGGGTCCTGGTCCTCAAGGGAGCAGTCTCGTGAGCAAGCGAATGCGATAGGGCCTCGGGCCCCGTTTCCGTACCCCCGTTTCCCCTTTCCCTTTTTCCTGTGCCGTTGACCGGTCCTGACGCTTCGTCGACCGTGGTCCGGCGCAGTGCTGTCGCCTGCCTCTCACGGGAGTTCGCCATGCCTGCCTCCACCGCTGCCGCCGTCACCGCCGCCGCCCCCGCCGCCGACTGCGAGTCCGCCGACCCCTGCTGCGCCGAGCCGCTGCCCGTGCTCGGCCGTGAGGTCACCGTCCCGCTGGTCACCGGCGGCGAGGTGACCTACGCGGCGCTCGACTACGCGGCCAGCGCCCCGGCGCTGCAGCGGGTGTGGGACGACGTCGCCGCGTACGCGCCGTACTACGGCAGCGTGCACCGGGGCGCCGGGTACCTGTCGCAGCTGTCGACCGACCTGTTCGAGAACTCCCGCAAGGCCGTCGCCGAGTTCCTCGGCTGCCGCGACGGCGACCAGGTGGTCTTCACCCGGTCCACCACCGACTCGCTGAACCTGCTCGCCGCCGCCCTGCCCGCCGACTGCCAGGTCTTCGTCTTCGAGACCGAGCACCACGCCTCGCTCCTGCCGTGGCGCGACGCCCGCGTCACCTACCTCAACGCCCCGCGCACGCACGACGAGGCCGTGGGGACCCTGGAGCGCGCGCTCGCCGACCGCGACCCCTACGGGCCCGCCCTGGTGTGCGTGACCGGCGCCTCGAACGTCACCGGCGAGCTGTGGCCGGTGCGGGAGCTCGCCGCCGCCGCGCACGCGCACGGCGCCCGCATCGTCCTGGACGCCGCCCAGCTCGCGCCCCACCACCCCGTGGACATCGCGGAGTTGGACGTCGACTGGGTCGCCTTCTCCGGGCACAAGCTGTACGCGCCCTTCGGCTCCGGCGTCCTCGCCGGGCGCGCCGACTGGCTGCGCGACGCCGACCCCTACCTCGCGGGCGGCGGCGCCTCGCGTAAGGTGACGCGGCGCGCCGACGGGGGAGTGGACGTCGAGTGGCACGACACGGCCGCCCGGCACGAGGCCGGTTCGCCGAACGTGATCGGCGCCTACTCCATCGCCGCCGCCTGCAAGGCCCTGACCGAGGCCGGGTTCGCGTCCCTGGTCGCCCGCGAGCGGCACCTGATCGAGAAGGTGCGCGCCGGGCTCGCCGAGGTGCCCGAGGTGCGGGTCCTCTCGCTGTTCGGCGACGACGCGCCGCGCGTCGGCGTCATCTCCTTCGTGGTCGAGGGCTGGAACAGCTCGCACTTCGCCGCCGCGCTCTCCGCGGAGTACGGCATCGGCGTGCGCGACGGCCTGTTCTGCGCCCACCCGCTGGTGCGCACCCTCCTGGACAGCGCGCCCGACGAGCCCGGCGAGTGCGGCGCCCCCGAGGCCGCGCCCGGCGAGCGGTCCCTGAACGCGATCCGGGTGAGCTTCGGCGCGGGCACTCCGGACGAGCACGTGGAGCGGTTCGTACGGGCCGTCAAGGAGCTGGTCGGCGAGGGCGCGCGGTGGAACTACCGCACCGAGGACGGGCGCTGTGTGCCGGACACCGGCGCCGTGGCCGGCTGACCTTCGAGGCGCGAGCCGAGCACGATCATCCGCAGGGCCCGCTCGGTCGCGTCGGTGAGGAACTCGCCGCCGCGACCGAGGGCCTCGGTGAGCGTCACCGGCGCGGGCAGGATCGCGCTGTAGGCGTCCACGCCCGCCGCCCGCACCAGGTGCGCGCCCTCGCCGATGGTGCCCGCGAGCGCGAGCACGGGGCGGCCGAACCGCTTGGCGCGGCGGGCCACTTCGGCCGGGACCTTGCCGCGCGGGGTCTGGTGGTCGAGGGCGCCCTCGGCGGTGACCACCAGGTCGGCGCGGGCCAGGCGGGCGTCCAGGTCGAGGTGGTCCAGGAGCACGTCGAAGCGGGGCAGCAGGCGGGCGCCGAGCGCGGCGAGGCCCGCGCCGAGGCCGCCGGAGGCGCCGGTGCCGGGCCCGCCGTACAGGTCGGCGGTGACGCCCAGGTCGCGGGTGAGGCAGTACGCCCAGTGCTCCAGGCCCGCCGCGAGCTCCTCGACCTGGGTGGGCGTCGCGCCCTTCTGCGGGCCGAAGACGCGGGCGACGCCGCGCTCGCCGCACAGCACGTTGTGCGGATTGCAGGCCACCAGGAGCTCGGTGTCCGCGACGCGGGGGTCGAGCTCCGAGACGTCGATGTGGTGCAGGCGCAGCAACGCCCGGCCGCCGCGCGGGAGTTCCCAGCCGTCCGCGTCCAGGAGGCGGGCGCCGAGCGCCTGCAGGGCGCCCGCGCCGCCGTCCGAGGTGCCGGAGTCGCCGCAGCCGACGAGGACGCGGCGGGCGCCCGCGTCGAGCGCGGCGCGGATCAGCTCGCCCACGCCGTAGGTCGTGGTGACGCCTGGGTCGCGCAGATCGCGCGGGACGAGGCTCAGACCGGCGGCCGCGGCCATCTCGACGACGGCGGTGCCCGAGTCGAGCAGCGCGAAGTGGGTGCCGATCCGCTCGCCGACGGGGCCGGTCGCGGGCAGCGCGACGAGCCGTCCGCCCGTCGCCGCGGCCAGCGTCTTGGCGGTGCCCTCGCCGCCGTCCACGAGCGGGATCAGATCGGTCTCGGCGTCGGGCAGGACGCGGTGGACGCCCCGGGCGATTGCCTCGGCGGCCGCCTCGGCGGACAGGGACTCCTTGAAGCCGCTGGGGGCGATGGCGACACGGGTGAGGGAGGGCCGGGAGGGCATGGACGTACTCCTTGACGCGGTGGGGCGAGGGGCGGGGGGCGGGGCGGGGCTGACGGGGTCAGCGGGTGACGGGGACGCCGAGCAGCGGCCACACCGCGAGGGCGAACAGCAAGACGAGGGCTGCCGTGAGCGGGGCCAGGACGGCGGACAGGCGCAGCAGGTCGCGCGGGGTGTAGGTGGGGGTGCCGGGTATCTCGGCGAACAGCGTCACCGGCTTGGCGGACGCGGGCAGGGTGTGGCAGAAGCCCGCGGCGGCCGTGGACGCGAGGGCCGCGGCGACCGGGTTCACGCCTGAGCTGACCGCGGCGGCCACCACCAGCGGCACCAGGACGGACGAGCGGGCCGAGCGGGACTGGAGCACCAGGTGGGCCGCCGTGCTGACCGCGACGACGACGGCGAGGAACAGCCAGGGCGACACGCCGACGGGCAGCCCCGACACCAGCCACGCCGCCGCGCCCGACTCCGACAGCGCCACGCCCATCGCCATCGTCGCCGCCATGAACAGCAGCAGCGACCAGGGCACGGTCTTCAGGGCGTCCTTCAGGCGTACGGTGCCGAGCGCGGGCGAGGACGCGACGACCGCGCCGATCAGCGCGACCACGGCGGGCGGTACGCGGTGCAGCGGCTCGCTGCACCACAGCGCGACGACCGTGGCGAGCAGCAGCGCGCAGCGCGTCTCGGCGGGGTCCCAGGGGCCGGTGACGGGCCGGTCGCTGTGTTCCGCGATCTGGTCGGCGGTGATCGCGATGGGGCCCTCGCGGTCGGCGCGGCGCGTCGTCGTCAACAGCACGGTCTCGGCGGCGAGGTGGGACGAGGCGATCGCGAGCGGCAGGCCGAGCAGCAGCCACTTGGTGAAGCCGATCTCGGCCCCGGCGCTCTCCCACAGGACGGACACCGTGATCAGATGCGCGCCCGCGCCGATCAGGGTCGCCACGGCGGACAGCAGGATGACGGTCGGGAACAGCAGCGCCAGCATCACCACCAGGCGCCTGCGGTCGGCGAGGACCTTGGACAGGGCGAGGAAGACGGGCAGGGCGAGCGCGGCGCGCCCCGAGGTGGCGGGCACCGCGAAGGCCGTCACCACGAGCGCGGCGGTCGTCAGGTGCGTCAGCTGCCGCACGCTGCGCGCCCCGCTGACCAGGAAGGCCGCAGCGCGGCCCGCGAGCCCGCTGCGGGCCACGGCGGCCGCGAGCACGAACGCGCAGATCAGCAGCCAGACGGTGGCGTCACCGAGGGTGCCGAAGAGGGTGTCGCTGCTGATGACTCCGGTGGCGGTGAGGGCGAGGCCCGCGCCGAGCGCGATGTACGTGTCGTCGATCGGGGTGCCGATCCAGGCGCAGGTGGCGAGGGCGAATACGCCGAGGGTCAGGCGGGCGTCGCCGCCGAGGCCCGGGAAGTTGCCGGGGACGACGAGGAGCGCGCACAGGCTCAGGGCCACGCACAGGACGATCAGTTGCCGCGGTGTCGCTGTCACGCGTCCAGCGTCACGGGGCGCGGTGAGCCCTCAATGAGGCCCGCATGAAGGAAAGTTCACGCGGGCAGCCGGTACCCCATCCCGCGCACCGTCTCCAGCCGCTCCGCGCCCAGCTTCTTGCGCAGCGCCCGGACGTAGACGTCCACGATGTTCGAGCCGGGGTCGAAGTCGTAGCCCCACACGTGCGACAGGATCTGCTCCCGGGCGAGCACCTGGCCGGGGTGCCTCAGGAACAGTTCGAGGAGCACGAACTCACGGGCCGTCAGGTCCACGGTGCGCTCTCCGGCGCGGGCCCTGCGGGTGCGCAGGTCCAGGGTGAGGGAGCCCGACTTGAGGACCGTCACCTCCGGCGCCCGCGCCGCCGTGCGCAGCCGAAGGCGCACCCGGGCGAGCAGCTCCTCGAAGCGGAAGGGCTTGGTCATCCAGTCGTCGGCGCCGCCCTCCAGGCCGGCCACCGTGTCCCGTACGGAGTCCCGCGCGGTCAGCACGATGACCGGCACCGTCACGCGGGCCTCGCGCAGTTCGCGCAGGACGGTGAAGCCGTCGCGTCCTGGCAGCCCGATGTCCAGGACGACCAGGTCGAAGCCGCCGGTCAGGGCGTACTCGTAGGCGGCGTCGCCGTCGCCGACGACGGTGGTGGTGAAGCCGTTGGCGCGCAGGCCCTTCTCGACGAAGGACGCGATGCGTTCCTCGTCCTCCACGATGAGGATGCGGTTCACGTGCGGACCCCTTCCAGGGTGAGGACGAAGGTGGCGCCGCCGCCCTCGGTGGCGGCCAGGCGCACCCGGCCGCCGTGGGCCTCGGCGATCGCGCGGACGATGGAGAGGCCGAGCCCCGCGCCGCTGGTGCGGGCGCCGCGCCGGGACGTGCCGCGCCTGAAGCGCTCGAAGATGACGTCGGCGTCCTGGGCCTGGACGCCGGGGCCGCTGTCGGCCACGTACAGCTCGACGCGTGAGCCCGTCACGCGGGAGCCGATGCGCACGCGTTCGCCGCGGGTGGTGTGCTGCACGGCGTTCTGCGCGAGCTGGACCATGGCCTGGGTGATGCGCTGCGGGTCGACGAACGCCTCGCGGTCGGCGACCTCGGCCAGCTCCCAGTGGCGCTCGCCGAGGGTGCGGGCCTTGACGAAGACGTCGGCGGTGAGCTCGGCGAGCTGCACCGGCTCCGGCGTGATGAAGTCGGGGCGCTCGGCCTTGGCGAGGAGCAGCAGGTCCTCGACGATGCGGCTCATCCGGTCCAGCTCGTCGGTGACCAGGCGGACCGTCTCCTCGCGCTCCGCGGGGTCGTCGCCCATCAGCTCCAGGTGGCCGCGGACGATGGTGATGGGGGTGCGCAGCTCGTGCCCGGCGTCGTCGACGAACTCGCGCTGGGCGGCGAAGGCCCGCTCCAGGCGGTCCAGCATGCCGTTGAAGGTCTCGGCGAGCGCGGCGATGTCGTCGTGGCCGCGCACCGGGATGCGCCGGGTCAGGTCCTGCTCGGTGAGCTGGGCGGCGGCCGCGCGCACCAGGCGCACCGGTTTGAGGATGCGTCCGGCGACGACCCAGCCGATGCCGGTGGTGAGCAGCAGCGCAACGCCGGAGATGGCGAGCAGGATGCGGAAGACCGCGTCGGCCTTGTCCTGTTCCGTCCCCGGGTGGAAGGCGACGACGAACGCCGCCTCCGGCTCGCCGCCGTGCGGGGCGACCTCGACCTTGGCCCAGCGCAGTTCGCCGCCGGGGCGGTCCAGGGTGCCGGTGGAGCCCTTGGCCGCGAAGATCTGGCGGCGGGCCTCCTTGTCGTCGTGCAGCGGGTGCCCGACGGAGATCTCGCGGGCCTGGGTGAGCTGCGCGGGGCCCTGTCCGGGGCGGTGGACGAGGCCGATCAGCTCCTCGTCCGGGTCGGCGTACTGCCGCTCCAGGAACACTTCCAGGAGGCGGCGCGGATCGGTGAAGCGCTCGCCGGTCCCGGGGTCGAGGCCCCGGCGCTCGAAGTGGGCGAACTCGCCGGTCTCCTGCGTGAGCAGTCGGCTGACGCGGTGGTCGACGTCGCGCAGCAGGATCGAGCGGGTGGTCGCGGCGACCGCGGCGAGCGCGATCGCCATCACCACGAGGAGCCACAGCAGGATGCGGACGCGCGCGGAGATGCGACGGCGCACGGCCCCCTCTGAGGCGGCCGCGGCGGTCGCAGTGGTCTCTGCGGCCGCCTCGGCCTCAGCCGTCGTCGCCCGGTCCGTCGTCGTTGGCGTCGTCATCGGCGTCGTCGCCCGACCGCGCGGGGGCGCCGGATCCGGATCCCCGGTCGTCGTCATCGTCATCCGCGTCACTCGTGCCGCCTGTACTGCCTGTATCGCCCGTGCCGCCCGTACGTCCCTCGCCGTTGCCGCTGTCGTCGGAGCCGTCGCTGACCGGGGGCCGGTCGACGACCTGGTCGCTCGGCGTGGGCCGCGGCGCGGTGGGCGTGCCGGACGGGGAGCCGCTCTCCAGTTCCACCTTGGGCGGGACCTTGGGCTCGGAGGGGCTGTCCGTCAGGGCGTAGCTCGTCACGGCGATGCCGAGCGGAATCGCCACGACGGCGGCGAGTGCCGCCATGCGGTGGGAGAAGACCATGGCAGCGAGCCTGCGCGGCGTACCGCGTCGTCCGGATGAGCCGCGGATGAAGAAACCCTCATGCGACGCCGTTCGGCCGGTCCCGGGCCTTCCGGAGGGGCCCGGAATCCGCTAGGAGTCGAGGCCGATCGCGAAGGCAGCCTCCAGGTCGTGCTGGGAGTACGTGCGGAACGCGACGTGCGTGTCCGTTCCCTCCACTCCGGGGATCTTGCTGATCCGGCCCGGGATGACGTCCGCCAGGTCGTCGTGGCGGGCCACGCGGACCATGGCGATCAGGTCGTAGGTGCCCGTGACGGAGAAGACCTCGCTGACGCTGTCGAGGGCGGCGATCGACTCGGCGATCTCCGGGATCCGGTCCACGCTGGTCTTGATGAGCACGATCGCGGTGATCACGGCTGGCTGTCTCCCTCGGTGGCCGGTCCTGAGGCCTTCACTCTATCCGGCCCCCGGTAGCGCACCCAGGAGTAGACAAACCCGAGCGAAAACCCCACGAGGTGCGCCAGGTACGCCACTCCGGGCCCCTGTTTCTCCTGCGCCGCTGCCACCCACTGGAGCGCGGCCCAGAAGGGCAGCACCACCCAGGCCGGGAACCGCAGCGGCAGGAAGAACAGGAACGGCAGGAGGCTGGTGACGCGCGCCTTCGGGAAGAGGTAGAGAAAGGCGCCGAGCACGGCGGAGATCGCCCCGGACGCGCCGACCAGGCTCTGTCCTGATCCGGCGTGCGCGACGGCGTAGCCGGACAGGGCGAGGCAGCCGCAGCCCACAGTGAAGAGCCCGTACCGGAGGTGGCCCATGCGCTCCTCGACCAGCACCCCGAACACGTACAGGAACAGCATGTTGCCGAGCAGATGCAGCCAGCTGCCGTGCACGAACAGGGCCGTCAGGGGAGTGAGGGCGGCCCGCGGCTTGCCGCTGAGGAGTTCGACGGGTACCACGCCCCAGCGTGCGAAGTAGGCCTGCTGGGCGGCGATGAGCCGGTCCCCGGTGCCGTACGACGGGTTGAGCCCCGACAGCGGGGACAGGACGAAGACCGCGCAGCAGACGGCGATCAGCGCGTACGTCACCGGCGCGGCCTGGTGTCTGATCGCGCGGCCCGCCGCCACGCCCCACGTGTTGATCATGCACAGAGCATGACGTAAAGCGATGAAAGCGTGCATACCGCCTCGCCCGGGTGGTCACGCCTCAGATACGGGCGACTCTCCCGCGTGCGCACGGCGGTCCTTATGCAGGCCTTAGGGTTACGGGAAATGCGCACCACGACCCCCGAAGGAAAGCGGACGCCCCGATGACGGTTCCCCTGCCGACCGACTCCACTCGATGGCGCTGCGCGCTCTGCGGCAACCTCACGCGGTTCGACGTGACCCGCTCCTCCAAGGTCGTCGAATACGTGCACCTCGACCTGGCCGGAGCGCCGAAGATCGAGGAACGCGAGGTGGTCAGTGAGACCATCGAGTCGGTCCGCTGCCGCTGGTGCAACGCGGTGGACCAGGTGGAACTCGTGGACAGGCCCGGGGCCGGCTCCTGAAGGGAGCGGGCCCCGCACAGCTAGTGGGGTGACCGATGGTTAAGAGCGCGGGCGGAACGCCGGAGGACGGCGCCGCTGAGGTGCTCGACCGTCCGCTGCCCGACGGCGTGCGGCGGGCGGTCGTACAGATCGTGTCGGACGGGTTCGGCGGCCTGACCGTCGCCGAACTGCCGCCGCAGCTGCGGCAGTACGCGCGCTTCACGCCCAGCAGGCGCGTGAAGTTCGCGGGCAACGCCATGGCCACCGCCCTGGAGGGCGACCCGGTGTTCCGCCAGCGCATCGGCGAGCGCCTGCGCGAGGCGCAGCCCGAGCTGACCGGGGCCCTGGACGCGGGCACCCCGCCGCCCGCGGCCGACCCCCTTGACGTGGCGGCCGCCGCCTATGTGCTGCGCCCCACCGGCTGGGTGAAGCTCGTCACGGCGGCGGGCGAGGAGGCCCAGCGGGCGGACGCCGAGCGCGCCGACGAGGAGACCAGGGCCGAGCTCGAGCGGCTGCGCGCGGAGCTCGCCGCCGCCCGCGCCCACACCAAGACCGAGACCGAGCGCCTTCGCGCGGAGCTGGACGCGGCGAAGAAGGAAGCCGAATCGATGCACCGCAAGCTGCGCGGGGCCCTCAGCGACGTCAAGCGCGGCGAGGCGGCCCTGCGCAAGGCCGCCGCCGACGCCGAGGCCACGCGCGCCGAGGGGCAGACGCAGCTGTCCGCCGCCGAGAGCGAGGCGCGGCGGCTCAAGGCGCGCCTCGGCGAGGCCGAGGCGGCCCTTGAGGCGGCCCGCAGGGCCGCCCGCGAGGGCCGCAGCGTGGAGGACATGCGGGTGCGGCTGCTGCTCGACACGGTGCTCGACGCGGCCCAGGGCCTGCGCCGCGAACTCGCGCTGCCGCCGGTGTCCGTGCGGCCCGCCGAGACCGTGGACGCCGTCGAGCCCGGCCGGATGACGCCCAAGGACATCGCCGCGCGCGCCCTGTCCGAGAACGACCCGGCGATCCTCGACCAGCTCCTGGCCCTGCCGCAGGCGCATCTGGTGGTGGACGGCTACAACGTGACCAAGACCGGCTATCCCACGATGCCCCTGGAGAAGCAGCGCCTTCGCCTGCTCGGCTCCCTCTCGCAGCTGGCGCTCCAGAGCGGGGCCGAGGTCACCTGCGTCTTCGACGGCGCCGAGCTGGCCGCGCCAGTGTTGCTCGCGCCGCCGCGCGGGGTGCGGGTGCTGTTCTCCAAGCCGGGGGTCACCGCGGACGAGCTGATCCGCCAGCTGGTGCGGGCCGAACCGCCGGGACGCCCGGTGATCGTCGCCTCGACCGACCGCGAGGTGGCCGACGGGATCGCGAAGGCGGGGGCGCGGCCGGTGGCCTCCGCGGTGCTCCTGAAGCGGCTCTCACGCGGCTGAGGTCGGCTGACGGCGGCTGAGGTCGGCTGAGGGCGGCTTCCCCGCACCGCGAAGGCGGCTTTCGCCTGGCTGGCCCCATCCGTAACTCCCGTACCGTATGACCGAATTGGTCCGACGTCGGATGCGACGCACCGTCAACTGACCGCTACTGAACGTCGATCTTCTGTAAAGAAAACGATGGACGGTCGACTTTTTTCCGGTGAGGATTTGATCTGATCACAATGGGGTCACTAGGGTCACGCCCAAACCTCCGCTCTGTTGATCACTCATCGAAGGAGCCGCCCTCGTGGCGTCCCACCGTCGACCCAAGCAGCCGGGCCGCACCCGCGTGACCGTGCTCACCGCGACCGCCGCCGCTGCCGTGGCGCTCACCTCGCAGGCGGCCAACGCCGCGCCCGGCGACAAGCCGAGCAAGGACGAGGTCAAGTCCAAGGTCGACAAGCTCTACGAAGAGGCCGAGAAGGCGACCGAGAAGTACAACGGCGCCAAGGAGAAGCAGCAGAAGCTGGAGAAGCAGGTCGACCGCCTCCAGGACAAGGTCGCCCGCGGCCAGGACGAGCTCAACGACCTGCGCGGCGGCGTCGGTTCGCTCGCCAGCGCGCAGTACCGCTCCGGCGGCATAGACCCCTCCCTGCAGCTGTTCCTCTCCTCCGACCCGGACAGCTACCTGGACAAGGCCTCCGCGCTCGACCAGCTGAGCACCAAGCAGGCCGAGGCCCTGAAGAAGATCCAGGCCAAGCAGCGCACCCTCGCGCAGCAGCGCAAGGAGGCCTCCGACAAGCTGGCCGACCTCGCCACCACGCGCGAGGAGCTCGGCAAGAAGAAGCGCGAGGTCCAGGGCAAGCTCGGCCAGGCGCAGCGCCTGCTCAACTCGCTGTCCGCCAAGGAGCGCGCCGCCCTCAAGGCCAAGGAGGACCGCGCGAGCCGCGACGCCGAGCGCAAGGCGTCCAACGCCTCGGACCCCTCCGAAGCGCCCAAGACCGACGCCCCCAAGGGCGGCGCGAAGGGCTCCAGCCGCACCATGGCGGCGTACGCGGCCGCGCAGAGCAAGATCGGCTCGCCGTACGTCTACGGCGCCAGCGGCCCCAGCTCCTTCGACTGCTCCGGCCTCACCTCCTGGGCGTACGCGCAGGCCGACGTCTCCATCCCGCGCACCTCGCAGGCCCAGGCCAGCTACGGGACGCGCATCGCGTCGCAGAGCGACCTCAAGGTCGGCGACCTGGTCATCTTCTACGGCGACCTGCACCACGTCGGCTTCTACGCGGGCAACGGCCAGGTGCTGCACGCCCCGCGCACCGGCGCCGTGGTGCGCTACGAGTCGATCAACAACATGCCGTTCCAGTTCGGCGTCCGCATCTGATCCCTCCAACGGCCGTGGGCGGCGCCGCCCGTTCGGGCGAATTCCGCCACCTTCCAGTGACCCCGTGCCCCGTCGGTGACCTGCGTCTCCGGCGGGGCGTCACTGTGCGTAGACGGCGAGGGTCTTTGGCCGCGACGTGATCACGCGGCTACTGTCGCGCGCGTTCCCCGACAACCGGGGTGCGGCTCCCGCGTCCACGGGGGTCCGTCCAGCGGAAGGGAGAGCGGCTACCCGTGGGGTTCCATCGCCGTCCCGCAGCCACCGGCCTCGACCGGAGCGCGCGCACCGCCACCGTCACCGTGCTGTCCGCCGCCACCGCGGCGGCGGCCCTCGCGGTCCCCGCGAGCGCCGCGCCCGCCGACACACCGGCCGCGACCAAGGCCAAGGTGGACCGGCTCTACGAGCAGGCCGAACAGGCCACGGAGGCGTACAACAAGGCGGACGAGCGCGCCGACACGCTGCGTCGTCAGGTCGAGCGGGCCAAGGACAAGGTCGCCCGCGGCCAGGAGCACATCAACGCGATGCGCGGCGCGATCGGCACGCTCGCCGAGGCGCAGTACCGCTCCGGCGGCATCGACCCCTCGCTCGCCCTGATGCTGTCCTCCGACCCGGACGGCTACCTGGAGCGGGCCTCCCGCCTCGACCGCGTCAGCGACCGCCAGACCGGCCGCCTCGCCAAGCTCCAGCGCGCCCAGCGCGAACTCTCCCAGGAGCGCACGGAGGCCACCCGCAAACTCGCCGAGCTTGAGAAGAGCCGCAAGGCCGTCGCCCGCCACAAGCGGGTCGTCGAGGACAAGCTGGCCAAGGCCCGGCGGCTGCTCAACTCCCTGTCGGCGGCGCAGCGCCAGGAGTACGACAGGGCCTCGCGCTCCGACGGCGGCGAGGCCCGCCCCGACCTCTCCGCCTCCGGCGGCGGGGGCGCCCCCGCGTCCTCGCGCGCGGCCGCCGCCATCGCCGCGGCGCGCTCCGCGGTCGGCAAACCGTACGTGTGGGGCGCCAACGGGCCCACCGGCTTCGACTGTTCGGGCCTCACCCAGTGGTCGTACGCGCAGGCGGGCGTCGGCCTGCCGCGCACCTCGCAGGCCCAGCGGTACGCCGGGCGGCAGGTGCCGCTCTCCCAGGCCCAGCCCGGCGACCTCGTCACCTACCGCGACGACGCCAGCCACGTCGGGATGTACGTCGGCAACGGCCAGGTGGTGCACGCGCCCTACCCGGGCGCCGCGGTGCGCTACGACCCGGTGGGCATGATGCCGGTCTCCTCCGTCACGCGGGTCTGAGCGGCGCAGGAGCGAGGGCGGCGGGCGCCGTCCCCGTACGATCGGGAACATGGCTGGTCGACGGCGTGGGCGTGGAGTGCGGGCGGCGGGACTGTGTCTCGCGGTGCTCGCCCCCGCCGTGCTCGCGGGCTGCGGCGGGCCCGCGCGGTCGGACGCCGCGCCCGACGACGTGCGGCGGCTCCTGGAGCGGCGCGCGACCGCGGTCCTCGACCGCGACGCGCGGGCCTACCGCGCCACCGGCGGGCCCGCCGCCGGGTACGACAACCTCCGCGAGCTGCCCCTGCGGTCCTGGGCGTACCGCCTGAAGGACTTCGACCGCGAAGGCTCCCGCGCCACCGCCACCGCCGAACTGAGCTACCGCGTCGCGGGCTACGACCGCGCGCCCCTCACCGCCGACCGCGCGCTCTCGCTCCAACGGCGCGACGGGCGCTGGTACGTGACGGCGGAGCGGCCCGCGCGCAAGGCCGTCGAACAGCTCTGGGACCAGGGCCGCGTCGAGTCCGTGCGCGGCACCCACAGCCTGGTGCTCGGCGTCGGCCGCGACCGCGCGGACCTGCGGCGGTACGCGCGGCTCGCCGACGAGGCGGTGCCCGCCGTGCGGGCCGCCTGGCCGCGCCCCTGGCCAGGACGGGTCGTGGTGCTCGTGCCGAAGTCCCTGGACGGCATGGCGGACCTGCTCGGCGCGCCCGCGTCCGGCTACCAGGGCATCGCGGCGGTGACCACGGGCGAGGCGGGCGGCTCCGGGAAGGCGCCCGCCGACCGGATCATCGTCAACCCCGAGGCGTACGGCGTCCTCGGCGACCTCGGCAAGCAGGTCGTCCTCACCCACGAGACCACCCATGTCGCCACCCGCGCCCACACCTCGCGGGCCACCCCGCTGTGGCTCTCCGAGGGCTTCGCGGACTGGGTCGGCTACCGGGGCACGGGCCGCTCCGCCGAGCAGGCCGCGCCGGAGCTGCGGCGCGCCGTGCTGGACGGCTCGCTGCCCGCCACGCTGCCCAGGGACGCGGACTTCGGCTTCAGCGGCGACGCCGCCCGCCTCGCCCAGGCCTACGAGGGCGCGTGGCTGGCCTGCCGGATGATCGCCAAGGAGTGGGGCGAGGCCAAGCTCGTGGAGTTCTACGCGGCCGTCGGCGCCCACGACCGGCGGGCCGACGCGGTCGAGGAGGCCCTGCGGGACGTCCTGGACACCACGCCGGAGGACTTCACCGCGCGCTGGCGGGACTATCTGCGGCAGGAGCTCGGCTGAGGTCCTGGGCGGTCCTGGGGACCACCGTCGCCCGCCACAGCGTCCGGCAGGCGAGGACCGTGGCCGCCACGAGCAGGCCGTTGCGGACGACCAGGAGCGTCACGCCCAGCGCGTCGCTCGCCACCACGTGCGCGAACCACACCGGGAACTCCAGGAGCGTCACCGGCGTCGCGGCCAGGACGAGCACGGCGGGCACGGTCATGCGGCTCTCGCGGTAGACGAGGCACACCGCCGCCGTCCCCACCAGCCACACCAGGTACTGCGGGCTGATCACCCGGCTGGTCGTCGTGAACAGCAGCACGGCGGCGAACGCGGCGTCCGCGGGCGTCGTCACCGACCAGACGCGGGCCCGCACCCGCCACAGCAGCAGCCAGCCGAAGGCCACCACCGTCAGCGCCTGCGCGAGGGCGCTCACCAACGGGACGTACGGGCCGAGGAATTCCACCGAGCCGTAGTTGAGCTGGACGGTGCCCTCCCAGCCCAGGTGGCGCGCGACGTGGAAGACGAGCGCGCCCAGGGACTCCACCTCCGTGCCCCGGTCGCGCTGGAAGGCCAGGAACGCGAACGCGCCCGGCATCGCCGCCACGCACACCACCGCGACCGCGCCCGCGGTGACCGCCGCCGCGCCCCAGGCGCGCCGCGTCGCCCGCCCCCGCTCCACGCCGAGCAGGAGCAGCACCGGCCACACCTTCACCAGCGCGCCGAGACCCGCGAGGACCCCGGTCGCGCGCGCCCGGCGCGCCCCGGCGAGCAGCGCCGCCACGGCCAGGGCCGTCACCATCAGGTCATAGCGCGCGTACACCGTCGGGCCGAGCAGGGCCACGCCTGCCGTCCACACCCAGGCGCCCCGCGGGGTGCGCCCCGGGCCGCCGCCCGCGTGCACGAGCAGGCCCGTCACCACCGCGTCGGCCACGAAGCACAGCAGGAAGAACGCGGCCGGGTAGCTGAGGAAGGGCAGCGCGCCGGGACCGAGCACCGCGAGCGCGGCGGCGGGCGGGTACTGCCAGGCGACGTCGTCCAGGGGGAAGGTGCCGGTGCGCAGGACCTCGTACCAGCCCTGGTAGATGACCGTGACGTCGCTGGTCACGTCCGGGCCCGGGACGAGGAGCACCTTGAAGACGCAGAGCAGGAGCAGGGCCCTGGTCACCGACCAGAGGGCCAGAAGCCGCAGTTCCGTCATGCACACCACGCCCGTTATTGGATGTTTTGATGGGGTTTGGTGGCCATGATGCCTCGGTGTGGGACGGGGAAACGGGAAGGCGCGGCCGGGCATTCAAGCCCGTCCGGCGTTTGAGGACGAGCGCGCAGCGCGATAGAGCGGCGCCGGGCAGCGGGGCAGCCGGGCAGCGGGGCGGCGGGGCGGCGGGGCCACCGGAGCAAGTGCGGCCGCAGGCCCGGTACTGTCGGCGTCGATGCACAAGACCCTGATCGTCACGAACGACTTCCCGCCCAGGCCCGGTGGCATCCAGGCGTTCCTGCACAACATGGCGCTGCGCCTGGACCCGTCCGAGATCGTCGTCTACGCCTCCACCTGGAAGCGGAGCCGCGAGGGCGCCGAGGCGACCGCCGCGTTCGACGCCGAGCAGCCCTATCCGGTCGTCCGCGACTCCACGACCATGCTGCTGCCCACCCCCCGCGTCACCCGCCGCGCCGTCTCGCTCCTCAAGGAACACGGCTGTACGTCGGTGTGGTTCGGGGCGGCCGCGCCGCTCGGCCTGATGGCGCCCGCGCTGCGCCGGGCCGGGGCGCGGCGGCTCGTGGCGACCACGCACGGGCACGAGGCGGGCTGGGCGCAGCTGCCCGCGTCCCGTCAGCTCCTGCGCCGCGTCGGCGAGTCCACGGACACCCTCACCTACCTCGGCGAGTACACGCGCTCGCGGATCGCCGCCGCCCTGACGCCCGCCGCCGCCGGGCGCATGGTCCAACTGCCGCCCGGCGTCGACGAGAAGACCTTCCACCCCGGCTCCGGCGGCGCCGCCGTGCGCGCCCGGCTCGGGCTCACCGACCGGCCCGTCGTGGTCTGCGTCTCGCGGCTCGTCCCGCGCAAGGGCCAGGACACGCTGATCCTCGCCCTGCCCCGGATCCTCGCCGCCGAGCCGGACGCGGTGCTCCTGATCGTGGGCGGCGGGCCCTACGAGAAGGAACTGCGCAGGCTCGCCGCCGAGACGCGGGTCGCGGACTCCGTGGTGTTCACGGGGCCCGTCCCCTGGGAAGAGCTTCCGGCCCACTACGGCGCCGGGGACGTCTTCGCCATGCCCTGCCGCACCCGTCGCGGTGGGCTCGACGTGGAGGGACTCGGCATCGTCTATCTGGAGGCGTCCGCCACGGGGCTTCCCGTCGTCGCCGGGGACTCCGGTGGGGCGCCGGACGCCGTGCTCGACGGGGAGACGGGGTGGGTCGTGCGGGGCGGGTCCCCTGAGGATGCCGCCGAGCGGATCGTGGCGTTGCTGGGGGACGCGGAGTTGCGGCGGCGGATGGGGGAGCGGGGGCGTGCCTGGGTCGAGGAGCGGTGGCGCTGGGACCTCTTGGCGGACGACCTGCGCGCGCTGCTGTAGCCCGCGCGGGGCGCCCCAGGCCCGCCCCTTCCCGCTCCGGGTGCGGCTGCCCCCGTTCCCCCGCTCACAGACATTGGCGCTCCGCGCCTCGTCCTCAAACGCCGGACGGGCTGAAATACCTCGCCGCAACCGGCAGGTATTTGAGCCCGTCCGGCGATTGAGGACAAGCGCGAAGCGCGGGAATCTAGCCCGTCCGGCGATTGAGGACGAGCCGCGAAGCGGCGATGAAACCGCCAGGCTACCCCCGGTACAGCGCCTCGATCTCGTCGGCGTAGTCCTTCGCCACCACGTTCCGCTTCAGCTTCAGCGAAGGCGTCAGGTGGCCGGAGTCCTCCGTGAACTGGGCGGAGAGGACGCGGAACTTGCGTACCGACTCGGCCTTGGACACCGCCGCGTTGCCGTCGTCCACGGCCCGCTGGACGGCGGCGAGCAGGTCGGGGTCCTCGCGCAGGGACGCCGCCGTGGCCCCGGCGGGCTTGCCGTTCTCCTGGGCCCAGCGGCCCAGGAACTCCTCGTCGAGGGTGACGAGCGCGGCCACGAACGGGCGTCCGTCGCCGACGACCATGCACTCGGCGACGAGCGCGTGCGCGCGGATGCGGTCCTCAATGACGGCGGGCGCGACGTTCTTGCCGCCCGCCGTCACGATGATCTCCTTCTTGCGGCCGGTGATCCGCAGGTACCCGTCCTCGTCGAGGGTGCCGATGTCCCCGGTGTGGAACCAGCCGTCGGCGAGGGCCTCCTCGGTGGCGCCCTCGTTGTTCCAGTACTCCTTGAACAGGTGCTCGCCGTGCAGCAGCACCTCGCCGTCGTCGGCGATGCGGACGACCGAGCCGGGCAGCGGCTGACCGACCGTGCCGATCTTCTGCCGGTCCCAGGGGTTGAACGCGGTGGCCGCGCAGGACTCGGTGAGGCCGTAGCCCTCAAGGACGGTGAAGCCGATGCCGCGGAAGAAGTGGCCGAGGCGCTCGCCCAGCGGGGCGCCGCCGGAGATGGCGAACTCGCCGCGCCCGCCGAGCACGGCCCGCAGCTTGCTGAAGACGAGCTTGTCGAACAGCTTGTGCTTCAGGCGCAGGCCCAGGGAGGGGCCGCCAGGGGCGTCGAGCGCGCGGCTGTACGCGATCGCCGTGTCCGCGGCCTTGTCGAAGATCTTCAGCTTGCCGTCGGCCTGCGCCTTGGCGCGCGCCCCGTTGTAGACCTTCTCGAACACGCGCGGCACGCCGAGGATCAACGTCGGCCGGAACGCGGCCAGTTCGTCGGTGAGGTGCTTGATGTCGGGGGCGTGGCCCAGCTTGATGGGGGCCATCAGCGCGGCCACCTCCACCAGACGGCCGAAGACGTGCGCGACGGGCAGGAAGAGGAGCACCGAGCACTCACCCGTACGGAACAGCGGGTTGAGCCGCTCCACCACGTTGCCGCACTCCGCGAAGAAGCTGCGGTGGGTGAGGACGCAGCCCTTGGGGCGTCCGGTGGTGCCCGAGGTGTAGACGATCGTCGCCGGGTCGTCGGCGCCCGCGACGGCGCTGCGCTCGTCGACGGTGTCCTCCGTGACCTCCGCGCCCGCCCGGTTCAGCTCCTCGA
Source organism: Streptomyces sp. NPDC043996 (assembly GCF_056435225.1). Classification (NCBI taxonomy): domain Bacteria; kingdom Bacillati; phylum Actinomycetota; class Actinomycetes; order Kitasatosporales; family Streptomycetaceae; genus Streptomyces; species Streptomyces sp. NPDC043996. The sequence goes on along the minus strand of NZ_JBWKEY010000016.1, from coordinate 175,918 downwards.
CGGCGCCCCGGTCGATCTGCCACACATGGGCGAGGGACGGCAGGCGGTCGCGCACGGAGTCCACCGCGGCCGCGTGCGCGTCCGACTCGACGACGCACGCCACGGCGCCGGAGTCACCGAGGATCCACTGGATCTGCTCGGCGGAGCTGGTCTCGTACACCGGCACGGTGACCGCGCCCGCGCTCCAGATCGCGAAGTCGAAGAGAGTCCACTCGTAGCGCGTACGCGACATCAGGCCCACGCGGTCGCCCGGGCCCACGCCCGCGGCGATCAGACCTTTGGCGGCGGCGCGCACCTCGGCGAGGAACGCCGTCGCCGTGACGTCCTCCCACTGCCCGTTCACCTTGCGTCCGATGACGGCGACATCCGGGTGCTGCGCGGCGTTGCGGCGGACGATGTCGGTCAGATTGCCGTCCGCGGGGACCTCGTACAGGGCCGGAAGGCTGAACTCGCGCAAGACTGCTGCTCCTACATAGGGCGCCGACGCCACGACGTTGTGCGATGCGACGGTGCGGTCCAAGGTCGGGCAGGCGCTCAGCCGTAGGGGGCTTCGGGGGGTTCACTGACGGGCTGAGCACTACTGGACTGCCCGGACGTTACCCACCGGTATGGCTGGTTCGGTAGGGGGGCCGGGCCAGATGTTCCGTGCGTCACACGACGTTGTGGTCTGAACCGCACAGTACGCCACGCTCTTCCTGACTCGGAAGTAACCGCAGGTCCCACCGCCGTGCCCCGGTCCCTCGCCCCGCCCTGTCCCGGCGCGACCCGGGCGCCTTAGGGTGACCGGCATGCGAGGTTTCCGGGTCCATGTGGTCAGTGACGTGCACGGCAACGCCGCGGACCTGGCCCGCGCGGGCGACGGCGCCGACGCGGTCGTCTGCCTGGGCGACCTGGTCCTGTTCCTCGACTACGCCGATCACGCGCGCGGCATCTTCCCGGACCTCTTCGGCGAAGAGAACGCCACCCGCCTCGTGGAGCTGCGCACCGCCCGCCGCTTCGAGGAGGCCCGCGCCTTCGGCGCCTCGCTGTGGGCGGGCGTCGACCGCGGCCCCGCGGTGGAGAGCGCGGTCCGCAAGCAGTACGCCGAGCTCTTCGCGGCCTTTCCCACCCCGACGTACGCCACGTACGGCAACGTCGACATCCCACGTCTCTGGCGTGAATACGCCGGTCCCGGCACCACGGTCCTCGACGGCGAGCGCGTCGAGATCGGCGGTCGCGTCTTCGGCTTCGTCGGCGGCGGCCTCAGGACGCCGATGCGCACGCCGTACGAGATCAGCGACGAGGAGTACGCCGCCAAGATCGAGGCCGTCGGCGAGGTGGACGTGCTGTGCACGCACATCCCGCCGGAGGTCCCCGAGCTCGTGTACGACACCGTGGCCCGCCGCTTCGAGCGCGGCAGCCGCGCCCTCCTGGCGGCGATCCGCAGGACCCGGCCGCGGTACTCCCTCTTCGGCCACGTCCACCAGCCGCTCGTCCGCAGGATGCGGATCGGCGCGACGGAGTGTGTGAACGTGGGGCACTTCGCGGGCTCCGGCAGGCCATGGGCCCTGGAGTGGTGAGCTCGGCCCGCGCGCTGCGAGGTAGCCTTCACGCGGCAGACACAGCCCCCGTACCGGACCGCATCTGGAGGAGCCACAGCGATGGCGGAACACACCAGCTCGAGCATCACGATCGAGGCGGCACCGGCCGACGTCATGCACGTGATCGCCGACTTCGCGCGCTATCCGGAATGGACCGGTGAGGTCAAGGAGGCCGAGGTCCTCGCGACGGACGGCGCGGGCCGCGCCGAGCAGGTCCGCCTCGTCATGGACGCGGGCGCGATCAAGGACGACCAGACCCTTGCGTACACCTGGACCGGCGAGCACGAGGTGTCCTGGACCCTCGTCAAGTCCCAGATGCTGCGCTCCCTGGACGGCTCCTACCTCCTGAAGGCCGCGGGCACGGGCACCGAGGTCACCTACCGGCTTACCGTCGACGTCAAGATCCCCATGCTCGGCATGATCAAGCGCAAGGCGGAGAAGGTCATCATCGACCGCGCCCTCGCGGGCCTGAAGCAGCGCGTCGAGACCAAGTAGTCGAGGTAGTCGAGGTAGTCGAGGTAGCTGAGGTAGCTGAGGTAGCTGAGGTAGCTGAGGTAGCCGAGCGGCCGCACGCGGCGCCGCGGCCGCCGGGCGCCGACACAGTAAGGGCCCAGTACGGACACCATGCGCACCCTCCTCATCACCGGCCCCGGCGGCGCCGGGCGGACCACGGTGGCGGCGGCCACCGCCCTCACCGCGGCCCGTGAGGGCGCCCGCACCCTGGTCCTCTCCGCGGACCGCCACGACACCCTGGGCGCGGCCCTCGGTGCGCCCACCGGACCCCGCCCCGCACCCGTGGCGCCCGGCCTGACCGCCCTGCGGCCCGCCCCCGACGACACCTTCCGCGCCGCCCTGCTCGCCCTCCAGGACCACGCGGGCCCCGCCCTTGACCTGCTCGGCGCCGACCGCGTCGACGCCGAGGAGCTCACCCCGCTGCCGGGCGCCGAGGAGCTCGCCCTGCTGCGCGCCCTGCACGACGTCGCCGAGGGCGCCCACGGCCCGTACGACACGCTCGTCGTCGACCTGCCCGCGGCCCCCCGCGCCCTCGCGCTGCTCGCCCTGCCCGAGCAGCTGCGCCGCTATCTGCGGCGCCTGCTGCCCCCGGAGCGGCAGGCGGCCCGCGCGCTGCGCCCCATGCTCGGCCGCCTCGCGGGCGTCCCCGTGCCCGCCGCGTCGCTGTACGAGACCGCGGCCCGCGGCGAGGAGCGGCTCGCCGCCGCCCAGCGCCTGATTGAGGGCCCGGACACCAGCGTGCGGCTCGTCGCCGAGCCCGGCCCCGCGGGCGCGGACGCCGTGGCAGCGGCCGCCCTCGGACTCGCCCTGCAGGGCCTGCGTCTGGACGACCTGGTCGCCAACCGCGTCCTGCCCGACGACGGCGACGGCGATGGCGACGGCGGCTCCTGGCTCGCCCCCCTGCGCGCCCAGCAGCACAAGGCGCTCGCGGAGTGGGAGGCCGACCACCGCACGTACCCCACCCACCGCGTGCGCCACCTCGGCCAGGACCCGCGCGGCCGCGACGATCTCACCGCGCTCGCCGCGCCCGGTCCCGGCCCCGCCCCCGCGGCCGTCGAGTGGCCCGTCACCGACGCGCGCGCCGAGGAGTCCCTGCTGATCTGGACCATCCCGCTGCCGGGCGCCGCCCGCGAGGACCTCGACCTGGTGCGGCGGGGCGACGAACTCGTCGTCACCGCGGGCCCGTTCCGCCGGATCGTTTCGCTGCCGTCCGCGCTGCGCCGCTGCACCGTCACGGGCGCGGGCCTGCGCGACGGGGACTTGCGCGTGCGCTTCGCGCCGGACCCGGATCTCTGGCCCCGGACCCGGTGAACGCCCTGCCGCCATTCGGGTAACGTCGAGGGTACGAATTCGTCGGCCCTGCGCAGGAGACAGCCTGTCATGAGCGACCCCATAAAGCGCGGCGCGTCCGAACCGGAGCGCCCCGAGCCGCAGGACACCGCCTCCCCTCGGCACGAGCCGCGCGAAGACGAACCCGCGCGCCCCGAAGCACTCCAGGACGCCCCTGAAGCACCCCAGGACGCCCCCGAGGCAGCGGCCTCTCAGACCCCGGAGGCGCCGGAGACCACAGAGACCGCGGCGTCCCCCGAGGTACGCGAGACCACCGCTGCCGCCAAGGCCCCCTCAGCCCCCGCCGCCACCGAGGCTCCTGACGCCCCCGAGGCCCCCGACGCCGACGCGTGGGCGGCCGCCTGCGCCGAGGACCTCGCCGCGGAGAAGGCCCGCCGCCGCGCCCAGTACGGCCCGCCCCCCGGCTCCGCCGCCGAGGAGCTGCGCAAGCTCGTCGACGCCGTCTCGGACAAGCTCTCCGGACTCCAGAGCCCGCTGCTCGGCGGCCTCCAGGGCCCGCTGTTCGGCGCGGTCGCCCAGGGCGCCGTGCGGGAGACCGTGCAGCAGGTCGTCAAGCAGGCCAAGGCCGCCGTCGAACCCGTCCTCGAACGCAACCCCGACGTCGTCGACCACCTGGCCGCCGCGGGCTCCGAACTGCTCGCGGCCTACCGCAGCGCGGTCACGGGCCAGGAGGGCCGCTGGACCCGCGACACCGGCGGCCGGACGGCCCGGCAGGGCGGCTCCGAAGGCCCTGACGAGGGTCCCGGACCTGGGGAACGCATCGATCTGGACTGACCCCCCTCGGGTACGGTGGGCCGTAGCGGGGCTCGATCGAACTGAGGGATTCATGGGACTCACCATCGGCGTCGACATCGGCGGCACGAAGATCGCGGCCGGAGTGGTCGACGAGGACGGCCACATCCTGTCGACGTTCAAGGTGCCCACGCCGGGCACCCCCGAGGCCATCGTCGACGCGATCGCCTCCGCCGTGGAGGGCGCGCGCGCCGGGCACGAGATCGTCGGCGTGGGCATCGGCGCCGCCGGATACGTCAACCGCCAGCGCTCCACGGTCTACTTCGCACCGAACATCGACTGGCGCCAGGAGCCGCTCAAGGACAAGGTCGAGGAGCGCGTGGGCCTGCCGGTCGTCGTCGAGAACGACGCCAACGCGGCCGCCTGGGGCGAGTACAAGTTCGGCGGCGGCAAGGGCCACCGCAACGCCATCTGCATCACGCTCGGCACCGGCCTCGGCGGCGGCATCATCATCGGCAACAAGCTGCGCCGCGGCCACTTCGGCGTCGCCGCCGAGTTCGGCCACATCCGCATGGTGCCGGACGGCCTGCTGTGCGGCTGCGGCAGCCAGGGCTGCTGGGAGCAGTACGCCTCGGGCCGCGCCCTCGTGCGGTACGCGAAGCAGCGCGCCAACGCCGCCCCGGAGAACGCGGAGTACCTCCTCTCGCTCGGCGACGGCACCCCCGAAGGCATCGAGGGCAAGCACATCTCCATGGCCGCGCGCCAGGGCGACCCGGTCGCCGTGGACTCCTACCGCGAGCTGGCCCGCTGGGTCGGCGCGGGCCTCGCCGACCTGGCCTCGCTCTTCGACCCGTCGGCGTTCATCATCGGCGGCGGCCTTTCGGACGAGGGCGAGCTGGTGCTCGACCCGATCCGCAAGTCCTTCAAGCGGTGGCTCGTCGGCGCGCAGTGGCGTCCGCAGGCGGAGGTCATCGCGGCGCGGCTCGGCAACAAGGCCGGGCTCGTCGGCGCGGCCGATCTGGCTCGGGAGCCTGATCCGGTCATGTAGGCGGCTTCCGGCGGCTGCGGGCGCCGTCGATCGCGCTGCGCGCTCGTCCTCAAGCGCCGGACAGGCTGTGAACAGCCTGTCCGGCGCTTTGCCGTGTGCCAGTCCCGTATCTTGATCGCCATGCCCACGAGCCCGACGCGTACGCTCCCCAACTCCCGCACCGAACCGGACGGTTCGGCCGTCATCCGGGTGCTCAGCTACAACATCCGCTCGATGCGCGATGACACGGACGCCCTCGCCCGTGTCATCGCCGCCTGCGCACCCGACCTCGTCCTGGTGCAGGAGGCGCCGCGGTTCTTCCGCTGGCGCAAGAAGCTCGCCCGGCTCGCCCGCGCCAGCGACCTGGTGCTGCTCTCCGGCGGCGGCACCGCCGCCGGGCCCGCGCTGCTGTGCTCGCTCAGGGCCACCGTGGAGCGGACCGAGGACGTGCTGCTTCCGCTGACGCCGGGCCTGCACCGGCGCGGCTTCGCCACGGCCGTCGTGCGCTTCGGCGACGTCCGGCTCGGCGTCCTCAGCTGCCACTTGAGCCTGCAGCGCGACGAGCGGTACGACCAGGGCGGGATGCTGCTCGACCGGCTCGCCGCGATGGGCGTGGACCACGCGGTCGCGGGCGGCGACCTCAACGACCGCCCTGAAGGACGCACCTTCCGCAGGCTCGCGGACGGCCTTCAGGACTGCTGGGCGGCCGCGCCCTGGGGCGGCGAGCAGACCTCGACGCCCGCCGACCCGCACCAGCGCATCGACGCGATCTTCGCCACCCCGGGCGTCCAAGTCCTCGGCTGCGGCGTGCCGTTGGGCCACCCCGGCGTGACGGACCGCGACCTCAAGGCGGCCACGGACCATCTGCCGGTGCTCGCGGCCCTCCGGCTGCCCAGGGGCTAGACCACGGCCCCGCGCCCCGGGTCCTCGTCCTCCTCGTCGTCGCCGCCGCGCATGCGCGCCACCAGCGTGGTGAACCCGCCGAGGAAGCCGCCGAGGCCGAGCGTGGTCAGCCACCACGTCATCTGCCAGCCGAGCAGCACGGCGAGCAGGAGCAGCAGCGGGCCGCCCATCACCGCCAGCCAGGCGAACTTGGCGGTGACGTCGGCCTCCGGCAGCGGCGGCGGCTCGGGCGGCACGAAGTGGCCCTCGTCGCCGTCGTCGAAGTCGTCCTCGGAGGGCTCCGGCGCCTCGTAGTCCCGCGGGCCCGCGCCGCCGACGCCGGGGGCGAAGGAGATGGAGCTGCCGAGCGGCCGCTTCGCCTCGCCGTCGCCGCCCTCGCCGCCGCTCTTGTCGCTGTTCTTGTCGCCGGTGTCCTTGGACAGGTCGGGGCGCTCGCCGTCGCCCGCGGGGCCGTTGGACTCAGCCTCAAGGAGCGCCAGGTCCTCGACCGACTTGAACGGCTTCACGCCGGGCGGGTCCACCGGCTCCTCGCCGTACCCGGCGACGATGGCGCGCCAGGCGGCCTCCTCGTCCAGCGGCGCGGGGGGCTCCCCGCCGGGGGGTCCCGTCCGCTCGTCGGGCTCGCGGCTCTCGTCGCGGTCCTGCTGCTCAGCCACCGGTGGCCGTCCCTTCCTTGCCTGCGCTGGGGGCGAGCCGGCCGATGAACCCGTAACTCTCTTCGAAGATCCGGTCCGCGTCGTGGTCCAACGTCGCGACGTGGTAACTCTGTTCCAGCAGGATCTCCGTGACGTCCGTGGACGAGACGCGGCTGAGCACGCGCGCCGAGTCGGCGGGCGGCACCACGTGGTCGTTCGGACTGTGCAGGAGCAGCAGCGGCTGGGTGACCTGGGGCAGTTCGGAGTCCACGAGCTGGAAGAAGCGCCGCAGCGAGTGCGCGGCGTGCAGCGGCACCCGGTCGTACCCGACCTCGTCCGAGCCCTGCTTGGCGATGTCGCTTGCGATGCCCTTGGTGGTGGGCACCAGGAAGCGGGCCACCGGCAGGGCGTGCGCGGCCAGGCCGTGCACCTTGTTCCCCGGGTTGACGACGACCACGCCGCGCACGGCGTCACCGTGCTTCGCCGCGAGGCGCAGCGCCAGGGCGCCGCCCATGGAGAGCCCGAAGACGAACACCTCCGCGCAGCGCTCCGTCAGCTGGCGCAGCTCGCGGTCCACCTCCGCGTACCAGTCCTGCCAGCCCGTGATCTGGAGGTCCTGCCAGCGCGTGCCGTGGCCCGGCAGCAGCGGCAGCGACACCGTCAGGCCGCGCTCGGCCAGATACTCCGCCCAGGGGCGCAGTGACTGCGGGGATCCGGTGAAGCCGTGACAGAGCAGGACGCCGACCTCGCCGCCCTCGTGGCGGTACGGCTCGGCTCCGGGCAGGACCGGCACCTTCGGTCTCCTTCGTGAGGTGAGGCACAAGGGGGGTACTACGCGTGCGGGGAGTACTTCACCGTACGCGACCGGACTGACACCGACCAGGGCCGTCGGTCCGCTCCAGGGAGAGGGACCGGCCCACTCGGGTTATGGTCTGATCCACAGACACAGGAGGCACTCGGTTTGATCTACGGCGCAATGAAGTTTTCCATCGGAGGGCCCCTGAAGCTCGCCTTCAGGCCCTGGGTGGAAGGCCTCGAGCACATTCCCGCCGAGGGCCCCGCCATCCTGGCGAGCAACCACCTGTCGTTCTCGGACTCCTTCTTCCTGCCCGCGGTTCTCGACCGCAAGGTCACGTTCATCGCGAAGGCCGAGTACTTCACCACCCCCGGAGTCAAGGGCCGGATGACGGCCGCCTTCTTCAAGGGCGTCGGCCAGCTGCCCGTGGACCGCTCCGGCGCGCGCGGCGCGGGCGAGGCCGCCATCAAGAGCGGCATCGAGGTCCTGGAGCGCGGCGAGCTGTTCGGTATCTACCCCGAAGGCACCCGCTCGCCCGACGGCCGCCTCTACCGGGGCAAGCCCGGCGGCCTCGCGCGCGTGGCGCTCGCCACCGGCGCGCCCGTCATCCCCGTGGCGATGATCGACACGGAGAAGATCCAGCCGCCGGGAAAGGTGATGCCGAAGCTGATGCGGCCCGGCATCCGCATCGGCGAGCCGCTCGACTTCAGCCGCTACCAGGGCATGGAGCACGACCGCTTCGTGCTGCGCGCGGTGACCGACGAGGTCATGTACGAGATCATGAAGCTCTCCGGCCAGGAGTACGTGGACATCTACGCGACCGCGGCGAAGCGCCAGCTCACGGAGGCGGCCAAGGCCGCGAAGGAAGCCGTGAAGGCGGAGAAGGCGGAACGGGAACGGTCCGGGGCCTAGCGGCGTCGGCGCGAGGGGGGCGGTGCCTGGGGTGGGGTCATTGAGGTGAAGCCGTTTTCTCTGCGAGGGCGACCGCAACCATCGATGGAGAAACCACGACGGTGAGCAACCCGGTCCGCGAAAGCGGCGCCGGTTGAGGCGCAAAGGGTGGGGCGTCATGAGGATGTCGGTCGAGCTGCCGCTGTGGCGCGCGCTCGCCGCGTACCGCGTTCTGACGATGCTGTACGCCATCGCCCTCTTCGTCGCCGCGCACGGCGACTTCGCCCGCCCCTGGGTGGCCGTCGCCTACTTCGCGGTGCTCGCCGTCTGGACCCTCGCCACCCTGCCGAAGGTCGCCGGCGCCGAGACCTGCACCAGGGCGTTCCTCGCCGTGGACCTCGCGGTCGCGCTCACCGGCATCCTGCTGACCCGGGCCGCCGACGCCCCCGAGCGGATCGCCGACGGCGGCCCGACGCTGCCCTCGATATGGGCCGCGGGCGCCGTGCTCGCCTTCGCGATCAAGGGCGGCTGGCGGTGGGCGGCGCTCGCCTCGCTGCTCGTCGGCGTCGCCAACGTCGTCCAGCGCGGCGCCTTCAGCCGCGACACCGTCCACAACGTCCTGCTGGTGTGCATCGCCTCCATCGCCATCGGCTACGTGGTGGAGGTGGCCCGCGCCTCCGAGCGCACCCTGGCCCGCGCCCTGGAGATCGAGGCCGCGACCCGCGAGCGCGAGCGCCTCGCCCGCGACATCCACGACAGCGTGCTCCAGGTGCTCGCGATGGTGCAGCGCAGGGGCAACGCCATCGGCGGCGAGGCGGCCGAGCTCGGCCGCATGGCGGGCGAGCAGGAGGTCGCCCTGCGCACGCTGGTCGCCGGGGGCCTGGTGCCGCCGAGCCAGGTCTCGGAGGACGCCGCCCTGGGAGCCGTCGTCCGTGGCGCGGCGGAGCCGGACGAGGCGGCACCGGCGGCCGACTGCGATCTGCGGGCGCTGCTCGTGCCGTACGCAGGGTCCCGCGTGACGCTGTCGGAACCGGGCGCCCCGGTGCCGCTTCCGCCGCACGCGGCCCGGGAACTCGCCGCGGCCGTCGGCGCGTCCCTGGACAATGTGCGCAAGCACGCGGGGGAGGCCGCGCGCGCCTGGATCCTGGTCGAGGACGAGACGGACGTCGTCATCGTCACCGTCAGGGACGACGGTCCCGGCATCCCGCGGGGGCGGCTCGCGCAGGCCGAGGGCGAGGGGCGGCTCGGCGTCGCCCTGTCGATCCGCGGCAGGCTGCGGGACATCGGCGGCACGGCCGAGCTGATCTCGGTGCCGGGCCAGGGAACGGAAGTGGAACTACGCGTCCCCAGGGACGCACGGGGGAAGGCGGAAGCGATCCGATGAGCGAGCAGCCTGAGCAGCCTGAGCAGCACCAGCCGGACGCCGCGGAACCGGTGAAGGTGATGGTCGTCGACGACCACCCGATGTGGCGCGACGCCGTCGCCCGGGACCTCGCCGAGTCCGGCTTCGACGTGGTGGCGACCGCGGGCGACGGCGAGCAGGCGGTGCGCCGCGCGGGCGCCGTGGCCCCCGACGTCCTCGTCCTCGATCTGAACCTGCCGCTGAAGCCCGGCGTCCAGGTGTGCAAGGAACTCGTCGGCGCCAACCCCGCCCTGCGCGTCCTCGTCCTGTCCGCGAGCGGTGAGCACGCCGACGTCCTGGAGGCGGTCAAGTCCGGTGCCACCGGCTACCTCCTGAAGTCCGCGTCCACCGCCGAGCTGATCGACGCGGTGCGCCGCACCGCCGTCGGCGACGCGGTCTTCACGCCCGGCCTCGCGGGCCTCGTCCTCGGCGAGTACCGCCGCCTGGCCTCCGAGCCCGCGCCCGCCGCGGCCGACGAGCCCGGCGCCCCGCGCCTGACCGACCGCGAGACGGAGGTCCTGCGCCTGGTCGCCAAGGGCCTGAGCTACAAGCAGATCGCCGAGCGCCTGGTCATCTCGCACCGCACGGTGCAGAACCACGTGCAGAACACCCTCGGCAAGCTCCAGCTGCACAACCGGGTGGAGCTCGTGCGGTACGCCATCGAGCGCGGCCTCGACACGGAGGAGCCCGGCGGGGCGTGACCCCGAGGAGCGCCCCCCGGAAGTGACCACCTTCGGGTGAACCCGATCGATCACCTCACTGGCAACTCCCGTACCACGCAACGGAATTCACCGTTCGCCCCATCCCGGAGTGACGCGGATCACCATTAGCGTGGCTCGCGTCAGCGCAACCGCGGCGAAGGGACATTTCCATGCGGGTAGGAGTTCTGACCGGAGGCGGCGACTGCCCCGGGCTCAATGCCGTGATCCGGGGCGTCGTCCGCAAGGGCGTACAGGAGTACGGGCACGACTTCGTCGGCTTCCGCGACGGCTGGCGCGGGCCGCTGGAGGGCGACACCGTTCAGCTCGACATCCCGGCCGTCCGCGGCATCCTGCCCCGGGGCGGCACCATCCTCGGCTCCTCGCGCACCAACCCCCTCAAGGCCGAGAACGGCATCCGCCGCATCAAGGAGAACCTCGCCAAGCTGGAGGTCGAGGCGCTCATCGCGATCGGCGGCGAGGACACCCTCGGCGTCGCGGCCCGCCTCACCGACGAGTACGGCGTCCCCGTCGTCGGCGTACCGAAGACCATCGACAACGACCTGTCCGCCACGGACTACACCTTCGGCTTCGACACGGCCGTCGGCATCGCCACCGAGGCCATCGACCGCCTCCACACCACCGCCGAGTCGCACATGCGCGTGCTCGTCGTCGAGGTCATGGGGCGCCACGCGGGCTGGATCGCGCTGCACTCGGGCCTCGCGGGCGGCGCCAACGTCATCCTCATCCCCGAGCAGCGCTTCGACGTCGACCAGGTCTGCGCCTGGGTCACCTCGCGGTTCAAGGCCTCGTACGCCCCGATCGTGGTCGTCGCGGAGGGTGCGATGCCCAAGGACGGCGACGTCGTCCTCAAGGACGAGTCGCTCGACTCCTTCGGACATGTGCGCCTGTCCGGCGTGGGGGAGTGGCTGGCCAAGCAGATCGAGAAGCGCACCGGCAAGGAGGCCCGTACGACGGTCCTCGGCCACGTCCAGCGCGGGGGCACCCCGAGCGCCTTCGACCGCTGGCTCGCCACCCGCTTCGGGCTGCACGCGATCGACGCCGTCCAGGACGGCGACTTCGGGAAGATGGTCGCGCTGCGGGGCACGGACATCGTCCGCGTCCCCATCGCCGACGCCACCGCCCACTTGAAGACGGTGGACCCGGCTCGGTACGCCGAGGTGGGCGTCTTCTTCGGCTGACGGTGTGCTCGCGGCTGGCTCCCTCTGTGGGCAGCTGGTCCGCCCAGAGGGCGGAACGGGTGGGCACAGCCCACAGCCGCCGGGGCACCGGTAGTAGAGGGGGCGCCCAGCCGCCGGGAACCGTATATTCACCCTGTACGGCACACCTGGTACCCCAAACGGGAGTGACCCCGTGGAGATTCTCGCCTTCGGCGTCCAGGCAGACGAGCGCCCCCTCATCGAGAAGGCCTTCGCCCCGCACCACGACATCCGCTGTCTGGACGTCTTCCTCAACGAGGACACCGCCCCGATCGCCGCCGGCTACGAGGTCATCTCCACCAGCGTGAACGCGAGTCTCGACAACCGCGTCCTGCAGACGCTCGCCGCCGGCGGCACCCAGATGATCGCCCAGCGCTCGACCGGCTTCAACAACATCGACCTCCAGGTCGCCGAGCGCCTCGGCCTCACCGTCGCCCGCGTCTCGTCCTACTCCCCGTACTCCGTCGCGGAGTTCGCCTGGACCCTGGCGATGGCCGTGAACCGCCGCGTCGTCCGCGCCAGCAACCGCACCCGCGACTTCGACTTCCGCCTCGACGGCCTGATGGGCCGCGATCTGCACGGCCGCACCGCCGGCGTCCTCGGCACCGGCAAGATCGGCGAGGCCTTCACCCGGATCGCGTATGGCTTCGGCATGAACCTGCTCGGCTGGGACGTCGCCGAGAACCCCGAATGCGTACGGCTCGGCATGAAGTACGTCGACAAGGAACAGCTCCTCGCCGAGTCCGACCTGATCAGCCTGCACGTGCCGCTGCTGCCCGCGACCCGGCACCTGATCGACGCCGACGCCCTGCGCGCGATGAAGGACGACGCGATCCTGGTGAACTCCAGCCGCGGCGGCCTCATCGACACCGAGGCCCTGGTCGCGGAGTTGCGCGCGGGCCGCTTCACCGGCGTCGGCCTCGACGTGTACGAGGCCGAGGCCGGTCTCTTCTTCCTCGACAGGTCCCTGGAGGTCGTCGACGACGACACCCTGGCCCGCCTCGTCACCTTCCCGAACGTGGTGGTCACCTCGCACCAGGCGTACTACACCGAGGACGCCGTCGGCCAGATCATCGACGTCACGGTCGCCAACGTCCTGGACTACCTCGCGGGCCGCCGCTCCGAGAACGTGCTGGTGCCCGGGCTCCCGGCCAGCTGACCGAGCAGCTCGCGCACCACCGCGGCGCCGCCCAGCGAAAGCACCGACTCCGGGTGGAACTGGAGCGAGGCGAAGCCGGGGCCGCGCAGCGCGTGCACCTCGCCCGTCGCCCGGTCCCGGCTCACGTCGACGCCGTGCGCGGCCAGCTCCAGCTCCGCGTCGTCGTCGCAGCGCGCCACGTGACTGTTGTAGAAGCCGACCGTCTCCCGCCGCCCGAACAGGTCGATCGTCGTCTGCGCGCCCTGGTACGGGACGTCCTTGCGGACGAGGTCGAGGCCCAGCTCGGCCGCGATCAGCTCATGGCCGAGGCAGAGCCCGAGCACCGGCTGCCGCCGCCCTTGGATCAGCTCGGCGGCGAGCCCCCGAAGGAGCCGCATCTTCGGGTCGGCCGCGTCGGCCGGGTCGCCGGGGCCAGGGCCGAGGACGACCGGGCCCGCGTGCCGCTCCACCGCCTCGCGCAGGCCTGGCTCGTCATAGCGCCGCACGGTCACCGCGAGCCCCGACGAGCGCAGCACGTGCGCCAGCATCGCCGTGAACGTGTCCTCGCCGTCCACCACCAGGGCGTGCCCCGACAGCTCGCGCCCCGCCGGCTGCATCCGCAGCCAGAACGGCGCGAGCGAGGCCCGGCGCCCGTCGAGCGCCGCCCGCACCCGCGGGTCGTCGGCGAGCGCGGGCCGCGCGCCCTCGCCGCGGGGCCGCCCAGGCCGCACCCCGAGCGCCGCGAGCACGCCCGCCGCCTTCGCGTGGGTCTCCGCCACCTCCCCGGCCGGGTCCGAGCCGCGCACCAAGGTGGCGCCGACCGGCACCCGAAGGCGGCCGTCCGCGTCGATGTCGGCGGTGCGGATCAGGATCGGCGAGTCGAGGGTCTGCGCCCCGCCCGCGTCCCTGCCGACGAGCGCCAGGGCACCGGCGTAGTAGCCACGGCCTCCGGTCTCGTGCCGCTCGATCACCCGGCAGGCGTTCTGCACCGGCGAGCCGGTGACCGTCGCCGCGAACATCGTCTCGCGCAGCACGTCCCGCACGTCCAGCGAGGAGCGCCCCCGCAGCTCGTACTCGGTGTGCGCGAGGTGGGCCATCTCCTTCAGCCGCGGCCCGACCACCACGCCGCCCATGTCGCCGACGGTGCACATCATCTTGAGCTCCTCGTCGACGACCATCGACAGCTCCTCGGTCTCCTTCGCGTCGTCGAGGAAGCGAAGCAGCCCCTCGACGCTCGGCCCCTCGGCGGGATAGCGGTACGTGCCGCTGATCGGGTTCATGACCACCGTCCCGCCGGACATCCGCACATGCACCTCCGGGCTCGCCCCGACCAGCGTCCGGTCCCCGGTGTGCACGACGAACGTCCAGTACGCGCCCCGCTCGCCCTCCAGGAGCCTGCGGAACAGCGCGAGCGCGTCCGCGCGCCCGAAGCCGGGGATCTCGCCCTCGTACGTCCGCCGGATCACGAAGTTCGCGCCCTCGCCGCTCCCGATCTCCTCGCGAAGGACCCGGCCGACGATCTCCGCGTACCGCTCGTCGCTCACGTCGAAGCCCCGGCCCTCGACCCGCACGTCGTGCGCGGGCAGCTCCGCGAGGGCCTGCTGGAGCGGGATCTCGTACCTCTCGTCGGGCGTGAGCGCGAGGAGCGGGGTGCCGTCGTCGGTGACGTCGAAGCCGCGCTCCCTGATCTGCCGGAACGGCACGAGCGCGAGGCCATCGGGCAGGTCGGCGAGCCGGTCGTACGCGGCCACGGGGCCGGTCAGGACCTCGACCGTGTCGTGGTCGCGGCCGGGGGCGCGGCGGCGAAGCAGCGCGAAGGGACGGTCGTCGGTCAGGAGGTCGGAGAGGTGCATGGGAGCTGTTCCTTCTCTGGGAGGGAGAGGAACGGCCGGTCCCGGAAGCCGTCCGGGAAACACTGAAGGCCGCCCCTCGGGCGGCCTTCGCGATGTCTGCTGCGTACGCGCAGTCAGTGGGCCGCCGGATGAGCGGGCCACCACCAGGAACGGGTCGACTGCGTGAACATGCCCCGCACCCTAGCGCATCACGGGCGCGCCATCAGGACGTCGAGGGCCTCGTCCAGATAGGCGCCGAACTCGTCCTCGGGCGGCAGCACCGACGGCGCCGCGTGCCCGAGCTGCGCGTGGCCCAGGTAGACCGTGTACGCGAGCAGCCCCCGGCGCCGGGCCTCAGGGGCGGGGAAGCCGAGCGCGGAGAACAGGCCCGCCACATACGCGACGCGGCGCTCGGTGACGCGGCGCAGGGCCGCGGCGACCGCGGGGTGCGAGGCCGTCGCGAGCAGCGAGACCTCCAGGGGGTCGCTGGACGCCGAGCTGATCGCCTCGGCGAAGAGCAGCCGGACGCGGCGCCGGACGTCGGGCTCCGCCTCGACCTCGCTGATGATCCCCTCGGTGTTGATCTCCGTCCAGCGCTCGAGGGCGGCCTCGATGAGGGCGTCACGGTTGGCGAAGTGCCAGTAGAAGCTGCCCTTGGTGGTGCCGAGCCGGGCCGCGAGCGGCTCCACCGCGACGGCCGCGACGCCGCCCTCGCCGATCGCGACGAGCGCGGCGTCGGCCCAGTCCCGCGCGCTCAGCCGGGGCTTCGCCGGGGCTTTCCGCTGCTGCCGTTGCGCCATGACCGTACGGTACCGTACGGTTGACCATACGCCAGCGTATGGAGGTGTGCCGTGCTCGTCCCGGATGTCGTACGCAATGTGCACGAGCGGGAGATCCCGCGCCCCGCCGAGGCCGTGGGGCCGCTGATCGACCGGCTCTCCGCCCCGGACGACCCGCTCTTCCCGACCCCCGCCTGGGAGCCGATGGCCTTCGACCGGCCGCTCGCCGTCGGCGCCGTCGGCGGCCACGGCCCGGTGCGCTACCGGGTGGTGGCGTACGAGCCCGGCCGCCGCGTCCGCTTCGACTTCACCGACGCCTCGGGCGGCTTCCACGAGCTGACCGTCGAGCCGCTGGGGGAGCGCCGCTGCCGCGTGCGGCACGTCCTGGAGATCACGCCCCGGGGCCTGGAGCGGCTCCTGTGGCCCACGGTCATCCGGCCGCTGCACGACACGATCGTCGAGGAGCTCCTGGACAACGTCGAGCGCGCCGCGACCGGCACCTGCGCCCGCCCCACCCGCTGGACGCCCCGCGTCCGACTGCTCAACCGCCTTGACTGGCCCCGCGCGGAAACCGTCGACTGGCCCGAGGGTGCCCGCCTGATCCGCGCCGCCGTCGACCGCCCCGGATACCGCGACGCGTACCGCATGCCCCTGCTCCCCGGCCTGCCCCGCGACCCCGAGGCCTGGACCGGCGTGCTGCGCGGCTTCCCGGTCCTCGACCGCGAGGGCCCGGAAGTGCTCCTGGACGTCCAGGTCAAGGGCCTGACCGCGCGGGCGTCGATCCTGGTCGACGACGCGCACGTCACCCTGAGCACGGCCGTGCGGGCCGACACCGCGCGCGGACGCGCCTACTGGAGCGTGGTGCGCCTAGGGCACCCCCTCCTGGCCCGGATGGCGCTGCGGCGCACGCACCGGGCGCTCGCCCTCGCCGCCCCGAGCGCGGGCGAGCGGGCGCGAGGGGCCGCGACCGCCCAGGGCGGCGCTCCCGCTCGTGTGCTCCCCTGACGGGCGGTGAGCGGTGTCCACCGCCCGTCTCATCAGTTGGGCGGCGGGAAAGAGCACCCGACGCGACCCCGTAAGGTTGTCGAGGTGACCGTGAACGCTGATTCCCAAGCCGTCGCCGCCAAGGCGACCTGGCGCGACCTGCCCGCGGCGCAGCAGCCTGAGTACCCCGATGCCGAGGCTCTGCGCGACGTCATCGCCGAGCTCAGCTCCTATCCCCCCCTCGTCTTCGCGGGGGAGTGCGACCAGCTGCGCGCCCGCATGGGAGCCGTCGCCAGGGGCGAGGCGTTCCTCCTCCAGGGCGGCGACTGCGCCGAGTCCTTCGACGCGGTGAGCGCCGAGCACATCCGGGCCAAGCTCAAGACCCTCCTCCAGATGGGCGCCGTCCTCACCTACGCGGCCTCCGTGCCCGTCGTGAAGGTCGGCCGCATCGCGGGCCAGTACTCCAAGCCGCGCTCCAAGCCGACCGAGACCCGCGACGGCGTGACGCTGCCGACCTACCGCGGCGACTCCGTGAACGGCTTCGACTTCACCGAAGCGGCCCGCGTCCCGGACCCCGAGCGCCTGAAGCGGATGTACAACGCCTCCGCGTCCACGCTCAACCTGGTGCGCGCCTTCACCACCGGCGGCTACGCCGACCTGCGCCAGGTGCACGCCTGGAACCAGGACTTCGTGAAGTCCTCGCCCTCCGGCCAGCGCTACGAGCAGCTCGCCCGCGAGATCGACAACGCGCTCAACTTCATGCGGGCCTGCGGCACGGACCCGGAGGAGTTCAAGACGGTCGAGTTCTTCTCGTCCCACGAGGCGCTGCTCCTGGACTACGAGTCGGCGCTGACCCGCGTCGACTCCCGCACCGGCGAGCTGTACGACGTCTCCGGCCACATGGTGTGGATCGGTGAGCGCACCCGTCAGCTGGACGGCGCGCACATCGAGTTCGCCAGCAAGATCCGCAACCCGATCGGGATCAAGCTCGGCCCGACGACCACGGCCGAGGAGGCGCTCCAGTACATCGAGCGCCTCGACCCCGAGCGCGAGCCCGGGCGCCTGACCTTCATCGCCCGCATGGGCGCCGACAAGGTCCGCGACAAGCTCCCCGAGCTGGTCGAGAAGGTCACCGCGTCCGGCGCCACCGTGGCCTGGATCACCGACCCGATGCACGGCAACACCTACGAGGCGGCCTCCGGCCACAAGACCCGCCGCTTCGACGACGTGCTCGACGAGGTCAAGGGCTTCTTCGAGGTCCACAAGGCGCTCGGCACCCACCCCGGCGGCATCCACGTGGAGCTGACCGGCGACGACGTCACGGAGTGCGTGGGCGGCGGCGACGAGATCTTCGTCGACGACCTGCACCAGCGCTACGAGACGGCCTGCGACCCGCGGCTCAACCGCAGCCAGTCCCTTGACCTGGCGTTCCTGGTCGCGGAGATGTACCGGGACCAGTAGCTCTCGCTCTTACGCACGTGTGGGGCACGGATCCGTGTGATCCGTGCCCCACCGGCACATCCGGGGCTTTTGCGCACCCGATGTCGCGGGTAAGGTTAGGTTAGCCTCACCGATCAATCGGGACGGCGCTACCGATGAGTCCTGTCCGGGAGGTGAACCGCGTGTACGTCTGCAACTGTTTCGGGGTCACCGAGGCGCAGGTGAGGAAGCACGCGGCGGACGGCGCCTGCACCCCCCGCCAGATAGCGTCTGCCTGCAAGGCGGGCACGGACTGCGGTTCGTGCGTACGACGCATCCAGGCACTGCTCGGCCGGAGCGCGTGCCCGCGCCGTGAGCTCGTGGACCAGGGAGAGCCGGTGCTCTCCGGCCTGGACGAGGCGGCCTAGCTCTCCGGCTGCTCGATGAGCTGGGCGATGTACAGCGGCTCGCCGAGCTTCTCCACCAGCTCGAGCTGGGTGTCGAGATAGTCGATGTGATGCTCCTCGTCCGCGAGGATCGACTCGAAGATATTCGCGGACGTGATGTCGCCCTTGGCGCGCATCACCTCGATCCCGCGCTTGAGGCGGTCGATCGCCTCCGCCTCGATCTGGCGGTCCGCCTGGAACATCTCGGTGACGGACTGGCCGATGCGCACATGGAACAGCCGCTGGTAGTTGGGCAGGCCGTCGAGGAACAGGATCCGGTCGGTGAGCACCTCGGCGTGCTTCATCTCGTCGATCGACTCGGACCGCGTGAACTTCGCGAGCTTCGTCCAGCCGTTGTTCTCCTGCATCTTCGCGTGCAGGAAGTACTGGTTGATCGCGGTGAGCTCGGCCGTCAGCTGCTCGTTGAGGAATTCAATGACCTCGGGGTCGCCCTGCATCGCAGAGGCTCCTTCCAAGCGGGGGGACTGGCAGGTAGCGCGCATCCTTGCACTGGCGTCCGAGGGGCGTCCAGTAAGTGCAGGCTTAGTAGGAGTTGCCCGAATCCGCGTATACCTGGTCACGTCCACCGCTTCCGGTCTGTCAGGATGGAGTCATGGGTCAGCCGGTGGGTCGCACATCTCGAGACGTGGCGGGGCCGGAGCTTCCGCCGGGGCAGCGACTGCAGCGCGGCTGGCCGGTCACGCACTACGGCCCCGTGCCCAAGTTCCGCCCGGAGCGCTGGGACTTCAGGGTCTTCGGCGCCACCGCCGACGGCGAGAAGCACTCCTGGACGCACGAGGAGTTCTCGGCGCTGCCGTACGCGACGGTGGTGGCCGATCTGCACTGCGTCACGAAGTTCAGCATGGTGGGCGCCGAATGGGGCGGCGTGCTCGCCCGCGAGGTGCTCGCACTCGCCCCGCCCGCGCCGAACGCCACCCATGTGATGGTCTGGGCCGAGTACGGCTTCAGCTCGAACCTGCGGATGGCCGACTTCCGCTCCGAGCGCACGATTTTCGCCACGCACAAGGGCGGTGAACTGCTCACCGCCGAGCACGGTTTCCCGCTGCGGCTCGTGGTGCCCCACCTGTACGCGTGGAAGGGCCCGAAGTGGGTCAGGGGCATCGAGTACATGACCGCCGACCGCCGCGGCTTCTGGGAGGAGCGCGGCTACCACAACCTCGGCGACCCCTGGCGCGAGCAGCGCTACTCCTACCAGGAGGAGCCCGGGGACGGCCCCGAGCTCTGACTCGTCCCGCTGCCCCGCTAGCCCCTGAGCTCCTTCAGGCGCGCCACGTCCGCCGCGTGGCCCTCTTTCCCGCCGGGCGTCTCGATGACCAGGGGCACGCCGTCGAGGGCGGGGTGGGAGATCAGCTCCCGGAACGCCTCCTCGCCGATGTGACCCGCGCCGATGTTCTCGTGCCGGTCCTTGTGGGCGCCGACGACGTCCTTGGAGTCATTGGCGTGCACCAGTTTAAGGCGCCCCTCGCCGACGGTGTCGACCAGCAGGTCAAGGGTCTGCTTGGCGCCGCCGGGCCCGGCCAGGTCGTGCCCGGCCGCGAAGATGTGGCAGGTGTCCAGGCAGACGCCGAGCTTCGGATGGGCGTCCAGGGCCTCGAAGTACGGGCCGAAGTCCCAGGTGCGCGAGCACAGCGAGGAGCCCTGGCCCGCGGTCGACTCCAGGAGCAGATACGGGTCGTCGTCGTGCGTCAGCTCCTCGAGCAGCGGCAGCATGCGCTCGCGGACCTGGCGAAGGGCCACGTCGCGGTGCCTGCCGCCGGTCGCCGAACCGGTGTGCACGACGACGCCGAGGGCCCCGATCTCGCGCCCGCGGCGCAGGGAGTGCCGCAGCGACGCCACCGACTTCTCGACGGTCGCCTCGGTGTGCGAGCCGAAGTTGATCAGGTACGGCGCGTGCACGTACACCGGGATGTCCTCGGCCGCGCAGGCCGCGCGGAACTCCTCGTCCTGCTGGGGGTTGCCCGGCGGGGTCGCCCAGCCGCGGGGGTTGGCGACGAAGACCTGGACGGTTTCCGCGGCGAGGTCGCGGGCGTAGGCGAGGCCGGTACGGGCCAGGCCTCCGGCCACGGGGACGTGGCTGCCGACGGGGTTGCGGGGGGTGCGGGGGGACTGCCTGCTCATGCCCCCATTGTGCGGGCCCTCGCGGGGCGCCCCAGACCCGCCCCTTCCCGAACCATGGGGCTCCGCCCCCTGCCACCCCCGAAAGGCATTGGCGCTTCGCGCCTCGTCCTCAAACGCCGGACGGGCTGGATCTCCCGGCCGTGGCTGCGAAGTTTCAGCCCCTCCGGCGTTTGAGGAGCGGGGTCTGGGGCGGAGCCCCAGTTCGGGAAGGGGCGGGTCTGGGGCGTCCCACGCGGGCGCTGGGCCTAGCGGATCGTGATGGTGATCCGGGACCCCTTGGGGGCCTCGTCGCCCGCGTCCACCGACTGGTCCTTCACCGTGTCACCGAAGAGCCCGAGCAGCCCCCGGTCCACCTTGACCGCGAACCCCGCCCCCTCCAGAGCCTCCCGCGCCTCGTCGACGCTCATGCCCTCGACATCGGGGACCTCGACCATCGGCGGCCCCTTGGACAGCACCAGCGTCACCGTGTCCCCCACGGCGATCCGCTCCTCCGCCTTCGGCGACTGCCGGGCGACCGTGCCCTTGTCCTCGTCGGAGGTGACCCGCTCGGGCGCGATCTTCACCTTCAGGCCCTCGTCCTCGAGCGCCTCGCGCGCGTCGCTCTCCGAGTCACTGACGACGTCCGGGACGTCGACGGGCGTGCCCTTGCTCACGACGAGCGCCACGGCCGTGCCCGTCCTGCGGACCGTCCCGGCCTTCGGGTCGCTGCTGATGACGGCGCCCTTCGGGACGTCCTCGCTGAAGGCCTTGGTGACCATGCCCGCGCCGAGCCCCGCGTCGTCCAGCCGCTTCTTGGCCTTGGCCAGCGGCGTGCCCTCCAGGTCCGGGACCTTCACGGTCTCGGGGCCCAGCGAGACGGTCAGCGTGACCTTGCCGTTCTGGCGGATGCGCTCGCCCACGCCGGGGTCGGTGGCCATGACCGTGCCGCGCTTGTCGGTGTCGCTGTGGGCGCTCTTGACCTTGCGGACGTCGAGCCCGGCGGCGTCCAGGCGCTCGCGGGCCTCCGCCTCCGTCTTGGCGAGCAGCGGCGGCACCTCCGTGAACTGGCCGGAGTTGATGTACCAGACGCCCACGCCGATGCCCAGCGCCAGCAGGACGGCGGCTATGGCCGCCGTCACCCCGCGGCGCCGGGTCAGCCGCTGCCGGATCCGGTCGCGCACGGAGGCGGGCCTGCGGGGCGGCTGCGCGGGCGGCTGGGGCGTGGGCAGCACGCTGGTGCGGTTCAGCGGGTCCCCGCCGACACCCTCCGGCGCGGTGGGCAGCGGCAGTTGCGTCGCGTGCCCTCCGCGCGGGAGGACGCTCGTACGGTCCTCCGCGCTGCTGGCGGCGTCGGAGCCGCCGGAGCCGTTGGCGGCGCGGGTCCTGTGGGCGCCGCCGATGTGCAGGGTGTGGTCGCTGCTGGCCCGCTCGGCCGTGCGGGCCCCGGGCGGCACCGTGTCCAGCTGCTCGGCGGTGAGCGCGAAGCGCGCCTCCCGCAGCTGTGCGAGGAGCGCCACCGCGTCGTGCGGGCGCAGGTCGGGACGGCGTGCCGTGGCGGAGGCGACCAGCGCGTCCAGCTCGTAGGCGAGGCCGGGCACGGCGGCGGACGGCGGCGGCACGTCCTCGTTCAGGTGCTGGTAGAGGACCTGGGCGGGGGAGTCGCCGGAGTGCGGTTTGGCGCCGGTCAGCATCTCGTACAGGACGACCCCCGACGCGTACACGTCCACGCGGGTGTCCGCCGTGCCGTGCTCGATCTGCTCGGGGGCGAGGTACGACACCGTGCCGAGGACGGTGCCCGTGGTGTTCGTGACCGAGTCCACCGCGCGGACGAGGCCGAAGTCGGCGACCTTGACCCGGCCGTCGTCCCCTATCAGGACGTTCTCGGGCTTCATGTCCCGGTGCACGAATCCCGCGCGGTGCGCGGCGCCGAGGGCGGCGAGGACCGGCTCCAGGATGTCGAGGGCGGCCCGGGGCCGCAGCGCGCCGCGCTCGCGCAGCACGTCGCGCAGGGTGCAGCCCGCGATGTACTCCATCGCCAGATACACGTACGGGCCGTCGGTGCCCTGGTCGAAGACCCCGACCACGTTCGGGTGGGCGAGGCGGGCGACCGACTTGGCCTCCCGGATGAAGCGCTCGACGAACGAGGCGTCGGCCGCCAGCGTCGGGTGCATCACCTTCAGCGCGAGCACGCGGTCGAGGCGGGTGTCCACGGCCCGGTAGACCGTGGCCATCCCGCCGACCGCGATCCGCCCGTCCACGCGATACCGCCCGTCGAGCACCTGCCCGACGAGGGGGTCCTTAAGGGTCGTGTCCACGGAGGGAGTCTACGAGCCGCCACTGACGCCGAGGCCGCCCCGGGCCCCGCCCGGGGCAGACTGCAGCGGAGCTGTGACCGAGCCCGGGCTTCAGAAGGCGGGCCGCTCCGGATCCAGCGCCGCCAGGCCGTCCGCGGGGGACGACGCCTCGGCGAAGTGCCGCCGGGGGATGCGCCCGGCCCGGTGCGCGAGGCGGCCCGCCTCCACGCCGTGCCGCATGGCCTCCGCCATGAGCACCGGCTCCCGCGCCCGCGTCACCGCCGAGGCGAGCATCACCCCGGCACACCCCAGCTCCATGGCGAGCGCCACGTCCGACGCGGTCCCCGCGCCCGCGTCCAGGACCACCGGCACGCGCGCGTGCTCCACGATGAGCTGGAAGTTGTGCGGGTTGCGGATGCCGAGCCCGGAGCCGATGGGGGAGCCGAGCGGCATGACGGCCGCACAGCCGACGTCCTCCAGCTTCCGGGCGAGCACGGGGTCGTCGTTGGTGTACGGAAGGACGGTGAAGCCGTCGTCGACGAGGGTCTCCGCGGCGTCGAGCAGTTCCACGGGGTCGGGCAGGAGCGTGCGCTCGTCGGCGATCACCTCCAGCTTCACCAGGTCCGTGCCGAGCGCCTCGCGGGCCAGGCGGGCGGTGAGGACGGCCTCGCCCGCGGTGAAGCAGCCCGCCGTGTTGGGCAGGACGCGGATGCCGAGCCGCTCAAGGACGGAGAGGACCGAGCCGTGCGTGCCCGGGTCGACGCGCCGCATCGCGACGGTGGTGAGCTCCGTCCCCGAGGCCACCAGGGAGCGCTCGAGGACGTCGAGGCTCGGCGCTCCGCCCGTGCCCATGATCAGCCGGGACGACAGGGTGAGGCCGCCGATGACGAGAGGGTCGTCCGCCATGGTCGTCAGCCTCCCTGGACGGCGGTGAGGACTTCGACGCGGTCGCCGTCCCGGAGCGCGGTGGTGGCCCACTGCGCGCGTGGGACGACGGTTTCGTTGAGCGCGGCGGCGACGCCGGACGGCGCGGCGGTCAGCTCGGCGACGACGGCGTCGAGCGTGGTGCCCGCGGCGACGTCACGTGCCGCGCCGTTGACCGAGATGGCGGAGACGGCGGGGGGCGTGGTCATACGGAAAGCTCCGAGAGGTTCCTGGGCGTCGGGTGCGCCGAAGCCGAAGGGGTGGGGTGTGCCGAAGAGGCGGGGTGCGCGGCGAAGCGCAGCGGCGTGAAGGGCCGGGCCTCGGCGGGCAGTTCGCCGGTGGTCAGGGCGTGGGCCATGACGTCGCCCGTGACGGGGGTCAGGAGCACGCCGTTGCGGTAGTGGCCGGTGGCCAGGTGCAGGCCGGGCAGCGCGGTCGGCCCGAGCAGCGGCGCGTTGTCGGGCGAGCCGGGACGCAGCCCGGCCCTGGTCTCGGTGAGCGGCAGCTCCGTGATGCCGGGCACCAGCTCGTGGGCGTCGCGCAGGAGTTCGTACACGCCGCCCGCCGTGACCGTCGTGTCCCAGCCGAGCTCCTCGCTGGTCGCGCCGACGACGAGCTCGCCGTTGACGCGCGGCACCAGGTAGACGTGGCTGCCGCGGACGACGGCCCGCACGGTGCGGCTGAGGAACGGCGCGTACCGCGGGGGCACGGTGAGCCGCAGGACCTGTCCCTTCACGGGCCGCACCGGCGGCACGACGTCCTCGGGGACCCCGGCGAGGCGGCCGCTGACGCTGCCCCCGGCGAGGACGGTCTGCCCGGCGTCGAGCGCGCCGCCGTCGGCGAGGACGACACCGGTGGCCCGGTCCCCTGCGACCGTCAGACGCTCGGCCCACGCGCGCGTGAAGGTCACTCCGGCGCGCTCGCACGCCACCAGGAGCGCCGCCGAGAGCCTGCGCGGGTCCACCTGGTGGTCGCCGTCGACGCGCAGCCCGCCGCGCACTCCAGGGGCGAGCATCGGCTCGAGGCGGCGGCACTCGCGGCCGTTCAGCCACTGCGAATCGAGGCCCGACCGCCGCTGGAGGGCGTGCAGTTCGCGCAGGTGGGCGCGGTCGTCGGCGTCGAGCGCGACGGCGAGCGTGCCGCAGGCGCGATAGCCGATGTCCGCGCCGGAGGCCTCCGTCAGCTCGGCCGCGAACTCCGGATAGCGGCGCGCGGAGGCCAGGTTCAGGCCCAGCAGCGTCTCCTCGCCGTAGTGCAGCTCGGTGACGGCGGCCAGCATGCCCGCCGCGACCTGCGCGGCGCCGCCGCCCGGCGCGGGGTCGACGACGGTGACGGAAAGGCCGCGCCGCGCGGCCCGCCAGGCCGTGACGAGGCCGATGACACCACCGCCGACGACGAGGACGTCGGCGGTGCGGGCAGCTGGTGCCTGGACAGCTGGTGCTTGGACCGCTGGTGTCCCGACGGATGGTGACGGGGTACGAGAATGCGGCGCGTCCGATGGTTTCGTATGGGAACGCATGGGCGTCCAGCCCCTCCCTTCGCCGGCATGACCCGGATCAGGTTCGTACGGTCGGAGGCCGTCCAGCCTCCCTCTCAGCCCGGTCGTCCGGGCTCCCGCGAGTGCTCTGCACCGGCCACCCTAGCCCGTCGTGTCCGGGTGCGGGGGGCCGTCCTACAGTTGACCGGGTGAGCGATCAGCGGAAGCAGGGGCAGGCGGAGCGGCGCGTCGTCATCGTCGGCGCGGGGATGGCCGGGGTGCAGACGGCCGTGGCGCTGCGGGAGCGGGGGTTCACCGGACCGGTGACGCTGATCGGCGCGGAGCCGCACCAGCCGTACGACAGGCCGCCGTTGTCCAAGGCCGTGCTGCTCGGCAAGGCGGAGGGCTCCGCCTTCGACATCGACTTCGAGGCGCTCGGCATCGAGCTCAGGCTGGGCGTCGAGGTCACCGGTGTGCGGCCCGCCGACCACGAACTTGACACGGCGGCGGGCCCGGTCGCGTACGAGAGCCTGGTCCTCGCGACCGGCGCCGAGCCGATGCGCCTGCCCGGCTCCGAGGGCGTTCCCGGGGTGCATCTGCTGCGCACGCTCGACGACGCCGAACGGCTGCGGCCCGTGCTCGCCGAGCAGCGTGACGTGGTCGTCGTCGGCGCGGGCTGGATCGGCGCCGAGTTCGCCACGGCCGCGCGGGACGCGGGCTGTGCCGTGACGGTCGTGGAGGCCGCCGGGGGCCCGCTGGCGGGGGCGCTGCCCGCGGAGGTCGCGGCTCCGATGGCGGCCTGGTACGCGGACGCGGGCGCCGTACTGCGCACCCACGCGCGCGTGGCGCGCGTCGAGCCCGGCGCGGTGTTCCTCGACGACGGCACGCGGCTGCCCGCGGGCGCCGTGGTCGTCGGCATCGGCGCGCGGCCCGCGACGTCCTGGCTCGCGGGCTCCGGCATCGAGCTCGGAGTCCACCGCGAGGTCGTGGCCGACGCGCGTCTGCGCGCCTCGGTGCCCGACGTGTACGCGGTCGGCGACTGCGCCTCCTTCCCGTCCGGGCGGTACGGCGAGCGCCTCCTCGTCCACCACTGGGACAACGCCGTCCAGGGGCCGCGCACGGTGGCCGCCGACATCGTCGGCGACGCGCCGGCCGCGTACGACCCCGTGCCGTACTTCTGGTCGGAGCAGTTCGGCCGCTTCGTCCAGTACGCGGGCCAGCACGCGGCCGCCGACGAGCTGGTCTGGCGCGGCGATCCCGCGACCCCCTCGTGGTCGGTGTGCTGGCTCCGTGACGGCGCCCTGGTCGCCCTGTTGGCGGTAGGCCGCCCCCGCGACCTGGCACAGGCCCGCAAGCTGATCGAATCGGCCACCGCCATGGACGCCGCCCTGCTGGCCGACCCCGCGACCCCGGTCAAGAAGGCGACCCGCGCCTAGGGGCCCGCTGGCGGATCCCCGCGGCGCCCGCCCGGTCCCCAGGCGGAAGCACCACCCCCGGCTACCGGCCCCCGGCCGGAAATGGCACGCTTGATCTGTGACCGAGATTGACGCAAAGACCGATGCTCTCGTCCCCGCCTGGCTGCACCTCCCCGACATCGCAGAGATGCTCGACATCGAGGTGACACGCGTGCGGCAGCTGGTCAAGGAGGGCCAGCTGATCGCCGTGCGCCGAGGCGAGAACAGGACGCTTCAGGTTCCGGCGGCCTTCATCGACGGCGACAAAGTCGTCAAGGGCCTGGCCGGAACGCTGACGCTCCTGCGGGACGACGGTTTCACCGACGAAGAGGCCCTTGAGTGGCTCTTCACCCCCGACCCGAGCCTGCCCGGGACTCCCGCGCAGGCCCTGAGCGAGAATCGCGGCACGGAGGTGAAGCGGCGCGCTCAGGCGCTCGCCGTCTGACCTGACCACCACTTGGCGTACGGGCCCGGGCACCCGCCCGGCCCGTACGCCACCGACACCCGGGGGGAACGTTCCATGGCCACCGAAACGGCGGGCGGCTCCGCACGCGCTCGGCTCGCGGACGCGCGGCTCTATCTGTGCGTGGACGCGCGCAAGCGCCAGGGCGACCTGCCGGAGTTCCTGGACGCCGTCCTCGCGGGCGGCGTCGACATCGTGCAGCTGCGCGACAAGGGCATGGAGGCGGCCGAGGAGCTGGAGCACCTCCAGGTCTTCGCCGACGCCTGCCGCCGCCACGACAAGCTCCTCGCCGTGAACGACCGCGCGGACGTCGCCCACGCCATCGGCTCGGACGTGCTGCACCTGGGCCAGGGCGACCTGCCGGTGCCCGCGGCCCGCGCTGTCCTGGGCCAGGACGTCCTCGTCGGCCGCTCCACCCACTCCGAGGCGGAGGCCGCCGCGGCGGCTGCGCAGGAGGGCGTGGACTACTTCTGCACGGGCCCGTGCTGGCCCACCCCCACCAAGCCGGGCAGGCACGCCCCGGGCCTTGACCTGGTCCGGTACACCGCCGCGCTCGGCACGGACCGCCCCTGGTTCGCCATCGGCGGCATCGACGCGGGCAACCTGGACGAGGTGCTCGCGGCGGGCGCCCGCCGGGTGGTCGTCGTCCGCGCGATCACGGCGGCGGACGACCCCGGCGCCGCCGCGGCGGCCTTCGCGAAGCGGCTGCGCGCGGCCTGAGCACACCCGTCCGTCGCGCCGGGATGTACGTACATCTGTCTGATCAACAGCCCGGAAGTGTCCGAGGGGTGGACAGCGGGCTGACTAAATGGACATATTGCCTACGTCTGGTTGGGCGACCGGCCAGGCCTGGCTAACCTGCCGGTATGGCCCTAGGCACTGCTTCGACCAGGACGGATCGCGCACGCACGGTGCGTGACATGCTCGCGACCGGTAAGACCACGTATTCGTTCGAGTTCTCGGCGCCGAAGACCCCGAAGGGCGAGCGGAGCCTGTGGAAATCGCTCCGCAGGGTCGAGGCCGTCGCCCCGAGCTTCGTCTCCGTGACGTACGGGGCGGGCGGCTCCACGCGCGCGGGCACGGTGAAGGAGACCCAGCAGATCGTCGCCGACTCGACGCTGACGCCGGTCGCCCACCTCACCGCCGTCGACCACTCGGTGGCCCAGCTGCGCAACATCATCGGGCAGTACGCCGACGCCGGGATCCGGAACATGCTCGCGCTGCGCGGCGACCCGCCCGGCGACCCGATGGGTGAGTGGATCAAGCACCCCGAGGGGCTCACGTACGCCGCCGAGCTGGTCCAGCTCATCAAGGAGTCGGGCGACTTCTGCGTGGGCGTCGCCGCCTTCCCCGCGATGCACCCGCGCTCCCGCGACTGGGACACGGACGTACGGCACTTCGTCGACAAGTGCCGCGCGGGCGCCGACTACGCGATCACGCAGATGTTCTTCCACCCCGAGGAATACCTGCGGCTGCGCGACCGGGTCGGCGCCGCGGGCTGCGAGACGCCGATCATCCCCGAGATCATGCCGGTCACCAACGTGCGCCAGCTGGAGCGGCTGCCGCAGCTCAGCAACGCCGACTTCCCGCCCGCCCTCAAAGAGCGGATCCTCGCGGCGCGGGAGGATCCGGCCGCTGTACGCTCCATTGGGATCGAGTTCGCGACGGAGTTCTGCGCGCGGCTCCTCGCCGAGGGCGTGCCGGGGCTGCACTTCATCACGCTGAACAACTCCACGGCGACGCTGGAGATCTACGAGAATCTGGGCCTGCACCACCCGCAGGCCTGACCGGTCGTACCCCGCACGGCTGCGACCGTTGGGGAGAGGGGCGTACATGGGCTTGACGGTCCTCTACTTCGCGTTCGGCGTGGTCGCTCTGTGGCTGCTCGGCGAGGTGCTGCTGCAGTACAAGGCGCGGCTCCGCTGGCGGCTGCTCGCGTTCGGGGGCTTCCTGGGCGTGGTCGTCGGCGTGATGCTTTCGGCGGTGTGGGTGATCGCGGCGGGCGCCATCGCCTTCGCGGTCGGACAGACGTATGTGACGCTGTCGTTCCGCCGCGGCTTCTCCACGGGCTGGTCGATCGGCGGCAAGCCCGGCGCGAGCAAGCGCCGCAAGGCGGGCGCCGCCGCCCCGCGCCCGACGCTCGAGGTCTCTGGCCTGGAGTACGACGATGGGGCCGGGGCCGCGCCGGGCGCGTCCGCGCCCGACGACCTGGACGCCACGGCCATGATGGAGGTCCAGTCCTCCGAGCCGTTCCCGGGCGACCAGGACGCTTCGGAGGGCCGGGGGGTCTACGCACCGGAGCCCATGCCCGACGACACCGGGCAGTACGGCGTGTACGCCGACGCCCCCCAGGCCCCGCCCGCCACGAGCGACGGCTATGCCTTCGACACCTACGCCGCGCAGGCCCCGCAGGGCCAGCAGGACCCCCTGCACTTCGCGTACGGCGAGACGGGCGAGCAGCGGTACGCGGCCTACTCCGACCCGTACATCGGCCCGCAGACGTACGGCGCCCAGCCGAGCTACGACGCCTACGGCGACCAGCCCGCGTACGCCCCCTACGGCACCGACGGCTACGGCGGGGGCTACCAGGACACCCCGCCCGGCGGCGTGTGGGTCCCGCACCAGCGCACCGGCGAGTCCGCGCCCGGCGCCTACGGCGCGGAGCCGCTGCCCGAGCAGCCCCCCTATCCGCCGTTCCCGGACGCCGGGCCCGAGCGGGAGCCGGGGAACGCGTTCGGCTACGAGCCCGGGTACAACGGCGAGCAGCAGTACCGGTACTGATCCCTCGCCTAGAGGCGGCGGGCCGCGGCTCACTGGGAGCCGCGGAACTCCGGCCCCTCGACGATCAGCCCGGCGACCATCGTCCCGGACATGCCCGCGTGCGGCAGGCCGCCGCCCGGGTGCGACCAGCCGCCGACCGCGAACAGGCCGCTGACCGCCGTGCTGTTCGCCGCGTGCAGCCAGCGTCCGGCCGCCGCCGCGAGGGCGGGTGCGGGGACCGCGCCGCCGTCGGCGCCGGTGGCCTCCGCGATGTCGGCGGGCGTGCGGGCCTCGTGCCAGAGGAGGCGGTCGCGCAGACCGGGGAGCACGGCCTCGGCACGGTCGATCAGCCGCCGCACGTCCGCGTCCGTGACGGCGGCGGTGCCTGTGTTGTCTGTGCTGGTCGCGGTGCCCGTGCCGCTGGTCGTCGCCGGGACCGTGGCGGTCAGCGTCACCGCCTCGTGGTCCGCGTCCGGTGTGGCCGTCGGGTCGTCCGGGCGCAGGATCGTGAGCGTCGGGGCGGCGGGCACGCCGGGGTGGGGGCCGAAGACCCGGCCGAGCTCGTCCGCGCGGTCGGGCGTGTGCAGCACCGTGCGGTGCGGTGTGCCCTCCGGGCGGGCGCCGCGCAGGGCGAGCAGCACGGTGAGGCGGCTGGGCATGACGGCCTGGGCGGGGACCTCGCCCGGGGCCCGCACGTCCTCGCCGGGCAGCAGGCGGTCGAGCGCGCCGGGCGCGACCCCCGCCACCACGAAGTCGGCGTCCACCACGGTCCCGTCCGCCAGCTCCACGCCCGCCGCGTGACCGTCCTTGACCACCACGCGCGTGACCGCGGAACCGAAGACGAACTCGACCCGGCGGGCCAGGCACCGTTCGTACACCGCCGTCGCGAGCGCGCGCAGGCCGCCGCGCACGGACCAGGTGCCGAAGGTCTGCTCCAGATACGGCAGGACGGCCGCGCTGGCCGGGGCCGTCCTCGGGTCCAGGCCGTGGGCGAGGGCGTGGTGCTCCAGGAGCGCGCACAGCCGGGGCTCGCCGTCCAGCTCGAAGGCGCCGATCTCGGCGAGCGTGGCCGCGCGCCGCTCCCGGCGCAGCAGGCGGCGCTGGGCGACCGAGGGATAGGGCTCGCGCTCGGCGAGCACCTGCCAGTTGGGCCACAGCGGCTCTTCGAGGAGGGGGCGGCGGGTGCGGTCCCAGGCCTCCCGCGCGCGGTTCATGAACGCCGCCCAGCGTCCGCCCGCACCGGCGCCGAGCGCCTCGTCCAGCGCCTCGCCGACGCCCGCGCGCGAGGCGTTCGGCAGGTCGACGGACGTGCCGTCGGCGAAGACGTGGCGGACGGCGGGCTCGACCTGGGACAGCTCGACGCAGTCCTCCAGGGGCTGCTTGCCGGTCTTCACGAACAGGTCGCGGTAGACCGCGGGCAGGTGCAGCAGGGCCGGGCCCGTGTCGAAGGCGAAGCCGTCGCGCTCCACGCGGCCGAGCGCACCGCCGAACGTCCGCGCGCGCTCGTGCACCACCACCCGGTGGCCCGCCACGGCCAGCCGGGCGGCGGCCGTCATGGCGCCCATCCCGGCGCCGATCACCACAATCCGTGCCATGCCAGGGACTTTATCCGCCGCCACTGACAACGCCGACGGCCACCCTCGGCGCCCGCCGGGCCGGTGGCCTCAGGCGGCCTCAGGCGGCCTCTGGCGGCCTCAGTCCGGTGGCCGCCCGGCCGCCGCGGCGAGGCGCCGCTCCTCGCGGCGCTGCGCCCTGCGCCGCAGGAACCGGCGGATCCGGGACGCGAGGAACAGCAGCAGCACGAGGCCGATCAGCAGCAGCACGCCCGCGATGACGGCCGCGGCCTCCGGGTGGAACATCGCGAAGCTGACCACGCCGCCGACGCCGAGGTCCTCGGCGAGGCTCACGAGGGCGTTGCTGAACGGCTCCGGCGAGGTGTTGACCGCCATCCGCGTCCCGGCCTTGACGGCGTGGCTGGCCAGGGCCGTGGAGCCGCCGATGGCGCCCGCCGCGACATCGGAGAGGGATCCGCTCTGCCCGGCGAGCAGCGCCCCCACCCAGGCCCCGGAGAGGGGCCGTACGACGGTGTGCACGGTGTCCCACAGCGAGTCGACGTACGGGATCTTGTCGGCGACGGCCTCGCAGGCGAAGAGCACCCCGGCGGCGATCAGCACCCCCGGGCTCTGCAGCGACTCGGGCACGTCGTCGGAGACCCCCGTGGCGCCGAACACGCCGAGCAGCAGGACCACCGCGTAGGCGTTGATCCCGCTGGCCCAGCCGCTGGTGAAGACCAGGGGAAGTACGGACACGGACGTGATCGTAACCAGTAGGCCGCGTTCCGGCCCGCGCGTGAGTGCCCTGGTCTGAGTATCCGTACCTAGTGTCGGAGATGAGTACGCGCGCGGATGGGGCCAGGACCGCGTGGACGGGAGAGTGATGACACGGAGAAGGGCGCGGCACCGGCACCGCCGACACGGGGCGGCGGAACGGGCGGCGTCCTTGGCCGCTGCTCCCGCCCCGGCGGGAGTGCACAACGGGGGCGACCGGGGGAAGGACCACGGGGGTCGCACGGGGGAACAGGGAGCGCCGGTCCGGTGCGTCCGTCCAAGCGGGCGCGCCGGACCGGCGCTGTCGCGTCGTGGCGCCGCGGGCGAACGCGAGCCGGGGAAGCGTACGAACGGGTGACGCGCCGGGCTGGTCAGCCTCCTCCGCTCACCCGCCCCTGGAGCAGCCGGGACAGCGCCGAGTGCACGTCGTCCAGGGAGCGCTCCGGCTGGAAGGACTGCCAGTCGAGCGCGGCCACCAGGACCATGCCGACGAGCGCGGCGGCCGTCAGGGGGACGTCGATCTCCTCGCTCAGCTCGCCGTTGTCGACGCCCGCGCGCAGGACGTCCTCGACGACGGCGACGGCCTGCTGCCGGACGACCATCAACGTGGACTGCCAGGCGCGGTTCGTGCGCCACAGCTCGGCGACGTACAACTGGGTGAAGGCCGGATAGCGGTCGATGAACACGAGGCCCGCGCGGATCATCGCGTCCAGCGCGTCCACCTTTCTGCCGCCCTGGAGGGCGGCCTCCTCGGCCGCGGTCTTCAGGGAGGCGGTGAGCAGCCCGACGCCGTGCCGCAGCAGCTCTTCGAAGAGGACGGATTTGCTGGCGAAGTTGTAGTAGACCGTGCCTTTCGCGACTCCCGCCCGTTCGGCGATCTCGTCAACTGTCGTGGCGGAGAAACCCTGTTCCGCGATGAGGGTGACGGCTGCCTCGTAGAGCTTCTGCCGGGTGGCCTCGCGGCGCGTGCTGCTCGCGCTGCTTGCGCTTCGTTCCATGGGAGTGATTTTCACAGGTTTCGATCCGTTCACAGGCTCAGCTCCGGATGCAGCCGGTCCAGAGTCCACACCTGCTTGCGGCGCGCGGAGACAGCGGTCAGCGCGAGGGCGCCCGCGGTGAAGCACGCCAGGACCGCGCACGCCTGCCAGACGGGCCCGAGCCCCCCGCCCGTGATGAGCCTCCTGAGGGCGTCGACGACGTAACTCATCGGCAAGTAGGGGTGGATCGCGCGGAAGAAGCCGGGGCTCGTCTGCACGGGGTACGTGCCGCCCGCCGACGTCAGCTGGAGCATCAGGACGGCGAGGACGAGGATGCGCCCGGCCGCTCCGAAGCGCGCGTTCAGCCACTGCACGATGGCCGCGAAGCAGGCCGTGACCAGGGTCAGGAAGCCGACGGTCCCGGCCGCCCGCGTCATCTGGAGGCCAAGGCCCCAGTGCAGCACGGACATCAGGGCCGCGACTTGCAGCACCCCCAGGGCGGCGACCGGCAGCCAGCCCGCGAGCGCGACGCGCCAGGCGGAGGCGCCCGCGGCGAGCGCGCGCCGGTTGAGCGGCTGGATCAGCATGTACGCCACCATCGCGCCGACCCACAGGGACAGCGGGATGAAGTACGGGGCGAAGCCGGTGCCGTAGTTGGGCGCCTTGTGCAGCGCCTGGGAGGCGAGCTGCACCGGGTCAGCCATGACGTCGGTGCGCTGGTCGCGGTCCTTCTTGCCGTAGTCGGGGATCTTCTTCACGCCGTCGTGCAGTCCGCCCGCCAACTCCTGGGAGCCGTCGGCCAGTGTGAACATGCCGCCGTTGAGGTCGGTGGCGCCCGTCTTCAGCCTGCCGACGCCCGTGTCCAGGTCCGCGGCGCCGGTCTTGGCCGTGCCGAGGCCCGTGCGCAGCTTCTTGGCGCCCTTGGCGACGTCTGAGGCGCCCTTGTCGAGCGCGTTGACGTCCCTGACGGTCTTCTCCAGGTTCTCGTCCAGGCGCGGGGCGCGGTCGGCGAGGCCCTGTGCCTTCTTCTGGAGGGTGGCGAGGCTGGTGTCGAGGCTCTTCAGGTCGCTGTTCTGGTCCTTGACGAGGGTGTCCACGTCCGTGGCGATGGCCGAGACGTCAGCCGCGACCTCCTTGGCCTTCCTCAGCTTCGGGCACCAGGAGGCGGTGTCCGGGAGCCCCTGGCACTGCTCTTCGTAGAGGCCGTTCAGGGCGGCCGACGCCTCCTTGGCGTCCGTGGCCGCCTTGGGGGACTTCTCGACGAGGGTCTTCAGGTTGTGCCGTACGGCCCGCGAGGAGTCGGCGACGAGCTGCGCGCTGTCGCCGAGGACCTTGCCGTTGTCCTTCAGGTACGGCCGCACCTTGGCGGCGTCGCCGTTGACGCGGTCGGCCAGCGTCCGCGTGCCGTTTGCGACGCGGCGCGAGCCGTCCTCCAGGTCGCCCGCGCCGGTGTGCAGCTTCTTGACGCCGGAGGCGAGGTCCCCGCTGCCGTCCTTGGCGCTCTTCAGGCCGTCGAGGAGGTCCTTGGAGCCCTTCTTCGCCTTCCCGATGCCGCCTTCGAGCCGGTCGGCGCCCTTGGCGGCCTTCGCGGTCGCCCCGTGGATGTCGGAGAACGAGATGAAGATCTTGTCGAGGAAGCCGCGCGAGGCCTTCGTGGACGCCGCCGTGCGCACCTCGGAGAAGACCGTGCGCGAGATCTGCCCGACGATGTAGTTGTTCGCGTCGTTCGTGCGGACCTGGAGGGCACCGGTCTCCGGGGAGTCGCCCGAGCTCGACGCGACGCGCTCGCTGAAGTCGGACGGCATCGTCAGCGACAGGTAGTACGTGCCGTCCTCGACGCCCTCGCGGGCCTTCGCTGCGCTCACCTCGCGCCAGTCGAAGGTCTTGCTGTCCCGCAGCTTCTCGACGATGCCGTCACCGGCCGCGAGCTTCTCGCCGCCGACCGTGGCGCCCTTGTCGTCGTTCACGAGGGCCACGGGAATCCGGTCGAGGCGGCCGTAGGGGTCCCAGAACGAGCACAGGTACAGCGCGCCGTACAGCAGCGGCAGCAGCAGGAGCGCGACGAGCGCCGCGCGCGGGAGCCTGCCCCTGCCGAAGCGCTTCAGCTCAAGCGCGGCGAGCTTCGGGGAACGCATCCGCCGTCTCCTTGTCGTTGATGGAGCCCGTGGAGCCCGTGGAGCCTGTGGAGCCCGTGGAGTCGGTTGTGCCGGTGGACCCGGTGGACCCG
This sequence comes from Streptomyces sp. NPDC043996, assembly GCF_056435225.1. Classification (NCBI taxonomy): domain Bacteria; kingdom Bacillati; phylum Actinomycetota; class Actinomycetes; order Kitasatosporales; family Streptomycetaceae; genus Streptomyces; species Streptomyces sp. NPDC043996. The sequence continues at coordinate 140,552 of NZ_JBWKEY010000016.1, read as the reverse complement.
GTGGACCCGGTGGACCCGGTGGGTCCGGTGGGTCCGGTGGGTCCGGTGGGTCCGGTGGGTCCGGTGGAGACGACGACCGCGCCCTCGGGGGCCTCGCTGCACACGGCCACGACGGTCGTGCCGCTCGCGGCGACGGACCGCAGCAGGTCCCAGACGGCCCCTCGCTCCGCGTCCGAGAGCTTGAGGTCGGTGTCGTCGACGCCGAGCAGCCGCGGCCGCCCGATCAGGGCGAGGGCCACCGAAAGGCGCAGCGCGTCGAGGCGCTCCAGGTCGCGCACGGCGGTCCGCGAGCCCTTGGGCAGCGCGCCGACGTCGAGCCCCGCCGCCCGCAGCGCCACGTCGATCCGCAGCCGGGACGCGGCCGCCCGCTCGGCCCGCGGCCGCAGCAGCGCGCGCAGCGAGCCCTCGAAGCGCCGCTCCAGGAGCGCCCGTTCCCGCAGGTGCTCGGCGACGGTCAGCGCGGGGTCGAGGTCGTTGACGCCGGGCACGGGGCCGAGCGCGCTGATCCGGCGGACCGCGGCGAGCCGCTCGGGCAGCCGGTGGCCGCCCACCGACGCCGTGCCCGCCGTGGGCCGCATGCGCCCGGTGAGCGCGAGCAGCAGGCTGGTGCGGCCGGACCCCGACGGGCCCTCGACGGCGATGAGCGCACCGGGCTCCGCCGTGACGCCGACGCCGCGGAACGCCCAGCCGCGCGGTCCCTTGAGCCCGAAGTCCGCCGCGCTGACGGCGGCGCCGTGCGGACCGTCCACGGTCCCCCTCGCCTTCCACTCGTCCACTCGCCCACTCCGTCCACTCCGGCTCCGTGGCCACGCGTGCCCGTGTCCGAAGTTTTTGAACTGACTGGTCAGTTCAAAAGGTAGCCCGAACCCCTCACCGAGGCAAAGGAGCTGGTCAGGGCCGATTGTCAGTGGCGTACCCCACGATGGGCACATACGGCCACAGTGCCGTCACACAGACGACAGGAGGTTCGTCATGGCCCGTTCTCACGCGGCGGCCGCCGCATCCCGGCGCCGTGCCGCAGGCCCTGCCCCCTCACTGACCGGCCCCGCGAGCGACGTGCACCCCGTCCTGCGCCGGGCCACGGCCCCGCCCGCCGCCCTCGAACTCCTCGCCCAGGCCCGCGCCGGACTCGACGAGGCCGCCCGCCTGGACCCTCCGAACGAGCGCTACGCCACGGCCCACCTGGCCGCCCTGCGCACCGCGGCCGCCGTCCTCGCCGCCCGCGGCCGCCCCGACCCCGCTCCCCGGCGCAGGCAGCGCATCCGCAGCGCCTGGGAGGTCCTGCCCGAGATAGCCCCCGAGCTGACCGAGTGGAGCGCCCTGTTCGCCTCCGGGGCCGCCCGCAGGGCCCGCGCCGAGGCGGGCATCCAGGGCGCGGCCAGCGCCCGTGACGCCGACGACCTGCTGCGTGCCGCGGCCATGTTCCTGCGCCTGGTCGAGCGCATGCTCGCCCTCCAGCCGGTGCTGCCGCAGGCCAGAAGGGAGTCGCCGGACGCGGCGGGCTGACGCGAGCGGCGCCCGGGGCGTCCGGGGCGCCCGCGAGAAGGGGTGCCGGGGCACGGCGCCGGAGGCAATAGGGTGGGGATCGCCCGCACCGAACAGCCCGCCGTCACCCAGGCGGAGCCGCGCCGAGGAGTCAACTGCCGTGTCGGACCCGATGCGCCCGCCCGCCTCCCCCCACCAGCCTCACCCGGCGTCGCTGCGCTCCGACCCCCCGCGCCCGCGCGCTTCGCTGCGTACCGCCGTGGTCTGGGAGGTCCTCAAGGACGCCCTCGACCGCCGGGTCAAGGCCACGGGGCAGGAGCAGGGCGCCGCGCGCACCTCCCTCGACGTGCTCGACACCGGCGGCGGCAGCGGGAACTTCGCGGTCCCCGTGGCCCGCCTCGGCCACCGCGTCACGGTCGTCGACCCCAGCCCGAACGCGCTGTTCGCGCTGGAGCGCCGCGCCGCCGAAGCGGGCGTGGCCGACCGTGTGCACGGCGTCCAGGGCGATGTGCACGGCCTCTTCGACGTCGTCGAGCGCGGCGGCTACGACGCCGTGCTGTGCCACGGCGTCCTGGAGTACGTGGACGACCCAGCCGAAGGCGTCCGCAACGCCGTCGGCGCGCTGCGCCCCTCCGGCGTCCTGAGCGTGCTCGCGGCGGGCCTCGGCGGCGCCGTCCTCGCCAGGGCCCTCGCCGGGCACTTCACCGAGGCCCGCCGGGCGCTCGGCGACCCGGCGGGGCGCTGGGGCGAGGGCGACCCCGTGCCGCGCCGCTTCACCGCGGAGCAGCTCGCCGATCTTGTCCAGGGCGCGGGCCTGAGCGTCGGCGCCGTGCACGGCGTGCGGGTCTTCGCCGACCTCGTCCCCGGCGTCCTGGTCGACACCGAGCCGGGCGCCCTGGAGGCGCTCCTGAAGCTGGAGGCCGCGGCCGCGGAGCTGCCCGCCTTCCACTCGGTCGCCACCCAGCTGCACGTGCTCGGCGAGACGCCCGGGAGCGGCGAGTCCTGAGCGGCCCGAGCGCCCAGCCGTCCTGGGACTCCTGTGACGCCTGGGGCCATGCCGCTGATCAGCGACGCAGCGGCACATGGAGTACGCCACAGGCCCCCCGAACGGGCTACGGGCGCCGTATGATCGAGGGACACCGTCCGGCATGACGGACCGGCCGCTGGGGAATGCAGGCTTCAGCGAGCCGGAGCGACCTGACGGTCCGGTTTGGCGAAGTTGGCGCAGAGGGGCGGGTTTCACGGGGGCGATTCCCTGCCTATCCTGAAGGGGACCCCCGGTCGCCCCGGCGACTGCACGATGAGGAGGACTCCGTGCCGCTCTCGGAGCACGAGCAGCGCATGCTCGAGCAAATGGAGCGAGCGCTGTACGCCGAAGATCCCAAGTTCGCGACAGCGCTTGAGGGAAGCGGGCTGCGTACGTACACCCGGAAGCGGGTCTACCAAGCGGTCGCGGGCTTCCTGGTGGGCATCGCCCTCCTCATGGCCGGAATGGTCGCCCAGCTGATCTGGGTGAGCGTGGTGGGATTCCTCGTCATGCTGGGGTGTGCCGTGCTCGCCGTCACTGGTTGGCGCAAGGCGCCCAAGCCGGGCGAACAGGCCCCCAGCGCGGCCCCCGCACCCGGCGCCCCGCAGGGCCGACGGCATCATCAGCCCAGGCAGCGACGTTCCATGATGGACCGCATCGAGCAGCGCTGGCAGCGCCGCAGGGACGAGCAGCAAGGCGGCCAGTAGCTCCCTTCGGGGACCTCGCGTCACGCCGCTGACTTCTCTCGTCCTGCCCTCTGCCGTGTTCTCAGCGGTCTCAGTTTTCTAGGCTTTCTAGGCGTTACAGGCGTTCTCGGCCCGGCCGCGCACCGCGCGGCCGGGCCGTTGTCATGCCGCCACCGCCACCGCCACCGCCGCACCGGAGCCGGGGCCGGGCTGAAACCGGCAGGTTCTAGCCTGTCCGGCGCTTGAGGACGAGGCGCGAAGCGCCACTATCGGGGGCGGCCGCTCCCGCCAGCCGCCAGCGGCCCCCGTACCACCCACGACGTTTGCTCACTCGTATGCATCCGCACATGATCCAGCGCCAGGGCGAGCCCGGAAACGCCCGGAGGGGTGGCCGCCCACCGGCGGTCACCCCTCCTCACGGCACCCGCGGAACCCGCGGAACGCCGGGCCTCAGCCCTCCTGCCGCGCCGCCGGACGCGTCGGCCAGCGCCTGGCCACCCGCTCCCGCACGCGCGAGCGCAGCGCCGCCCACCGGTCCGACGCCGCCCACATCACCCGGGCGGCCGAACGCGGAGCGAGCGTCGCCCGCAGCCGGGCCCCGCGGCTCGCGGAGGCGCGCAGCCCCTGCCGCACCCGGCGCACCTCGTCGGGCAGTCCCGCGTCGGGCCGGGGCCGTGGCGCGTACAGCACCTGCTCCACCGCCGCCGCCAGTCGGTGCACGGCCTCCGCGGAGCCCCGGTCGAGCTTGCCGACGCGCACGATGCGGGCCGCGGCCTTCCGGGGCGTCTGGGACTCGTCCGGCGGGATGCCGTGGTCCCAGGCGGTGTCCGTGACCTCGAGCCACGCGGCCAGCGTCCGCGTCGCCGCGTCCGCCTCCGTGCGGCCGCCGACGCCGAGGCGCACCGCCCGCGCACGGCTCCGCCACAGCAGCGGCAGCAACGGCAGCGCCAGGACGGCGAGGCCCGCCAGGGATCCGCCGACGATCATCCCGACCGGCGGCCCCCCGTCGTCGGAACCGGTCGCGAGCGGCGGCAGCGCGCTGCCGCAGCCGCCCTGCTGGACCTGGTCGCGCGGGCACTCCGAGGACTGCGAGGGCGCCGCGGACGGCTCCGAGGACGTGGAAGGAGCGGGCGCCGCCGGGTCCTCCGCGTCGTCGGTCGGGCTCTGGTCCCGCGCGTAGTCCGGCACCGTGCCACGACTGGGTGTCGGCTCGAAGCGGGTCCAGCCCACGCCCTCGAAGTACAGCTCCGGCCAGGCGTGCGCGTCCCGCAGGCCCACCGACATCGTGCCGTTGGCCTGCGCGGAGCCCGGAGTGAAGCCCACCGCGACCCGCGCCGGAATGCCAAGGGTGCGCGCCATCGACGCCATCGCGAAGGAGAAGTGGACGCAGAAGCCCTCCTTCTGGTCCAGGAAGCGCGCGATCGCCGACGGGCCGCTGCCCGCGCGGACCTGCGTGTTGTACGTGAAGCCGCCGTCGGACGCGAACCAGTCCTGGATCTTCACCGCCCGCTCGTAGTCGTTCGCCGCGCCTGCGGTGACCTTGCGGGCCGTCTCCGCCACCACCGACGGCAGCTCGTCCGGCACCTTGGTGAACTCCCGGGCGAGATCGGGCGGCGGCGGGGGAGCCGCGGCCAGCTGCTCGGCCGTGGGCTCCACGATCAGGCTGCCCACGGAGTACTGCACGCCGCGCGTGGTCTGCCCGCGGTCGCCGACGACGGCGCGCCCCACGGGCTCGTACCGCCAGCGGCCCTCGATGCGCACCTGGCTCACCGGATACGGCATCGGCAGCCAGTTCTGCGCGTAGCCGTCCGCCGCCGAGATGTTCGTCTGGACCTCCGTCCTGCGGACGGTGGGGGACAGGCCCTGCGGATTCGGCAGCCGCGCGGGCACGTCCTCGATGTCCCGGACGGTCGTCTTCCAGGTCGTCCCGTCGAACTTGTCGAGCGACACGATCCGCAGATACATGCCCTGGACGTTCTTCGCGTTCGTGCGGTACGAGATGACCTCGCGGTCCTCCGGCTGGTTCAGGCTGTCCTGGAGCGCGACCAGCGGATTCACCGCGGAGATCGTGCCCCCGCCGCCCCGGCCGCCGCCCCCCGGACCGTTCGTGCCGTCCAGCAGGCCGCCGTCAAGGGCGGGCAGGCCGAGCGGCACCACGAGCGCGACCCCCAGGGCGACGGCGCCGATGCGGCGGCCCGTGCGCACGGGCGCGGTCACGCCGCCCTCGCCGTCCAGGCCGCTGGAGATCCGCGCGGGCGGCCGGGCCGCCCCGCCGAAGACCCGCCCCCACTGCGAGAGCCGGTCCCGGCCCTCCGCGAGGAGCAGCAGCAGATAGCCGGCGGCCGCGAGGAGGAACCACAGCCACCCGGCGCCGTCCTCGGACAGGCCCGCCGCGACCGAGTACAGGGCGAGCAGCGGCAGCCCCGCGGGCGCCGCCGTGCGGAACGTCACCGCGAGCGCGTCCACCGCGAGCCCCACCACCAGGACGCCGCCGACCAGCATCAGGCGGATGCCGTCGGTGAGCGGCGCCGGAATCGCGTACCGCCCCACGTCGTCGCCGCCCGTCTCCAGGAGCAGGCTGAAGTGCCGGAACACCTCAGGCCCCGGGATCACCCCGGCGAGCGCCTGCTCCCGGGCGAACACCAGCGTCAGGAGCAGCAGGGTGACCAGGGCCTGCGCGGCCACGGTCAGCGGCCGGGCGAGCGGCACCCGCCGGGCCAGGGCGCCCACGCCGCTCTGCAGCGCCAGCAGGACCGCCGCCTGCACCAGCCAGGCCGACTTGTCGACCAGCGGCAGCATCGAGCCCGACGCCATCAGCGTCGCGGCGGCCGCGCACAGCGCCAGCCTCGTACGCCCACTCATGTCCGACCCCCCGTGCCCCGCTCGTCCCGCACGCCCCCCATGCCCCTCATGCCCAACCCTCTGATCCCCCGGAGCCCCCGGCTGTCACTCCCGACACCGCTCCCACGCCCGTGCGCAGGTGGTCCGCCTGCCGCCACAGGTCGACGAGCGGCACCCCGGGAGGCACCCCGACCGCCGTCCAGCCCGCCTCGTTCAGCAGCCGCAGACACCGCTCGGCCGGTGGCGACGGCGGTGTGCCGGGACCCTGCCGCCAGGAGTGGCTGTCCAGGACGAAGGCGACCGCCGCGCCGCCGCGCTGCCGCATCTTGGCGACCACGGTGGCCTGCTCCTCGTCCAGATCGCCGAGGAACGCCACCAGCAGCCCCTCGTTGCCGCCGCGCAGCACGTCGTACGCGTGCGAGAGACCCGCGCCCTCCGAGTGGTCGATCACGGCGAGTGTGTCCATGAGGAGCCCGGCCGAGTCCGCCGACTCCTGGCTCACACCCGCGAACCCGTCGCCGCCCTCGCCGGGCAGCGAGCTGCCCGTGTCCGTCAACAGGCGTACGGAGAAGCCCCGCTCGAGCATGTGCACCAGCGCGGACGCCGTGCCCGACACCGCCCACTCGAAGGGCGAGTCCGGGCCCGTGCCCTGATAGGCCACCGCCCGGGTGTCGAGCAGGACCGTGCAGCGCGAGCGCTGCGGCTGCTCCTCGCGGCGCACCATCAGCTCGCCGTAGCGCGCGGTGGAGCGCCAGTGGACGCGGCGCAGGTCGTCGCCGTAGCGGTACCCGCGCGGGATCACGTCGTCCTCGCCCGCGAGCGCGAGCGACCGGTGCCGCCCGTCGCCGTACCCCTTGGCCTCCCCGGTGAGCCGCACCGGCGGCAGCGCCTCCACGCGCGGGATCACCGTCAGCGTGTCGTACGTGGAGAAGGAGCGGGTCAGCTCGCACATCCCGAACGGGTCGGTCAGGCGCAGCTGGAGCGGGCCGAGCGGATAGCGGCCGCGCAGGTCGGAGCGGACGCGGTAGGAGACCTCGCGGCGGCCGCCCGCCTCCACCCGGTCGAGCACGAACCGCGGCCGCGGCCCGAGCACGTACGGCACCCGGTCCTGGAGCATCAGCAGGCCCGTGGGCAGCCGTGAGACGTTCTCCATCCGCAGGTGCACGCGCGCCTCCGCCCCCGCGGGCACGCGCGCGGGGGACAGCCTGCGGCTGCCCGCCACCCGGTAGCGCGTGCGGTAGAGGACGAAGGAGCACACCAGCGGAAGCACCGCGAGCAGCAGCCCGACCCGCAGCAGATCGCCCTGGCCGAGCACATAGGCGCAGATGGCGGCGGCGATGCCGGCGGCGAAGAAGGAGCGCCCCCGGGTGGTGAGACCGGCGAGCGCGGTGCGCAGGCCGCCCCCGGGGGTCCCGTTGTCGTCCGCCCGCGACGACGGCAAGACCCCGGCGGCCATCACAGCCTCCGGGCGCCGGGCGGCTGCTGGCCGAAGAACCCTCCGCCGGGCTGCTGGGCCGCGGGGACCGGCGTGCGCTGCAGGATCTCCAGGACGACCGACTCGGCCGTGCGGCGGTTCAACTGGGCCTGGGCGGTGGGCAGCAGCCGGTGCGCGAGGACGGCGACAGCCAGCGCCTGCACGTCGTCCGGAAGGGCGAAGTCACGGCCGCTGAGGGCCGCCGACGCCTTCGCGGCGCGCAGCAGGTGCAGCGTCGCGCGCGGGGACGCGCCGAGTCTCAGGTCCGGGTGGTTGCGGGTGGCGCCGACCAGGTCGACCGCGTACCTGCGGACGGCTTCGGAGACGTGCACCGTGCGGACCGCGTCGATCAGCTTCACGATGTCGTGCGCGTGCGCCACCGGCTGGAGGTCGTCGAGCGGGGACGCCCCGCCGTGCACGTCCAGCATCTGCAGCTCGGCCTCCGGGCCCGGATAGCCGATGGACACGCGCGCCATGAAGCGGTCGCGCTGCGCCTCGGGCAGCGGGTAGGTGCCCTCCATCTCGACCGGGTTCTGGGTGGCCACCACCATGAACGGGCTGGGCAGTTCGTACGTCTGCCCGTCGATGGTGACCTGGCGCTCCTCCATGGACTCCAGGAGCGCGGACTGCGTCTTCGGGGACGCGCGGTTGATCTCGTCGCCGATCACGATCTGCGCGAAGATCGCCCCCGGCTTGAACTCGAAGTCACGGCGCTGCTGGTCCCAGATGGACACGCCGGTGATGTCCGACGGCAGCAGGTCGGGCGTGAACTGGATACGCCGCACCGAGCAGTCGATGGACCGCGCCAGCGCCTTGGCGAGCATGGTCTTGCCCACGCCCGGAACATCCTCGATGAGCAGGTGCCCCTCCGCGAGGAGCACGGTCAGCGAAAGCCGTACGACCTCCGGCTTGCCCTCGATCACACCCTCGACCGACTGGCGGACACGCTCCGCAGTCGTGGTCAGATCCGTGAGGCTCGCTCGATCGTCATAGGTCGTCACCCGGCCCTCCTCGGCCCTTCCCCCCGCGCTCGCCAAGGAGCAGGGGATACCTCTGTCCCGGTTCCCCGGGTTCCCTAGGTTTCCCCGGCCCGACGCTCGCACGCGGACCGGCCCACCCCGAAACACGGACACCACGCGTGAAAGGTTCAGCGTGATGCCACACACGCATTCTTGTTGGGCTTACCGGTTCGTGTCACTCGCCTGTGGATAACTGGCGGTGTTATGTCGGATCTTGCGGTATTTCGGGTACCGGAAATTGTCCGGTACCCGGTACCCAGCGGTCACACACTGTCGATTCGGTCACGCGCTGCCGCCGCGTACCCGCGCGATGGCGGTGACAGCGGCGACAGCGGTGGCATCGGCCTCAGGCCGGGTCGATCTCGCGCAGCAGGCCCGTCTGTACGTCGAACACGAAGCCGCGCACGTCGTCGGCGTGCAGCAGGAACGGGGAGGTCCGCACCCGCTGCATGGACTGCCGCACGTCCTGGTCGACGTCGCGGAAGGACTCCACCGCCCACGTCGGGCGCTGCCCGACCTCGTTCTCCAGGTCCTGCCGGAACTCCTCGGTGAGGGACTCCAGGCCGCAGCCGGTGTGGTGGATGAGGACCACGCTGCGGGTGCCGAGCGCCCGCTGGCTGATGGTCAGCGAGCGGATCACGTCGTCGGTCACCACGCCGCCCGCGTTGCGGATCGTGTGGCAGTCGCCGAGCTGGAGGCCGAGCGCGGCGTGCAGGTCGAGACGGGCGTCCATGCAGGCGACGACGGCGACGCGCAGCACCGGGCGGGCGTCCATGCCGGGGTCGGTGAACCCGGCCGCGTATCCGGCGTTCGCGTCGACCAGGCGGTCGGTGACCGTACCGCCCTCACGGACACCGCCGGGTATGGCGCCTTCGGACTCGGCGGGAAGGGATGCGGAAGTCGTCATGACTATGACGGTAGTGGTGACAGGGGGTGAAGGCCCGTTGTGAGAGGGGACAAAGAACGTCATTGGGCTTTGTTGTGAGGTAACCCACAGGGGTGCGCGCGACGCCGCCGAACGGGTGAGAGCGCGCCGGATCACGGACCCCCTTCCGGCCGGGCCGCGCCGCGCAGGCCGGTTGATTGACCGCGAGACACGGTGGACTAAAGTGACGCGAAGCGGGAGAGGAGAGCTGCTCCCTGCTGTATATCCAACGATCCGGACCCGTCCCGGATCCCCCACGCGCACGGCGCGTACGTACGGCTCGGCCTCCTCCCGCTCCCGGTCGGCTGCGCCGCCTCCCCGGCGCCGGCACCCGGTCCCCTTCACCGAGCGGGCGGGGACCCGGCGGTGCGTACCGCCCGTCGACCTGAGAGGGCCCCTTGAGCAACAGTCGACACGTCCCGGTGATGCTCCAGCGGTGCCTGGACCTGTTGGCACCGGCGCTGGCACGGCCGGGGGCCGTCGTCGTCGACTGCACCCTCGGCCTCGGCGGCCACAGCGAGGCCCTCCTCGCCGCCTTCCCCGAGGCCCGCCTGATCGCCCTCGACCGGGACAAGGAGGCGCTGCGCCTGTCCGGCGAGCGGCTCGCGCCCTACGGCGAGCGGGCGACCCTCGTGCACGCGGTCTACGACGAGCTGCCCGACGTCCTCGACCGCCTCGGCGTCCCGCGCGTCCAGGGCGTCCTGTTCGACCTCGGCGTCTCCTCCATGCAACTCGACGAGGCCGACCGCGGCTTCGCCTACGCGCAGGACGCGCCCCTCGACATGCGCATGGACCAGACGACGGGCATGAGCGCCGCCGAGGTCCTGAACACCTATCCCCCCGGGGAACTGGTGCGCATCCTGCGGGCGTACGGCGAGGAGAAGCAGGCCAAGCGGATCGTGTCCGCCGTCGTGCGCGAGCGCGACAAGGAGCCCTTCAGCAACAGCGCCCGCCTCGTCGAGCTCATCCGCGACGCGCTGCCCCAGGCCGCCAAGCGCACCGGCGGCAACCCCGCCAAGCGCACCTTCCAGGCCCTGCGCATCGAGGTCAACGGCGAGCTGAGCGTCCTGGAGCGGGCCATCCCCGCGGCCGTCAAGGCGCTCGCCGTGGACGGCCGAATCGCCGTCCTCTCGTACCACTCCCTTGAGGACCGCCTGGTCAAGCAGGTGTTCGCGGCCGGTGCCGCGAACACCGCGCCGCCCGGCCTGCCCGTCGTGCCCGAGGAGTACCAGCCCCGGCTCAAGCTCCTCACGCGCGGCGCCGAACTGCCCACCGACGAGGAGATCGCCGAGAACCGCAGGGCCGCACCGGCGCGGCTGCGCGGGGCGCAGCGCATCCGCGAGGACGTCGCGTGAGCGCCGCGCCCGCGCGCCGACGCCGCCCGCCAGCGGGCCCGGTGGGCCCGGTGGTCCAGGAAGCCCCGTGAGACGCGTCCGCGAGGAGGCTCCATGAGCAAGAGACCGCAGCTGCGGGGGAGGGCGGCACGGCTCGCGCGGCTGCTGCCCGCGGGCCCGAGCCAGGCCGCCCGCACCCCCTTCACGCTCCTGGTGGTGCTGCTGCTCGGCGGCGGCCTGATCGGGCTGCTCGTGCTCAACTCCTCCCTGAACGAAGGCTCCTTCCAGCTCAGCAAGTTGAAGAAGGAGACCCAGGAGCTCACCGACGACGAGCAGCAGCTCCAGCGCGAGGTCGACGCCTACGCCGCGCCGGAGGCGCTCCAGCGCCGCGCCCGTGAGCTCGGCATGGTCCCCGGCGGCGACCCGGCCTTCCTGAGCCCCGACGGCACCGTCCGCGGCGTGCCGGGACCCGCCGCGGGACCGTCCGCCCTGCGCGAGTCCGCGGCCCGCCCGCCCGCGCTGCTGCCCCCGGCGCCCCGGCCCCCCGAGACCCGCCCGGCGGCCCCGCCCGCGACGCCCCCCACGACGCCCCCTACGGCACCACCCGCACCGGACCCCACCGCTTCGCGGCCCCCCGCGGCCGGGCCCGCCACGCCGCCGGACCCCGCCGCGAAGCCCGCCCCCACGACCTCCGGCAGGTGAGCAAGTGACGGACCGCCAACCGACACCGCCGCGGCGCAGGGTCCCCGGCCCCGCCCGGCCCGGCGCCCGGCGCGGTCCGGCACCCGGCGCCCGCCCCGCCGGGCGCGGCGGCGCGCGCCCGCTCGCGGCCGGGCCCAAGCCGCTGCGGCTCGGCAGCCCCCGGCCCCGCCTGCGCCTGGTCAGCCTCGCCCTGACCCTGGTGATGCTGGCGTTCGTGGTGCGCCTCCTCCAGGTGCAGGCCGTCGACGCCGACGCGTACGCGGCCAAGGCGGAGAAGAACCGGTACTCCACCCACAAGATCGCCGCCGAGCGCGGGGCCATCACCGACCGCCGGGGCGTGGAGCTCGCCACCAGCGTGGACGCGTACGACATCACGGCCGACCCCTCGCTGTTCACGGCGAAGGAGACCAAGGTCAAGGACGCGCCCGAGCAGGCCGCCGCCCTGCTCGCGCCGATCCTCGGCGAGGACGCCGACGCGATCACCGCCAAGCTGCGCACGCCCGACACCCGCTTCACGCTGCTCGCCCGCCGCGAGACCCCGCAGGTGTGGAAGCAGATCAAGGACCTGCGGTCCACGCTCGCCGACAAGGCGGGCACCGACGCCTCGGCGGTGAACGTCCTCGCGGGCGTGTTCGCCGTGCCCACCAGCAAGCGCGTCTATCCGAACGACGGCCTGGCCGCCGGGATACTGGGCTGGGTCAACGCCGACGGCAAGGGCGGCGGCGGCGTCGAGCAGCAGCTCGACAAGCAGCTCGCGGGCAAGCGCGGCGAGATCCGCTACGCCCAGTCCGGCGGCCGTCAGGTGCCGACCGCGGGCACCACCGAGAAGCCCGCCGTGCCCGGCTCGGACGTCGAGCTGACCATCGACCGCGACATCCAGTGGGCCGCGCAGGACGCCATCACCGAGCAGGTCAGGAAGTCCAAGGCGGACCGGGGCTACGTGGTCGTGCAGGACACCCGCACCGGCGAGGTCCTCGCCATGGCCAACGCCCCCGGCTTCGACCCCAACGACCTGTCCCAGGCCGCGAGCGCGAGCCTCGGCAACGCGGCCGTGCAGGACGCCTACGAACCGGGCTCCACCGCCAAGGTCATGTCGATGGCCGCCGTCCTGGAGGAGAACGCGGCGACGCCCCACACCCGGGTGACCGTCCCCAACCGCCTGCACCGCGGCGACCGCCTCTTCCAGGACGACATCGACCACCCCACCTGGTACCTCACGCTCAACGGCGTGCTCGCCAAGTCCAGCAACATCGGCACCATCCTCGCCACCGGGGAACTCGGCGAGACCCAGCGCGAGGTCAACCGGTCCCTCCACGCGTACCTGCGGAAGTTCGGGATCGGCAAGCCCACCGGGCTGCGCTTCCCCGGCGAGACCCGGGGCATCCTCGCGCCGCCCGACAAGTGGTCGACCTCGCAGCAGTTCACCATCCCCTTCGGGCAGGGCGTCTCCATCAACGCCATGCAGGCGGCCTCCGTGTACTCCACGATCGCCAACGACGGCGTACGGATCGAGCCCACCCTCGTGCGCGGCACCAAGGGCCCCGACGGCCGCTTCACGCCCGCCCCCGCGCCGAGGAAGAACCGCGTCGTCAGCGACAAGACCGCGAAGACCGTCGCGCGCATGCTGGAGTCCGTCGTCGACGACGAGGAGGGCACCGGAACGAAGGCCCGCATCCCCGGCTACCGCGTCGCGGGCAAGACCGGCACCGCCAACCGCGTCGACCCCCAGACCGGCCGCTACCGCGGCTACACCTCCTCCTTCGCCGGATTCGCGCCCGCCGACAAGCCGCGCGTCACCGTCTACTGCGTCATCCAGAACGCCAAGAAGGGCAGCTACTTCGGCGGCCAGATCTGCGGGCCCATCTACAAGAAGGTCATGCAGTTCTCCCTGAAGACGCTCCAGGTGCCGCCGACCGGAAGCCGCCCGGCCCCCCTCCCGGTCACGTTCACACCCGGCAAGCCGGACACGCCCGGCCGTCCCGCGGCGTCCGGCGAGCCCCGCGACTGACCGGAACCACCCGTGACTGACCGGAAGCATCCGTGACGACGATCACCCCGCATCCGGGGAACCGCACGCCGGGGCCCCTCCCTTTTGGCCCCACCGGGGGTGCGCCCGGTACGCTCACCGCCGTGCCACACGCTGATCAGTACCAAACCACCCAGAAGGGCGCTCCCGTGACCTATCCGGGACCGCCGCGGCCGGCCGAGGTCTCCGCCACCCCGCTCGCGGAGCTCGCCGATCAGCTGGGGGCCCCGGCCCCGGGCACCGCACCGGGCGCCGCGCCAGGAGATCCCGGCGTCACCGGCATCACGCACGACTCGCGCGCGGTGCGCCCCGGCGACCTGTACGTCGCGCTGCCCGGCGCCCGCATGCACGGCGCCGACTTCGTCGCGCAGGCCGCCGACCACGGCGCCGCCGCCATCCTCACCGACCCGACGGGCGCCGACCGCGCCGCCGTCACGGGCCTGCCGGTGCTCGTCGTGGACGACCCGCGCGCCCGCATGGGTGAGCTGGCCGCCACGGTGTACGGCCACCCGGGGCGCGAGCTGCTCCAGATCGGCATCACCGGCACGTCCGGCAAGACCACCACCGCGTATCTGATGGAGGGCGGCCTTCGGCGGGTCCGTGCCACCGGACTCATCGGCACGGTGGAGACGCGCATCGGCGACGAGCGCATCAAGTCCGAGCGCACCACGCCCGAAGCCACCGACCTGCAGGCGCTGTTCGCGGTGATGCGCGAGCGCGGCGTCCAGGCCGTCGCCATGGAGGTCTCCAGCCACGCCCTGGTGCTCGGCCGCGTGGACGGCTGCGTCTTCGATGTCGCCGTGTTCAACAACCTCAGCCCGGAGCACATGGAGTTCCACTCCGGCATGGAGGACTACTTCCGGGCCAAGGCGCAGCTGTTCACCAAGCGGCGCGCCCGCCTCGGCGTCGTCAACCACGACGACGAGTACGGGCGCAGGCTCGCGGCCGAGTCCGAGATCCCGGTCACCACCTTCTCCGCCGAGGGGCACCCGGACGCCGACTGGCGCGCCGAGGACGTCGAGGTCGGGCCGCTGGACTCGACGTTCACCGCCGTCGGCCCCAAGGGCGAGCGGATCGCCGCGAAGTCGCCGCTCGCGGGCCCGTTCAACGTCGCCAACACGCTGGCCGCGATCGTCGCGCTGGCCGTCGCCGGGATCGACCCGCAGACCGCGGCCGACGGCGTCGCCGCGGTGCCCGGCGTCCCCGGCCGCCTGGAGCGGATCGACGCGGGCCAGGACTACCTCGCGGTCGTCGACTACGCCCACAAGACGGACGCCGTCGAATCGGTCCTGCGCGCGCTGCGCAAGGTCACCGAGGGCAAGCTGCACATCGTCCTCGGCTGCGGCGGCGACCGCGACCAGACGAAGCGGATGCCGATGGGCGCGGCCGCGGCCCGGCTCGCCGACACCGCCGTACTGACCTCCGACAACCCCCGCGGCGAGGACCCCCTCGCGATCCTCGCCGCCATGCTCGCGGGCGCCGCCGAGGTGCCCGCGCACGAGCGCGGCGAGGTCGCCGTCTTCGAGGACCGGGCCGCCGCGATCGCCGCGGCCGTCGCCCGCGCCGAGCCCGGCGACACCGTCCTCGTCGCGGGCAAGGGCCATGAGCAGGGCCAGGACATCGCCGGGGTGGTGCGTCCCTTCGACGACCGCCAGGTGCTTCGCGAAGCTATCCAGCAAACCCAGGGATGAAGTTGTGATCGCCCTCTCCCTCGCCGAGATCGCCACCGTCGTCGGCGGGCAGACGTACGACATACCGGATCCGTCGGTCCAGGTCACCGCGCCGGTCGTCAGGGACTCCCGTGAGGTGGAGCCCGGCGGCCTGTTCGTCGCCTTCGCCGGTGAGCGGGTCGACGGCCACGACTACGCGGCGCAGGTCGTCGCGGCCGGTGCCGTGGCCGTCCTCGCGCAGCGGCCCGTCGGCGTGCCCGCCATCGTCGTCGACGACGTGCAGGCGGCGCTCGGCGCGCTCGCCCGGCACGTCGTCGCCCGGCTCGGCGCCACCCTCGTCGCCCTCACCGGCTCCGCGGGCAAGACCAGCACCAAGGACCTGATCGCCCAGGTGCTGCAGCGCGCGGCGCCGACGGTGTGGACGCCGGGATCGCTCAACAACGAGATCGGCCTGCCGCTGACCGCCCTGTCCGCCACCGAGGAGACCAAGTTCCTCGTCCTGGAGATGGGCGCCCGCGGCACGGGCCACATCCGGTACCTGACCGGTCTTACCCCGCCCCGCGTCGGCCTCGTCCTGAACGTCGGCACCGCCCATATCGGCGAGTTCGGCGGCCGCGAGCAGATCGCGGAAGCAAAGGGCGAGCTGGTCGAGGCGCTGCCCGCCGACGGCACCGCGATCCTCAACGCCGACGACCCGCTGGTGCGCGCGATGGCCTCCCGTACGCGGGCCCGCGTGCTCCTCTTCGGCGAGGCGGCCGAGGCCGACGTGCGCGCCGAGAATGTCCGGCTCACGGAGAACGGACAACCGGCCTTCACGCTGCACACACCCTCCGGGTGCAGCGACGTGCGGCTGCGCCTGTACGGTGAGCACCACGTGTCGAACGCGCTCGCCGCGGCCGCCGTCGCCCATGACCTTGGCATGTCCGTGAACGAGATCGCCCTCGCGCTCTCCGAGGCGGGCACGCTGTCCCGCTGGCGTATGGAGGTCACCGAGCGCCCGGACGGCGTGACGGTCGTCAACGACGCCTACAACGCGAACCCCGAGTCCATGCGAGCCGCCCTGCGCGCGCTGGCAGCCATGGGCAGGACCGCACAGGCGCGGGGGGGACGCACGTGGGCGGTGCTCGGCCACATGGCCGAGCTCGGTGACGAAGGGCTCGCCGAGCACGACGCGGTCGGACGCCTTGCCGTCCGGCTGAACGTGAACAAGCTCGTGGCAGTCGGGGGCAGGGAAGCGTCCTGGCTCCAACTGGGCGCATACAACGAGGGTTCGTGGGGTGAGGAGTCGGTGCACGTGTCCGACGCACAGGCGGCGATCGACCTGCTGCGCAGCGAGCTGCGCCCAGGAGACGTCGTGCTGGTGAAGGCGTCCAGATCGGTGGGCCTCGAGCGTGTCGCGCAGGCGCTCGTGGCCGACGCCGGCGCCGCGACGGGCGGAGTTGATGCCCGATGATGAAGCAAGTCCTCTTCGCGGGCGTGATCGGGCTCTTCCTGACGCTGGTCGGGACGCCCCTGCTGATCAAGCTCCTCGCCCGCAAGGGCTATGGCCAGTACATCCGCGACGACGGCCCGCGCGAGCACCACAGCAAGCGCGGCACGCCGACCATGGGTGGCATCGCCTTCATCCTGGCGACGCTCATCGCGTACTTCCTGAGCAAGATCATCACCGGTGCCGAGCCGACCATCTCCGGTCTGCTGGTGCTCGGCCTGATGGCGGGCATGGGCCTCGTCGGCTTCCTCGACGACTACATCAAGATCGTCAAGCGGCGTTCGCTCGGTCTGCGGGCCAAGGCCAAGATGGCGGGCCAGCTGATCGTCGGCATCGCCTTCGCGGTGATCTCGCTCCAGTTCGCCGACGGCCGCGGCCAGACCCCCGCCTCCACGAAGCTGTCGTTCGTGGAGGACTTCGGCTGGTCGATCGGCCCGGTCCTGTTCGTCGTCTGGGCACTGTTCATGATCCTCGCGATGTCGAACGGCGTGAACCTCACCGACGGCCTCGACGGCCTCGCCACCGGCGCCTCCGTGATGGTCTTCGGCGCGTACACGTTCATCGGCGTCTGGCAGTTCCAGGAGTCCTGCGCCAACGCCCAGGATCTCACCAACCCGGCCGCCTGTTTCGAGGTCAGGGATCCGCTCGACCTCGCCGTCGTGGCCTCGGCCCTGATGGGCGCCTGCTTCGGCTTCCTGTGGTGGAACACCTCGCCCGCCAAGATCTTCATGGGTGACACCGGCTCGCTCGCCCTCGGCGGCGCCCTGGCCGGACTCGCGATCTGCTCCCGCACGGAGATGCTGCTCGCGCTCCTCGGCGGCCTCTTCGTCCTCATCACCATGTCGGTGGTCATCCAGGTCGGCTCCTTCCGACTGACCGGGAAGCGCGTCTTCCGGATGGCACCGCTCCAGCATCACTTCGAACTCAAGGGCTGGTCCGAGGTCCTGGTCGTGGTCCGCTTCTGGATCATCCAGGGCATGTGCGTGATCGTCGGTCTCGGCCTCTTCTACGCGGGATGGGCAGCCAAGAAGTGAGCGACCCCCAGGACTCCTGGCAGGGCCTGCGCGTCACCGTCGCCGGGCTCGGCGTCAGCGGCGTCAGCGCCGCGCGCGCCCTCGCCGGCCTCGGCGCCGTGGTGACCGTCGTGGACGGCGGCTCGGGCCCGGCGCTCGACGCCCGCGCGGCCGAGCTGTCCGGCGCGGGCGTCTCCGTACGCCTCGGGGACGCCGAGAACCTGCCCGAGGGCACCGACCTCGTGGTCACCTCGCCGGGCTGGAAGCCCGAGAGCCCGCTGTTCGCCGCCGCCGCGGCGGCGGGCGTCGACGTCGTCGGCGACGTGGAGATCGCCTGGCGCCTGCGCGGCCCGGACGCCGCGCCCTGGCTCGCGATCACCGGCACCAACGGCAAGACCACGACGACCCAGATGCTGGCGTCGATCCTGCGCGCCGAGGGCCTGCGCACCGCCGCCGTCGGCAACATCGGCACGCCCATCGTCGACGTCGTGCTCGAGGGCGACGACGCCTACGACGTCCTGGCCGTCGAGCTCTCCAGCTACCAGCTCCACTGGGCGCCCTCCCTGCGCGCCCACTCCGCCGCCGTGCTCAACCTGGCGCCCGACCACCTCGACTGGCACGGCTCCATGGAGGCGTACGCCGCCGACAAGGGCCGGATCTACGAGGGCAACCGGGTGGCCTGCGTCTACAACGCGGCGGACCCGGCCACCGAGGACCTGGTCCGGGAGGCCGACGTCGAGGAGGGCTGCCGCGCCATCGGCTTCACGCTTGCCGCGCCCGCCCCCTCGCAACTCGGCGTCGTCGACGGCATCCTGGTCGACCGTGCCTTCGTACCGGACCGCCAGAAGCAGGCCCAGGAGCTCGCGGAGGTCTCCGACGTCAGCCCCGCGGCCCCGCACAACATCGCCAACGCCCTGGCCGCGGCCGCGCTCGCGCGCGCCTTCGGCGTGCGCCCGGGAGCCGTCAGGGACGGCCTGCGGGCCTTCCAGCCGGACGCCCACCGCATCGAGCACGTGGCCGACGTCGACGGCGTGGCCTACGTCGACGACTCCAAGGCCACCAACACGCACGCCGCCGAGGCCTCGTTGGCCGCGTACGAGTCCATCGTGTGGATCGCGGGCGGGCTCGCCAAGGGCGCGACCTTCGACGAGCTGGTCGCCGGGGCGGCGAAGCGGCTGCGGGGCGCCGTCCTCATCGGCGCCGACCGCGCCCTGATCCGGGAAGCCCTCGCGCGACACGCGCCAGAAGTACCCGTGGTCGACCTCGACCGGACCGACACTGGGGCGATGTCCGAGGCGGTACGGCAGGCGGCACGGCTCGCCGGTCCTGGGGACACCGTCCTGATGGCGCCGGCCTGTGCGTCGATGGACATGTTCACCAACTACAACAAGCGTGGTGACGCGTTCGCGGCAGCCGTCCGCGAACTCGGCGCGAGCGACTGACACGGCCCCGCAGGGGTGCCGGTGTCCGGCTCCCGGCACCGTGAGGAGGGCACGTGACAGCGTCGATGCCGTGGGCGTGGCGGGCGTGGGGGTGGCCGCGGGAGGACCCGCACGCCCCTTGGGGGTGCCGCTGATGGCCGGGCGCGCCCCGGCCAGGGCACCCCGAGCACCCCGCACGCCGCGTGCGCCCAAGCGCCCCGCGCGCCCGCGCAAGCCGCCGGTCGTGCGGGAGAGCCCGGTGCGGCGCCTCTACGTCAGGGCCCGCCGCGCCTGGGACCGGCCGCTGACCGCGTACTACCTGATCTTCGGGTCCAGCCTGCTGATCACCGGGCTCGGCCTGGTGATGGTGTACTCGGCGTCGATGATCCAGGCGCTGCAGCTGAACCTGCCCGCCTCGTACTTCTTCCGCAAGCAGTTCGTGGCCGCCGTGCTCGGCGCCGCGCTGCTCGTGATCGCCATGCGGGTGCCCATCAAGCTGCACCGGGCCCTGTCGTACCCGATCCTCGCGGGCTCCGTCTTCCTGATGGTCCTGGTGCAGATCCCGGGGATAGGGCGCAGCGTCAACGGCAATCAGAACTGGATCTATTTGGGGGGTCCGTTCCAGCTCCAGCCGAGCGAGTTCGGCAAGCTGGCGCTCGTCCTGTGGGGCGCTGACCTGCTCGCCCGCAAACAGGACAAGCGGCTGCTCACGCAGTGGAAGCACATGCTGGTCCCGCTCGTCCCCGTCACCTTCATGCTGCTCGGCCTGATCATGCTCGGCGGCGACATGGGCACGGCGATCATCCTCACGGCGATCCTGTTCGGCCTGCTGTGGCTGGCCGGGGCGCCGACGCGGCTCTTCGCGGGCGTGCTGAGCATCGCGGGCCTCCTCGGTGTGATCCTTATCAAGACGAGCCCCAACCGCATGGCCCGGCTCGAGTGCATCGGCGCGACCGAGCCGGGACCCGGCGACTCCTGCTGGCAGGCCGTGCACGGCATCTATGCCCTGGCCTCGGGCGGATTCTTCGGTTCCGGTCTGGGCGCGAGTGTGGAAAAATGGGGTCAACTACCCGAACCGCACACGGACTTCATCTTCGCCATCACCGGCGAGGAACTCGGTCTCGCGGGGACACTGTCGGTGCTCGCCCTCTTCGCGGCTCTAGGCTATGCGGGTATCCGCGTGGCCGGACGCACGGAGGACCCCTTCGTGAGGTATGCCGCGGGAGGCGTGACCACCTGGATCACGGCCCAGGCCGTGGTCAACATCGGTGCGGTGCTCGGCCTGCTGCCGATCGCCGGTGTCCCCCTCCCGCTGTTCTCCTACGGAGGCTCAGCCCTGCTGCCGACCATGTTCGCCGTGGGACTCCTCATCGCCTTCGCGCGACAGGACCCCGCGGCGAAGGCGGCCCTGGCCATGCGGCAACCTCGGGTGAGATGGAACACGATGCGACGGCGCGTCAAGGCGCGTTCGTCCGGAGAGCGGTGAATTTCGGTGCATGTCGTACTCGCCGGTGGGGGGACCGCCGGCCACATCGAGCCCGCGCTTGCCCTCGCAGACGCCCTGCGCAGGCAGGACCCGACCGTGGGGATCACGGCCCTCGGCACGGAGCGCGGCCTTGAGACCCGACTCGTCCCCGAGCGCGGTTACGAACTCGCCCTGATCCCCGCCGTGCCCCTGCCGCGCAAGCCGACCCCGGAGCTCATCACCGTGCCCGGGCGCCTTCGCGGCACCATCAAGGCGGCCGAGCAGATCCTGGAGCGCACCAAGGCGGACTGCGTCGTCGGCTTCGGCGGCTATGTCGCGCTGCCCGGCTACCTCGCGGCCAAGCGCGCCCGGGTGCCGATCGTGGTGCACGAGGCGAACGCGCGCCCGGGCCTCGCCAACAAGATCGGCTCCCGGTACGCGGCGGCCGTCGCGGTCTCCACGCCCGACAGCAAGCTGCGCGGCTCGCGCTACATCGGCATCCCGCTGCGCCGCGCCATCGCCATGCTGGACCGCGCGAAGGTGCGCCCGGAGGCCCGTGACGCCTTCGGCCTCGACCCGAACCTGCCGACCCTCCTGGTCTCCGGCGGCTCCCAGGGCGCACGCCGCCTGAACGAGGTCGTCCAGCAGGCCGCCCCGGTCCTGCAGCGCGCGGGCATCCAGATCCTGCACGCCGTCGGCCCGAAGAACGAATTGCCGTACGTCGAGAACATGCCCGGAATGCCGCCCTACATCCCGGTACCGTACGTGGACCGGATGGACCTCGCGTACGCGGCGGCCGACATGATGCTCTGCCGCGCGGGCGCGATGACCGTCGCCGAGCTCTCCGCCGTCGGACTCCCGGCCGCCTACGTCCCGCTGCCCATCGGCAACGGCGAACAGCGGCTGAACGCCCAGCCGGTGGTCAAGGCGGGCGGCGGACTGCTGGTCGACGACGCGGAGCTGACGCCCGAATGGGTCCAGTCCCAGGTGCTGCCCGTGCTCGCCGACCCGCACCGGCTGTACGAGATGTCCCGTGCCGCCTCGGAGTTCGGCCGCAGGGACGCCGACGACCTCCTCGTCAGCATGGTGTACGAGGCGATTGCGTCACGCCGCAGCGCGTGAGAAGGCAGGCGAGCGTGGCCGGACCGAAGACCGCCGAACGGCCGAGGCCCAAGTCCGGCCCGGCCCGCCCGCGCTCGCGCCGCGGCCCGCGCCTGCCGCGGCCGCGCACCCTGATCCTGGTGGCGGCCCTGCTGGCCATGTGCGGCGGGGCCGCCGTCTGGGTGCTCTACGGCTCGTCCCTGCTGCGTCTGGAGCGGGTCACGACGTCGGGCACCGACGTGCTCACGCCACATCAGGTGCGGGAGGCGGCCGGAATCGAACTCGGCGGACCGCTCGTTTCGGTCGACTCCGACGCCGTCGAGGAACGGCTGCTGAGGAAATTGCCCCGAATTGACTCGGTTGACGTCATCCGCTCCTGGCCCCACGGAATCACACTGAAAGTGACGGAGCGCACTCCGGTCCTGCTCATCGAAAAGGGCGGAAAGTTCGTCGAAGTGGACGCGAAGGGTGTGCGCTTCGCCACCGTCGACAAGGCCCCGAAGGGTGCGCCCCTGCTGGAATTGACGACGGCTCAGCCCGGGGCGCCCGCGGCCAGCCTGCGCCGCTTCGGCCCCGAACGGCTGCGCCGGGAGGCGGTTCGGGTGGTCGCGGACCTGCCAGGGTCGGTGGTGGCGGACACCGTCAGGGTCAAGGTCCGTTCGTACGACTCCATCTCGCTGGAGTTGGCGGACGGGCGCACGGTCGCCTGGGGGAGCGGGGAGAACGGCCGTATGAAGGCCGAAGCCCTGACCGGTCTGATGAAAGCCGTCCCCAAGGCACGGCACTTCGACGTGACGGTTCCCACCGCGCCCGCGTCATCGCTGAGTTGACGTACATCAGCGCAGGCCAGCACCCTGGATGGGCAGCGCTATGGCTGATCACATAGGGTGAAAAGAAAAACGGGAGGTTCGGCGTGTTCGTTGAACGCGCGCCACTTGTCGACTTAGTGTCCTGTTCGGAAGAGTCCAGGGAACAGACACACTGGTAACCCTAAACTTCAGCGTTAGGGTTCGGGTCGGCGATTCGGACCGTCCCATTCGGCATCAGTCGGCGTATCGCGGCAGCGTGATACGGCGACACGTAACTCGAGGCGAGAGGCCTTCGACGTGGCAGCACCGCAGAACTACCTCGCAGTCATCAAAGTCATCGGTGTCGGCGGCGGTGGTGTCAATGCCATCAACCGGATGATCGAGGTCGGTCTCAAGGGCGTCGAGTTCATCGCCATCAACACCGACGCGCAAGCCCTGTTGATGAGCGACGCCGACGTCAAGCTCGACGTCGGCCGTGAACTCACCCGCGGACTCGGCGCCGGAGCCAACCCGGCCGTCGGCCGCAAGGCGGCCGAGGACCACCGCGAGGAGATCGAGGAGGTCCTCAAGGGGGCCGACATGGTCTTCGTGACGGCTGGTGAGGGCGGCGGCACCGGCACGGGCGGCGCGCCCGTGGTCGCCAACATCGCGCGTTCCCTCGGCGCCCTGACGATCGGTGTGGTCACGCGACCGTTCACCTTCGAGGGCCGGCGCCGCGCGAACCAGGCGGAGGACGGCATCGCCGAGCTCCGCGAAGAGGTCGACACCCTCATCGTCATCCCCAACGACCGGCTCCTGTCCATCTCGGACCGCCAGGTCAGCGTGCTCGACGCGTTCAAGTCGGCCGACCAGGTGCTCCTCTCCGGTGTGCAGGGCATCACCGATCTCATCACCACCCCCGGCCTGATCAACCTGGACTTCGCCGACGTCAAGTCGGTCATGTCCGAGGCGGGTTCGGCCCTCATGGGCATCGGCTCGGCCCGCGGCGACGACCGCGCGGTGGCCGCCGCCGAGATGGCGATCTCCTCGCCGCTCCTGGAGGCGTCCATCGACGGCGCCCGCGGCGTCCTGCTCTCCATCTCCGGCGGCTCCGACCTCGGCCTCTTCGAGATCAATGAAGCGGCCCAGCTGGTCAGCGAGGCCGCCCACCCGGAGGCGAACATCATCTTCGGCGCGGTCATCGACGACGCGCTCGGGGACGAGGTCCGGGTCACCGTCATCGCCGCCGGGTTCGACGGCGGACAGCCGCCGGCCAAGCGGGACAACGTCCTCGGCTCGGCCTCGGCCAAGCGCGAGGAACCCGCTCCGACCAGCCGTCCCGCTGAATCGTCCCGCCCGGGACCGGCCTTCGGCGGCCTCGGCAGCGTCACTCCGCGCGAGGAGCCCCCGGCCCCGGAACCGGTCGAGCCGGCCCCCGCGGTCAACGAGGCCCCCGCGAGCCCGGCGGCGCCCCCGCAGGTCCCGCCGACCCGTCTGCACCAGGACAGCCAGGCCGAAGAGCTGGACGTGCCGGACTTCCTGAAGTGATAGGCAAGCGCTCAGGAACGAGCACCGTGAGCGGCGCCCACTTCGCCTTCACCGACCGGTGGGGCGGGGTGAGCGCCGTTCCGTACGAAGAGCTCAACCTCGGCGGAGCGGTCGGCGACGACCCCGAAGCCGTCCGGCACAACCGCGAACTCGCGGCCAAGTCCCTCGGCGTCGACGCCGCCCGCGTGGTCTGGATGAACCAGGTGCACGGCCGGGACGTCGCCGTGGCCGACGGGCCCTGGGCCCCGGGCCAGGAGGTCCCGGCGGTCGACGCCGTCGTCACCGCCGAGCGGGGCCTGGCCCTCGCCGTTCTCACCGCCGACTGCACCCCCGTACTCCTCGCCGACCCGGTGGCCGGCGTCGTCGCCGCCGCGCACGCGGGCCGTCCCGGCCTGGTCGCCGGGGTGGTGCCCGCGGCCGTCGAGGCCATGCTGCGTCTCGGCGCCGAGGCCGGGCGGATCGTGGCCCGCACCGGACCCGCCGTCTGCGGCCGCTGCTACGAAGTGCCCGCGGACATGCGCGCCGACGTCGCCGCCGTGGAACCCGCGGCGTACTCCGAGACGAGCTGGGGCACCCCCGCGGTCGACGTGACCGCCGGGGTGCACGCGCAGCTCGACCGGCTCGGGGTGCGCGACCGGGAGCAGTCGCCGGTGTGCACGCTGGAGTCGGACGACCACTTCTCTTACCGCCGCGACCGCACCACCGGTCGGCTCGCGGGCTATGTCTGGCTGGACTGATGGGGCATGACGGACCGTAAGTCGGAACTCGCCACGAACCTGGCGAACGTGGAAGAACGCATCGCGGCGGCCTGCGCGGCCGCCGGGCGCAAGCGTGAAGAAGTGACCCTGATCGTGGTCACCAAGACCTACCCCGCGAGCGATGTGCTCCTGCTCGCGGAGCTCGGCGTGCGCCATGTCGCCGAGAACCGCGACCAGGACGCCGCCCCGAAGGCGGAAGCCTGCGCGGACGCGTCCCTGAGCTGGCACTTCGTGGGCCAGTTGCAGACCAACAAGGTGCGCTCCGTGGTCGGTTACGCGGATGTGGTGCAGTCGGTGGACCGGCCCAGGCTGGTCACCGCGCTCTCGGCCGCGGCCGTGCGCGCCGAGCGCGAGGTGGGCTGCCTGCTCCAGGTCGCCCTCGACGCGGGCGAGAGCGGACGTGGGGAGCGCGGCGGCGTGGGGCCTGGCGGAATCGAAGAGTTGGCCGGTCTGGTGGCCGACGCTCCCGGGCTCCGGCTCGACGGTCTGATGACGGTCGCGCCGCTCACCGGCGAGTACGCGGGCCGGCAACAGGCGGCGTTCGAGCGGCTGATGGATTTGTCGACTGCCCTGCGCGTGGCCCATCCGGCTGCGAACATGGTGTCGGCAGGGATGAGTGCGGACCTCGAACAGGCCGTGGCGGCTGGGGCGACACATGTGCGCGTCGGCACAGCGGTACTCGGAGTCCGACGCGGGCTCGGGTAACGTCGCCAGGAAGTCGGACCACAGCAGAAAATATGGTCATTCCCACCCCAAGGCGGGGATACCTCGTGGATCGCGGGCAGTTGGTGACGGCCTTTCCGATCCACCACAGAGCGGAGGACTCAGAGCATGGCCGGCGCGATGCGCAAGATGGCGGTCTACCTCGGCCTCGTGGAGGACGACGGTTACGACGGTCGGGGCTTCGACCCCGATGACGATTTCGAGCCCGAGCCGGAGCCCGAGCGCGACCGCCGGCGGCACGAGCCGCCGCACCAGTCCCACCAGTCCCACCTCTCGGACCGGGACCGGGACTTGGATCGGGACGAATCGGTACGAGTTGTACAGCCACCGGCACCGCGTGAGCCGGCGCCGCGCGCGGCTTCGCTTGCCGCTGAATCGGGACGACCGGCACGAATCGCCCCCGTGGCATCTATCACACCCGAACGCCAGAGCCTGGAGAAGAACGCACCGGTGATCATGCCCAAGGTCGTGTCCGAGCGGGAGCCCTACCGCATCACCACGCTTCACCCCCGGACCTACAACGAAGCCCGTACCATCGGGGAACACTTCCGCGAAGGCACCCCGGTGATCATGAACTTGACGGAGATGGACGACACCGACGCGAAGCGACTTGTCGACTTTGCGGCCGGTCTCGTCTTCGGGCTGCATGGCAGTATCGAACGTGTGACGCAGAAGGTGTTCCTGTTGTCGCCTGCTAACGTCGATGTCACGGCGGAGGACAAGGCCCGTATCGCAGAGGGCGGGTTCTTCAACCAGAGCTGAGACGCAGTGCAGTAGACAGCAGCAGTACCGGATAGATACAGCGCGGATGCGACCAGATGCAGGGGAGAGGGAAACGCGGACATGGGCGTGGTCTTGCAAGTGATCTACATCGCGCTGATGTGCTTCCTCATCGTGCTGATCTTCCGGCTGGTCATGGACTACGTCTTCCAGTTCGCCCGCTCATGGCAACCCGGCAAGGCGATGGTGGTCGTTCTGGAGGCCACCTACACTGTCACCGATCCACCGCTCAAGCTTCTGCGGCGGTTCATTCCGCCGCTGCGTCTCGGCGGCGTGGCGCTCGACCTGTCCTTCTTCGTACTGATGATCATCGTCTACATCCTGATCACCGTCGTGAGCCGGCTGTGAACGATACGGTCTTGCCGAATGCCGACGACTACGTTGAGGTGAAGAGATGCCGTTGACCCCCGAGGACGTGCGGAACAAGCAGTTCACGACCGTCCGCCTCCGAGAAGGCTATGACGAGGACGAGGTCGATGCCTTCCTCGATGAGGTCGAAGCCGAACTGACCCGCCTGCTCCGCGAGAACGAGGACCTGCGCGCCAAGCTGGCCGCGGCCACCCGCGCCGCCGCGCAGAACCAGCAGCAGGGCGGCATGCGCAAGGGCCCCGAGGGCGGCCCCCAGGACCAGCGCGGTCCCGGAGCCCCCGTGCCCGCCGCAATATCTGGTCCGCAGCCGGTGCCGCCGCAGCAGCAGATGGGCGGCCCGATGGGCGGTCCCCCCCAGCTTCCCGGTGGTGCCCCGCAGCTGCCCGCGGGCCCCAGTGGGCACGGCCCGCAGGGCGGTCCGCAGGGTCCGGGCCAGATGGGCCAGGGCCCGATGGGTCCCGGTCCGATGGGCCAGGGCCCCATGGGCCAGGGTCCGATGGGCCAGGGTTCGATGGGCGGCCCGATGGGCGGTCCCATGGGCGGCCACGGTCCGCAGATGCCCCAGCCCGGCCAGGGCCCCGGTGGCGACAGCGCCGCCCGTGTCCTCTCGCTCGCCCAGCAGACCGCCGACCAGGCGATCGCGGAGGCCCGTTCCGAGGCCAACAAGATCGTGGGCGAGGCCCGTTCGCGCGCCGAGGGCCTCGAGCGTGACGCCCGTGCCAAGGCCGACGCCCTGGAGCGGGACGCGCAGGAAAAGCACCGCGTCGCGATGGGCTCGCTTGAGTCCGCCCGCGCCACGCTTGAGCGCAAGGTCGAGGACCTGCGCGGCTTCGAGCGCGAGTACCGCACGCGTCTGAAGTCCTACCTGGAGTCGCAGCTGCGTCAGCTGGAGACCCAGGCCGACGACTCGCTCGCCCCGCCGCGCACCCCGGCGACCGCCTCGCTGCCGCCGTCCCCGGCGCCTTCGATGGCCTCGGCCGGTGCGGGTGCCCCGTCCTACGGCGGCAACCAGTCCATGGGCGGCAACCCGGCTCCGGGTGCCCCGTCCTACGGCGGGCAGCAGCAGATGTCGCCCGCGATGACGCAGCCGATGGCGCCGGTGCGGCCGCAGGGCCAGCCGCCGATGCAGCAGGCTCCGTCCCCGATGCGCGGCTTCCTCATCGACGAGGACGACAACTGACGGGCCACACCACGCCATAGGCGTCGGCAGCGTTCAGGGCGGAGCCCCCGGATTCCCGGGGGCTCCGCCCTTTTGTGTCTCCTGTCACGAGGGCGGACCGGGTGGGTGCGGCCCACGGTGGCGCGCGGGACATGACGAAGGCCCGGTCCCGCCAAGCTGCTTGGCGGGGCCGGGCCTTCGGTCGTCCGGGGTTACGCCTTGCGGAGGCGGAACGTCAGGTTCAGGGAGGCGTCCTTGACCGGCTCTCCGTAGCTGTCGTCCGCGTCGCCGGAGGCGAAGTCCGTGGCCAGGACCTCGTCGGCGATGAGGGCGGCGTGGTCCGTGAGGGCCGTGACCGTGGCCTCGTCCGCCGACGTCCAGCGCAGCGCGATGCGGTCCGCGACGTCGAGGCCGCTGTTCTTGCGGGCCTCCTGGATCATGCGGATCGCGTCACGGGCGAGGCCCGCGCGGCGCAGCTCGTCCGTGAGCTCCAGGTCGAGGGCGACCGTGGCACCGGAGTCGGAGGCCACCGACCAGCCCTCGCGCGGGGTCTCGGTGATGATGACCTCATCAGGGGCGAGCGTCACCGTCTCGCCGTCGACCTCGACGGACGCCGTGCCCTCGCGCAGGGCGAGGGAGAGCGCGGCCGCGTCGGCCTCGGCGACGGCCTTGGCCACCGCCTGGACGCCCTTGCCGAACCGCTTGCCCAGGGCCCGGAAGTTGGCCTTGGCGGTGGTGTCGACCAGGGAGCCCCCCACTTCGGAGAGCGAGGCGAGGGAGGAGACGTTGAGCTCTTCGGTGATCTGGGCGCGCAGTTCGTCGCCGAGGGCGTCGAAGCCGGTGGCGCCGACCAGCGCGCGGGACAGCGGCTGGCGGGTCTTGACGCCGGACTCCGCGCGCGAGGCGCGGCCGAGCTCCACCAGGCGGCGGACCAGGACCATCTGCCGCGAAAGCTCGGGGTCGATCGCGGACAGGTCGGCCTCGGGCCAGGTGGCCAGGTGCACCGACTCCGGGGCGTCCGGGACGACGGGGACGACCAGGTCCTGCCAGACGCGCTCGGTGATGAACGGCGTCAGCGGGGCGAGCAGGCGCGTGACCGTCTCGACGACCTCGTGCAGGGTGCGCAGCGCGGCGGCGTCGCCCTGCCAGAAGCGGCGGCGCGAGCGGCGGACGTACCAGTTGGAGAGGTTGTCGACGAAGACCGAGAGGAGCTTGCCCGCGCGCTGGGTGTCGTAGGCCTCCAGGGCCTGTGTCACCTGGTCGGTGAGCGCGTGCAGCTCGCTGAGCAGCCAGCGGTCCAGGAGCGGGCGGTCGGCGGGCGCCGGGTCGGCGTCCGAGGGGGCCCACTTCGACGTGCGGGCGTACAGCGCCTGGAAGGCGACCGTGTTCCAGTACGTCAGGAGCGTCTTGCGGACGACCTCCTGGATCGTGCCGTGGCCCACGCGGCGGGCCGCCCACGGCGAGCCGCCCGCGGCCATGAACCAGCGCACCGCGTCCGCGCCGTGCTGGTCCATCAGCGGGATCGGCTGCAGGATGTTGCCCAGGTGCTTGGACATCTTGCGGCCGTCCTCGGCGAGGATGTGGCCGAGGCAGACGACGTTCTCGTAGCTCGACTTGTCGAAGACGAGCGTGCCCACCGCCATCAGCGTGTAGAACCAGCCGCGGGTCTGGTCGATGGCCTCCGAGATGAACTGCGCCGGGTAGCGGCTCTCGAAGAGCTCCTTGTTCTGGTACGGGTAGCCCCACTGCGCGAACGGCATCGAGCCCGAGTCGTACCAGGCGTCGATGACCTCCGGTACGCGCACCGCTTCGAGGGCGCAGCCCTCGTGGGTGCAGGTGAAGGTGACGTCGTCGATGAACGGGCGGTGCGGGTCGAGGGCGTTCTGGTCGGTGCCGGTCAGCTCGGTGAGCTCCGCGCGCGAGCCGACGCAGGTGAGGTGGCCCTCCTCGCAGCGCCAGATGGGCAGCGGGGTGCCCCAGTAGCGGTTGCGGGACAGCGCCCAGTCGACGTTGTTGGTCAGCCAGTCGCCGAAGCGGCCGTGCTTGACCGAGTCGGGGAACCAGTTGGTCTTCTCGTTCTCCTCAAGGAGGCGGTCCTTGATGGCCGTGGTGCGGATGTACCAGGACGGCTGCGCGTAGTAGAGGAGCGCGGTGTGGCAGCGCCAGCAGTGCGGGTAGCTGTGCTCGTACGCGATGTGCCGGAAGAGCAGGCCGCGGTCGTCCAGGTCCTGGGTGAGCGTTTCGTCGGCCTTCTTGAAGAAGACGCCGCCTACCAGGGGGACGTCCTGCTCGAAGGTGCCGTCCGGGCGGACCGGGTTCACCACGGGCAGGCCGTAGGAGCGGCAGACCTTGAGGTCGTCCTCACCGAAGGCGGGGGACTGGTGGACGAGGCCGGTGCCGTCCTCCGTGGTCACGTAGTCGGCGTTGACCACGTAGTGGGCCTCGGCGGGGAACTCGACGAGCTCGAAGGGGCGCTGGTAGGTCCAGCGCTCCATCTCGGTGCCCGTGAAGGTCTGGCCCGTGGTCTCCCAGCCCTCGCCGAGGGCCTTCTCCACCAGGGGCTCGGCGACGACCAGCTTCTCCTTGCCGTCGGTCGCGACCACGTAGGTGACGTCCGGGTGGGCGGCTACGGCCGTGTTGGACACCAGCGTCCAGGGAGTCGTCGTCCACACCAGGAGGGCGGCCTCGCCCGCGAGGGGGCCGCCGGTGAGCGGGAAGCGGACGTAGACGGACGGGTCGACGACCGTCTCGTAGCCCTGCGCCAGCTCGTGGTCGGACAGGCCCGTGCCGCAGCGGGGGCACCAGGGGGCGACGCGGTGGTCCTGGACGAGGAGGCCCTTGTTGAAGATCTCCTTCAGGGACCACCAGACGGAGTCCACGTACTCCGGGTTCATGGTGCGGTAGGCGTCGTCCAGGTCGACCCAGTAGCCCATGCGGGTGGTGAGCTCGGCGAAGGCGTCGGTGTGGCGGGTCACGGACTCGCGGCACTTGGCGTTGAACGCGGCGATGCCGTACGCCTCGATGTCCTTCTTGCCGTTGAAGCCGAGCTCCTTCTCGACCGCCAGCTCGACGGGCAGGCCGTGGCAGTCCCAGCCGGCCTTGCGCGCCACGTGGTAGCCGCGCATGGTGCGGAAGCGCGGGAAGACGTCCTTGAAGACGCGGGCCTCGATGTGGTGGGCGCCCGGCATGCCGTTGGCGGTGGGCGGGCCCTCGTAGAACACCCACTCGGGGCGGCCCTCGGACTGCTCCAGGCTCTTGGCGAAGATCTTCTGCTCGCGCCAGAAGTCGAGCACGGCGTGCTCGAGGGCGGGCAGGTCGACCTGGGCGGGTACCTGGCGGTACTGCGGCGGCGTCATATCGCGCTTCCTCCGGCGGACGTGCGTTCCGTTCCGTCGGAGGGACGAGAGCCTTGTCGCGCTCCCGCGGTACCACCCTCCTTGGCCGTCGTGCGCAGGTCGCGCGCCGGACGGCCCCCTCATTGGGGTCGCGATGCCGGTTCTACTCGCCGCCGCCCGGCCCGGTGGGCGCTTGGCTGCGGCTTTCTTCCGGCGGCTCCGGGGTGATCTTCACGTCGCGCTCGCCCCCGGGCTCTCACCGTCCCCGGGTCGCTCAAGGCTGCGTACGCCGCTACTCGGCCCCATCCACGCTTCTCGCTCCAGCCAGTGTACGGCGCCCGGGGAGGGGCGGCCGACTGGTTTTCGGCGGGCGCCGTGGGGTGCGGGGCGCGGGAGCCGTACTGACCCGAATGGCGAGACGTGCGCCGACGCGTCCCGGTGCGCCCCGGACGGCGGATTACGGGGCGGGGAGCTGGGCACAACGCATGAAGGCTCGCCGCGCGGCGCCCGTGGGGCGGGTGCATCGGGCGGCGTGCCCCGTTGCCGCGGGCGTGGAGTCGATTTATCGTCCCAGCACGATTCGCGAGCAAGATCACAATATGTGAAGGGGCCGCGGCCATGGTGGCGAAGAAGACCGCCGTACAGCAGTCGGCGTCCAGCAGATCCACAGGCGCGGAGGGCGGCGGAGCGGCCGCGGGAGCGGGCGGCAAGGCCGCTCGCGCGGTGAAGTCCGTACGGGCGGGCAAGGCGGCGGGCGCCGCGGCCGACGGCCCCAAGAAGACCGTGGCCAAGTCCTCCGGAGAGGCGTCCGCGGGGAAGGCCGCCGCGGGGAAGACGGCCGCGGGCAAGAAGGCGGCCACCGCCAAGAAGACGCCAGCTAAGAAGGCACCCGCCGAGGAAGCGGCTCCCCAGAAGGGTGCCGCCAAGGCCACCAAGGCCACTAAAGCCACCAAAGCCGCCTCTAAGAAGACCGCTGCTGCGAAGACCACCTCTAAGAAGACCGCTGCCACGAAGGCCGCCCCTACGAAGGCCGCCGCCACCAAGAGCGAGGCCAAGGAGGCCGCCGTCAAGAAGTCGGCGGCCAAGAAGACGGCCGCCGCGAAAGAGGTGGCTTCCGAGGCGGGGTCCGGCCAGGTGGCACCCGCCTCCGCTGCGTCCAAGAAGACGGCGGCCGGCAGCAGGACCGCCGCGAAGGGCCCAGAGGCCAGGAAGCGTACGGCCAAGAAGACGGCCGCCCCCGCGGCCGAGGATGCGGCTCAGGCCGCGGAGACGACGGGAGCCACGACGGTGGTTGCGAAGAAGACTCCGGGCACGGCGACGACGGCGCGGCAGCCGGGAGCGGTGCCGAAGGCGCGGGCGGCCGCCGCGCCCGGCGAGCTCGCGGTGCGGCCCGGCGAGGAGCCGTGGACCCCGGCCGAGGTCGCCGAGGCGCGGACCGAGCTGATGGCCGAGTCGATGCGGCTGCGGGCCGAGATCGAGGCGTCCGAGACGTCCCTCGCGGGCCTGATGCGGGACTCCGGGGACGGCGCGGGCGACGACCAGGCGGACACCGGCACGAAGAACATCACGCGCGAGCACGAGATGGCGCTCGCCGCCAACGCGCGGGAGATGCTGGAGCAGACCGAGCGCGCCCTGGAGCGCCTGGACGCGGGCACGTACGGATTGTGCGAGAACTGCGGCAACCCGATCGGCAAGGCGCGCATGCAGGCCTTCCCGCGCGCGACCCTGTGCGTGGAGTGCAAGCAGAAGCAGGAGCGGCGCTCCTGAGGGCCTCCTGGGCACGCTGGCCCGTACGCGTGTGCCGTACCCTCGTCCCCAGTCAGGTACCTAGGTTGAGGGACTCACGTGGCAGAGGCGGAGCGCATCATCGGTACGCCGGATATCCCTGAGACGGCGGGGGACGAGCCCGAGCGGGCGGAGCGGCCCGGCTCCGAGGAGCCGGCGGCGGACGAGCCGAAGCCCAAGGGCAAGCGCAAGATCGCCGTGCTGTTCGGGGTGGCGCTGTTCGCGTACGCCCTCGACCTGATCAGCAAGATGATCGTGGTCGCCAAGCTGGAGCACCACGAGCCGATCGACGTGGTCGGTGACCTGCTGCGCTTCAACGCGATCCGGAACGCGGGCGCCGCCTTCGGCATGGGCGAGGCGTACACGATCATCTTCACGGTGATCGCCTCGGCCGTGATCGTGGTGATCGCCCGCCTGGCGCGCAAGCTGTACAGCCTGCCCTGGGCGATCGCGCTCGGCCTGCTGCTCGGCGGCGCGCTCGGCAACCTCACCGACCGGATCTTCCGCTCGCCCGGCGTGTTCAAGGGCGCGGTGGTCGACTTCATCGCGCCGAAGGGCTTCGCGGTCTTCAACCTCGCCGACTCCGCGATCGTCTGCGGCGGCATCCTGATCGTGCTGCTTTCCTTCCGCGGCCTCGACCCGGACGGGACCGTGCACAAGGACTGACCCGCTCCGCGGGGCCGTGCACAGAGCCGTGCGCGGGGCCTTTGGTACGGCAGTGTCGGACCCCTCCTGCATACTCGTGGGGTGAGCACGATTCCCGAGATCCGTACCCTGCCCGTGCCCGACGGCCTGGAGGGCGAGCGCGTCGACGCCGCCATCTCGCGCATGTTCGGGTTCTCCCGTACGAAGGCCGCCGAGCTCGCGGCCGCCGGCAAGGTGCTGGTCGACGGCGCGGTCGCCGGCAAGTCCGAGCGCGTGCACGGCGGCGCCTGGCTGGAAGTGGAGATGCCGCAGGCGCCCGCGCTGGTGCAGATCGTCGCCGAGCCCGTCGAGGGCATGGAGATCGTGCACGACGACGAGGACATCGTCGTGATCGTGAAGCCCATCGGCGTCGCCGCGCACCCGAGCCCCGGCTGGACCGGCACCACCGTGATCGGCGGCCTCGCCGCGGCGGGGTACCGCATCTCGACGTCCGGCGCCGCCGAGCGCCAGGGCATCGTGCACCGCCTGGACGTGGGCACCTCCGGCCTGATGGTCGTCGCCAAGTCCGAGCGGGCGTACACGTCGCTGAAGCGCCAGTTCAAGGAGCGCACGGTCGACAAGCGGTACAACGCACTGGTGCAGGGCCACCCCGACCCCATGAGCGGCACGATCGACGCCCCCATCGGCCGCCACCCGAACCACGACTACAAGTGGGCGGTCACCGCCGAGGGCAAGCCGTCGGTCACGCACTACGACCTGGTGGAGGCCTTCCGCTCCGCCTCCCTGCTCGACATCAAGCTGGAGACGGGCCGCACCCACCAGATCCGCGTCCACATGGCCGCCCACCGCCACCCGTGCGTCGGCGACATGACGTACGGCGCGGACCCCACGATCGCCAAGCGCCTGGGCCTGACCCGCCAGTGGCTGCACGCGGTGCGCCTCGGCTTCGAGCACCCCGGGGACGGCCAGTGGGTGGAGTTCGAGAGCACCTACCCCGACGACCTCCAGCAGGCCCTCGACCGGGTGCGGGCGGAGAGCCAGTGACCGCGGTGACCTGCCGGGTCGCGGCGGGCCAGGAGGACCTGGAGGCCTGCTTCGCGGTGCGCAAGGAGGTCTTCGTCACCGAGCAGGGCGTGCCCGAGGACCTGGAGTACGACGCGTACGACGCGGGGGCGGTGCACGTCCTCGCGGTGCGCGGCGACGACGGGAGCCCGGTCGGGACGGGGCGGCTGCTCACCGGCGAGGCGGCGGCCGTGAAGAACGGCGGGGACGCGGGCGTGGGCGCCCTGGGCCGCCTCGCCGTGCTGCGCTCCGCGCGGGGGCTCGGCGCGGGCGCCGCGCTGGTGGGGGCCATCGAGGCCGAGGCGGGCCGCCTCGGCCTGCACGCGGTCGACCTGCACGCGCAGACGCACGCCCTGGGGTTCTACGAGCGGCTGGGGTACGAGGTGTACGGTCCGGAGTTCCCCGACGCCGGAATCCCGCACCGGGCCATGCGGAAGGCGCTGCGCTAGCGTTTCGCGGTCAGCGCTGCGCTGGCTGCGCCTCGTGACGTCGTTGAGCGTCCGCGGGCCGCGCCGCGCCCTGCCGTTGAGCGGCCGCGGGCTCGTCGTGGCTGGTCGCGCGGTTCCTCGCGCCCCTTTGGGGCGCGGCCGTACCGCCTTGCGGCCGAGCGGGGAAGTGGGTGGTTTGCCCTATTTGCCGCGATCCATGGCACAGTTGGGGTCCTGATCGCCCAAGCCCCGGCCCCCGGAGTGCCCCATGGACCAACTGGCGCTGCTGCTCGTCCTGTTGCTGGGGGCCGTGGTGACCGTGCCGCTGGGGGACCGGCTCGGCCTGCCCGCGCCCGTCCTGATGACGCTCGGGGGCATCGTCCTCGCCTTCCTGGACTTCGTGCCCAACGTCGAGATCCCGCCGGAGTTCATCCTTCCGCTGGTGCTTCCGCCGCTGCTCTACGCCGCCGTGCAGCGCACCTCCTGGCGGCAGTTCGCGGCCAACATCCGGCCCATCCTGCTGCTCGCCGTCGCCCTGGTCTTCGTCACGACGGCGGCGGTCGCGGCCGTCGCGCACGCGGTCGTGCCGGGCCTGCCGCTCGCCGCGGCCCTCGCGCTCGGCGCGCTCGTCGCCCCGCCCGACCCGGTCGCCGCCACCGCCGTCGCCGGTTCGCTCGGGCTGCCCCGCCGCCTGGTGTCGATCCTGGAGGGCGAGGGGCTCTTCAACGACGTCACCGCCATCGTGCTCTACCACGTGGCCATCGCCGCCGCCGTCAGCGGCACCTTCTCCTGGCCGTCGGCGGCGGGCCAGCTCGTGCTCTCCGCGGTCGTCGCCGTCGCCGTCGGGCTCGCCCTCGGCTGGCTCACCAACAAGCTCATGGGCCTGCTCGCCGACGCCGTCCTGCAGACGGGCCTGACCCTGCTGGTGCCGTTCGTCGCGTACGTACTCGCCGAGGAACTGCACGGCTCCGGCGTCCTCGCCGTCCTGACCACCGCGCTCTACCTCGCCGAGCACGCCGTCGACGCCGACGACGTGCTCGGCCGGATCACCGGCCAGTCCTTCTGGCAGATCGTCGACACCCTCGTCACCGGCGTCGCCTTCGGGCTCATCGGGCTCGAACTGCACAACGTCTTCGGCACCTCCGAGGGCCGCGAGTGGCAGATGCTCGGCTGGGGCGCGGCGGTGGTGGCGGTCGTCGTCGGCGTCCGCCTGCTGTGGCTGCTGCCCGCGACCTGGCTCGCCAAGCGGCTGCACCAGCGGCGCGACGTCGACGAGGAGATCCCCACCACGTGGCGCGAGACCGTCGTCATGTGGTGGTCGGGGATGCGCGGCGTGGCGTCGGTCGCGCTCGCCCTCGCCATTCCGCTCAAGACGGACGACGGGGCGCCGTTCCCGGGGCGCGACGAGGTCGTCTTCATCGCCTTCTGCGTGATCATGGCGACGCTCGTCGTGCAGGGCCTCACCCTGCCGTGGCTGGTCAAGCGGCTCGGCGTGCGGGCGGACACCGACGCCGAGCGGGCCCTGGAGCGCGCGCTCGCCCTGCGGGCCGCCAAGGCCGCCAAGGCCCGCCTGCGGGAGATCGAGGAGGTCGAGGAGCTGCCCGAGGAGCTGTCCGAGCGCCTCCTGCGCGGCGCCTTCGACATCGGCGCCCGCATCAGCCCGGACATCGTCGACGACGAGCGGCGCGAGCGGTACGCCAAGCGCGCCGACCGCTTCAAGGCGGTCCAGCGCATCCAGCGCGAGATGATGTCGGCCGCCCGCCACGAGGTCCTCGCCGCGCGCAGCGAGCCCGGCTCCGACCCGGAGGTCGTGGACCGGGTGCTGCACCAGCTCGACGTGCGCAGCCTGCGCTGACGCCGGACGCCGGACGCCCTGGCGCCCGCGCGGGCCGCTGGTTCAGCGCTCAGCCACGTCCGGTGCGCGGTACCGGCGGCGGCGCCGGGCGCCCGGCGCCAGCCCCGTCCGCCCCGCCAGCCCCGTCCGGCGGCAGCTCCGCCCACGCGGTGTTGACCCGCGGCAGCGCGTACGGATGGTGCTCGGCCAGCCAGGCCACCAGCTGCTCACGGACCGCGACCCGCACCGCCCAGATGTCGTCGGCGTCCTTGGCGGTCATCAGCGCGCGCACCTGGATCGTGTTCGGCGTGGTGTCGGTGACCGCGAGGCCCCAGTCCCGGCCGTCCCAGGCGGCGCAGTCGCGCACGACCTCGTGCAGCTTCTCGCGCATCAAGGCGAGCGGCGCCGTGTGGTCCAGGTGGAAGAAGACCGTGCCGGTCATCTGGGCGCCGCCGCGCGACCAGTTCTCGAACGGCTTCGAGGTGAAGTACGAGACGGGCATCGTGATCCGCCGCTCGTCCCAGGTGCGCACGGCGAGGAACGTCAGCGTGATCTCCTCGACCGTGCCCCACTCGCCGTCCACGACGACCGTGTCGCCGATGCGCACCATGTCGCCGAACGCGATCTGCAGCCCGGCGAAGAGGTTGCCGAGCGTGGACTGCGCGGCGATGCCCGCGACGATGCCGAGGATGCCCGCCGACGCGAGCAGCGAGGCCCCGGCCGCCCGCATCGCGGGGAACGTGAGCAGCATCGCGGCGGCCGCCACCACGCCGACCACCGCGGCGACGACCCGCTGGATGAGCGTGACCTGCGTACGGACGCGGCGCACCCGGGCCGGGTCGCGGTGGACCGTGGCGTAGCGGGCGTACGAGGCCTCCACTATGGCCGCCGAGATCCGCACGGCGAGCCAGGCCACCGAGCCGATGAGCACCAGTGTCAGGAGCCTGCCGATGCCCGCGGAGTGGCTCTCGGCGATCTCCGCCTGTCTGTACGAGCCGCGCAGCAGCGCGGCGCACAGGACGAGTTGCAGCGGCAGGCGGCAGCGGCGCAGCAGGTTCCACAGCGCGCGCTCGGGCTGCCGGTCGCCGGCCCGGCGCAGCGCCGAGTCCACCAGCCAGCCGACGGCCAGGGTGAGCACGACCGAGGCGCCGACCACGATCAACGGGCGCAGGACGTTCTCCATGCCTTCGAGGGTAGGGGGACCCGACGGCGGAGCGCAGGGGGAGGCCCG
Organism: Streptomyces sp. NPDC043996; assembly: GCF_056435225.1. Taxonomy (NCBI): domain Bacteria; kingdom Bacillati; phylum Actinomycetota; class Actinomycetes; order Kitasatosporales; family Streptomycetaceae; genus Streptomyces; species Streptomyces sp. NPDC043996. Next base: position 102,429 of record NZ_JBWKEY010000016.1, on the reverse strand, counting down.
GTGCTCAAGTGGCACGATGGGCTCATGAACATCGTGCTTTTCCATTCGACGTACGGGCTGCGGCCCGCGGTGCGCGCGGCGGCCGACCGGCTGCGCGAGGCGGGCCACCAGGTGTGGACCCCCGACCTCTTCGAGGGGCGCGTCTTCGACACCGTCGAGGAGGGCATGGCCCACCAGGAAGAGCTCGGCCGGGACGAGCTGCTGAAGCGGGCGGTCCTGGCCGCGGCGCCGTACTCCGAGCGGGGCCTCGTCTACGCGGGCTTCTCCTTCGGGGCCTCGGTCGCGCAGACGCTCGCCCTCGGCGACGACAAGGCGCGCGGCCTGCTGCTCCTGCACGGCACGTCCGACATCGCGGAGAACGCCTCGGTGGACGACCTGCCGGTGCAGCTGCACGTCGCCGAGCCCGACCCGTTCGAGACCGACGACTGGCTGAGCGCCTGGTACCTCCAGATGGGCCGGGCCGGGGCGGACGTCGAGGTCTACCGGTACGCCGGGGCCGGGCACCTGTACACCGACCCGGACCTCGACGACTACGACGCCACGGCCGCCGAGGCCACCTGGCGGACGGCCCTCGGGTTCCTGGAGACCCTCTAGCGGCTCCCTCTCACCGCACCCTCGGCCAGGGCCGCGCGCGGCCCTGGCCGTCGGCGTGTCAGCGCACCGGCGCGTGCACCCGCTCGACCTTCTGCGTGCCGCTGAGCGTGCGGTACGAACGCGCCCAGGACGACGTCGCCTTGGGGTCCTTGCGGTCGGACACGACGTAGTAGTCCATCTGCGAGCGCTCGGCGGTCACGTCGAGGACGCCGTAGCCGTGGGAGTCCATGTCCAGCCACTTCACATGGCGGTTGGCGGCCTTGACGGCGGCGGCCGCGACCAGCGACAGCGTGTGCGGCGGCACCTTCAGGTAGTCGTCGATGTTGTCGGACGTCACGGACGTGACGACGAACTCCGTCGCGGCCGTCGGCGAGGCCGGGTACGTGGCGGCCGTGACCGGCACGTCGTTGGCCCACGCCATGTGGATGTCGCCCGTCAGGAACACGGTGTTCCGTACGCCCTTGTCCCGCAGGTGCCCGATGAGCTCCTTGCGGTCGTGCGTGTAGCCGTCCCACTGGTCGGTGTTGACGGCCAGGCCCTCCTTGGGCAGGCCGAGCAGCTTCGCGAGCGGCGCCAGGAGGTACGCCGGGAGCGAGCCGAAGGCGACCGGCGAGATCATCACCGAGGTGCCGACGAGCTTCCAGGCGGCGTCGGACGAGGCCAGGCCCGCCTTCAGCCAGTCGAGCTGGGCGCGCCCGGTGAGGGTGCGCTCGGGCGAGTCCACGGCGCCGCTGCCCGGCTTCACCTGCTGGGAGCGGAAGGAGCGCAGGTCGAGCAGGTGCAGATCGGCGAGCTTGCCGAAGCGCAGCCTGCGGTAGACGGTGCCCTCGGTGGACGGGCGCACCGGCATCCACTCGAAGTAGGCCTGCTTGGCGGCCGCGACGCGCGCCGCCCAGGGGCCCTCGGTCTCCGGCTGGTGGTTCTCCGCGCCGCCCGACCAGGCGTCGTTGGCGACCTCGTGGTCGTCCCAGATGGCGATGACCGGGTGGGTGGCGTGCATCGCCTGCGCGTCCGGGTCGGTCTTGTGGGCGGCGTGCCGCACGCGGTAGTCGGCGAGCGAGACGATCTCGTGCTTCGGCTGGTGCTCGCGCACGAGGCCGCGGGTGGAGGCGTAGCCGCCGGACGCGTACTCGTACACGTAGTCACCGAGGTGAAGGACCGCGTCGAGCTCGGAGCGGGCCGCGAGGTGGCGGTACGCGGAGAAGTAGCCCGCCTCCCAGTTGGAGCAGGCGACCACGCCGAAGCGGACACCGGGCGCGGCGGCGTCGTGCGCGGGGGCGGTGCGCGTGCGGCCCACGGGGGAGTGCACCGTGGACCCGCCCTCTACGGAGAAGCGGTAGTAATAGGTGCTCGCCTGGTTCAGGCCCCTTACATCGGCCTTGACGGTGTGGTCGCTGGCCGCCTTCGCGGTGGTCGAGCCCCGGCCGACGACCCGGGTGAACCCCTTGTCCTCGGCCACTTCCCAACTCACCCGCACGTCAGGACCCTTGCCGGAGCCGGGCAGCGCGTCCGGGACCGGAGTGACGCGCGTCCACAGCAGGACGCCGTCGGGCAGCGGGTCCCCGGAGGCGACGCCGTGCAGGAAGGCGGGCCCCTCGGCGGCGTGCGCGGGCAGGGCGCCGGCGAGCGGGGCGGCGAGGGCGGCGGTGGCGGCCGCGGCCTTGACGACCGTGCGGCGGCGGGGCGTGAGCGCGGCGGCCCGGGGTCTCTCGGAATCCTCGGCGGGCGCGGCGGAGTTGTTGTCTATGCGACTGGTCACGAGGACGAACCCTACGCACCAGTAACGGCGAAGAGCGGGCGCCCCTCGAAAAGTTCGCCCGCTCTTCCGCAAGTCGTCTACTGCGCTTGCGTGATGAATCCCGGTCAGATGGCTCCCGGTCAGATGACTCCAGGTCAGCCCTTGAGCGCGGTGTTCACGGCCTTGTCGAAGTCCTTGACCGTCATCGGCGCGTTGCGGCCGTCGCCGCCCTTGAGCTGCTTGCCGTCCATGACGAACGCCGGGGTGCCCTCGACGCCGTCCTTGTTGTCCTGGAAGGCCTGCGACATCTCCAGGGCCCAGCGGTCGTACGTGCCGTTGTTGACAGCCTTCTTGAAGGCCGCGCTCTTCTTGAGCTCGGGCACCTCGCCCGCGACCTTGATCAGGTACGAGTCGTCCTTGAACTTGTCGTCCGACTCGGCCGGGTGGTTGTCGGCCGAGAACAGCGCCTTCTTGTAGGCGAGGAAGGCGTCCGGGGAGACGTTGAGGGCGGCGCCGAGCGCGCTCATCGCGTTGCGGGAGCCCTCGCCGGGGAAGTTGTTGTCGAGGAAGGTGGCGCCGACGAACTGGACCTTGTACTTGCCGTCCTTGATGTCCTTCTCGACGGTCGGGCCGACGCTTTGCTCAAAGCTGGCGCAGATCGGGCAGCGGGGGTCCTCGTAGACCTTCAGGGTCTTCTTGGCGCTGTCCTTGCCGATGACGACGGTCGTGCCGTTCTTGCCCGACGTGTTGGCGGGCTTGACCAGCTTCTGGTCCTTGGCGTCGTCCCAGTACCCGGGCTTGTTGTTCTGTACGACGGCGTAGCTGATGCCGCCCGCGATGGCGAGGACACCGACGATGGAGGCGCCGACGAGGATCGACCGCTTGCGCTTGTCGCGCCTGCGCTCGGCTTCCTGCTGCGCGCGGATCCGCTCGCGGGCCGCCTGCTTCGAGGCCTGGCTGTTGCGCTTGCTCATGGTGGTTCTCCGTGGGTGTGAAGGGTGTGGACGTGCGTACTCAGGCGACAGCGGCCGAGTACGGCGGTCCACGCCGTCCCACGTGGTGCACGAGCAGCCGGGTGCGCGCGGCCTTGGCGCGGGGCGCGGGCCGCGGCGCGCGCCCCGCGGGGGCGAGGTGGCCCGTGACCGCGGCGACGGCGATGAGCAGCGGCCGGAAGGTGGCGGCGGCCACCGCGCGGAGCAGCTGGGCGACGGCGCGCTCGCCGCGGCTCAGCCAGGCGGCGGCCAGCAGCCCCACGCCGATGTGCGCGCCGAGCAGCAGCCAGGCCGCGCCCGGGTCGGCGTCGGCGAGCAGCACGGCGGCCTGGCTCTCGCCGCCCGCCACGCGGGCCAGCGGGGTGCCGACGCTGCCGCCGCCGCACAGCACGTCGAAGCCGACGCTGCGCAGCGGTCCGGCGACCGGGCCGCCCGCCTGGCCGTAGCAGACGTGCTGGCCCGTGGTGAAGACCGTGTCGGCGGCGAGCTCCAGCGGGACGAGCAGCGCGGCGATCTTGCCGAAGCCGCGCTCGCGCCCGGCGAGGGCGTAGGCGATGACATAGACCCCGGCCGTGATCGCCAGGCAGGTGGTCAGCGGCAGCGGGGCCCGGGACAGCAGGATGTGCGACGCGGCGGACAGCAGCACGACGAGCGTCGTGAACAGTGCCGCGCGCACCACTCTGATCTGGGTCCCTGATATGTCCATCGCGCAAGCGAGTGTGCCATGAGCCGTCGTAAGAGACCCCTAAAGGGTCCCTATGAATCGCACGACGGCCCGGGCGGCCCCGCCCTCGCCCCCTACAGCCCCGGAATCCGCCCGTTGCGGAACAGGTCGACGAAGATCTGGTGGTCCGCGCGCGCCCGGGTGCCGTAGTCGTGCGCGAAGTCCACGAGCAGGTCCGCGAAGCCCTCCTCGTCGGCCGCGATGGCGGCGTCGATGGCCCGCTCGGTGGAGAACGGCACCAGGTCCGAGTGGCCGCTCTCGTCGTCCGCCGCCGCGTGCATCGTGGCGGTGGCCCGGCCGAGGTCGGCGACGACGGCGGCGATCTCCGCCGGGTCGTCGATGTCCGACCAGTCCAGGTCGACCGCGTACGGCGACACCTCGGCGACGAGCTGGCCCGCGCCGTCAAGATCGGTCCAGCCGAGCCAGGGGTCGGCGTGCGCCTGCAGGGCGCGCTGCGAGATGACCGTGCGGTGGCCCTCGTGCTGGAAGTAGTCCCGGATCGAGGGGTCCGTGACGTGCCGCGAGACCGCCGGGGTCTGGGCCTGCTTGAGGTAGATCACGACGTCGTTCTCAAGCGCGTCGCTGTTGCCCTCCAGGAGGATGTTGTACGAGGGCAGCCCGGCCGAGCCGATGCCGACGCCGCGGCGGCCGACCACGTCCTTCACGCGGTAGGAGTCCGGGCGGGTCAGGGAGGACTCCGGGAGCGTCTCCAGATAGCCGTCGAAGGCGGCGAGGACCTTGTAGCGGGTGGCGGCGTCCAGCTCGATGGAGCCGCCGCCCGGGGCGAAGCGGCGCTCGAAGTCGCGGATCTCCGTCATCGAGTCCAGGAGCTCGAAGCGGGTCAGCGAGCGGGCGGCGCGCAGCGCGCCGAGCAGCGGGCCCTGGGCGGTGTCCAGCGTGAAGGGCGGCACCTCCTCGCTCTTGGCGCCGGTGGCCAGGTCGTGGATCCGCGTGCGGTAGGCCGCCGCGTAGGTGCGCACCAGGCCGGTGATCTGCTCGTCGCTCAGCGCCTTCGTGTACCCGATCAGGGCGAGCGAGGCGGCGAAGCGCTTGAGGTCCCAGGTGAAGGGGCCCACGTACGCCTCGTCGAAGTCGTTCACGTTGAAGATCAGGCGGCCCTGGGAGTCCATGTACGTGCCGAAGTTCTCCGCGTGCAGGTCGCCGTGGATCCACACCCGGCCCGTGCGGTCGTCCACGTACGCACCGGTGTGCTGCTCGCGCTCCAGGTCGTGGTAGAAGAGGCAGGCCGTGCCGCGGTAGAACGCGAAGGCGGACGCCGCCATCTTGCGGAACTTCACGCGGAACGCGGCGGGGTCGGCGGCGAGCAGTTCGCCGAACGCGGTGTCGAAGACGGCGAGGACCTCTTCGCCGCGCTGCTCGGCGGTGGGCTGCGGGACCGGCATCGGGGGGTGCCTCCTGGTGCATGACATACGGGACAGATGTTCCGTCCTGTTCCAACGCCCGACCGTACTCCTGAGTGCCCGGCCGTTGTCAGCGCCCCGGACTAGACTTCCACGCTGTCCCCCCAGACTGCCCGCAGCCTGTCGCCCCGTGTTTCCCTTGGAGGCCAACGCCGTGTCGAAGCCGCCGTTCACGCACCTGCACGTGCACACCCAGTACTCGCTCCTGGACGGCGCGGCCCGGCTGAAGGACATGTTCCAGGCGTGCAACGACATGGGCATGACGCATATCGCCATGTCGGACCACGGCAACCTCCACGGCGCGTATGACTTCTTCCACACCGCCCAGAAGGCGGGCGTCACGCCGATCATCGGCATCGAGGCCTATGTGGCACCGGAGTCCCGGCGCAATAAGCGCAAGGTCCAGTGGGGCCAGCCGCACCAGAAGCGGGACGACGTCTCGGGCTCGGGTGGCTACACGCACAAAACGATCTGGGCGGCGAACAAGACGGGCCTGCACAACCTCTTCAAGCTGTCCTCGGACGCGTACGCCGAGGGCTGGCTCCAGAAGTGGCCCCGCATGGACAAGGAGACGATCTCCCAGTGGTCGGAGGGCCTGATCGCCTCCACCGGCTGCCCCTCCGGCGAGCTCCAGACCCGTCTTCGCCTCGGCCAGTTCGACGAGGCCCTGAAGGCCGCATCCGACTACCAGGACATCTTCGGCAAGGACCGCTACTTCCTGGAGCTGATGGACCACGGCATCGAGATCGAGCGCCGGGTCCGCGACGGCCTCCTGGAGATCGGCAAGAAGCTCGGCATCCCCCCGCTGGTCACCAACGACTCGCACTACACGTACGCGCACGAGGCGACCGCCCACGACGCCCTGCTCTGCATCCAGACCGGCAAGAACCTCTCGGACCCGGACCGCTTCCGCTTCGACGGCACCGGCTACTACCTGAAGTCCACGGACGAGATGTACGCCGTCGACTCCTCGGACGCCTGGCAGGAGGGCTGCCGCAACACCCTCCTGGTGGCCGAGCAGATCGACACCACCGGCATGTTCGAAAAGCGCGACCTCATGCCGAAGTTCGACATCCCGGAGGAGGGCTACACCAACACCACCTGGTTCAAGGAGGAAGTGCGGCGCGGCATGGCCCGCCGCTATCCCGGAGGTGTCCCCGAGGACCGCCAGAAGCAGGCGGACTACGAGATGGACATCATCATCCAGATGGGGTTCCCGGGGTACTTCCTCGTGGTCGCCGACTTCATCATGTGGGCCAAGAACAACGGCATCGCGGTGGGCCCGGGACGAGGCTCCGCGGCCGGTTCGATCGTGGCGTACGCCATGGGCATCACCGACCTCGACCCGATCGAGCACGGGCTGATCTTCGAGCGGTTCCTCAACCCCGAGCGCGTCTCCATGCCCGACGTCGACATCGACTTCGACGAGCGCAGGCGCGTCGAAGTGATCAGGTACGTGACCGAGAAGTACGGCGCCGACAAGGTCGCCATGATCGGCACGTACGGCAAGATCAAGGCGAAGAACGCCATCAAGGACTCCGCGCGCGTCCTCGGCTACCCCTACGCCATGGGCGACCGGCTCACCAAGGCCATGCCCGCCGACGTCCTCGGCAAGGGCATCGACCTCTCCGGTATCACCGACCCCAAGCACCCGCGCTACAGCGAGGCGGGCGAGATCCGGTCGATGTACGAGAACGAGCCGGACGTGAAGAAGGTCATCGACACCGCCAGGGGCGTCGAGGGCCTGGTCCGGCAGATGGGCGTGCACGCCGCGGGCGTGATCATGTCCAGCGAGCCCATCATCGAGCACGCCCCGATCTGGGTGCGGCACACCGACGGCGTCACCATCACGCAGTGGGACTACCCGCAGTGCGAGTCGCTCGGCCTGATCAAGATGGACTTCCTGGGCCTGCGCAACCTCACGATCATGGACGACGCCGTCAAGATGGTGGAGGCCAACAAGGGCATCAAGCTGGAGATGCTCTCCCTGCCCCTCGACGACCCCAAGACGTACGAACTGCTCTGCCGCGGTGACACGCTCGGCGTCTTCCAGTTCGACGGCGGCCCGATGCGCTCGCTGCTCCGCCAGATGCAGCCCGACAACTTCGAGGACATCTCCGCCGTCTCGGCCCTGTACCGGCCGGGCCCGATGGGCATGAACTCGCACACGAACTACGCCGAGCGCAAGAACGGCCGCCAGGAGATCACCCCGATCCACCCGGAGCTCGAAGAGCCCCTGAAGGAGACGCTGGGCCTCACCTACGGCCTGATCGTCTACCAAGAGCAGGTCCAGAAGGCCGCCCAGATCATCGCCGGGTACTCGCTCGGCGAGGCCGACATCCTGCGCCGCGTGATGGGCAAGAAGAAGCCCGAGGAGCTGGCGAAGAACTTCACCATCTTCCAGGAGGGCGCCCGGAAGAACGGCTTCTCGGACGCCGCGATCCAGGCCCTGTGGGACGTCCTGGTGCCGTTCGCCGGATACGCCTTCAACAAGGCCCACTCCTCCGCGTACGGCCTGGTCACGTACTGGACCGCGTATCTGAAGGCGAACTACCCGGCCGAGTACATGGCCGCGCTGCTCACCTCGGTGAAGGACGACAAGGACAAGTCGGCCGTCTATCTGAACGAATGCCGCCGCATGGGCATCAAGGTGCTCCCGCCGAACGTGAACGAGTCGGTCCACAACTTCGCCGCCCAGGGCGACGACGTGATCCTCTTCGGCCTCGAAGCGGTCAGGAACGTGGGCACGAACGTGGTGGACGCGATCATCCGCTCGCGCAAGGCCAAGGGAAAGTACGCCTCCTTCCCTGACTACCTGGACAAGGTGGAGGCCGCCGCCTGCAATAAGCGCACCACGGAGTCGCTGATCAAGGCCGGTGCCTTCGACACCATGGGGCACACCCGCAAGGGCCTGACCGCGCAGTACGAACCGATGATCGACAACGTGGTCGCGGTCAAGCGCAAGGAGGCCGAGGGCCAGTTCGACCTCTTCGGCGGGATGGGCGACGAGTCCGGCGGCGACGAGCCCGGCTTCGGCCTCGACGTGGAGTTCTCCGAGGACGAGTGGGAGAAGACGTATCTGCTCGCCCAGGAGCGGGAGATGCTCGGTCTGTACGTGTCCGACCACCCCCTGTTCGGCCTGGAGCACGTCCTCTCGGACAAGGCGGACGCGGGCATCGGCCAGCTGACCGGCGGTGACTTCTCCGACGGCGCGGTCGTCACCATCGGCGGCATCATCTCCGGCCTCCAGCGCAAGATGACCAAGCAGGGCAACGCCTGGGCCATCGCCACCGTCGAGGACCTCGCGGGCTCGATCGAGTGCATGTTCTTCCCGGCCACCTACCAGCTGGTGTCGACCCAGCTGGTCGAGGACGCCGTCGTCTTCGTCAAGGGCCGCCTCGACAAGCGCGAGGACGTGCCCCGCCTGGTCGCCATGGAGATGCAGGTCCCCGACCTGTCGAACGCGGGCACCAACGCGCCGGTCCTGATCACCATCCCGACCGTCAAGGTGAGCCCTCCGATGGTCACGCGTCTCGGCGAGATCCTCAGCCACCACCGGGGCAACAGCGAGGTGCGGATCAAGCTCCAGGGGGCGCAGAAGACCACGGTGCTCCGGCTCGACCGGCACCGCGTGAAGCCCGACCCGGCGCTCTTCGGCGACCTGAAGGTGCTGCTCGGCCCGTCCTGCCTGGCGGGCTGAGGCTGAGACTGGCCGGCTGAGACCCGGCGGGCCGCGCGGCCCGCGGCTCAAGGGCGAACTGAGGGGCGCACCCGGATCGGGTGCGCCCCTCAGCTGTGCCTGAGCCCGTGTCAGTTGTGGCCGAAACGGCGCTCGCGGTGCTTGCGGGCGACATCACCCGGGTTCGCCGCGGCGGCGGACTTCGCCTCGGCCTCCATCGCGGACGACCGGGCCTGCTCCGAGCCCTGCTGCGCCGCCGCCCGCTGCTGCTGGCCGCCCTGCTTGCGATTCTTGTTCTTGGCCATATTGATCTTCCTCCTGCGAAGGATCGGGGGGCCAGGACGGGACCAGACTCACATAATCGAACCAAGCTCGCATTTCGGGCAATCACCGTGCGTAATGCGGGTCACCGGGGGGTACGGAGCCGATACGCCACGCCGAAGATCGAGTTCGGGCCGTTAACCTCCGCGAGGTCGGGCAGACTCGAAGGAAACCCGAAGTGACTTCCAGTCCCCGGTTCTCGGCCACGGCGCGGAGGGGCCTTCCGGGGGAGCCGCGGGACCCTTCAGGCACAGCCAAGGAAACCGGGAGAGCCGGGTTCATCCGGCGAACCCGGGCAGACCATGGAAAGAGGGTGGATCGCATGGACCGCTGCGTCGTCCTGGTGGACGCCGGGTATCTGTTGGGAGCCGCCGCGAGCCTCCTCGCGGGCGAGCCGTCCCGGTCCCGGATCACCGTCGACCACACCGCCCTCATCCAGGGGCTGCGCGAGCGCGCCGAATCCGACACCGAGCAGCCCCTGCTGCGCATCTACTGGTTCGACGGCGCCCCCGACCGCGTGCCGCAGCCCGAGCACCGCAGGCTGCGCGTCATGCCGCGCGTGACCGTCCGCCTCGGCGCCCTGACCCGCAGCGACGGCCGGTGGGCGCAGAAGGGCGTGGACGCCGCCATGCACGCCGAGCTGACCGAGCTCGCCCGCAACCGCGCCTGCTCGGACGTCGTGCTCGTCACCGGCGACGGCGATCTGCTGCCCGGCATGATGGCCGCCAAGGAGCACGGCGTCGCCGTCCACCTGTGGGCCGTGCAGGCGGCCGACGGCGACTACAACCAGTCCGAGGACCTCGTCGCCGAGGCCGACGAGCGGCGCGTGCTCGACCGCGTCTGGATCACCAAGGCCGTCCGCGCCAAGGAACTCGGCGGCGTCTGCGCGCCCCCGCCCGCCCCGCGCCCGGAGATCGCCGCGATCCTCTCCGCGCCCCTGCCCGAGTCCGCGCTCACCGCCGCCCCCGAGCCCGCCGAGCAGCCCGCCGCCCCGCACGCGGTCGCCGCCCCGCGCGCCCAGGAGAACGGCGACCGGGCCGCCAAGGGCGTCCCCACCCCCAAGGACCTCGCCGCGCTGCGCGGCCCCGGCCCCGTCCAGACGGGCAAGGAGCAGCCGAGCGCCACCCTGCGCTGGTCCTCCGACAAGGGCTGGATCGACCGCCCCGGCACCCCCGCCGAGTCCGCCGAGGCCGCGGCGCTGCCCACGCTCGCCCAGCTCACCACGGCCGAGCAGCGCTGGGCCGACCGCGAGGAGGACATCACCACGGTCGGCGGCGATCCGTACGAGGTGGGGCAGGTCTTCGCGCGCCGCTGGATGGGGCGCCTGCCCGAGCAGCACAACCTGCAGAAGCTGTCCACGATGTACCCCCGCATCCCCCACCGCATCGACGGCGAACTGCTGCGGTACGCGGCACGCTTCGGCCTCCTCGCCCACAAGGACGACCAGATCGACGAGCACGACCGGTACGCGATCCGTGCCGGATTCTGGCGCGAAATCGACGTACGGACCGCCGCGGAGCACGTGCCCGCGGCGGAGTAGACGCCTTCGGAGCGGCGGAGTAGACGCCTTGGAAGGGCCCGCGCCACGCCCGGCCGGGGGGTGAGACACGCCCCGCGCGCCCCGCCGGACACCCGACCCCGTACCCTCGTCCTTCGTGAGTACGCGCGCGGCACAGGCAGTCCGAAGGGGGCTCCGGCAGGGGCACGGCAGTGATGCCGTCTGCGTGGTGCGCGACCTCGTCAAGGTCTATCCCGCCGCCCGGGGCCGGCGCGGCAGGCCCGCGACGCCCGAGGTACGCGCCAGCGACGGCGTCGACATCGAGGTCGGCCGCGGCGAGATCTTCGGGCTCCTCGGCCCCAACGGCGCCGGGAAGTCCACCCTCGTACGCCAGCTGACCGGCCTGATGCGGCCCGACAGCGGGGGCGTCGAGGTCCTCGGCCACGACATCGTGCGCCACCCCGAGCGGGCCGCGCGCCTGCTCGCCTACCTCGGCCAGGAGTCCACCGCCCTGGACGAGCTGACCGTCTCCCTCGCCGTGGAGACCACCGCGCGCCTGCGCGGCCTGGAGGCGGCCCCCGCGCGCGCCCAGCGCGACGCCGTCCTCGACGAGCTGGGGCTCACCGACCTCGCCGCGCGCCCCCTGAAGAAACTCTCCGGCGGCCAGCGCAGGCTCGCCTGCTTCGCCACCGCCCTCGTCGGCGAGCGGCGCCTGCTCGTGCTCGACGAGCCGACGACCGGCATGGACCCGGTCGCCCGGCGCGCCGTGTGGGGCGCCGTCGACCGGCGGCGCGCCGAGCGCGGCACGACCGTCCTGCTCGTCACCCACAACGTCATCGAGGCCGAGACCGTCCTCGACCGCGTCGCCGTCCTCGACCACGGCCGGGTCATCGCCTGCGACACGCCCGCCGGGCTGAAGGAGAAGGTCGCGGGCGAGGTGCGGGTGGAGCTCGTGTGGCGCGAGCGGGCACCCGTCGACGTGCCCGAGGTCGCCGCCCTGCGCTCGTCCGCCGTGGAGTCCGGTCGGCGCTGGACGCTTCGGCTCGCGCCGGACGAGGCCCGGGCCGCGGTCGCGGCGGTCACCGGCGGCAGCGCCTTCGCCGCGCTCGACGACTTCACGCTGGCCACACCCAGCCTGGAGGATGTCTACCTGGCCCTCGGCGGGCGCGGCGGGGACGGGCTGGTGAAGTCGTGAAGGGCCGCGGCGCGCGTGCGCGGGGCCGGGCAGTGAAGCGTCGGGACGTCTGCAGGAAGGTTGTCCGTTGAGTGCCGTTCCCCTGGAGGCCGTGGTCAGGGCCGAGGACGACCGCGCGGCGGTGACCGACGTCGCGGCGCCCCTCGGGGCGCGGGCCCGGCTGCTCCCGGCCCTCGCCGCGGTGTACCGCGCGCAGCTCTCGCGGGCCCGGGTCGCGCGGATACCGCTGCTCTTCGTGGCCACCTTCCAGTCCGTCGGGATCATGGTCCTGATGCGCGGCGTCGTCGACGGCGGCAGCGAGGCCCACGCGGTCGTGGCGGGATCCGCCGTCCTCGTCGTGGCCTTCGTCGCGCTCAACCTGCTCGCCCAGTACTTCGGCCAGCTGCGCGCCGACGGCGGCCTCGACCACTACGCCACGCTGCCCGTGCCGCCCGCCGCCGTCGTCCTCGGCGCCGCCGCCGCGTACGCCTCCTTCACGGTGCCCGGCACGATCGTCACGGCCGTCGTCGGGTGCGCGCTCTTCGGGCTGCCGCTGACGCACCTGTGGGTGCTCGCCGCGGTGATCCCGCTCGCCGGAGCCGCGCTCGCCGGGCTCGGGGCCGCGCTCGGGCTGCTCGCGCCCCGGCCCGAACTGGCCACCCTGCTCGGCCAGATGGGCATGTCCGCGGCACTGCTCCTCGGTGTGCTCCCGGCCGAGCGGATGCCGGAGCTCCTCCAGTACGGACGTGACCTGCTGCCGTCCACCTACGGCGTCGAGGCCCTCGCCCACACCTTCCGTGGCGACCCCGACTGGGGTGTCGTGCTGCTCGACCTCGGGGTCTGCGCCGCCGTCGGCGTGGCCTCGCTCGCCGTCGCCACCTGGGCGTACCGGCGCGCGGCCGTGCGCTGACGCCGATCCGCCGTCCGGTGGCGCGGTTCCCAGGTTCAGCTGGCACCATGTGTGCGTGACCGCACCGCTGACACCCTCCCAGCCGCCCCGCGACGAGCCCGAGCACGACCCCTGGCAGGCACCGCCGGCAGCCGCGGGACCGGCCGGGCCCGCGCCCGAAGCGCCCGACGCGTGGGGCGAGGACAGCGAGGAGGACGAGCCGGGCATGAGGCGTGAGATCACGCAGGCCGCGGTGATCGCCGCCGCGGTGGCGGTCAGCGGGGTGCTGCTCGGCCTGCTGTGGCTGTGGCTCGCGCCGCGGGTGCCGCTCATCGCCTCCAAGGAGGCGGTCTACCTCAAGGACACCGAGGGGGAGCAGGCCATCGGGGTGGACGGAACGTTCACTCTGCTGGGGCTCGCCTTCGGGCTCGTCACCGCGGTCGTCGTCTTCCTGGTGCGGCGGCGGGGCGGGATTCCGCTGGTCGTCGGGCTTGCCGCGGGGGCGCTGCTCGGGGCGGTGCTCGCCTGGAAGGTGGGGGTGTGGCTCGGGCCCGAGACGGACGTGGTGGCGCACGCGAAGTCCGTGGGGCAAGGGGTGGTGTTCGACGCGCCCATGGAGCTGAAGGCCAAGGGGGTCCTTCTGGCGTGGCCCGCCGCGGCGATGGTGGTGCACCTGGTGCTGACCGCGCTGTTCGGGCCCCGGGATCCGGAGCCGTTCGCCTCTTATGAGGTGCGGCAGGACGTGGCCTGAGGCCCTCGCGGGGCGCCCCAGGCCCGCCCCTTCCCGAACCGGGGGCGGCTGCCCCCGTTCCCCCGCTCAACTGCGTTGGCGCTTCGCGCCTTGTCCTCAAACGCCGGACGGGCTGAATCTCGCGCTGGAACCTACGCTGGGCGACGGCCGTGGTTGGACTTGGATTTCCTTACGCGCCACTTCCGCTTCCGTGTTTTTTTCGACATGGGTGTGGTCCTAGTCGAGGAACGCGGAGCCGTCGAGGGCTCATTCACGCCCGATGGGGGCGAGAACCGCCCCGGTGAGCGCCGCCAGGTCGGCGGGGGCGAGCTCCACCTCCAGGCCCCGGCGGCCCGCCGAGACGCAGATCGTGGCGTGGGCCGACGCCGAGTCGTCCAGGACGGTGCGGAGCCGCTTGCGCTGGCCCAGGGGGGAGATGCCGCCGCGCACATAGCCCGTCGTGCGCTCCGCGGCGGCCGGGTCGGCCATCGTGGCGCGCTTGCCGGCCACCGCCGCGGCCAGCGCCTTCAGGTTCAGGGTGCCCGCGACGGGGACCACGGCCACGGTCAGCTCGCCGTCGACGTCGGCGACCAGGGTCTTGAAGACGCGGTCGGGGGACACCCCCATCGCCTCGGCGGCCTCCTCGCCGTACGAGGGATGGGCCGGGTCGTGCTCATAGGCGTGGACCGTGAAGGCGGTGCCCGCCGCCGTCAGCGCGACCGTCGCCGGGGTGCCGCCCGCCTGGGACTTCTTCTGCTTCTTCGCCACCGCTCGTCGGCCTCCGGCCTGGTCAGTTGAGACTCGTCGTGCCGCGGGTCAGCTCCGTCGCGGGCAACGACGGCAGATTACGGATGATCGCGGTCTCGGCGCGCAGCAATTTCAGCTCCTCGCGCAGCCGGGACGCGGTGTCCTCGGCCTCAAGGAGCCGCTGCTTCGTCGGGGTGTCCAGGACGGCGGCGGCCGCCACCAGGTACGACACCACCGACGGGTCGTCCGGCAGCTCCGTGCCGGTCGACAGCGAGCGCTCCCGGGCTCCCGCGAGGCGCTTCTGATACGAGCGGAACGCCCGCAGGACACCCTCGGCCAGGGCCCCGGCCTCGTCGCCGGGCTCCTCCGGCAGCTCTTCGAGCTCCGCGGTCAGATACGCGCCGGAGGCGTCCACCGAGCGCAGCCGCATCCGGCGGGTACCGGTGGCCAGGACCTCGAAGCCGCCGTCCTCGCGCTCGCGGATGGTCGCCGCCTCCGCCACGCAGCCCACCGCGTGGAAGGCGCGCATCGGGTCCTCGCCGAAGCCCGCGGCGGGGCCCCGCTCGGGCCGGGCCGTCTGGTCGGGCAGGCCCGGCGCGCTCGGCGCGACCTCGCTGCCGTCGCGGATCGCCACGACGGCGAACCGCTGCTCCTCCTCGTCGGGAGACTTCAGCAGGTCGCGCATCATGGCGCGATATCGCTCCTCGAAGACGTTCAGGGGCAGCACGAGCCCCGGGAACAGCACCGAGTTGAGCGGGAAGAGCGGGAGCCGGACGGTCGTCACGAGCCGAAAGCCTAACGGCCGTCGGCTTCCTTTCCCGCCGCGCGCCCGCGCCCGGACCGCAGCGGGGTGCGCGAGGCCACCTCTATGCGGATGCCGTCGCGCAGCTCGAGGAACTGGCCGAGGGGGTCGTCGGCGATCCGGTCCCAGGGGAAGGAGGTCGCGTACGGGCCGATCAGGCGCAGCTGGTCGAGGGCCTCCTGCCAGCGCTCCAGGCGGACCAGGACGTAGGCGAGGAGGTTGCGGACCTCGGCGGGCCACGGGTCGGCGGGCACATAGGAGGCCGAAAGGGCGATGGCGAGGTCCGCGGCCGCGTCCAGGCGCTCGCGCGGCAGCCGCCCGCCGGTGCTGGTCAGGTACGCGAACGCGGCGCGCACCGGCAGGGCCTGGATGAGCGAACCGGGCAGCGCGTCCGCGGCGGCGCGCTCGGCGAACTGGAAGCACTCGGCGTGCGAGCCGTACCAGTCCGCGGACAGGTACATCAGGGCCGAGGCGTGACAGCCGTAGTGGTACGAGGAGCGGCGCACCGCCTGGGCCCACAGCTCCTCGAAGTCGGAGTGCGAGGCGTGGGTGCCGCGGGCGTGGTCCAGGGCGATGCGCCACGGCACCGGGTCGCGCGGGTCGGCGTCGGCGGCGGCCGTGAGCAGCGGGCTCACCTCGCGGAGCAGCTCGGCGCGGGCGGGCGACTCCCAGCCGCGGACGACCGCGAGCTCGGCCTTGAGCAGCAGCGCGTCCGGGTCGTGCGGGGCCGCGGCCAGCCAGTCGTCGAACCACTCGGACCGGGAGCGGGCGAAGGCGGCGAGGCGCGTCGCGTACCGGTCGCGGTTCTCCCACTCGGCGGCCTCGCGGGTGGTGGCGAGCAGCTTGGCGGCCGGGCCGTACTCGCCGCGGCCCGCGGCGACGAGGGCGGGGCCGAGGCGGTCGTCGGGGACGTCGAGGAGCACCTCGTCGTCCGGGGGGAGGCCGTCGGACAGGGCGGGGGTGTGTCTGATCATGCGGGCGGTGCGGATGAGGGCGCGCAGGAGCGGCATGGCGCGGTCCCCCTCTTTTTGTACGGCTACGGCTGGGTGGTCTGGTGCGGTCGTTGTGTGTTGACGGGTGGAATGGGGGGATGGTTGTGCGGGGGCGGGTAACGGTTCGGCCGCGAATTCCTGGCCCTCGCGGGGCGCCCCAGGCCCGCCCCTTCCCGCTCCGGGTGCTGGCCGCCCCCGTTCCCCCGCTCACAGACATTGGCGCTTCGCGCCTCGTCCTCAAACGCCGGACGGGCTGGAACCTCAGTTCCGTCGCAGGAGGCGTGTCGCGCCCGCTGCCACCGTCGTGGCCAGGACCCAGCCCAGGAGGATCAGGACCGCTGCCAGCCACTGCCAGCCGCCGCGCAGTTGCCAGTAGCTGTCCTGGCCGAGGTTGATCACCGGCAGGAGCAGGTCCAGGGCGAACAGGGACGGGTTCCAGTTGGGGTGTTCGCCCTCCTTGAGGGGCGGGTGGTCGGCCCGGGAGAAGGCGATCGCGCTGGCCGCCCACAGCACCGCCATCCACAGCGCGGCCCGCCCGGGCCGATAGCCGTACGCCACGGTCCAGTCCTGCGCGTACCCCCACAGCTTGGCCGCGAGCGGCAGCGTCTCGCGGCGGCGGCGCTGCTTGGCCAGGAGCACCTCGCGGGCGTCGGCGTCCTCGCCGCCGGTGCGGAGCACGGTCGCGAGCTTCTCGTACGGCTCCGGGTTGTACTCGGCGGTGGCCGCGGCCACCCACTGCAGGCGCCGCGACAGCGGGAACGTGCCCTGCGGGATGAGGTTCTCGTACGTGAAGCCGCCCATCTGGAGGCCGCCGGGGCCCGGCCAGCTCGACGCGCGGTCCATCAGGTTGACGACGCGGGCGCCGGACAGGACGACCTTGCCGCGCTGCGGGGCCTCGCCGAGGAAGCGCAGCTCGGGCGTCTGCACGCGGCGCAGCGACACCTCCTGGTCGTTGTGGAGCGTGAAGCGGGCCTGGCCGAAGTCCACCGCGTCGCCGAAGCGCCCGTCGTCGAGCCGGACGCCGCCCTCGCAGGTGAAGCGCTGTACGCGGGTGCCGCGCGCGGGGGTGGTGCCGCTGGTCTGCGGCGGATTGCCGACCCCGGCGGGGGTCAGGTACAGGGTGCGCTCGACAGTGAGCTGCGGGGCGTTCAGGGCGTAGCGGCCGTAGGGGTTGGCCAGGCGGCTGCCGCGCAGGCTCAGGCTGACGCCGATCTTGGCGCCGCGCAGCCGCAGCTCACCGTGCGACTCCATCATCTCCGCCTGCAGGTCCTGGCCGACGGTCATGCCGTCGGCCATCACCGAGCGGGCGCGCCGGTCGCGGTAGACCACGGCCTGGTTGAGCAGCAGGTCCGTGCCGATGTGCGCGTCGGTCAGACGGACGCCGTTGTGGATCCGGCAGCGCGGCAGATGCAGATCGCCCTCGGTGTGCAGGCGGGCGCCCTCCAGGCGCGGAATGGAGCAGTCCACCATGCGCAGCGTGGTGAACCGGGACTCCGGAAGCAGGATCTCCTTCTCGAAGCGGCAGGCCTTCAGCTCCGTGTACGGCACGACGGTGCCGCCCGCCACGTCCAGGACGCCGGTGATCCGCACCCCGGCCAGCTTCAGGGACGACACCCGCCCGGCGAGCGCGGGCGGCCCGTCGAGCAGCAGCCAGCACACGATGCGGGCCCGCACGCTGCGCTCCGGTCCCCAGGGGTGGGCGCCGTGCGGGTCGTCGACCGTGGCGTCGCCGGACCGCAGGTCGTACACCGAGCCGTTGCGGAACGCCTGCCACATGCCGATCTCGGTGGCGGTCAGCCCGTCCGGCGGGTCCCCGGTGCCGCTGTCGTCGACCACTGCTGTCGTCCTCCCGTGGATGTCCGAGGATTTTCCGTGGATTGCCGTGGATGTCTGGCGCGGTTCTGGCGCGTACGTGTTTCGTACACCTGTTCATGCCCGCTCCGTGACCGCCTGAACGCTAGTGGTGAACGTGGACTTCCGTTAACCCGGGCCAGGCCGCCCCGCCGTCGTCCAGCCACTCGGAATCAGGGCCTCCGTCGCGGCCCGGCGGCGGGCCCCGAGGTATCAGTGAGTGATACGGGCGACCGGCGGCCGATGGCCGTCTGCGAGAATTGGCCATGTGATCTCTCGAATCGATCTGCGCGGCGACGCCCTCCCCGAGGGCAATGCCCTGCGCGCCCTGCTGCCCCGTGCCGACTTCGACGTCGCGGCCGCCCTGGAGAAGGTGCGGCCGATCTGCGAAGACGTGCATCATCGCGGCGACGCGGCGCTGATCGAGTACGCGGAGAAGTTCGACGGCGTGCAGCTGGAACGGGTCCGGGTGCCCGCCGCCGCGCTCACCGAGGCCCTGGCCGGCCTCAACCCGGACGTGCGCGCCGCCCTGGAGGAGTCCATCCGCCGCGCCCGCGTCGTCCACCGCGCCCAGCGCCGGGCCCCGCACACCACCCAGGTCGTGCCGGGCGGCTCGGTCACCGAGAAGTGGGTGCCGGTCGAGCGCGTCGGCCTGTACGCGCCGGGCGGGCGCTCCGTCTACCCGTCCTCGGTGATCATGAACGCGGTGCCCGCGCAGGAGGCCGGAGTCGCCTCCATGGCGCTCGCCTCGCCGCCGCAGAAGGAGCACGGCGGGCTGCCGCACCCGACGATCCTCGCCGCCTGCGCCCTCCTCGGCATCGACGAGGTGTACGCGGTGGGAGGCGCGCAGGCCGTCGCGATGTTCGCGTACGGCACCGACACCTGCGCCCCGGCCAACATGGTCACCGGGCCCGGCAACATCTGGGTCGCCGCCGCCAAGCGCTACTTCACCGGCCGCATCGGCATCGACACCGAGGCGGGCCCGACGGAGATCGCGGTCCTCGCCGACGACACCGCCGACCCCGTGCACGTGGCGTCCGACCTGATCAGCCAGGCCGAGCACGACCCGCTGGCCGCCGCCGTCCTGGTCACCGACTCCGTGGCGCTCGCCGACGCGGTCGCCAGGGAACTCGAACCGCAGGTCGCCGCCACCAAGCACGTCGAGGACCGGATCGCCCCCGCCCTGAGCGGCCGCCAGTCCGCGATCGTGCTCGTGGACGGCCTGGAAGAGGGCCTGCGCGTCGTCGACGCCTACGGCGCCGAGCACCTGGAGATCCAGACCGCCGACGCGGCCGCCGTGGCCGACCGGGTCAAGAACGCGGGCGCGATCTTCGTCGGCCCCTGGGCCCCGGTCTCCCTCGGCGACTACTGCGCCGGCTCCAACCACGTCCTTCCCACCGGCGGCTGCGCCTGCCACTCCTCGGGCCTCTCCGTCCAGTCCTTCCTGCGCGGCATCCACATCGTGGACTACACCCGCGACGCCCTCGCCGAGGTCGCCCACCACGTGGTGACCCTCGCCGAGGCGGAGGACCTGCCCGCGCACGGCGCCGCCATCAAGGCGCGTTTTGCCGGAGGCGAACAAGACAAGCACAGTGGGTGGAAGGTGCCCGGCCAGTGAGCGACGTGAGCATCGACGACCTGCCCGTACGCGACGAGCTGCGCGGCAAGTCCCCCTACGGCGCGCCCCAGCTGGACGTCCCCGTACGCCTGAACACCAACGAGAACCCCTACCCGTTGCCCGAGCCCCTCGTCGAGCGCATCGCCGAGCGGGTCCGCGCGGCCGCCCGCGACCTGAACCGCTACCCCGACCGGGACGCCGTCGAGCTGCGCACCGAGCTGGCGCGGTACCTCACCCGCACCGGCGGGCACGAGGTGGCGGCCGCCGGCGTCTGGGCGGCGAACGGCTCGAACGAAATCATCCAGCAGCTCCTCCAGGCCTTCGGCGGCCCCGGCCGCACCGCCATCGGCTTCGAGCCCTCGTACTCGATGCACGCCCTGATCGCGCGCGGCACCGGCACGCACTGGATCTCCGGGCCGCGCCGCGAGGACTTCACGATCGACGTGGCGGCCGCGGCGAAGGCCATCGCCGAGAACCAGCCGGACGTCGTCTTCATCACGACGCCCAACAACCCCACCGGCAACGCCGTCCCGCGCGAGGCCGTCATCGCCCTTTACGACGCCGCGCAGGCCGCCAAGCCGTCCATGGTGGTGGTCGACGAGGCGTACGTGGAGTTCAGCCACGGCGCCTCGCTGCTGCCCCTGCTCCAGGGCCGTCCGCACCTCGTGGTCTCGCGCACCATGTCCAAGGCGTTCGGCGCCGCGGGCCTGCGCCTCGGCTATCTGGCCGCCGACCCCGCGGTCGTGGACGCCGTGCAGCTGGTGCGCCTGCCGTACCACCTGTCGGCCGTCACCCAGGCGACCGCGCTCGCCGCCCTGGAGCACACGGACACCCTCCTCGGATACGTGGAGCAGCTGAAGGCCGAGCGCGACCGGCTCGTCACCGAGCTGCGCGCCCTCGGCTTCGAGGTGACCGCGTCCGACGCCAACTTCGTCCAGTTCGGGCGCTTCGACGACGCCCACCGGGCCTGGCGCGAGATCCTCGACCAGGGCGTCCTCGTCCGGGACAACGGGGTACCGGGGTGGCTGCGCGTCACCGCCGGGACCCCCGCCGAAAACGACGCGTTCCTCGATGCGGTGCGCGCGCTGAAGAAGGAACAGAAGAAGGAGCAGGGAGCATGAGCCGCCTAGGCCGTGTCGAACGGACCACCAAGGAGACCTCGGTCGTCGTCGAGATCGATCTCGACGGCACCGGAAAGGTCGACGTGTCGACCGGGGTCGGCTTCTACGACCACATGCTCGACCAGCTCGGCCGCCACGGCCTGTTCGACCTCACGGTCAAGACCGAGGGCGACCTGCACATCGACTCCCACCACACCATCGAGGACACCGCCCTCGCGCTCGGCGCCGCCTTCAAGCAGGCCCTCGGCGACAAGGTGGGGATCTACCGCTTCGGCAACTGCACCGTCCCCCTGGACGAGTCGCTCGCCCAGGTCACCGTCGACCTCAGCGGCCGCCCGTACCTGGTGCACACGGAGCCCGAGAACATGGCGCCGATGATCGGCGCGTACGACACGACGATGACCCGGCACATCTTCGAGTCCTTCGTCGCCCAGGCGCAGATCGCGCTGCACATCCACGTGCCCTACGGGCGCAACGCCCACCACATCGTGGAGTGCCAGTTCAAGGCCCTCGCCCGGGCCCTGCGCTACGCCGCCGAGCGCGACCCGCGCGCGGCCGGAATCCTCCCCTCCACGAAGGGTGCGCTGTAAGCCATGAACGGCATCTCCACCCTGCTGCTCTTCGTCGGGCTCTTCCTCCTCGGCGGCGTGTACTCGTTCGTCAAGCAGAAGCAGTCCAAGAGCCTCATCACGCTGCTCTCCATCGGCGCGGGCATGTGCATCCTCGCGGGCGTCGTCCGCCTGGAGGTATGGAATTGACCGCCGCCTTCGCCCGTAAGCGCGTCGTCGTCTTCGACTACGGCTTCGGGAACATCCGCTCCGCCGAGCGCGCCCTGGCCCGCGTCGGCGCCGACGTCGAGATCACCCGTGACTTCGACACGGCGATGAACGCCGACGGACTGCTCGTGCCCGGCGTCGGCGCCTTCGCCGCCTGCATGAAGGGGCTGCGCGCGGTCCGCGGCGACTGGGTCGTCGGCCGCCGTCTGTCCGGCGGCCGCCCGGTCATGGGCATCTGCGTCGGCATGCAGATCCTCTTCGAGCGCGGCATCGAGCACGGCGTTGAGACCGAGGGCCTCGACGAGTGGCCCGGCACCGTCGAACCGCTGAAGGCCGAGGTCGTGCCCCACATGGGCTGGAACACGGTCGAGGCCCCCGAGGGCACCGAGCTGTTCCGGGGCCTGGACGCGGACGAGCGCTACTACTTCGTGCACTCCTACGCCGTCCACGACTGGTCCCTGGAGATCACGAACCCCGCGATGCGCGCCCCCAAGGTCACCTGGGCCACCCACGGCTCGCCCTTCGTGGCGGCCGTCGAGAACGGCGCCCTGTGGGCCACGCAGTTCCACCCCGAGAAGTCCGGCGACGCCGGAGCGCAGCTCCTTAAGAACTGGATCGGAACCCTCTGATGGCCCCTGTCACGGCCCCGAAGCTCGAACTCCTGCCCGCCGTCGACGTCCGCGACGGCCAGGCCGTCCGCCTCGTGCACGGCGAGTCCGGCACGGAGACCTCCTACGGCTCCCCGCTGGAGGCCGCCCTCGCCTGGCAGCGCGCGGGCGCCGAGTGGCTGCACCTGGTCGACCTCGACGCCGCCTTCGGCACCGGCGACAACCGCGCCCTGATCGCCGAGGTCACGGCCGCCATGGACATCAAGGTCGAGCTCTCCGGCGGCATCCGCGACGACGACACCCTCGCCGCCGCCCTCGCCACCGGCTGCACCCGCGTGAACCTGGGCACGGCCGCCCTGGAGACCCCCGAGTGGGTCGCCAAGGTCATCGCCGAGCACGGCGACAAGATCGCCGTCGGCCTGGACGTGCGCGGCACGACGCTGCGCGGCCGCGGCTGGACCCGCGACGGCGGCGACCTCTACGAGACCCTGGAGCGCCTCAACGCCGAGGGCTGCGCCCGCTACGTGGTCACCGACATCGCCAAGGACGGCACGCTCCAGGGCCCGAACCTGGAGCTCCTGCGCACCGTCTGCGCGGCCACCGACCGCCCCGTCGTCGCCTCCGGCGGCGTCTCATCCCTGGCCGACCTGCGGGCGATCGCCGAGCTCGTGCCGCAGGGCGTGGAGGGCTCCATCGTCGGCAAGGCCCTGTACGCGAAGGCGTTCACCCTCGAAGAGGCCCTGGCGGCCGTGTCCCGATGAGCGGCGCACGGCGCGTGCGGTCGGGGAGTCCCTGGGAGGACGCCTTCGGTCCCGCACGTGCCGTCCGGTCACCGAAGTAGCAAAGGAGCACCATCGTGACGCTCGCCGTCCGAGTCATCCCCTGCCTGGACGTCGACAACGGCCGGGTCGTCAAGGGCGTCAACTTCCAGAACCTGCGCGACGCGGGCGACCCCGTCGAGATGGCGAAGGTCTACGACGCCGAAGGCGCCGACGAGCTGACCTTCCTGGACATCACCGCCTCCTCCGGCAACCGCGAGACCACCTACGACGTGGTCCGCCGCACCGCCGAGCAGGTCTTCATCCCGCTCACCGTGGGCGGCGGGGTGCGCACCGCAGACGACGTCGACAAGCTGCTGCGCGCGGGCGCCGACAAGGTCGGCGTGAACACCGCCGCGATCGCCCGGCCCGAGCTCATCCGCGAGATCGCCGAGCGCTTCGGCCGCCAGGTCCTCGTCCTGTCGGTGGACGCACGCCGCACGGACGCGGGGTCCTTCGAGGTCACCACCCACGGCGGCCGGAAGTCCGCCGGGATCGACGCCGTCGAGTGGGCCCACCGGGCCGCCGAGCTCGGGGCGGGCGAGATCCTGCTCAACTCGATGGACGCGGACGGCACGAAGGACGGCTACGACATCGAGATGATCGAGGCCGTACGCAAGCACGTCACCGTCCCCGTCATCGCCTCCGGCGGCGCGGGGCGCCTGGACCACTTCCCGCCCGCCGTCGCCGCGGGCGCGGACGCGGTCCTCGCGGCGTCGGTCTTCCACTTCGGGGACCTGCGCATCGGCGAGGTCAAGGACGCCCTGCGAGGTGCCGGGCACCCGGTTCGCTGAGCCCTGCCGGGGGCCTCCCCCACCCCGCCCCTTCCCGAAACCAAGGGGCTCCGCCCCCTGGACCCCCGTAATCGCCGCTCCGCGGCTCGTCCTCAAACGCCGGACGGGCTAGAAGCGGCCAGTTTCAGCCCGTCCGGCGTTTGAGGACGAGGCGCGAAGCGCCAACGAGGGGGCGCAGCCCTAGGAAGCCGGCCTAAAGACCAAGCTGCTGCGTCTCAAGGAGCTTGGTCACCGCCGCCTTCTCGCCGTCGAGTTCGACGTCCGCCGCCTCCTGGCGGCCGAACGCGAACATCAGCAGCTCGGAGGGCTCCCCGGTGACCGTGACGACGGGCGCGCCGCGGTGGGCCACGGCCGTCTGCCCGTCGCGGCGGCGAAGGACCAGGCCCACGGGGGCCTTGCGGCCGATGACGCGGGCCATGCGCTCGAGCCGCGACCAGAGCGCCTCGGAGAAGACCGGGTCCAGCTCGCGCGGCGTCCAGTCGGGCTGCGCCCGGCGCACGTCCTCGGCGTGGACGTAGAACTCGACGGCGTTCGACGCCTCGTCGACCTGCTTCAGGTTGAAGGGGGAGAAGCGCGGCGGGCCCGTACGGATGAGCTGGATCAGCTCCTCGTACGGCTTCGCGGCGAACTCCGCCTGCACCCGCTCCAGACGCGACGCGAGCTGCTTGATCAGAATCCCGCCCGCGGCGTCCGCCCGGCGCTCGCGCACGACGACGTGCGCCGCGAGATCACGGGCGTTCCAGCCGTCACACAGGGTCGGCGCGTCCGGTCCCGCCGCCTCCAAGAGGTCCGCGAGGAGGAGTCGTTCACGCTTGGCATGGGTCGACATGGGTGCAAGCGTACGACCGGGGCGCCGGTCCGGACAGTGGACCTCCGCCGGGCGCGCCGCGCAGGCGCGGCACAATGGCCGTCATGACCAGCACGCCTCCCGCCAGCAGCCTCGACCCGAAGATCGCCGCCCGCCTCAAGCGCGCCGCCGACGGGCTCGTCCCCGCGATCGCCCAGCAGTACGACACCGGTGAGGTGCTGATGCTCGGCTGGATGGACGACGAGGCGCTGCACCGCACCCTGACGACCGGGCGCTGCACGTACTGGTCGCGCAGCAGGCGGGAGTACTGGGTGAAGGGCGACACCTCGGGCCACTACCAGTACGTGAAGTCCGTCGCGCTCGACTGCGACGCCGACACCGTCCTCGTCAAGGTCGACCAGGTCGGCCCGGCCTGCCACACGGGCACCCGGACCTGCTTCGACACCGACGTGCTCCCGCTCGGCCAGTAGGGTCGCCCCATGGATCTGGAGACCTTCCGCAAGCTCGCGGCCGACCGCCGCGTGATCCCCGTCAGCCGCAGGCTCCTCGCCGACGGCGACACCCCGGTCGGGCTCTACCGCAAGCTCGCCGCCGAACGGCCCGGCACCTTCCTCCTGGAGTCCGCGGAGAACGGCCGCTCCTGGTCCCGCTACTCGTTCGTCGGCGTGCGCAGCGCCGCCACGCTGACCGTGCGCGAAGGCGAGGCCCACTGGCTGGGCACCCCGCCCGTCGGCGTGCCCACCTCCGGCGATCCCCTCGCCGCGCTCCGCGCCACGATCGAGGCCCTGCACACGCCGCACGAGGAGGGCCTGCCGCCCTTCACCGGCGGCATGGTCGGCTACCTCGGCTACGACATCGTGCGCCGCCTGGAGAAGATCGGCCCCGGCGAGGTCGACGACCTCCGCCTGCCCGAGCTGACGATGCTCCTGACCAGCGACCTCGCCGTGCTCGACCACTGGGACGGCTCGGTCCTGCTCATCGCCAACGCCATCAACCACAACGACCTCGACACCGGCGTCGACGAGGCACACGCCGACGCCGTGGCGCGGCTCGACGCCATGGAGGCCGACCTGTCGCGGCCGGTCGTCCAGCCTCCGGCCGCGCTCCCGCCCTCCGAACTGCCCGAGTTCACCGCCCGCTGGGGCGGCCCCGACTACCAAGTGGCCGTCGAGGACATCAAGGAGCGCATCCGCGCGGGCGAGGCCTTCCAGGTCGTGCCCTCGCAGCGCTTCGAGACCCCGTGCCACGCCACGGCCCTCGACGTCTACCGGGTGCTGCGGGCCACCAACCCGTCGCCGTACATGTACCTCCTGCGCCTCGACGGCTTCGACGTCGTCGGCTCCAGCCCGGAAGCCCTGGTCAAGGTCGAGGACGGGCGCGCCATGGTGCACCCCATCGCCGGGACCCGCCCGCGCGGCGCCACGCCCAAGGAGGACCAGGAGCTCGCCGAGGAACTCCTCGCCGACCCCAAGGAGCGCGCCGAGCACCTCATGCTCGTCGACCTCGGGCGCAACGACCTCGGCCGGGTCTGCACGCCGGGCTCCGTCGAGGTCGTGGACTTCATGTCCATCGAGAAGTACTCGCACGTCATGCACATCGTGTCCACGGTCACCGGCACCGTCGCCCGCGGCCGCACCGCCTTCGACGTGCTCACCGCCTGCTTCCCCGCGGGCACCCTCTCCGGCGCCCCCAAGCCCCGCGCCATGCAGATCATCGACGAGCTCGAACCGGCCAGGCGCGGCCTGTACGGCGGCTGCGTCGGCTACCTCGACTTCGCGGGCGACTCCGACACCGCCATCGCCATCCGCACCGCCCTGCTGCGCGACGGCACCGCGTACGTGCAGGCCGGGGCCGGGGTCGTCGCCGACTCCGACCCCGTCGCCGAGGACACCGAGTGCCGCAACAAGGCCGCCGCCGTGCTGCGCGCCATCCATACCGCGAACCGCCTGCACGGCGCCGCGGGCCGTGAGGGATAGTGGACAGGTGACTTCAGCAGTACCGACGCCCCGTACCGACACCGCGCCCCAGGCCGCCGCGGCCCGACCCGCGCGCGGCGGACGGCGCAGCCTCGCCGCCGCCCTGCTGCTCGGCGCCGCGGGCGCGGCCCTCGCGCTCCTCGCGTCCCGGCAGTCCTGGGCGCACGGCTCGGCGGCCGTCGCGGGCGGCGACTTCCCGCTGACCGCCAAGGGCGGCGACGTCACGGGGGTGCCCGCGGCGCTCGCGATAGTCGGCCTGGCCGCGCTCGTCGCGGTCTTCGCCGTCCGCCGCGCCGGGCGGCTGCTCGTGTCGGCGCTGCTCGCGCTGAGCGGCGCGGGCATCGTCGTCGCGGCGCTGATCGGCGCCAAGGACAGCGGGGCGCTCGACGAGAAGGCGGCGGACGCCTCCGGCGACACCGCGGCCCGGGCCGTCGAGCTCAGCCACACCGGCTGGCCGTACGCGGCCGCCGCCGCCGGCGCCCTCATCCTGGCCGCCGGTCTGCTCGCCCTGGTGCGCGGCCGCTCCTGGCCCGCGATGTCCGGCCGCTACGAGCGCGCGTCCGCCGCCCGCCCCCGGGCCGCGCGCGCCCCCGACCCCGACCGCCCCGAGGAGCTCTGGAAGGCGATCGACCGGGGCGAGGACCCGACGTAGCCGCGCCACGCGGCGAGGGACACCCCGGCACGGGGCACGGGAGCGCATGCGGGACAATGATCGCAGCGTCCACACACGCACAGTCACAGCTAACGAGGAGCAAGTCATGGCGGGACATGGCCACGGACACACCCCGGCCGCCTGGACCGGTGTCATCATCGCCTTCATCGGTTTCTGCGTCGCGGGTGCCTTCATGGTGATGGCCGAGCCCGTCGGCTTCTGGGCCGGGATGGGCATCATCATCGTGGGCGGGCTCGTCGGCTTCGCCATGCGCCTCGCCGGCCTCGGCCAGAAGCCGCAGGCCCGGGTGGTCCGCGCCGAGGGCTGACCGAAGCGCGTACGCCGATGGGGCGGCCGGGACACACCCGGCCGCCCCATCGGCGTACCAGCGGGTGGCGGAGCGCCCTCCGGGGGGAGAATGCCCGGGTGAACGCCGAACAGGAGACCGCCGCGCCCTCCGGCGCTGGGCAGGGCGCGCGCCGCCTCGCCGTGCCGCTCGGCGTGCTCGGCGCCGTCGCCGCCGCCTTCGCCTACGTCGGCACCGTCGACCCGAACGAGCCCGGCCACTACCCGGCCTGCCCGCTGCTGTACTACACGGGGGTCTACTGCCCCGGCTGCGGCGGCCTGCGCAGCGCGCACGCCGTCGCCCACGGCGACCTGACCGGGGCGCTCGGCGCCAACGCCGTCGCCGTCGCCGGATACGGCCTCTTCGCCGTCCTGTGGACGCTGTGGGCCCTCAGAGCGGCGCGCGGCAGGCCCCTGGGCCTCGACCTCGGCCGCGCCCAGCTCTGGGCCGTCGGCGTGGTCCTCACGCTCTTCACCGTCGTACGCAATCTGCCGTTCGGGTCCTGGCTGCATCCGTAGCGCGGCTGTGGACACCGCGCGGGGGACCGGTGAAAGTCCAGGTAGTGAGAGCATCGTCAACCGGATGCGAGTCCTACGCCGTCCTGCGGATACCATCGCAGTGACCAGCGGAACGCAGGGGACAACGCAGGGAAAGGTACCGCTCGCGTGAGTGTGCTCGACGAGATCATCGACGGAGTCCGTGCCGACCTCGCGGAGCGGCAGGCGCGCGTCAGCCTCGACGAGCTCAAGGAGCGCGCCGCGAAGGCCCCGGCGGCCAAGGACGGCGTGGCCGCCCTGCGCGGCGACGGCGTCACGGTGATCTGCGAGGTCAAGCGCTCCAGCCCGTCCAAGGGCGCGCTCGCCGCGATCGCCGACCCGGCGGGGCTCGCCGCCGACTACGAGGCGGGCGGCGCCGCCGTCATCTCCGTGCTCACCGAGCAGCGCCGCTTCGGCGGCTCCCTCGCCGACCTGGAGGCCGTGCGCGCCAAGGTCGACATCCCGGTGCTCCGCAAGGACTTCATCGTCACCTCGTACCAGCTGTGGGAGGCCCGCGCCTACGGCGCCGACCTCGCCCTGCTGATCGTCGCCGCCCTCGACCAGCCCGCCCTGGAGTCGCTGATCGAGCGCGCCGAGTCCATCGGCCTGACCCCGCTCGTGGAGGTCCACGACGAGGAGGAGGCCGAGCGCGCCCTCGACGCGGGCGCCCGGGTGATCGGCGTGAACGCCCGCGACCTGAAGACCCTCAAGGTCGACCGGAGCACGTTCGAGCGCGTCGTGACGGAGCTGCCCGACAGCGTCGTCAAGGTCGCCGAGTCCGGCGTGCGCGGCCCGCACGACCTCATCGCCTACGCGAACGCGGGCGCCGACGCGGTGCTCGTGGGCGAGTCCCTCGTCACCGGGCGCGACCCGAAGGCCGCGGTCTCCGACCTGGTCGCCGCGGGCGCCCACCCGGCCCTGCGGCACGGCCGGAGCTGATCCCGCCATGTCCCTCTGCGCCCGCCTCGCCCCCGGCTGCCGCCCGCCCGTCTCCCTCCACCACCCTCAACCGAGGCGCTGCGCGCCGCCCCCCTGGTCGCGCGGCTGCCGGGCGCCCGCGCGGCGCGTGCACGGGCGGCGGGTGCGGTACGTCATCGGGGACGAGCCCGGACAGGTGAACGGGATGCGATGGCGCGGGCGCTGCGTGCGCGCCCTCCCTCACTAGCGCCGGATCGGCACCGCCGGGCCGGTACGTGGGGGGTGCTCGCCGTCGCGGCGGATTCTTGCTTCCCCAAGCCCGCCCCTTCCCGAGACCGGGGGCTTCGCCCCCTGGACCCCCGGGGGACTGTGTGGTGAACGGGTGGGTGGGAAGCATCCGCCGCGAAGCGGCGGGCTAGGGCGTGCAGACGACTCCAGACCACGTTCGCCCAAGAGGACATGAGGTATCCACATGCCCAGCGAGTTCTTCATCCCCGACCCCGAGGGTCAAGTCCCCAGTGCCGAGGGCTACTTCGGCGCCTTCGGCGGCAAGTTCATCCCGGAAGCCCTGGTCGCGGCGGTCGACGAGGTGGCCGTCGAGTTCGAGAAGGCCAAGGCCGACCCCGCGTTCGCGCGCCAGCTCGACGATCTGCTCGTGAACTACACGGGCCGCCCCAGCGCCCTCACCGAGGTGCCGCGGTTCGCCGAACACGCGGGCGGCGCCCGCGTGTTCCTCAAGCGCGAGGACCTGAACCACACCGGGTCCCACAAGATCAACAACGTGCTCGGCCAGGCCCTGCTCACCCAGCGGATGGGCAAGACCCGCGTCATCGCCGAGACCGGGGCGGGGCAGCACGGCGTGGCCACCGCCACCGCCTGCGCGCTCTTCGGGCTCGACTGCACCATCTACATGGGCGAGATCGACACCCAGCGCCAGGCCCTCAACGTCGCCCGCATGCGGATGCTCGGCGCGGAGGTCATCGCCGTGAAGTCCGGCAGCCGCACGCTGAAGGACGCCATCAACGAGGCCTTCCGCGACTGGGTCGCCAACGTCGACCACACCCACTACCTGTTCGGCACCGTGGCCGGTCCGCACCCCTTCCCGGCGATGGTGCGCGACTTCCACCGCGTGATCGGCGTGGAGGCGCGCCGCCAGATCCTGGAGCGCGCCGGACGCCTGCCCGACGCGGCCGTCGCCTGCGTCGGCGGCGGGTCCAACGCCATCGGCCTCTTCCACGCCTTCATCCCGGACGCGGACGTCCGCCTCATCGGGTGCGAGCCCGCCGGGCACGGCGTCGAGACCGGCGAGCACGCGGCCACCCTCACCGCGGGCGAACCCGGCATCCTGCACGGCTCCCGCTCCTACGTCCTGCAGGACGAGGAAGGGCAGATCACCGAGCCCTACTCGATCTCCGCCGGGCTCGACTACCCGGGCATCGGCCCCGAGCACGCGTACCTGAAGGACAGCGGCCGCGGCGAGTACCGGGCCGTCACCGACGACGCGGCGATGGGGGCCCTGCGCCTGCTGTCCCGCACCGAAGGCATCATCCCGGCGATCGAGAGCGCGCACGCCCTCGCCGGGGCCCTGGAGGTCGGCAAGGAGCTGGGGCCCGACGGCCTGCTCGTCGTCAACCTCTCCGGGCGCGGCGACAAGGACATGGACACCGCCGCCCGCTACTTCGGCCTCTACGACGACGCTTCCCAGGGGGACTCCCAGTGAGCGGCAACATCCAGCTCCTGAGCGACACGCTCGCCAGCGCCAAGGCCGAGGGCCGCGCCGCCCTCATCGCGTACCTGCCCGCCGGGTTCCCCACCGTGGACGGCGGCATCGCGGCCATCAAGGCCGTCTTCGACGGCGGCGCCGACGTCGTGGAGGTGGGTCTGCCGCACAGCGACCCCGTCCTCGACGGCCCCGTCATCCAGACCGCCGACGACATCGCCCTGCGCGGCGGCGTCAAGATCAAGGACGTGCTGCGCACGGTCCGCGAGGCCCACGCCGCCACCGGCAAGCCCGTCCTCGTCATGACGTACTGGAACCCCATCGACCGCTACGGCGTCGAGCGGTTCACCGCCGAGCTCGCCGAGGCGGGCGGCGCGGGCTGCATCCTGCCCGACCTGCCCGTCCAGGAGTCGGCGCTGTGGCGGGAGCACGCCGCCAAGCACGACCTGGCCACCGTCTTCGTCGTCGCCCCGAGCAGCAAGGACGAGCGGCTCAGGACGATCACGGCGGCGGGCTCCGGCTTCGTGTACGCCGCCTCCCTGATGGGAGTCACCGGCACCCGCGCCTCCGTCGGCGAGCAGGCCGCCGACCTGGTCCGTCGCACCCGCGCGTGCACCGAACTGCCGGTCTGCGTCGGCCTCGGCGTCTCCAACGCCGACCAGGCCGCCGAGGTCGCGGGCTTCGCCGACGGCGTCATCGTCGGCTCCGCGTTCGTACGGCGGATGCTCGACGCGGACGGCGAGCAGGCCTCGCTCGCCGCGGTGCGCGAGCTCGCCGGTGAGCTGGCCAGGGGCGTGCGCGCGGGCGCGGAGAACCGCCGGTAGCTCGTACGGGTGGACCTGGACCGGGGAGGCGCGCTCGCGCCTCCCCGGTTCGTTTGGTCCGGTATGAGCGAGAAGAACCGTGAGGGTAAGCGAACGGCCAGGGAGCGCATGGCCGAAGAGCGCGAGCGGCAGAAGAGAAGCGACAAACGGCGCCGCGCGCTGTTGGTGAGCGCCGCCGTCGTCGGCGTGCTCGGCCTGGCCACGGTCGGCGGCCTGCTCGCGGCGAACGCCGGGGACGACAAGAAGAAGGACACCTCGGGCCCGGTCGTCGCGCCCAAGGGCGCGAGCGACAAGGAAGGACCGGCCATCCCGGTCGGCGAGGACGGCGCCAAGTCCGCCCTCACCATCTGGGAGGACTTCCGCTGCCCGGCCTGCAAGCAGTTCGAGGACGGGTACCGCTCGACGATCCACGAGCTCACCCGCGCGGGCCAGCTGAAGGTCGAGTACCACCTCGCGACCCTCATCGACGACAACATGGGCGGCTCCGGCTCCCTGCGCGCCGCCAACGCCGCGGCCTGCGCCCAGGACGCGGGCAAGTTCGCGCCGTACCACGACGTGCTGTTCCAGAACCAGCCCCCGGAGCCCGACGACGCCTTCGCGGACGACGACAAGCTGATTGAGTTCGCGGGCAAGGTCAAGGGCCTGGACACGGCCGCCTTCAAGAAGTGCGTGAAGGACGGCACGCACGACAGCTGGGTCGCCAAGTCCGACAAGGCCTTCGAGGACGCCGGTCTGCGCGGCACGCCGACGGTTCTGCTCGACGGCAAGGACATCTTCGCCGACCAGAAGAACCCGCTCACGCCCGCCAAGCTGAAGGCCGCCGTGGAGAAGGCCAACAGCTAGGGCCGTCGGGCGGCGGGCCGATCGCGACCCGCCGCCGGGCCCCTGTTACGGACCCGTTGTCGGGCTGGTTGCCGTCGGCCCGGCCCGGCAGGGTAGCGTCGACCCTGCCATGGAATTTGCCTACATCCCCAGCCCGTCGCGCGGAGTGGTCGACCTCGGCCCCATTCCGCTGCGCGGCTACGCGTTCTGCATCATCATCGGCGTGTTCGTGGCCGTGTGGCTCGGCAACAAGCGGTGGGTCGCCCGCGGCGGGCAGCCGGGCACCGTGGCCGACATCTCCGTGTGGGCGGTGCCCTTCGGCCTCGTCGGCGGCCGCCTCTACCACGTGATCACGGACTACCAGCTCTACTTCGGCGACGGCCGCGACTGGGTCGACGCCTTCAAGATCTGGGAGGGCGGCCTCGGCATCTGGGGCGCCATCGCCTTCGGCGCGGTCGGCGCGTGGATCGGCTGTCGCCGCCGCGGCATCCCGCTGCCCGCGTGGGCCGACGCGCTCGCCCCCGGCATCGCCTTCGCGCAGGCCATCGGCCGCTGGGGCAACTGGTTCAACCAGGAGCTGTACGGCCGCGAGACCGACGTTCCATGGGCACTGAAGATCACCAGCTCCACCGACGGCCGCGTCCCCGGCACCTACCACCCGACGTTCCTGTACGAGTCGCTGTGGTGCGTCGGCGTCGGCGTGCTCGTCATCTGGGCCGACCGCCGCTTCAAGCTCGGCCACGGGCGGGCCTTCGCGCTGTACGTCGCCTCGTACTGTGTCGGGCGCTTCTGGATCGAGTACATGCGCGTCGACGACGCGCATGAATTCCTCGGCCTGCGGCTGAACAACTGGACCGCCCTCGTGGTCTTCCTGCTCGCCGTCGTCTACCTGGTCATCTCGGCCAGGACGCGTCCGGGCCGCGAGGAAGTCGTGGAGCCGCGCGCGGTCACCTCCGGCGACGGGGACACGGCCGGGGCCAAGGACGCGGCCAAGGAGCCCGTGGACGTCCTGAAGAAGGCCGCGCCCTCGGACGCCCCCGCCGCGCCCGAGTCCGGCGGCGAAGCCGGGGCCGCGCCCACGGCGCCCAAGGGCTGAGCCGGACCCGGCGCGCTCACGGGGTCCTGCGGGACAGCTCCAGGGTTCTGCGGGCCTCCTCCACCACCGCCCGGTCCACGAAGCGGCCGTCGGGCAGCGCCTGCGCCCCCTCGTCCGTGGCCGCCGCCTTGAGGACCGTCTCCGCCCGCTCGACCTCCTGTGCGGTCGGCAGGTACGCGCGCTCGATGACCGGCAGCTGGCGCGGATGGATGGCCGCGCGGCCGAGGAGGCCCAGGTCACGGCCGCGGGCGCAGGACTCGGCCAGGCCCGCTACGTCCCGTACGTCGGGGTAGACAGACTGGGCGGGCGGCGGAAGGCCCGCCGCCCGGGCCGCCACGACCACGCGGGAGCGGCACCAGCCGAGGCCCGCCTCGTCCCGTACGCCGAGGTCGGCCCGTAGATCCGCCTCGCCGAGGGCGAGGCCCCGCAGCGCCGGGTGGGCGCTCGCCACGGCGAAGGCCCGCTCCACGCCGAGGGCCGATTCGAGCAGCGCGTACAGGGCGGGGGCGCCGCCGTCCCGGGGCGCGGCCCGCTCGGCGGTACGGATCACGTCCGCGACGGACGTGACCTTCGGCAGCCTGAGGCCCGCGAGCCCCGGCAGCGGCGCGAGGACCGCCAGGTCCGCGTCGGACAGGGCGGTGCCGAGCGCGTTCACGCGCACGTGCACCGGCACCTGCGGCACCTCGCCGAGCAGCTCCGCGGTGGCCGCGCGGGCGTACTCCTTGCGGTCGGGCGCCACCGCGTCCTCCAGGTCCACGATCACCACGTCCGCGCCCGCCACCAGCGCCTTGGCGACCACCTCGGGGCGGTCCCCGGGGGCGTACAGCCAGGTCAGGGGGTGTGGTCTCACAGGGCGCCCTCGCTGCGGAGCGCGCTGATCTCGCCCTCGGACAGACCGAGCTCGGTGAGGACCGCGTCGGTGTCCGCGCCGTGCGGGCGGCCCGCCCAGCGGATCGCGCCGGGCGTCTCGGAGAGCCGGAAGAGCACGTTCTGCATGCGCAGCGGGCCGAGCTCGGGATCGGGGACCGTGGTGATCGTGCGCAGGGCCGCGTACTGGGGGTCCGTCATCACGTCCCGTACGTCCTGGACGGGGGCCACCGCCGCCTCCGCCTTCTCGAAGGCCTCGGTCACCTCGGTGCGGGTGCGGTCCGCGATCCAGGCGCCGACCGCGTCGTCCAGGACGTCGGCGTGCGCCGCGCGCCCGGCGCCCGTCGTGAACCAGGGTTCCTCGGTCAGCTCGGGGCGGCCGACCAGGCGCATGACCCGCTCCGCGATCGACTGCGCCGAGGTGGACACGGCGACCCAGCCGCCGTCGGCCGTGCGGTAGGTGTTGCGGGGCGCGTTGTTCGTGGAGCGGTTGCCCGTGCGCGCCTGGACGTGGCCCAGCTGGTCGTACCAGAGCGGCTGCGGGCCGAGGACCGTGAGGATCGGCTCGATGATCGCCATGTCGACGACCTGGCCGCGGCCCGTGTGGTCGCGGGCCGCGAGGGCCGTCATCACCGCGTACGCCGTCGCGAGGCCCGCGATCGAGTCCGCGAGCCCGAACGGCGGCAGCGTGGGCGGCCCGTCCGGCTCGCCGGTGACCGCCGCGAAACCGCTCATCGCCTCGGCGAGCGTGCCGAAGCCGGGGCGGCGCGCGTACGGACCGAACTGGCCGAAGCCCGTGACGCGGGCGAGCACCAGGCGCGGGTTCGCGGCCCGCAGCTCCTCCCAGCCGAGGTCCCACTTCTCCAGGGTGCCGGGGCGGAAGTTCTCCACGATCACATCGGCCCCGGCGGCCAGGCGCAGGAGCGTGGCCTGCCCGCCGGGGGTGGACAGGTCGAGGGTCATCGCGCGCTTGTTGCGGCCGAGCAGCTTCCACCACAGGCCGACGCCGTCCTTGGCGGGGCCGTGGCCGCGCGAGGGGTCCGGGCGCCTGGGGTGCTCGACCTTGACGACGTCCGCGCCGAAGTCGCCCAGCAGGGTCGCGGCGAGGGGGCCCGCGAAGAGGGTGGCGAGGTCGAGGACGCGCAGGCCGTCGAGGGGCTTCACGCCGTGACCTCCGCCGCCGCGTCGATCTCCGCGCGGTACGGCATCGACGCCGCCGCCCCCGCCCGCTGGACCGAGAGCGCCGCCGCCGTCGACGCCCAGGCCAGCGCGTCCGGCACGGGCCTGCCCTCGCCGAGCGCCGTCGCGAGCGCGCCCACGAACGTGTCGCCCGCGCCCGTGGTGTCCACCGCCGTGACACGGGGCGCGGGCACCGTCACGGTCTCGGCGTCGCGCGCCGCGTACAGGCTCCCGTGCGCGCCGAGCGTGACGACGACCTCCGGGACGTGGGCGAGCAGCGCCCGGGCGGCGCCGCCCGGGTCCGTGCTGCCGGTGAGCGCGGTCGCCTCGTGCTCGTTGGGGATCAACAGGTCGGTGGCGGCGAGGAGTTCGGGCGGCAGGGCCTGGGCGGGCGCCGGGGTGAGGACGGTGCGCACGCCGTGCTCGCGGGCGTACCGAGCGGCGGCGGTGACCCCGTCCAGGGGCGTCTCCAGCTGGAGCAGCAGCAGACCGGCGGAGGCGATCAGGGCCTCGTCGCCGTGGGAGAGGGCGGTGAGCGCGGCGTTGGCGCCGGGCACGACGACGATCGCGTTGCCGCCCTCGTCGTCGACGACGATGTGCGCGGTGCCGGTGGCGCCCGCCACGGTGCGCAGCAGATCGGTGTCCACGCCCGAGTGGTCGAGGGCGGTGCGCAGCTGGGTGCCGAAGGCGTCGGTGCCGACCGCGCCGATCATCGAGACCGTGGCGCCCGCGCGGGCCGCGGCGACGGCCTGGTTGGCGCCCTTGCCGCCGGGGAAGGTGCGGAACTCGCGGCCGGTGACGGTCTCGCCGCGCTGCGGCGCCCGCGGCACGTACGCGACGAGGTCCATGTTGGTGCTGCCCAGGACGACGATGTGGGGGGTCATCGGGGGAGGGTCTCCTCTTCAGGCTTCAGGCTTCAGGCTTCAGGCTTCATGCTTCATGCTTCATGCTTCAGGGTGATGGTTCGTCAGGTCGGCGGTGAGGGCGGCGAGTTCGTCGAAGCCGATGCCGTCGAAGGCGGCGACGGAGGTGGCGAGGCGGTTCTTGAGGGGGGCCGTCCAGCGCTCGGGGAGCGCGTCCGGGTGGCCGTGGAGCAGGCCCGCGACCGACCCGGCGGTCGCGCCGTTGGAGTCCGTGTCCCAGCCTCCGGACACCACACGCGTGATGGAGCCGGTGAAGTCGCCGTCGGCGTGGGTGAGGGCGGCGGCGAGCAGGGCCGCGTTGGGCACGACGTGGACCCAGTGGTAGCCGCCGTACGCGGCGTGCAGCTGGTCCACGACGTCGTCGAAGTCGGCGGCCGCGCGGGCCAGTTCGATGCCGTGGACGACCGCGCGGGCGAGCCGGGACTCCGCCGGGATCACCCCGAGGCCCGCCGCGAGGCACTGGTGGACGTCGGCGGTCCCCGACGCCGCCCGCGCGATCGTCGCCGCCGCGAACATCGCTCCGTACACGCCGTTGCCGGTGTGGCTCAGGCACGCGTCCCTGCGGGCCTGCTCGGCGGCCGCTTCGGGGGCGCCGGGGTTGGTCCAGCCGTGCGCGTCGGCGCGGATCAGGGCGCCGATCCACTCGCGGAACGGGTTGCGGTGGCGGGCCGTGCGGGGCGGGGCGACGCCGTTGAGGAGGTTGCGGTACGCGACGCGCTCGGCGGTGAAGGTGCGGGCCGCGGGGAGCTCGTCCAGCCAGACGGCGGCCACGTCCGCGGGGGTGAAGGACGGGCCGTGGCGCTGGAGCAGGAGGAGGTTCAGGAGCGGGTAGTTGAGGTCGTCGTCCTCCGGCATGCCGTCGATGTTCTCGGCGAGGGAGGTGGCGGCGGAGCGTCTGTTCCAGGGGTAGCGGGCGGTGAGCTCGGGCGGGACGCCTCTTGCCGTGAACCAGGTGTGCAGGGGCCAGTTGCCGGTGGCTCGGGCCAGGCTGCGGATGCCCGCCAGGGGGAGCTTCTCCACGGGTTTGCCTAGCAGGCAGCCGGCGGCTCTGCCCAGCCAGGCGGCGTGTAGGCGGTCGCGGTGCCCTCGCGGGGCGCCCCAGGCCCGCCCCTTCCCGAACCGGGGGCTGCCGCCCCCGTTCCCCCGCTCAACTGCGTTGGCGCTTCGCGCCTCGTCCTCAAACGCCGGACGGGCTGAAATGTCCAGCTCGTCCAGGAGGTGTTCCGCCAGGGCCCGGAGGTGGGGTGGGGCCGGGTGGGGGGACGTGCCCCCGGCCGGTGGGGTGGGGGTGCCTCCTGCCTGTTCCCAGCGGGCCCGGGCCTCCGTGACGTCTCTGCCCTCCTCCCTCGCCTGGCGGAACTCGTGGGCGATGAGGTCCTCGGGCTGGAGCCAGGTCAGGCGCATGGCGGGCCTTCGGTGAGGGTCGTGAACGCGCTCTCGTGGGCGCGGCGGCGGGCGCGGTCGCGGGCGTGGACCTCCTCGGCGACCGCCGTCAGGGTCAGGGCCGGGGCGCGCAGGTCGAGGCGGCTGGCCTCGGCGACCTTCTTGGACCAGTCGGACGGGATCGGGGCCTCGC
Organism: Streptomyces sp. NPDC043996; assembly: GCF_056435225.1. Classification (NCBI taxonomy): domain Bacteria; kingdom Bacillati; phylum Actinomycetota; class Actinomycetes; order Kitasatosporales; family Streptomycetaceae; genus Streptomyces; species Streptomyces sp. NPDC043996. The sequence continues at coordinate 64,299 of NZ_JBWKEY010000016.1, read as the reverse complement.
CGCGCAGCGCGCCCGCGAGAGCGCCGCCCATCGTGGCGATGGAGTCGCAGTCGCGGCCGTAGTTCACCGCGCCGAGCACGGTGGCGCGGTAGTCGCCGTCGCCGATCAGCAACATGCCGAGGGCGATGGGGAGTTCCTCGATGGCGTGCAGCCGGGAGGGGCGGCGGGCGCCGAGACAGGGGGCGCGGTAGTCGGGGCCGACGGTGTCGAAGGGGGCGATCGCCGCGCGCAGGGGCCGCAGGGCCGTCTCGTACGCGCGGTGCCGGGCCGCGGCGACGGCCACCGCCTCGATCGCCGCCCGCGTGCCGTCCTTGGCAAGGGCCAGACAGGTGTCGATGACGGTGGTGGGGGTGGCGCCGGGGGCGCAGGCCGCGGCGACCGCCGCCGCGAAGACGCCCGCGGCCTCCCGCCCGTACGACGACTGGTGCGCGCCCGCGACGTCGAGGGCCTCGGCGTACGCCGCCCGCGGGTCGGCCGCGTTGACCAGGCCGACCGGCGCCATGTACATCGCCGCGCCGCAGTTGACGATGTTGCCCGCGCCCGCCTCACGCGGGTCCGCGTGGCCGTAGTGGAGGCGCGCCACGAGCCACTTCTCGGCGAGGAACAGACGCTGGAGGGGGAGCGCCTCGGCCTCAAGCTCCGGGATCCAGCGCGGGGTGGTCATCAGGTCCGGGACCAGGTGGTCGGCGATCGCGTACGCGTCGAGGTGGTCGCGCACGGTGGCGTACACGCGGACCAGGGCGTGCGTGAGGAGGGTGTCGTCGGTGACGTGTCCGTCGCCCTTGTGGTACGGGGCGATGGGCCGAGCGGTGCGCCAGGCCTCGCCGTGCCAGGGGCCGACGATGCCCTGGACGGGGCCGCCGTGGCGGTCGGCGATCTGCTCGGGGGAGTAGCCCTCCACCGGGCCGCCGAGCGCGTCGCCGACGGCCGCGCCGACGAGGCTGCCGGTGACGCGGTCCGCCAGCGGGGAGCGAGGGGGCGTATGCGGGTCTTTCATGGCGTGCGTGCCTCCAGGGCGGTGGGTGCGGTCAGTGCTTGGCGTACGTCTCCGCGAGGTGTCCGGCGAGTTCCACCAGGTCGGTGCCCGCGAGCCGGGGCAGGGCGCAGCCGGAGAGCGCCCTGCAGGACGCGCGCCAGCTGTCGGGGATCGCGGCGGCCGTGCCGAGGACGCCGGTCAGGGCGCCCGCGAGCGCGGGCGCCGAGTCCGAGACCCGCGACAGGCAGGCGGCCGCGGGCACCGCCTCGTGGACGCGGCCGCGGGCGGCGGTCGCGAGGGCGAGGGCGACGGGCACGGTCTCGGCGGCCGCGATGCCGTAGCTGTAGACGTGGTCGACGATCTCGTGTTCCAGGAGCGGCACCAGGGCGAACGTGGCGTCGCGCGCGGGGGCGCAGGTGCGGGCGAGCTTCACCGCGTGGCGGGCGTTGCGGCCGATCTCGGTGTGCGCGGGCAACTGGTCGAGGGCGGCGGCCACGGCGTCGTCGGGCGCGGCGCCGCCGAGGGCGGCCGCGATCGCCGCGGCCATCGCGCGGGCGCCGTGCACGCCGTCGCCGTCCTGGGTGTAGCGGGCGTCGAACTCGGCGAGCGCGGCGGCCCGTTCGGGGTCTCCCGGGTGGACCAGGGCCAGGACGCAGGCGCGCACGCAGGCCGCGTCGTCGAAGAAGTGCGGGTTGTCGTGGCCGGTGGCGGGCGGCGCCAGGCCCGCGGCGAGGTTGCCCAGGCCCGCCCGCACCGAGATGCGGGCGCGCAGCGGCAGCACCGCGGACTCCACCTCCGGGGCCCGGGCCGCGGCCGCGGCGACCTCGCTGGCCAGGGTGTTCCAGGACAGGGCGAGCGTGGCGCGGGTGCGGCGGTCGCGGGTCAGGGCGGGGTCGAGGGTGCCGTCGGCGGCGGTCAGCACGGACTCCGCGGTGAACGCGGCCCACTCGGCGTCGTCGGAGGGGCCGAGGCGCAGGGGTTCCGGGGGCTGGTTCAGGGCGATGGGCACCGGCAGGGTGGTGGTCGCGTTGTGCTCCGCGAAGGTGTCGAGTTCGCGGGTGAGACGGCGGGTCCAGTCGGGCATGCGGGCCGCTCGGTGGCGGGCGGAGGGCCAGCCCGCGGCGTCGCCCGCCGCTAGGCCTAGGAGCAGGCCTTCCACTTGGGGCCTGGTGGGGGCTCCCCCAACCCGCCCCTTCCCGAGACCGGGGGCTGCCGCCCCCGGGCCCCCGCGCCTGGTTTCACGGTTGCCCGGCGGCTTTGGTGCTGTGCCCGCCCGTTCCGCCCTCTGGGCGGACCAGCCGCCCACAGAAATGTCGTCCGGGGTTAGTAGGTCAGCGATGTCCAAGACGTGGTGGCCCCTCATCGACGGCAGGCAGGAGCCCCTGGCCGGGCCGATGGCTCTCGACCACTCCTCGGGGATCGCTTCCGCGCCGCGCGTCGCTCCCGCGAGGGCGCCCGCCACCGCCGCCGTCGTGTCCGCGTCGCGGCCCATGTTGACGGCCGTGAGGACCGCCGTCGCGAAGTCGCCGTCGGCGGCCGCGTACGCGCCGAAGGCCAGGCCGACCGCCTCGGGGGCCAGGTCCGTCCAGGGGTAGCCGCCGATGACGACCGCCGAGCGGACCGCGCGTTCGCCGCGGTGCGCGACGGCGGCCGCGCGGCGCAGCGAGCGTGAGGTCCAGGAGTCGTACGGGATGACGGACAGGGCGGCCGCGACCACCGCCTGGACCGGCGCCCCGGCCATCGCCGCCGCGACGCCCGCCGCCACCGCCTGCCCGCCGTAGATGCCCTCGCCGTCGTGGCTGACGGTGCCGTCGACGGCGACCAGGCGGGCCGCCTCCTCGGGGCGGCCCGCGGCGAAGACGCCGAAGGGCGCGGCGCGCATGGCCAGGCCATCGCTCCAGGCGTGCCGGTGCTGGGCCGAGATGGGCGCGGCCAGGCCCCGGCGGAGGTTCTCCAGGGTGCCGCGCTCGCTGAACCCCGCGCCCCGGAACGGGCCTTCGTCGAGGTCGGCGATCCACTGGTGCCAGGCGTGCTCGACGTGCGCGACGGTGAGCGCCGAGCCGTGCCGGGCGAGCAGCAGCCCCGAGAAGATCGCGTACTCGGTGTCGTCCGTGCCGCAGGGGCGCTCGGCGACGTACCCGGTGATGCGGCCCCAACGGCGGCGGATCTCCGAGGGCTTCAGGTTCTCCGCGGGCGCGCCGAGCGCGTCGCCGACCGCGAGGCCGAGCAGGGCCCCGCGGGCCCGGCCGCGGCGGCCGCCCGCGTCGCCTGGCGCCGGTACCGGGGGAACGCATGCGACGGACACCATGCCGCGCCTCCCATCGCGCTGACTGCCGGGTGGCAGTGCCTTGGAGCATCCCTGCCACCCGAGGCCACTCATGTGAGCATCCCCGCGCTCGGAGTCACCCCTTCGGCATGCTCGCGGGGCGCCGCGGGGAGGTCGTCACACGGGTGTGTTTTCGCAGGTAAGTACGGCCTTCCTTGCTGGCGGGAGCGATTTTTCGCGCGTACTTTCGAGATCGCTACCGACTGATTCCACCGTTACGACCAGGGGGCCGCACCATGGCGATCATCGAGACCGAGGCGGCGCTGCACGAAGCGCACCGCGACAACCACAGCCACCGCGACGTCAACGGCGGCTGGCTGCGCCCGGCCGTCTTCGGCGCCATGGACGGCCTGGTGTCGAACCTCGCGCTGATGACGGGCGTCGCGGGCGGCGCCGTGTCGCAGCAGACCATCGTCATCACCGGTCTGTCCGGGCTCGCGGCGGGCGCGTTCTCCATGGCCGCGGGCGAGTACACCTCCGTCGCCTCGCAGCGCGAGCTGGTGCAGGCCGAACTGGACGTCGAGCGCCGCGAGTTGCGCAAGCACCCGGTGGACGAGGAGCGCGAGCTCGCCGCGCTCTACGTCTCCCGCGGCGTCGAGCCGGACCTCGCCCGCGAGGTGGCGCGGCAGCTGTCGCGCGACCCCGAGCAGGCCCTGGAGATCCACGCCCGCGAGGAGCTCGGCATCGACCCGGGCGACCTGCCCTCGCCGACCGTCGCGGCCGTGTCGTCCTTCGCGTCCTTCGCCCTGGGCGCGCTGCTCCCCCTGCTGCCGTATCTGCTGGGGGCGAGCGCCCTGTGGCCCGCGGTGCTGCTCGCGTTGGCCGGATTGTTCGCCTGCGGTGCCGTGGTGGCGCAGGTGACCGCGCGGTCGTGGTGGTTCAGCGGGCTGCGGCAGCTGGCGCTCGGCGGGGCCGCGGCCGGTGTGACGTACGCCCTGGGCAGCGTGTTCGGTACGGCCGTAGGATGAGCGACCGCAGGTGTATGCGGGATATCGCATAAGTAGCCGTTACCGTGCGGTTTCGATTCCGCGACCGCGGGGCATGAGCCGTAAGCGCTGCGGGCAATGAGGCCTGTGTCGCTTCGGACCGACGGCCACCGATCTGTCCGCTCCGGTCCCTCTTCGCCGCTCTCCGAACCCCAGGGCGCTGTCCAGATACTGGAATGAAGTATCCGCTTTTCGAGAAGCGGCCCATCATGTAACCTGCACGAAATTTCGCCAGGGCCAACGTCGTCCCTCGCCGCCCGCGCCCCCCGAGCCTGGGAGGTGCCTCACCACGACGACGGGAGTGCCGATGCGTATCGACGCCTGGTCGCCCATGGACGGTCGCCCCGCCCCGCAGGGCATGTACGACCCCCGCAACGAGCGCGACGCCTGTGGTGTCGGGTTCGTGGCCACCCTCACCGGTGAGGCGAGCCATGAGCTCGTCGAGCAGGCGCTGACCGTACTGCGCAACCTGGAACACCGCGGCGCCACCGGCTCCGAGCCCGACTCCGGGGACGGCGCGGGCATCCTGCTCCAGGTGCCGGACGCGTTCCTGCGCGAGGCCGCCGGATTCGAGCTGCCCGCCCCCGGCGCCTACGCCGTCGGCATCGCCTTCCTGCCCGCCGCCGGCACGGACGAAGCCGTCTCACAGATCGAGACGCTCGCCGCCGAGGAGGGCCTGACCGTCCTCGGCTGGCGCGAGGTGCCCGTCGCCCCGACGCTGCTCGGCGCGAGCGCCCGCTCGACGATGCCCGTCTTCCGGCAGCTGTTCGTCGCGGACGGCGAGAGCGCAGGGCTTGCCCTGGACCGCAAGGCGTTCGTCCTGCGCAAGCGCGCCGAGCGCGAGGCCGCCACGTACTTCCCCTCCCTCTCGGCCCGCACGATCGTGTACAAGGGCATGCTGACCACCGGCCAGCTCGAGCCCTTCTTCCCGGACCTGTCCGACCGCCGCTTCGCCACGGCCCTCGCGCTCGTCCACTCCCGCTTCTCCACGAACACGTTCCCGAGCTGGCCGCTCGCGCACCCCTACCGCTTCGTCGCGCACAACGGCGAGATCAACACGGTCAAGGGCAACCGCAACTGGATGCGCGCCCGCGAGTCCCAGCTGGTCTCCGACCTGTTCCCCGGCCAGGGCACGCTGGAGCGGATCTTCCCGGTCTGTACGCCGGACGCCTCCGACTCCGCCTCCTTCGACGAGGTCCTCGAACTCCTCCACCTCGGCGGGCGCTCGCTGCCGCACTCGGTCCTGATGATGATCCCGGAGGCGTGGGAGAACCACACCTCCATGGACGCCGCCCGGCGCGCCTTCTACCAGTACCACTCCACGATGATGGAGCCCTGGGACGGCCCCGCCTGCGTCACCTTCACCGACGGCACCCAGGTCGGCGCCGTCCTGGACCGCAACGGCCTGCGCCCGGGGCGCTACTGGGTCACCGACGACGGCCTCGTCGTGCTCGGCTCCGAGGTCGGCGTCCTCGACATCGACCCGGCCAAGGTCGTCCGCAAGGGCCGCCTCCAGCCCGGCCGGATGTTCCTCGTCGACACCGCCGAGCACCGCATCGTCGAGGACGACGAGATCAAGGCCGCCCTCGCCGCCGAGAAGCCGTACCAGGAGTGGCTGGAGGCCGGTGAGATCGAGCTCTCCGACCTGCCCGAGCGCGAGCACATCGTGCACACGCACGCCTCCGTCACCCGCCGCCAGCAGACCTTCGGCTACACCGAGGAAGAGCTGCGCGTGCTGCTCGCCCCGATGGCCACGGCCGGCGCGGAGCCGATCGGCTCCATGGGCACCGACACCCCGATCGCGGCCCTCTCCGAGCGCCCGCGACTGATCTTCGACTACTTCACGCAGCTGTTCGCCCAGGTCACCAACCCGCCCCTGGACGCCATCCGCGAGGAGCTCGTCACCTCCCTGCACTCCTCGCTCGGCCCGCAGGGCAACCTCCTCGACCCGACCGCCGCGTCCTGCCGCAGCGTCACACTGCCCTTCCCGGTCATCGACAACGACGAGCTCGCCAAGCTCATCCACATCAACGCCGACGGCGACATGCCGGGCATGAAGGCCGCGACGCTCTCCGGCCTGTACCGGGTGCACGGCGGCGGCGACGCGCTCGCCGCCCGCATCGAGGAGATCTGCGCCGAGGCCGACGCCGCCATCGAGGCCGGCGCCCGCCTGATCGTGCTCTCCGACCGGCACTCCGACGCCGAGCACGCCCCGATCCCCTCGCTCCTTCTCACCGCGGCCGTCCACCACCACCTGATCCGCACCAAGCAGCGCACCCAGGTGGGCCTGCTCGTCGAGGCGGGCGACGTGCGCGAGGTCCACCACGTCGCGCTGCTCATCGGCTTCGGCGCGGCGGCCGTCAACCCGTACCTGGCGATGGAGTCCGTCGAGGACCTGGTCCGCGCCGGCACCTTCCTCAAGGCCGTCGACGGCGGGGCCGAGCAGGCCATCCGCAACCTCATCAAGGCCCTCGGCAAGGGCGTCCTCAAGGTGATGTCCAAGATGGGCATCTCCACCGTCGCCTCCTACCGCGGCGCGCAGGTCTTCGAGGCCGTCGGCCTGGAGGCGTCCTTCGTCGAGAAGTACTTCAACGGCACCGCCTCCAAGATCGGCGGCGTCGGCATCGACGTCATCGCCCGCGAGGTCGCCGCCCGCCACGCCAAGGCCTACCCGGCCTCCGGCGTGCCCTCCGCGCACCGCGCCCTGGAGATCGGCGGCGAGTACCAGTGGCGCCGCGAGGGCGAGCCGCACCTGTTCGACCCCGAGACGGTCTTCCGCCTCCAGCACTCCACCCGCAACCGCCGCTACGACGTCTTCAAGCAGTACACGGACCGCGTGAACGAGCAGTCCGAGCGCCTGATGACGCTGCGCGGCCTGTTCGCCATCACGAGCGACCGGCAGCCGGTGCCCCTCGACGAGGTCGAGCCCGTCTCCGAGATCGTCAAGCGCTTCTCCACCGGCGCCATGTCGTACGGCTCCATCTCCCGCGAGGCGCACGAGACCCTCGCCATCGCCATGAACCAGCTCGGGGCCAAGTCCAACACCGGCGAGGGCGGCGAGGACCCGGACCGCCTGTACGACCCGGCGCGGCGCTCCGCCATCAAGCAGGTCGCCTCCGGCCGCTTCGGCGTCACCTCCGAGTATCTGGTCAACGCCGACGACATCCAGATCAAGATGGCCCAGGGCGCCAAGCCCGGCGAGGGCGGCCAGCTGCCCGGACACAAGGTCTACCCGTGGGTGGCCAAGACCCGGCACTCCACGCCGGGCGTGGGGCTCATCTCCCCGCCGCCGCACCACGACATCTACTCCATCGAGGACCTCGCCCAGCTCATCCACGACCTGAAGAACGCCAACCCGAAGGCCCGCATCCACGTGAAGCTGGTCTCCGAGGTCGGCGTCGGCACGGTCGCCGCGGGCGTCTCCAAGGCCCACGCGGACGTCGTCCTGATCTCCGGCCACGACGGCGGCACCGGCGCGTCCCCGCTGACCTCGCTCAAGCACGCGGGCGGCCCCTGGGAGCTCGGCCTCGCCGAGACCCAGCAGACGCTGCTGCTCAACGGCCTGCGCGACCGCATCGTCGTGCAGACCGACGGCCAGCTGAAGACCGGCCGCGACGTCGTCATCGCGGCCCTGCTCGGCGCCGAGGAGTTCGGCTTCGCGACCGCGCCCCTGGTGGTCTCCGGCTGCGTCATGATGCGCGTCTGCCACCTGGACACCTGCCCGGTCGGCATCGCCACCCAGAACCCGACGCTGCGCGACCGCTTCAGCGGCAAGGCCGAGTTCGTCGTGAACTTCTTCGAGTTCATCGCCGAGGAGGTCCGCGAGTTGCTCGCCGAGCTCGGCTTCCGCTCCATCGAGGAGGCCGTAGGCCACGCCGAGCTCCTCGACACCACGCGCGCGGTGAACCACTGGAAGGCCCAGGGCCTCGACCTTGAGCCGCTGTTCCACGTCCCCGACCTGCCCGAGGGCGCGGTGCGCCACCGCCTGGTCGCCCAGGACCACGGCCTGGAGAAGGCGCTCGACAACGAGCTGATCAAGCTCGCCGCCGACGCGCTCGCCGCGCACGCGCAGGAGGACGCCCAGCCCGTCCGCGCCCAGGTCGCCATCCGCAACATCAACCGCACGGTCGGCACCATGCTCGGCCACGAGGTGACGAAGAAGTTCGGCGGCGCGGGTCTGCCCGACGACACCATCGACATCACCTTCACCGGCTCGGCGGGCCAGTCCTTCGGCGCCTTCGTGCCGCGCGGCGTCACGCTGCGCCTGGAGGGCGACGCCAACGACTACGTGGGCAAGGGCCTCTCCGGCGGCCGCGTGATCGTCCGCCCGGACCGGGGCGCCGACCACCTCGCCGAGTACTCCACCATCGCGGGCAACACCATCGCCTACGGCGCCACCGGCGGCGAGCTGTTCCTGCGCGGCCGCACCGGCGAACGCTTCTGCGTGCGCAACTCCGGGGCCCTGGTGGTCTCCGAGGGCGTGGGCGACCACGGCTGCGAGTACATGACCGGCGGGCACGCCGTCGTCCTCGGCGAGACCGGCCGCAACTTCGCGGCGGGCATGTCCGGCGGCGTCGCGTACGTCATCGACCTGGACCGCGACAACGTCAACGCCGGGAACCTGACGGCCGTCGAGGAGCTGACCGAGTCCGACGCGCGGTGGCTGCACGACGTCGTGCGCCGCCACCAGGAGGAGACGGGCTCCACCGTCGCCGAGAAGCTGCTCGGCGACTGGGAGGCGGCCGTGACCCGCTTCAGCAAGATCATCCCCAGCACGTACAAGGCAGTGCTCGCCGCCAAGGACGCCGCCGAGCGAGCCGGACTCTCCGAGTCCGAGATCACCGAGAAGATGATGGAGGCGGCGACCCATGGCTGACCCGAAGGGCTTCCTGCACCACGGCCGCGAGGTCGCCCGGACCCGCCCGGTGGGCGAGCGCGTCCAGGACTGGAACGAGGTCTACGTCCCCGGCTCGCTCCTGCCGATCATCTCCAAGCAGGCCTCGCGCTGCATGGACTGCGGCATCCCGTTCTGCCACAACGGCTGCCCCCTCGGAAACCTCATCCCCGAGTGGAACGACTACGCCTACCGCGAGGACTGGTCGGCCGCCCAGGAGCGGCTGCACGCGACGAACAACTTCCCGGAGTTCACCGGGCGCCTGTGCCCGGCCCCCTGTGAGTCGGCGTGCGTGCTCGGCATCAACCAGCCCGCCGTGACGATCAAGAACGTCGAGGTCTCCATCATCGACAAGGCCTGGGAGACGGGCGACGTCGCGCCCCAGGCCCCCGAGCGCCTCTCCGGCAAGACCGTCGCGGTGATCGGCTCGGGCCCCGCGGGGCTCGCCGCCGCCCAGCAGCTCACCCGCGCCGGGCACACCGTCGCCGTCTACGAGCGCGCCGACCGCATCGGCGGCCTGCTCCGCTACGGCATCCCCGAGTTCAAGATGGAGAAGCGGCACATCAACCGGCGCATCGAGCAGATGCGCGCGGAGGGCACCAAGTTCCGCACCGGCGTCGAGGTCGGCCGGGACATCGACGCGGCGAAGCTGCGCAAGCGCTACGACGCCGTGGTGATCGCCGCCGGTGCCACCACCGCCCGCGACCTGCCGGTGCCCGGACGTGAGCTCAAGGGCGTCTACCAGGCGATGGAGTACCTGCCGCTCGCCAACAAGGTCCAGGAGGGCGACTACGTCACCACGCCCGTCTCCGCCGAGGGCAAGCACGTCGTCGTGATCGGCGGCGGCGACACCGGCGCGGACTGCGTGGGCACCGCCCACCGCCAGGGCGCGGCCTCGGTCACCCAGCTGGAGATCATGCCGCGTCCGGGCGAGGACCGGGCCCCGCACCAGCCGTGGCCGACGTTCCCCATGCTCTACAAGGTCACCTCCGCCCACGAGGAGGGCGGCGAGCGCGTCTACTCCGTGTCGACCACCCACTTCGAGGGCGACGAGGACGGCAACGTGCAGTGGCTGCACCTCATCGAGGTCGCCTTCGTGGACGGCAAGCTCACCCAGAAGCCGGGCACCGAGCGGCGCATCCCCGCGCAGCTGGTCACCCTCGCGATGGGCTTCACCGGGACGGACCGGGAGAATGGTCTGGTGGACCAGTTCGCACTGGACCTGGATGAGCGTGGCAATATTGCTCGTGACGGGGACTTCCACACCAACGTGCCGGGCGTCTTCGTCGCGGGCGACGCGGGCCGTGGCCAGTCCCTGATCGTCTGGGCGATCGCCGAGGGACGCTCCGCCGCGCGCGGAGTGGACCGCTTCCTCACCGGCGCGAGCGATCTGCCGGCCCCGATCCGCCCCACGGACCGTGCCCTGACGGTCTGACCCTGACTGTCCCGTACAACGGCGTACGGAACTGAGCGTGGCGCCTGCCGAGTCCCCGACCGGACTCTTCGGCAGGCGCCACGTGTTTTTCCGGCCGCTGTGCCCACGACGCACCCGCAGCGCCACGCGTCGAGGACGCCCTTCGACGCCACGGAGTGCACGGGTGGGCGGGTGGGAGAAAAAACCACCCACCGGACGCCAGGCCATACAACAAACGGGTGAGAACACCGAGCCGCCCCGCCGCGCAGCGGCGGCCCAGGGAACCGCTACATCACAGCGATAGCGCACCGCGCAACGGTCATTACGGTTCGGCCGCTTCCCCGAAAGGGTCTAGACCGCCAACACCCTGCGTGAGCAGAATCGCTCCCACCACAGGAACCTGAAGGGGGCCGGCATGAAGCGACGTGTCATCACGGCGGGTTGTATCGCCCTGACGCTCGGTCTGACCGCAACGGCGTGCGGTGATGACGGCGACGACAACGGCGGCAAGGGCGGCAAGCTCGACGGCAAGGGCAAGACCCTCACCGTATGGATCATGGAGGGGACCAACCCCGACCCCCGGCCCTTCTTCAAGGAGGTCGGCGCGGCCTTCGAGAAGAAGACCGGCGCCAAGATCAAGGTCGAGTACCAGCAGTGGACGACCGCCCAGAAGAAGTTCACCACGGCCATCGCGGGCGGCAAGGACCAGGTCCCCGACGTCGCCGAGGTCGGCACGACCTGGGTGCCGCAGTTCGCCGAGACCGACGCGCTCGTCGACGTGACCGACGACGTGAAGGAGGCCGGCCTCTCGGACGACCTCGTGGAGGGCCTGAAGGACGCGGGCACCCTGGACGGCAAGCAGTACGGCATGCCGTGGTACGCGGGCGTGCGGTCCATCGTCTACCGCAAGGACCTCTTCGAGAAGCACGACCTGAAGCCGCCGACGACCTGGAAGGAGCTCCGGGACACGGCGAAGACGCTGAAGGACAAGGAGCCGGACAAGGTCGCCTTCCCGGTGGCGGGCGGCGCGGAGATGTTCGCGATGCCGTTCATCTGGGGCGCGGGCGGCGACCTCGCCACCCAGGACGGCGACGAGTGGAAGTCCGCCATCAACTCGCCCAAGGCCGTGAAGGGCATCAAGTACTACACGGACCTCGCGACCAAGGACAAGGTCTCCCCGTCCAAGGTGACCACCTGGACGGAGAAGGAGGTCGGTGACGCCTGGGGCAAGGGCCAGGTCTCCATGGCGGTCGGCGGCAACTGGACCCCGAAGGCCATCGTCGAGGCGAACCCGAAGCTGAAGGGCAAGCTCGGCGTGGTGCCGATCCCGGGCGAGACGGGCGGCATGAGCAAGTCGTTCCTCGGCGGTTCCTACCTGTCGACGTTCAACACGGACAACAAGGAACTCTCCTGGGAACTGGTCAAGTTGATGACCACCGGTGAGTTCGCCGCGAAGTGGGCCGAGCAGACCAACTACTTCCCCGGCCAGAACTCCGAGCTCAAGAAGATCGAGCAGCAGAAGGACCCGCTGGTCGAGCCGTTCGCCAAGCAGATGATCGAGGCCGGCGCGACCGTGCCGAAGACCCAGGCGTACGGCGAGATCCAGGCGTCGAAGGTCGTGACCCGCATGGTGCAGGCGATCCTCACCGGCAAGTCGTCCGTCCAGGACGCCGCGGACACGGCAGCCAAGGACATGGACGAGATCTTCGCCAAGGACAAGTAGCCAGGGACGCGTACCCGTCGTGAAAGAAACGCTCGTCAGCGGCGAGCCGAAGGCCACCATCCCTTCGGCCCGCGGGCCCCGCCCCGTGGACGACGGCGGCGAGGCCGCCCGCCGCCGCAAGAAACTGATCACCGTCACCCGGCCGTGGCTGCTGCTCACGCCCGCGCTCATCGTGCTCGTGGGCCTGCTCCTGTGGCCGATGATCCAGGTCGGCAAGATCTCGCTGCAGGACTACGAGGTGAAGTTCGGCGGCAGCGAGGCCAGCTTCACCGGATTCGACCACTACAAGGACCTGCTCACCAGCGAACTGCTGTGGAAGACGGTCCTTCCCAACACCGTCTTCTTCGCGATCGCCTGCGTCGGTCTGACCGTCGTGCTCGGCACCCTCGTGGCGCTGCTGCTCAACCGCCTCGGCCCCACCTGGAAGCTGATCTGCTCCGTGTCGATCCTGGCTGCCTGGGCGATGCCCGCGGTGACCGGGACGTACGTCTGGATCTGGCTGTTCTCCCCGGAGGACGGCATGTTCAGCCAGTTCGCCGACTCGATCGGTCTGATCGACGCGGAGACCACCAACTGGTTCACCGAACGCCTGCCGTTCTACGGCATCGCCACGATCAACGTCGTCCACCACGGCTTCCCGTTCGTCGCGATCACCGTCCTCGCCGGGCTCCTCACCATCCCGAAGGAGCTCTACGAAGCGGGCGAGATCGACGGCGCCAACGCCTGGCAGCGGTTCTGGAAGATCACCGTGCCGACCATCAAGCCTGTCTTCCTCGTGGTGACGATCCTGTCCACCATCTGGGACTTCAAGGTCTTCACGCAGGTCTTCCTGATGCCAGGAGGCAGCGGCGACAACCCGGACGTCTACAACCTCGGCGTCTACTCGTACATCGAGGCGTTCGCCAAGGACAACTACGGCGCGGGAGCCGCGGCCGCCGTCCTGCTCACGGTGCTCCTTCTCGTCATCACCGTCGTCTACATCCGCACGCTGTTCCGGCAGGGCGAGGAGGATCTGTGACCACCCGCCGCACCAGCCTCGCCGCCCGCATCGGCCTTCCGCTCTCGATCGCGGCGTTGCTGGTCTTCACGCTCTTCCCCGTCTACTGGATGGTCTCCACCGCCCTTGACCCGAAGGCGCTCACGCGCGGCTCGGACCTGCTGCCCAGCGGCGTCAGCCTCGAGCACTTCGACTTCGTCTTCGACCGGGGCAACTTCGGCACCTACCTGCTGAACTCGGCGATCGTCGGGCTCGTCACGATCGCCGCGGCCGCGCTCCTCTCGCTGTTCGCGGCCATCGCCGTGGCCCGCTTCCGCTTCAAGTTCCGCACCTCGGTACTGATCATGGTCCTGATCGTGCAGATGGTGCCGCTGGAGGCGCTCGTCATCCCGCTGTTCATCCAGATGCGGGACTACGAGATGCTCAACTCGCTGCTCGGCCTGTCGATCGTGTACATCGCCCTGTCGCTGCCGTTCGCGATCTGGACCCTGCGCGGGTTCGTCGCCGCGGTGCCCAAGGAGGTCGAGGAGGCGGCGTACATCGACGGCGCGTCCTGGTTCCGGATGTTCTGGTCGGTGCTGCTTCCGCTGGTCGGGCCCGGACTCGTGGCCACCTCGATCTTCGCCTTCATCACGGCGTGGAACGAGTTCGTGTTCGCGTACACCTTCATGAAGGGCAACGACAAGTACACGGCCGCCGTGGGCATCTTCCAGTTCTTCGGTGAGAACACCACCTCCTGGGGTCCCGTGATGGCCAGCTCCACGCTCGTCACCGTGCCGGTGATGATCTTCTTCGTGCTCGTGCACCGCAGGCTGGGCTCCGGCCTGGCGGCGGGAGCGGTCAAGGGCTGAGCCCCACCGCCGCACCCCGGGCCCGGACCTCCCCGCGGAGGCCCGGGCCCGTGCCGTGTCCGCCCCGCGTCGCCTACCGCGCGACCCGGAACGTGTCCCCGTACACCCGCCACGTCAGCGGCGTCCTGAGGCTCAGGTTGCCGTCGTCGAGGAAGCGGCGCTGCGCGGTGTCGATGCGGGCGGTGTCGCGGTGCGCCTTCTCGCTCCGCATCACCGCGCGGCGGACGTCCAGGAAGCGGTCCAGGTACGCCTTCTCCCCGCCCCCCTGAGCGGGTGTGTCGGCCTTGGCGAGCGCCGTGTCGCGCAGGCCGTAGAAGCCCTTCGGGCCGGTGCCCGGGCCGTGCACGACCATCGCGTCGTAGTAGACGAACTGCCCGAGCGTGCCGAGCCCGTCGAGCTTGGCGAGGCGCACCGCCGGGTCGAAGTAGAGCCGGTCGCGCACCTCGTCCTGGGCCCTTTGGAACGCGGCCTCGCGGGCCTCGCGCGCCCACGCCCGGGTGAAGGGACGCCCCAGGCCCGCGTGCGAGTCGCTGCCGTCGACCGCGCGCAGGGCGGGCAGGAAGCGGGCCAGGCCGTTGCCCGGGTGGTCGTTGGTGTAGCCCTCCACGAGCTTCAGCAGGTCGTGGGTGCCGGTGCAGAAGCCGATGGTGCCCGCCGTGTAGCCGCGGCCGTCGCCGATGTCCTCGATGTAGCCGTACTGGCCGCGCCAGTCGAGCGTGGAGTTCTCCGCGCTCGCGACGAGCTTGTGGGCGAGCTCCTTCTTCGCGGGCGCGTCCAGGCCGGGCGGCAGGCTCGCCAGGTACGCGTCGTGCTGGCGCCGGTCGGCCGCGGAGCCGCGCTCGTCGTAGGGGCGGGCGGCCGCCGCCCTGTCCTTCCCGGGGGAGGGGGCGTCGTCGGCGACGTACGCGAGCGCCGCGGCGACAGTGATGACCGCGATGACCGCGAGAAGAAGCAGACCAGGGCGTTTCATTCGGGCAAGCGTACGGGCGGGGGTCCGTGCCGCGCGCTCCTCCCGCCTCCTCCGCTATTGACTATTATTCAATTCCGCTCCACTCTCGGGACGCGAACCCAGCCGGAGCCGCGCGTCGTGGGAGGTCCCCCCGTGAGCACCCAAGCACTGGAACAGCTGAGGACGGAACTCGGAGCCCAACCCCCCGACAGCGTCGGGGCGTTGGCGCCCGAGCGGATCGAACGCCTCGCCACCGCGCTCGGCCGCGAACGCGAACGCCGCGCCCAAGGGCTCAACCAGGCCGCCGAGGACGCCCTGCGGCTGGTGCCCGCGCTGGCCCGCGGGCCCGTCCGCCGCATCCTCTTCCGCTGAGGGGCGTGACCACCATGGACAAGCTGCGCGCCAGGGCCGAGACCCTCAAGACGGCCCGCCTCCTCGACGTCGAACCCGCCGAACTCGCCTTCCTCGGAGAGCTGCCCGCCGACGACGTACGCCGCTTCCGCGCCGCTTGCGTCACCGCGCTCTTCGACCGGGCCCCCGACATGCTCGACCGCATCGCCTCCGCGACGAAGCTCGTGCCCGCCGGGGTCGCCGCCGCCATCTCCCAGAAGGCGCTCGGGCCGCGGCTCGCCGCCGCCGTCGCGGGCCGCCTCGAACCCGCCCGCGCCGCCGACATCATCGAGAAGCTCCCCGTGTCCTTCACGGCCGAGTCCTGCGCCCACCTCGACCCGCGGCGGATCAGCGCCATCGTCGACCGCCTCGACGAGAACCTCGTCGTCCGCATCGCCCTCGCGCTCGCCGAGAGCGAGGACCACCTCACCATGGGGCGGTTCGTCGGCCACCTCCGCGACTCCGCGCTGCGGCGCATCCTGCCGCAGGTCAGCGACGCGGCGGTGCTGCGCACCGGCTTCCTCGCCGACACCCCCGAACAACTCGGCCGCATCGTCGAGCTGATGGGCGAGGACCGCCTCGCCGCCGTCATCGCCACCGCCGCGGACGGCCTGTGGCCCGAGGCGCTCGCCGTCGCGGGCATGGTCACCGGCGCACAGCGCGGGCGCATCGCCTCGCTCGCCGCCGCCCAGCCCGCCGAGCGGCTCGACACGCTCGTCACCACCGCCGCCGACCAGGAACTCTGGGAGTCGCTCCTGCCGCTGGTCGCCGTGCTGTCCGACGCCGAACGGCGCGCCGTCGCCGGGCTGCCGTCGCTGCGGGACGAGCGCGTCCTGGCGGGCGTGGTGCCCGCCGTCGTCGCCACCGGACTGTGGGCGGAGTTCCTGCCCCTGGTGGACGCGCTGCCCGCGCCGTCCCGCCAGGTCGTCGCCGAACGGGCCGGGGACCTCGACGACGAGGCGCTGGACGCGCTGGCCCGCGAGGTGGGCGAGCGGGACCTCTGGGATCTCGTCCTGCCGCTGGTGGAGCTGATGCCGGACGCGGCGAAGACGAGGATCTTCGCGCTGCCCGCGTTCCAGGACCACACCGGGTAGCCCCGCCCGCGCGCGGCCGTCCGCCCGCCGTACCCACGACACGGGCCGCCGTACCCACGACACGGGCGGTGTCGTGGGTACGGGAGGATGGGGGAGTGACGGATGGGACACAAGGGGCGGGGTGCGGCATGTCGGACGGAGCCGGTGGCGGGGGCGCGTTGACCGAGGAGGGCACGGCGCGCACGGCGCGGGCCGGGGACCTGACGCTGCGTTACCACGAGGCCGGGCCCCAGGACCCCGGCGCCCCCGTGCTCGTCCTGCTGCACGGCGGCGGACCCGGCGCCGCCGCCTGGCCCGCCTTCGGCTCCGTACTGCCCGGCTTCGCCGCCCGCTTCCGCACCCTGCTCGTCGACCTGCCCGGCTTCGGCGGCTCCGACAAGCCCGAGCCGGACCGCGACTACTTCTCCTACGGCGCGGCCGCCGTGGCCGCGCTCCTGGACGAACTCGGCGTCGCCCGCGCCCACTTCGCGGGCACCTCCCTCGGTGGCGGCGTCTGCGTCCGCGCGGCGCTCGACCACCCGGAGAAGGTCGACCGGCTGCTCCTGATGGCGCCCGCGGGCCTCTCCTTGAACGTGTTCTCGGCGGACCCCTCCGAAGGCGTACGGCGGCTGATCGACGTCGTGGCGCGGCCCGAGCCGACCCGCGAGGGCATCCGCGCGTTCCTGACCACGCTCGTCCACGACCCGCAGTCGGTGACCGACGCGCTCGTCGAGGAGCGCTACGCGCGCGCCCTCGACCCCCAGGCCCGGCTCGGCTCCCAGCGCGTGGGCGCCGCCCTCGCCCGGTGGCCCGAGGCGGGCCTGCTGTGGCGCGAGGCGCACCGCGTGACGCTGCCGACGCTCCTGACGTGGGGGCGCGAGGACCGGGTCAACCCGCTCGACGGCGCGTTCGTCGCCCTGAAGGCCCTGCCCGACGCCCGGCTGCACGTCTTCCCGCGCTGCGGCCACCTGGCGCACGCCGAGCGGCCCGAGGCGTTCCTGCGCCTCGCCGCCGACTTCCTCCTGGAGGACGCGTGAGCGCCGCGATCAGCCTGCGCAAGGTCGAGGAGACGGCCCCCGCCCTGGTCAGCCTCTACAAGACGGCGGGCGCCCGGCTGCGCGCGCACGGCCTTGAGGGGGAGCGCGCCGCCGTCTACCTGGTGGTCGACTACTCCGGCTCCATGCGCCCGTACTACGACGACGGCAGCGTCCAGGCGCTCGCCGACCGCGTCCTTGGCCTGTCCGCGCACCTGGACGACGACGGCGTCGTCCCGACGGTGTTCTTCTCCACGGACGTGGACGCCGTCGCCGACGTCGAACTCGCCCGCCACCACGGCCGGATCAAGGAGATCGCCGACGGCCTCGGCCACATGGGCCGCACCAACTACCACCTGGCCATGGACGCCGTCATCGAGCACTACCTAGACAGCGCCGACAGCGCCGAGGGTGGTCCGATGGCGCCCGCGCTCGTGGTGTTCCAGACCGACGGCGGCCCCCTGAACAAGGCCGCCGCCGAGCGCTATCTGTGCAAGGCCGCGAAGCTGCCGATGTTCTGGCAGTTCATCGGCTTCGGCGACCCCGGGAGCAAGCAGTTCGACTATCTGCGGCGCCTGGACGAACTGGCCGTTCCCGGGCGGCGCGTGCTCGACAACGCCGGGTTCTTCCACGTCGGCGAGGAGCCGCGCGCGGTGCCCGACGAGGTCCTGTACGACCGCCTCACGGGGGAGTTCCCGCGGTGGCTCGCGGCGGCGCGGGCCCACGGGATCGTGCCGCCGCGCGCCGTCGCCTGACCCCGCCCGGCCGGGCGCGCCTCAAGTCACCAGGCGGGCGCGCAGGTCGAGCAGGGTGCGCGGGTCGAGCCCCAGGCCCTTGGTGAGATAGCCGCCGAAGCCGCCGTAGCGCCGGGAGGCCTCGGTGAGGGCGGTGTCCAGATAGTCCGTGCGGACCTCCTGGAGCGGGATCAGCAGATCGGGGTTCCGCATGATCCCGGCCTGCTTGAGCGTCTCGCGCAGCCGCGCGTCGTGGGCGCCGCGGAAGGCGTTCGACGCCAGGTAGTCGTCCACGGCGGTGCGCTCGGGCACGCCGACCGCCCGCAGCAGGACATACGTCAGCCAGCCGGTGCGGTCCTTGCCCGCGGTGCAGTGGTAGAGCAGCGGCCCGGCGGTGCCGTCGGCGATGTCGCGCAGCGTCGCCGCGAAGTGCGCGCGGTTCGCGGCGTCCGTGACGAACGTGCGGTACGTCTCCCGCATGAACGCCTCGGCCCTGCCGCCGCCGAGGAGCTCTTCCTGCTTGACGGGGTCGCGCGAGCCGATCACCGTCAGGAGCTGCCGGAACAGGCCGTTGTCGGTCACCGGCCTGGAGAGCCCGGCCGCCCCGGCGGGGAGCCGGTCAGGACCGTCGTACGCGACCTCCTCCGCGACCCGGAAGTCCACCACCCGGCGCAGCCCGAGCCCGGACAGCGTGGTCACGTCCGCGTCGGTGAGCTCGCTGAGCGCGTCGGCCCGGAAGACCCGGCCGTGCCGGACCCGCTCGCCGTCGTAGGTGCGGTAGCCGCCGACGTCACGCACGTTGACGGCGCCTTGCAGCGGGATGTGCCGGATGGCGTACGGAGTGTGCGAGGCGTACGCGGCGGGCGCGGCGTACGTGTTCTGGGCCGCCCCGGCGGCGGGCGCGCCGCCGAGGACGAGTGCCACGAGGACGGCCGTGGCCGCCGTACGAGTGCGAGTGCTGCCGCGCATCGGTCCGCCTTCCGCCGCTCGTGCTCCGGTCGGCTGGGACGGTAGCGAGGGGGTCTTGAAGGGGGAAGGCGGACGCCCACTCTTTTTGACGGACAGTCAGTTACGGGTTGGCGGGGGAGGGGGGAGCGGGCGGGGGCGGCTCGCCGGTGAGCCGGGCCGCGGCCCGGCGCTGGCGCTCCGTGGCGCCGCTCAGGAAGCGCAGGACGGTCTCCAGCTCCGCCGTGGTGAACTCCTCGTACAGCTCGCCCACTTCGCGCCCCCAGTCCTCGAAGGTCCGCGCCAGGTCGGCGATCCGCTCGCGGCGCAGCTCGACGAGGACCCGCCGCTTGTCGCTGGGGTGCTTGATCCGGCGGACGAAGCCCTTGGCCTCCAGGCGGTCGACAAGGCCCGTCACGGAGGCGGGGGCGAGGCCGGTCCGCTGGGCGAGGTCCTTCGCGGTGAGCGGTCCGTCGCGCTCGAGCAGGTCCAGGGTCTTGGCCTCGGTGGCGTTCAGGCCCTGCTGGGCGGCGATGGCCGAGTGGAACATCACGGTGACCGAGCTGCTCTCGCGGCCCGCCGTGGTCAGGCGGCGCACCAGGTCGGCCCGGTGCGCGGCGGCCGTGTCGGCCTTGGTGCCCCCGGTGCCCTTGGTGTCCCCGGCACCCCTGGTGTCCCCGGCGTCCCCGGTGTCTTCGGCGCCCCCGGGCTTCCGGCTCGTCTTCCGGCTCATGGGGGGAGGCTACCAAGAAGTTCGTTCGGTCAAACGAAAGACTTGCGATCACGGAAGGAGCGGTGGAAGTATTTCGTTCGTCCGAACGAAATACTTCCGGAGCGACAGGAGAGAGCCGCCATGACCACCCTCCGCACCGCCGCGCCCACCGGCGCCGGCACCCCGTATCCGCGGCGCTGGGCGGCCGCCGTGGTGATGATGGTCGCCGCCCTGATGGACCTCCTCGACGTGACCATCGTGAACGTCGCGATCCCGTCCATCGGCCGCGAGCTCGGCGCCTCCGAGAGCGCGCTGCAGTGGATCGTCTCCGCCTACCTCCTCGGCTTCGCCGCCACCCTGATCGTCGCCGGACACCTCGGCGACCGGTACGGCCGCAAGGCCCTCTTCCTCGCCGGTACGGCGGGCTTCGGCCTGGCGAGCCTCGCCTGCGGGTCGGCGCAGTCGCCGGGGCAGCTGGTGGCGGCCCGCGCCGTGCAGGGCGTCATGGCCGCGCTCCTGATGCCGCAGGTCCTCGGCTCCTTCCGCACCCTGTTCCAGGGCAAGGAGCGCGGCGCCGCCTTCGGGATGTACGGCGCGGTGGCCGGGTTCGCCTCCGCCGTCGGGCTGCTGCTCGGCGGGGTGCTCACCGACGCCGACCTGTTCGGCTTGGGCTGGCGCGCGGTGTTCCTGGTGAACGTCCCCGTCGCCGCCGTGACCCTCGTCGCCGGACTCGTCCTGGTCCCCGCCACCCGCGAGCGCTCCGCCGGGCGGCCCGACGTGCTCGGCAGCCTGGTGCTCGCGGGCTCGCTCGTCGCCATCGTCCTTCCACTGGTGCAGGGCCACGCGGGCGGCTGGCCGCTGTGGGGTTGGGGGTGCCTGGCCGCCGGTGTCCTCACGCTCGGCGGGCTCGGCGTGGTCGAGGGGCGGCGGCGCTCCACGACGGTGGTGCCGCTGCTGCCCGCGCGGGCCTTCAGGCTGCCCGCGTTCTCCGTCGGCGTCCTCGTGCAGCTGCTGTTCTCCGTCGGCATGCAGGGCTTCTTCCTGGTCTTCGCGGTGTGGCTGCAGGACGGCGAGGGCTACACGCCGACGCAGGCCGGTCTCGTCACCGTCGCCTTCTCCGCGGGCGGCTTCCTGACCGCGCCGGTGGCCGACCGGCTCGCCGCGCGCTTCGGGCGCCTGGTCCTGGCGGCCGGGGCGCTGCTGATGGCGGGCGGGTTCGCCTGGGTGGGGGCGGCGGTCGCCGGCTCCGGCGCCGAGCACACCGGGGCGTGGCCGCTGGCGCCGGGGCTCGGCGTCGCCGGGGCGGGGCTCGGCCTCCTCGTGGTGCCGCTGGTGAACGTGGTCCTCTCGGCGGTCCCCGCGGACCTGGCCGGGGGCGCTTCCGGGATCTTCTCCACCGCCCAGCAGTTCGGCGGGGCGCTGGGCGCGGCCGTCATCGGCACGGTGTTCTTCGACCGGGCGTCCGGCGGGCCCGCGGGGGGCGGCCTCACGGACGCCCTCGGTGCCGCGCTGCCCTGGGTGATCGCGGGCTTCCTCGCCTGCGCCGCCCTGTGCGCCGCCCTGCCCCGCCGCGCGGAGGGCGCCGCCGCCTGACCCCAGGCCCTAGGGGGCGCCCGTCACGTATCGCAGTCCAGCAGCGCCCGGCACACCCCGCACCGCGCCCGCACCCGCCCCCGCGACGGCAGCCGGATGAGCTGGTGGCAGGTGGGGCAGGGGAAGGAGACCCGCAGCGGGCCCGTCGGCTCGGGGCGGGAGAAGGAGTAGGGGCCCCCGCTGCGGGGGCCCGAGCCGTGGTCGAGGGCG
The DNA here is from genome assembly GCF_056435225.1 of Streptomyces sp. NPDC043996. Classification (NCBI taxonomy): domain Bacteria; kingdom Bacillati; phylum Actinomycetota; class Actinomycetes; order Kitasatosporales; family Streptomycetaceae; genus Streptomyces; species Streptomyces sp. NPDC043996. Next base: position 42,492 of record NZ_JBWKEY010000016.1, on the reverse strand, counting down.
TAGCGCCGGTCCTTGGCGTAGCGGCGGCGGCCCGCCCAGCCCGCCGCGGTCAGCGGGGGCTGGCGCGCGTCGCCGCGCGCCTGGGCCAGGCCCTGGGTGTAGGCGGTGTACGCCTGCGGGCTGGTGAACCAGGTCTCGGGCGCCTCGCCGAACGCGAGGGCCCGCTTGGCGAGGACGTACCCGAACTCCTCCGGCGTGAGGTAGCCGAGCTTCTGCGAGGACGCGTCGTCCTCGCGGTAGGCGTCCAGGAGCAGCCAGCCCGCGCCGAGGTAGGTGGTGGCGGTGTCGGTAAGGATCTCGTTGGCGCGGGTGCCGGGGAACGTCAGGCCGAGGCGGTGCAGATAGACGTGCATCACCTCGTGCGCGAGGGCCGCGCCGATGTCCCTGCGGTGGCGCCGGAAGCGGTCGTTCAGCTCGATGAAGTACTCGGGCCCCGCGGTCAGTTCGACGAACGCGGCGTGCCGCATCTCCCGGAACGACACGATCACGCGCGCGTCGGGAAGGCGCAGGTGCCGCACCATCTCGCGGGCCACCCGCTGCACCCCCAGATGCAGGTCGTCGTGGTCGGCGAAGGCCACGTCGGCGGGGGCGACGCTGGTGTCGAAGGAGTGGACGGTGTCGTACGACAGGCGTTTGTACAGCGCGGTGATGGCCGAGCGCACCGTCTCCAGATGCGGATAGCCGTGCTCCACGGGCCCGTCGTCCGCCACGCCGCCACCCCCTGCCCCGCCCCGACGAGATCTGGCGGGAGAATACCGCCCGGATCGCCCAACTCGTCCCCACTGTACGGGGGTTGTTCGCGCCGGTAACCAGCCCGGGCGCCAACGGATGGCTGGAAACGGCCCCTTGTCGTCCGCGCGCGGGCCTCCTCATAATCCAACAACGCTTTGGCGGGCTCATGCCATGCAGCGCTTCGGCGCGTGCAGTGCGGGCCCGTCGAGTCGCGCAACCCCCCACAATTCCCATGAAGGGACATCACGTTGAAGACCGACACGTTCCGTGGAGTCAAGAGAGCCGCCGTTCTCGGGTCGATCGCCCTCGCCGGCCTCAGCCTTCAGCCCCTCGCCGCCCAGGCGGCCCCGCACCCCGGCCCGAACCCCGGTGAGCGCGTCGTCGGCGGCGTGCGCGCCGCGCAGGGCGAATTCCCGTTCATGGTCCGCCTCTCCATGGGCTGTGGCGGCTCCCTGCTCAAGCAGGACGTCGTCCTGACCGCCGCCCACTGCGTCGACGGCTCCGGCAACAACACGTCCATCACCGTCACCGGCGGCGTCGTGGACCTGCAGAGCTCCAGCGCCATCAAGGTCAAGTCCACCAAGGTCCAGCAGGCCCCCGGCTACAACGGCAGCGGCAAGGACTGGGCGCTCATCAAGCTGGCCAAGCCGATCAACCAGCCCACCCTGAAGATAGCCACCAACACCAAGTACAACAGCGGTGACTTCACCGTCGCGGGCTGGGGCGCCGCCCGCGAAGGCGGCCCGCAGCAGCGCTACCTGCTCAAGGCCACCGTGCCGTTCGTGAACGACGCCGACTGCCAGCGCGCGTACAACGGCGACATCATCCCCGGCGAGGAGATCTGCGCGGGCAAGCTCGGCGTCGGCGGCGTCGACACCTGCCAGGGCGACTCCGGCGGCCCCATGTTCCGCAAGGACGACGCGGGCCAGTACGTCCAGGTCGGCATCGTCAGCTGGGGCACCGGCTGCGCCCGCCCGGCCTACCCCGGTGTCTACACCGAGGTGTCGACCTTCGCCGCCGACATCACCCGGTACGCCAACCAGCTCTGACCCGTAAGCCACCCACCGCGCCCCAGCCACACGCGCGGTGACCCGCGCCGCAGCGGAGCCGGACCCCCACCGGGGGCCCGGCTCCGCGTCGTCGCGCGCCCCACCCGCCCCTCTGCACATATGGGACACTCGGTGCGTACGAGGCAGGCGAGGCAGGGCGGCGGCACATGGCGATCACGGTGGTCATCGCGGACGACCAGGAGATGGTCCGCACCGGCTTCCGCATGATCCTGGAGAGCCAGCCCGACATCGAGGTCCTCGCCGACGTCGTCGACGGCGAGGCCGCCCTCGACGCCATCGCCCGCCACGACCCGGACGTGGCGCTCCTCGACATCCGCATGCCGCGCCTCGACGGCCTGGAGGTCACCCGCCGCCTCACCGCGCGCGGCGCCCGCCCCCGCGTCGTCATCGTCACCACCTTCGACCTCGACGCCTACGTCCACGCCGCCCTGCACGGCGGCGCCTGCGGCTTCCTCCTGAAGAACGCGAGCCCCGCCATGCTGGTGGAGGCCGTGCGCGCCGCCGCCGTCGGCGACGCCCTCGTCTCACCCGCGATCACCGTGCGCCTGCTGCGCGAACTCGCCCCCCGCACCCCCGCGTCCGGCCCCGCGTCCGGACCCGGCCCCGCCGAAGCGCTCACCCAGCGCGAACAGGACGTCGTCCGCGCCCTCGCCCGCGGCCGCACCAACGCCGAGATCGCCGCCGAACTGTTCGTGTCCCTGTCCACCGTCAAGTCCCACCTCGCCAACGTCCAGACCAAGCTCGGCGCCAGGAACCGCGTCGAGATCGCCGCCTGGGCCTGGGAGAGCGGCCTCGCCGCCAAGGCGCGGTGAACCCGCCGTGCGCCACCCCCTGAAACCGGCACCCGCCGCCGGACCCGCAAGCCCCGGCGGCCTCACCGCCGCCCTCGACCGCCACCCCGCCCTGCGGCCCGCCGCCCACCTGCTGCTCGCCGCCGCCCTGATCGCACTGGTCCTCGTCGAAGGCCTCGCGCTCACCGCCAACCCCACCGAGCCGCGCGCCGCCCTGTGGACCGCGGGCATCGTCACCTGCCTGTGCGCGGTGCCCTGGGCCCGCGTCCCGCTCACCGCCCGCGCCTGGACCGCCGCCGCCACCTCCTGGGCGGCCACCCTGTACGTCTTCGCCAGCGGGCGGCCGCTCGCCGTCTGGGGCATGGGCGAGGCCATCGCCCTGCTCGTCCTGCTCACCGGCGTCCTGCTGCGGCTGCCCGCACGCCGCGCCGCCGTGCTCGGGCCGCTGCTCGCCCTGGCCTGCGCCGCGGCGCCCGTGCGCGACGCCGCCCCCGGCCGCTTCACCCTGCTGTTCTCCGCGCTCGCCGCCGTGGTCAGCGCGTTCTCGCTGCTGCTGCGCGGCACCGAGGCCCAGCGGGTGCGCGAGGTGGAGGCCGTCCGCGCCGCCGAACGCCTCGACCTCGCCCGCGAACTCCACGACCTCGTCGCCCACCACGTCACCGGCATCGTCGTCCAGGCCCGCGCCGCGACCTTCACCGCGGGCACCACCGTCGACCCCCGCGCCACCACCGCCACCTTCATCCGCATCGCGCACGCGGGCGACGAGGCCCTCGGCGCCATGCGCCGCCTCGTACGCGTCCTGCGCGACAGCGAGGCGCGCACGGCGCCCACCGCGGGGCTCGCCGAACTGCGCGCGCTCGCCGAGACGAGTGCCACCACCGGGCCGCCCGTGACGGTTGAGGTGGAACACGGCCTTCAGGAGCGGCTTCCGGCCGATCTCGCCGCCACCGCCCACCACATCGTCCGCGAGGCGCTCACCAACGTACGCAAACACGCTCCGGACGCGAGCGCCGTCCACGTCGACATCCGCCTCACCGACGGCGGCCTCGAGGTCCGCGTCACCGACGACGGCACCGCGCACCCCCCGCCCGCACCCCGCGAACGGCACCCCGAACGCGGCGGATTCGGCCTCGTCGGCCTGGAGGAACGCGTACGCGCCCTCGGCGGACGGCTCACCGCGGGCCCCCGCGCGACGGGCGGCTGGCAGGTCCGCGCCGTCCTGCCGCACAGCCACGGCGACACCACCTAGCCCGCCCGCGCCGCTGCCTCCCTGCGCTTAGTCCAACACCTCCCGCTCCTTTGTCCATGGGCGCCCCCACCACCCCCGGCGCATCGTGACCGTCACGAATTCCGTCCCACGGAGGGGTGCGTCCATGCTGCCGTCACAGACGTCCGGGCCGAGCCGCAGAGCCGTCGTCGCCACCGGGGCGATCGCCTCGCTCGGCGCCGCCGTGGGAGCGCCCGCCGCGCACGCCGCACCCGCCGCCCGGCCCCGCGCCGGTCAGGCGGTGCTGCGCTCGGCCGCCCTGGAGGTCCGCGTCGCCACCGACTTCCCCCGCGTCGTGTCGTACACCGACCGCGCGAGCGGCGCCGTCCTGCACGCCCAGCCCGACCCCGTCACCACCCTGCTCATCAACGAGACCGAACACACCCCCAAGGTCACCGCGACCCCCCACGACGACCGCGCGACCTACGTCCTCACCCTCGACGGCGGCACCCGCGTCGACGTCGAGATCGCCGTACGCGGCCACCGCGTCCACTGGCGCGTCACCAGGATCAAGGACACCGACACCCTACGGATCGGCACCCTCCGCATCCCCGGCCTCGCCCTGCTCTCCGTGCGCAGCGACCAGCCCGGCGCGACGCTCCTCGCCGCCCGCATCCAGCTCGACCAGGCCAAGAGCGGCGACACCCTGCTGCGGCTCGCGGCCGACACCCCCGCCCAGGCCCCCACCGGCTGCGCCTACGCCGTCCTCGCCCACGACACGCTCGGCGGCGCCGTCGAGACCAACACCGTCTACGACAAGCCCACCGCCGACACCAACTGGGACAACGGCCGCCTGTGGCGCCAGACCGTCGCCAAGGACGGCCGCGCCGAGGCCCGCCTCACCCCCGGCCAGTGGACCCACCGCGCCGCCACCGCCCCCGTCGACGCCACCGAACTCCTGCCCTACGCCACCGTCGTCATCACCGGCGACCGCAACGGCGACGGCAAGGTCGACTGGCAGGACGCCGCGATCGCCTTCCGCGACATCATGGTCACCCCCCTCGGCGCCGACGAACAGCACCTGCGGGTCGTCCCGCACATCCCCTTCAACTTCGCCTCCCAGGCCACCAACCCGTTCCTCGCCACCCTCGACAACGTCAAACGCGTCCACCTGGCGACCGAAGGGCTGCGCCAGTACACCCTCCTCAAGGGCTACCAGTCCGAGGGCCACGACTCCGCCCACCCCGACTACGCGGGCAACTACAACACCCGCGCGGGCGGCCTGGACGACCTCAACACCCTCGTGAGCGAAGGCGCCAAGTGGAACAGCGACTTCGGCGTCCACGTCAACGCCACCGAGTCCTACCCCGTCGCCCATGCCTTCTCCGAGAAACTCGTCGACAAGACCAACGAGCAGTGGGACTGGCTCGACCAGAGCTACCGCATCGACCAGCGCCGCGACCTCGTCTCCGGCGACATCGTCCAGCGCTTCGCCGACCTGCGCCGCGACACCCACAAGGCACTCAACACCCTCTACATCGACGTGTTCCGCGAGTCCGGCTGGACCTCCGACCGCCTCCAGCGCGCCCTGCGCGACCAGGGCTGGACCCTCACCACCGAATGGGGCCACGGCTTCGAACGCGCCGCCGTCTGGTCCCACTGGGCGACCGAGACCGACTACGGCCCCGACACCTCCCGCGGCATCAACTCCCGCCTCATCCGCTTCATCCGCCACCACCAGAAGGACGTCTTCGCCGACAAGTGGCCCACCCTCCTCGGCATCGCCCGCATGGGCACCTTCGAGGGCTGGGTCGGCAAGACCGACTGGAACGCGTTCTACGAACTGATCTGGACCCACGCCCTGCCCGCCAAATACCTCCAGGCCCACCCCATCAAGACCTGGACCGACCACGAGATCACCTTCTTCGGCGACGGCGCGACCTCCGTCACCGACGCCGACGGCACCCGCCGCGTCACCACCGGCGGACACCTCGTCTACGCCGACGGCACCTACCTCCTGCCCTGGGAGCCCCGCCGCGCCACCGACCCCGCGAAGCTCTACCACTACAACCCCCGCGGCGGCCCCAGCACCTGGAACCTGCCCAAGGGCTGGGCCAGCGCCCGCACGGTGGCCCTGTACCGCCTCACCGACCAGGGCCGCGTCTTCGTCCGGGACCTGCCCGTACGCGCCGGGAAGATCACCATCGACGCCCGCGCCAAGCAGCCCTACACCGTCCACCGCACCCGCGCCCGCGCCCTGCCCGACCCCGACTGGGGCCAGGGCACCCCGCTCAGCGACCCCGGCTTCCACGCGGGCGACCTCAAGGCCTGGCACGTCACCGGACCCGCCACCGTCACCCGCAGCGCGCTCGGCGACTACGAACTCGTCATTACCCCCGGTGCCGCCGCCTCCGTCAGCCAGCGCCTGCGCCGCCTCAAGCCCGGCACGTACGTCGCCTCCGTGCAGATCGAGGTCGGCGAGAGCGCGGGGGAGCGGCGCACCGCCACCCTGGAGGTCCGCACCGCCGACGGCGTCACCGCCGCCAACTGGACCGACACCTCCACCGCCCAGAACTACGTCGCCGCCGACCGCAAGCACGGCACCCGCTTCCAGCGCGTGTTCACCCCCTTCACCGTGCCCGAGGGCGGCGGCCCCGTCCGCCTCGCGCTGCGCGCCGAGGCCGGGCGGGCCCGCGTCCGCTTCGACAACGTGCGCGTCGTCGCCGCCACCGCGCGCCCCCGGCCGCCCCGCGGCGTCCTCATCCACGAGGACTTCGAGCACGTGCCGCAGGGCTGGGGACCCTTCGTCAAGGGCGACGCGGGCGGCGCCACCGACCCGCGCACCCACATCGCGCAACGCCACGCCCCCTTCACCCAGCGCGGCTGGAACGGCAAGGCCATCGACGACGTCATCGACGGTGGCCAGTCCCTCAAGTCCCGCGGCGAGAACCAGGGCCTCGTCTACCGCACCGTGCCCCACACCGTCCGCTTCACCGCCGGGAAGCGCTACCGGGTGTCCTTCCGGTACGAGAACGAGAAGGCGGGCCAGTACGCCTGGATCACGGCGGTGGACGAGCCCGCGGCCCGCGAACTCTCCCGCGCCCCCCTCCCCGTGGCCACCTCACCCACCCTCCACTCCTACGAGTTCACCGCGCCCGCCGAGGGGGAGGCCTGGGTGGGCCTGCGCAAGGTCGGCGAGGACGGGAAGGCGGAGTTCGTACTGGACGCGTTCGCGGTGCGAGAGCTGTAGGAATCCAGCCCGTCCGGCGTTTGAGGACGAGGCGCGAAGCGCCAATGCAGTTGGGCGGGGGGACGGGGGCGGCCAGCACCCGGTTCGGGAAGGGGCGGGCCTGGGGCGCACCGCGAGGCTAACGAAGCCGCACCACCGGCTCCTCCCCCCGCACCCCCTCCACCTCCACCACCCACACCACATTCGCCCCCTCCCGCAACACCACACCCGGCACAAACAACCCCCGCTGCGGCCCCACCTCCCAATACCGCCCCACACAAAACCCGTTCACCCACACGAACCCCCGAGTCCACCCCTCAAGCTCCACCACCGCGTCCCCCACCCCCACGACCTCCACCACCCCCCGGTACAGACCGGCCCGCCCCCGCCCCGCCCCCGCCACCGTCGCCACCGAATCCACCGCGGCCACCGACCCCAGCGCACCGAGCGGCAACCCCACCGCCCGCACCCCGTGCACGTACTGCCGCTCGTGCAGCACCCCGCCGGTGACCCCCTTGGCCTCCCCGAGCCGCGGCCCGTAGCTGACGCGCCCCAGCGACTCCACCCACAGCTCCACCCGCGCCCCGCCCGGCACGGGCCCGGGCAGCGCGGGGGAGTCCTCGGTGAGCACCCCCGCCCGCACCCCGTCGACGTACACCACGGCCCGGTCCCGCAGCCCCCGCACACTCAGCGGATAAGGGCCGCGCGGCCCGGGCACCGTGAAGGAGTAGCGCACGAGCCCCCGGTCCACCCCCAGCTCCTCGAACGTGGGCGGCACCGCGTGCTCCTCCTCCGGCGACCCAAGCCGCTCCGCGACCGCGCCCAGCGACGCCCAGTGTTCGAGCCGCCCCGACACCGGCGCGGCCAGCGCCGCCGGAGCGGGCGGCACCTCGGGCAGCGGCCCCTGCGCGTACTCGGCGAGGACCTCCCGGAACAGCCAGAACTTCGCCGTGGGCCGCCCGAACTCATCGATCGGCGCGTCATAGTCGTACGACGTGACATCCGGCTCGAGCACACCGTCGTGCAGCGCGCCGCCACCCCGGTTCGCCCCCGCCCACCCGGCGAAGCTCGTCCCGCCGTGCGCCATGTACAGATTCACCGACGCCCCGCACTCAAGGATCTCCCGCAGCGCGTCGGCCGCGTCCCGCGGCTCCCGCTCGATGTGCTCCTCGCCCCAGTGGTCGAACCAGCCGCACCAGAACTCCATGCACATCAAAGGACCCTTGGCCCGATGGCGGCGCAGCACGTCGAAGCCCTCGCGGGCCCGCGAGCCGAAGTTCACCGTCGCGAGCACCCCGGACACAGCGCCCCCGGACAGCATGTGGTCCTCAGGACCGTCCGACGTACACAGCTCCGCCGTCACCCCCAGCCGCCGCAACAGCCCCGCGAGCACCCGCAGATACTCCCGGTCCGAGCCGTAACTGCCGTACTCGTTCTCCACCTGCACCAGGACCACGGGCCCGCCCCGGTCGTGCTGGCGCTCCACGACCTGCGGCAGCAGCCGCGTGAACCAGCGCTCCACATGCCCCAGATACCGCGCGTCACGGGTCCGCACCCGCCGCCCCACCGCACCCGTCAGCCACGACGGAAGACCACCGTTGTCCCACTCGGCACATATGTACGGACCCGGCCGCACGATCGCCCACAGACCCGCCGCGTGCGCCGCGTCCAGGAACCGGCCGAGCGCCTCCACGTCCTCGAACTCACCCGGACGCGGCTCGTGCACGTTCCACGGAACGTACGTCTCCACACAGTTGAGGCCCATCGCCCGCAGCATCGCCAGGCGGTGCCCCCACTGCGCCTCGTGCACCCGGAAGTAGTGCAGCGCCCCCGAAAGCAGCCGCACCGGCCGCCCATCCAGCTCGAAGTCGTCCTCGCCCACCCTGAAGCCGTCCATCGCGTGCCCTCCCACACCGCCGGTCCGTGCTGCCGCCCGCCACGATTGCCCCTGGCGGGCGGCACGGTCCATGGACAAAGATCGAGCCGGGTTGGACGCAGCGATCACAGGACGGACGGCAGCCGATGTACCACACCTGGATGCGCTACTTCACGCCGAGCCCGGCCCACCACCGCCTCGGCCTTGTCTGCCTCGGCGTGGGCCTCCAGCACGGCACCCTGCCCACCGTCGGGCCGCGTACCCTCGACCATCACGTCGCCCTCGTCGTCAGCGCCGGAAGCGGCTGGTTCCACGCCCCCGACGGCCGCCGCAGAACCGTCACCGCACCCGCCCTGATCTGGCTCGTGCCGGGCGTGCCCCACCACTACGGCGCCGACCCGCGCACCGGCTGGGACGAGTGCTTCGTCGACTTCACGGGCCCCGCCACCGCCACCTACACCGAACTCGGCTACATCGAACCCGACCGGCCCCTCGTGCCCCTGTCCGACCCGGCCGCCGTCCGCGCCGTCGTCGGCCGCATCGCCCGCGCCGCCCGCCGCGACAACCCGCTCCTGGAGGTCGAGACCAGCGCCGCTGTCCACGAGCTCCTCGTCACGCTGCGCCGCGCCCGCGCCGACGTCGCCCCCGACGGCGACCCCGTCCTGGGGGCCCTGGCCCGCGACGCCTTCAAGGCCCTGTCCATCGCCGAGCACGCCGCCCGCCACGGCATGACCCCCGCCGAGCTGCGCACCGCAGTACGCCGCGGCGCCGGCTGCAGCCCCAAGGACTACCTCCTCGGCATCCGCCTCGGCCGCGCCAAGGAACTCCTCGCCGCCACCGAGCTGCCCGTCGCCGCCGTCGCCCGCCGCGTCGGCTACGACGACCCCGCCTACTTCTCCCGCCTCTTCACCCGCCGCGTCGGCGTCGCCCCCGTCCGCTTCCGCGCCCAGCAGGGCCGCGCCGTACCCGGCGGCTGGTCCCAGCGAGTCCCCGACCCCGACCACCCGCCGCTCCTGAAGTCCACCGACCCCGGCCCGGCCACGTAGGCTCGCCTCCCATGACCACGAAGCCCCCCGCCGAGCCCGCAGCCCCCGCCGACCCGGCCGCCCCCGCCGAGCCCGTCGACCCCGCGGTCCTCGCCGAGCTGTCCCGCCTGCGCGCCAGCATCGACAACATCGACGCCGCCGTCGTCCACATGCTCGCCGAACGCTTCAAGTGCACCCAGCAGGTCGGCCACCTCAAGGCCAACCACCACCTGCCCCCCGCCGACCCCGCCCGCGAATCCCGCCAGATCACCCGCCTGCGCGAACTCGCCGAAAACGCCAAACTCGACCCCGCGTTCGCGGAGAAGTTCCTGAACTTCATCATCGCCGAGGTCATCCGCCACCACGAACAGATCGCGGACGGCACGGTGACCGGTGCCGATAGCCCTTCCGTGTGAGCCGATACGGGGGCCGGGGCCCCTGGCCCGCCTCGGACCGCCCGTCGTCACGTCCCGGCAGCGGCGAGCCGCGCGGCGGCCAGAGCCGCGTCCCAGGGGTACGCGTCCGGCTTGCCGGAGCCGGGCGGATTGGGGACGAAGCCGCCCTCGCCGTACAGCACGGTGACACCTTGATCGCGCAGCTCCGCGATGCTGCGGTCCAACTGCCGGTGCCGGGCGTACGCGGCGTTCACACACGGCACCGTCACCGTCGGGACGCCCTTGCCGATCGCCTCGGCGACGACACCCACCACGAAGTTCCGAGTGAGCCCGAGCGCCCAGGAGTTGAGGCTGTTGAACGTCGCGGGGGCGAAGAGGATCACGTCGGCCTTGGGCCAGACATCCGGCTCACCGGGGAGCTTGTAGTCACTGCGGACCGGATGCCCGGTCAGCGCGGCCAGACCGTCGAGGCTCTCGGCGATCCAGCGCGCCGCCGTCGGCGTCAGACCGAGGCAGACGTCCCAGCCGTCCGCCCGCGCCGTCTCGATCACCTTCGCCACTTCGAAGAGGGGCGGCGCGGCCGAGCCGAACAAGTACAGAGTCCGAGAGGTCATGGATTCATCCCACCGCGTGGGGCTCGCACCAGGAAGCACCGGAAGCTCGCCCGCCTCTCGCAGAGACGGCTCGCCGCGCGCATCTCCTTCTCGATACTCGGGTCAGCGCGCGAGCACCATCGCGCACAGCAAAGGCGCGCCCTCAAAAGGCAACGCCTCACCCACGGACTCATAGCCCCAGCTTTCGTAAAGGGCTCGTACCTTCACGTGGTCCTTGTGGACGAGCAGTGTCACGCGTTCCTCCGCACGCCCACTCAGCAGCTCATCGTGGATCCGCCGCGACGCGCCCGTACCGCGCCACGGCGCACGGACCATCAACTCTGACAAGGCGAACGTTCGTACACCCGTCTCCGCCGTGAACTCCGCGGGCAGAGCGGGAAGGACCTTCGCCCACCACGTAGTCGTCGAACCGAGCGGTGCCCCGTACGCGTAGCCGACGGGCTGGTCCTGGTCGTAGCCGACGGCACACGCGAAGCCCTCCTTGCCAGCCCAGCTGTCAGCGAACCTGGCAAACACTTCCCTCGGCGCGAGGGGATCATCGACGCCCTCGTACACCTCGTCGTGGACGTCCAGAAGAAGCTCACGGATAGCGGCGGCATGGGCGTGCCCGTAGTGCCTCAGGTCTAGTTCCGTGTGCGCGGTCACGTACTTCCTCCCTGACTGACTGCGGCGAGGCGGGCGCGGACGCGGCCCACTCGCGCAGGACTCGCTCGTAGAGGGCTCGTTGGGCGGCAGGCAGCCTGACGCACGGGTCGCCGCTGGCTCCTGTCCAGAGGTTACGGATGTCCTCGTTCACGGCCGCAGCAGGGCGCACGGCGGCCCGAGGGCTGGGGGTGGGGGAAATGCCTGGCAGCGTAGACGGTGGCGCCGAGACACTGCAGCCTCACTCTCCTACGGGAGGGTGGGGCTGCTGTCACGCGTCCGGGCTATCCGGCGCTCGTTCGATAGAAGACCTTGCCACCGTGTGGCTGCACCCCCAGTGCTTTGTAGAGCGCCAGCGCAGGCGGGTTATCGGAGTCTGCAGTCCACTCGATCCGGGAGCAGCCGAGCGCCTCCGCTTCGTCCCGCAGCGCTTCCATCAGGGCACGGGCCACGCCGCAGCGGCGCGCGGGTGCCCTGACATACAGCTCCTTCAGGTACAGGCTGGAGGTCGCTCCGGACGCTGGCCACAGCCGGGAGTAGGAGGCGAAGCCGATCACCTCACTCTTCTCACGGGCCAGGAGCACGTGCGCCACGGGCCGCTCGCCAAACAGTGCAGCCCGAATCTGGCCCACGTCACCAGGCACAGGGGTACCGCCGTAGTACTCCTCGATTTCTCCGAGGATCACCGAGATGACCTCAGCGTCGGTCTCCGTCGCCGTGCTGATCTCCACGCCCGCGCTCCGTCTTCGTAGGGGGCGGTGCCAGGATCTCGCGCAGTGCCCGCACCTCGCGCAGCGCCCGTGCACCAGGCGGCACCTTAGTTATGACGTCGCGCGCACGGTAGAGGACCAGCGCGGTGCGATGGTCAGGCTCCAACCCGATGATGGTGCGGACCGCTTGGTCGGCTGCGGCGGCCGGGTCTCCGTCGAGGGCGGTGCACATCGCGGTGTCGAGGGCGACCAGAGAGCGGTCCAGTTGCTCGGACGCCGGGTACAGGTCTGCGGCCCGGGCCAGCTCCTCGCGGGCACGAGCGGTCTCGCCGAGATGGGTGAGCGCGTCGCCCGCGTGGAACCGCAGCTGGGACTCGCTGTACCCGAACGCGGAACCAATCTGATCGGCGTCAGGGAGTCGTTCGAGCGCGGTCTCCGCCGCCGCCAAAGCCCGCATCGTGGCGTCCCGGTTTCCGAGCCGTGCGTGCGCGCGTGCCTCCAGCGGCGCCGCGAGCGGGGGGCCGACGCACGGCATGCCGCTGGCGAGTTGCTGCGCCCTGTCTGCCAGTTCGACAGCCCCGTGCACATCGCCGCTGTAGTAGGACTGGTATGCCTCTTGCGCGTACGCCCACGACAGGGTGGCTCGGTCGTCTGCTGCGGCGGCGGCCTTCCGGGCGGTCCGCCACCAGGACGTCGCGCGGTCGTCGCCAACCTTGAGGAAGGTGAGGGCGGTGAGCCCAGACATGCGGGCAGCAGCGACGAGGAGGCGGCGGCGGGCCGGGGCTGTCTGCCGGTGGCCGAGGAGCACGCGCAGGTCCTGGAAGTCGGCGAGCAGTTCGGGGAGATGCTGGGTCTCAGGCCGGTAGCGGGTGGCCCGTCCGTGTTGGGCCACGGTCCACTCGACCTCGTCGATGGAGCTGTCGGCGAGCGGGCCCGCAGCGAGGAGATCGTGCAGTCCGGCTTGAAGGCGGTCGGCCTGCTGAAGGACGCTCTCCCCCGGGCGGCTGTCCGCGAGCGCGACGAGTTCCCCGCATGCGTCGAGGGCGTCATCGAGGGCGCGGGCCATCTGCGGTGCAGGGTGCCGTCTGCCGTTCTCCAGGTCGCTGATGTAGGACTTCCCGCAGGATGCGAGCGCGGCGACGTCGCGCAGGCTACGGCTACCCCTGATGCGGCGTAGCGCTTCGCCGAAGGTCTCGCTCATCTGTGCCCCCGCGTGTCCGCGTTGTCCGCTGCGGTGCGGACAGCAGCGGACAGTCTGGATCTTTCGCTCACTGCACGTACCGGTAACGCTACCGATGCAGGTCACGCGTCGTCAGGTGAACGGCGCGACCCCGGCGACCGCGCGAACGGCCCCGGGGCATGGCCGACTACCGAGGAGTCGACATGGGCGAGAGTACGGCCCCAGTTCCAGCACCGAGAAGGAGCGCTCTGGTGCAGGCCCCGCCGAACGATCACGAGCGCCGAGCGATCGCCGACTGGTTGGCGGGCGCGGACCCCGACCCCGGCCGGGTCTGGAAGGAGTGGGGCGAGCGCGGCGTCACGCTCCTCCCTCTCGGCCGCCGCTTCGACGCGATCCGCGCCCCGGCCGAGCGCATCCACGCCGCGGTCGGCAGCGACGAGCCGGAGGCCGTAGCCGCGGGCCTGCTCACCTGGCTCGAAGGCCCGGTGATCCGCGACCTGCGCAGCCCCCTCGGCCCGTACTACGTCCTCATCCCGCCAGACGCCCACTGGGACGGCCCGGACGAGCGCCTGAGCACCGACACTTACCTCGGCGTGCCCCGGCCCGGCCACGCCACGCTGCTCACGTGCTGGGTGGTGCCGCCTCAGTCTCCGGGGAACCTGTGTGACCCCGTGCACCTGCGCACCCTGCTCGCACTGGCCAACCCGCCGCGGGTAGTGGGCCGATGATGACCGCCGACCTGTCCCCGCTGGAGGCCCACGCCGAGCGCGCCTACCTCAGGCTCCTGGACCACCTGCGCTCCTGCCCCCGGTGCGGCACGGGCTGGACAGGGCCGCCGCCCTGCCGCGGAGCCCACTACCTGCGCCGGGCGCTCCGCGCCGCCCGCAAGGCCGCGCTCCTCGACCGCCGCGCGGCCCGGGCCGCCCGGTGAGCGACCCCGGCGTCGTCGCGAGCCTGCTCCTCACCCTCGTGGCGCGCGGCCCCGCCCTGACCATCACGCAAGCCCAGGGCAACGCCTGCGTCTGGTGCCCACGAGCGCTGCACAGCGGCGACGCCGTCAGCCTCGGCGGCGACCCCTACTGGTGCCCCCGCGCCTGCCGGGCCTGCCACACCGCCCACACCCGGGCCATGGCGACCTACGCAGACTGGAACGACCACCTCCTCCTCTGCCCGGAGTGCCGCGAGGACAAGCCCTGCCCCTTCCCCGGCCCGCTGCGCGCGGCACACGTAGAGGCACGGCGCCGGGCCAGGCGGCCGTCGGTCTGGTGCATGCGCTGCCTGAGCACGATGACGCCCGCCGAGGCATGGCAGCCCCACCTCTGGCAGAGCACGCGCGGGCCCGAGCTCAGCTACGTACACACCGGAACGTGCCCGCAGTAGCGGCCCAGCCATCCGCCACCACGAGCACATCGCCAACGAGAAGCCCCGAACCCAGGCCGCCCCAGCCCCGCGCGGCCAACCACGCACCCCCCACCCCACCCCCGGCGCACCCACCCTGACAGCCGCCCCGCCAGATCAGGCACCATGGCCAAATGCCCGTACTGACGCGCGACGAAGCGCAGCACCGAGCCCAGCTCCTCGACGTCCAGCGGTACGAGATCACCCTGGACCTCACCACCGGCGAGGAGACCTTCGACTCCCGCACGGCGATCACCTTCACCGCCACCGCGGACGGCGACACCTTCGTCGAGCTGAAGCCCGCCCACCTGCGCTCCCTCACGCTCGACGGCACCCCCCTCGACCCCGGCGCCCTCACCGGCAACCGCTACCCCCTGCCCGCCCTCACCCGCGGCACCCACGAACTCGTCGTCGACACCGCCATGCACTACTCCCGCACCGGCGAAGGCATGCACCGCTTCACCGACCCCACCGACGGCGAAACGTACGTCTACACCCAGCTCTTCATGGACGACGTCCAACGCGTCTTCGCCGCCTTCGACCAGCCCGACCTCAAATCCGTCTTCGCCCTCACCATCACCGCCCCACCCGCCTGGACCGTCCTCGCCAACGGCATCACCGAACACACCGGCGACGGCACCTGGCGCGCCGCCCCCACCCCCCTGATCCCCACCTACCTCGTCGCCGTCGCCGCCGGCCCCTGGCACACCGTGCGCACCGAACACCGCGGCCTGCCCTTCGGCCTCCACTGCCGCCGCTCCCTCGCCCCCCACCTCGACGCCGACGCCGACGAACTCCTCGACACCACCCGCGCCTGCTTCGACCGCTACCACGAGAAGTTCACCGAGCCCTACCCCTTCGACTCCTACGACCAGGCCTTCGTCCCCGAATTCAACGCCGGCGCCATGGAGAACCCCGGCCTCGTCACCTTCCGCGACGAATTCGTCTACCGCTCCGCCGTCACCGACACCCAACGCCAGACCCGCGCCATGGTCATCGCCCACGAAATGGCCCACATGTGGTTCGGCGACCTCGTCACCCTCGCCTGGTGGGACGACATCTGGCTGAACGAGTCCTTCGCCGAGTACATGGGCTACCAGACCCTCACCGAAGCCACCCGCTTCACCGACACCTGGGTCGACTTCGGCATCACCCGCAAAGCCTGGGGCTACGACGCCGACCAACGCCCCTCCACCCACCCCGTCGCCCCCGACCCCGACGCCGTACCCGACACCGCCTCCGCACTCCTCAACTTCGACGGCATCTCCTACGCCAAAGGCGCCAGCGCCCTGCGCCAACTCGTCGCCTGGCTCGGCGAGAAGGACTTCCTCGCGGGCATCAACACCCACTTCGCCCGCCACAAGTTCGCCAACGCCACCCTCGCCGACTTCATCGACTCCCTCGCCTCCGCCACCGACCGCGACGTCCACGCCTGGGCCACCGCCTGGCTGCGCACCACCGGCGTCGACACCTTCACCCCCACCGTCACCCACAGCGGCCGGGAGTGGAACCTCACCCTCGACCGCGACGGCAGCCGCCCCCACCGCGTCGCCATCGGCGTCTACGACCGCGACCTCTCCGACGGCCGCCTCCTCGTCCTGCGCGAACGCTACGAGACCGACGTCCCCGCCCACACCCCGCCCACCCCCCGCGACGGCGGCCGCCCCGCCCTCGTCGTCCCCAACGACCACGACCTCACGTACACCAAGATCCGCCTCGACGCGGTGTCACAGGACACCGCGCTGCGCTCCCTGTCCGGCGTACCCGACCCCCTCACCCGCGCCGTCCTGTGGAACACCCTGCGCGACATGGTCCGCGACGGCGACCTCGAACCCGCCGCCTACCTCACCGCCGCCCGCGCCCACCTGCCCGCCGAGACCGACCTCGCCCTCGTCTCCGGCGCCCTCGGCTTCGCCGGCGCCTACATCGCCGACCGCTACAGCCCGCCCGCCGACCGGCCCGCCGCGCTCGCCACCCTCGACGCCCTGTGCCACGACATCATCCGCCACACCGAGGACGGCTCCCAGCCCGACCTCAGGCTCATCGCCGTACGCGGCCTCATCGACGCCGCCACCCAGGCCGAACCCCTCCACACCTGGCTCGCCCAGGGCGCCGTCCCCGGCGGCCCCGAACTCGACCCCGAACTGCGCTGGCGGGCCCTCACCCGCCTCGCCGTCCTCGGCGAGACCGACGAGCACACCATCGCCGCCGAACTGCGCCGCGACCCCAGCGCCACCGGCCAGGAAGGCGCCGCCCGCTGCCGCGCCGCCCTGCCGGACCCGGAGGCCAAACGCCGCGCCTGGACCGCCATGTTCGGCTCCGACGACCTGTCCA
This sequence comes from Streptomyces sp. NPDC043996, assembly GCF_056435225.1. NCBI lineage: Bacteria > Bacillati > Actinomycetota > Actinomycetes > Kitasatosporales > Streptomycetaceae > Streptomyces > Streptomyces sp. NPDC043996. Next base: position 25,289 of record NZ_JBWKEY010000016.1, on the reverse strand, counting down.
ACTACCTGTTCACCGCCACCGCCCAAGGCTTCTGGCAACCCGAACAGGACGACCTCACCGCCCCCTACGTCGCCCGCTACTTCGTGGACGCCGTCACCGTCGCCGCCCGCCGAGGACCCGCCATCGCCGACGCGATTGGCCGCCACGCCTTCCCCCTCACCGTCGACGACGACACCCTGCGCCTCGGCGAGACCTGCCTGAACCGCACCGACCTCACCCCCGCCCTCCGCCGCCGCCTCACCGACCAACTCGACGACCTCGCCCGCGCGTTGCGCGTCCGTCGCAAGGCCGAACACGGCTGAGGCGCGTACGGACCGAGTACGGACCGAGTACGGAACGAGCGCGGGACGCGTACGGAGCGAGTACGGGACGCGTACGCAACGAGCACAGCACGAGCCCCGGCCTAGGACCGATTCCCTAGGCCGGGGCTCGTCCCTCACGACGATCCGGAGACCGCCTCCGTCTGGCTAGATTCGATCAACCAGACACATCGCACTCCCAAGGAGCCCCCATGATCGTCGTCACCGGAGCCACCGGAAACGTAGGCCGCGCCCTCGTCCACCAGCTCACCGACACCCACACCCCCGTACGCGCCCTCGTCCGCGACCCGCACCGCGCCCACCTGCCCGCCACCGCCGACGTCACCCCCCTCACCGTCAGCCCCGAACCCGCCGACATGACCGCCCAGTTCGACGGCGCCACCGCCCTCTTCCTGCACGCCTCCGTCACCGGCGAACACACCACCGCGTTCCTCGCCGCCGCCCGCACCGCAGGCATCGAACACGTCGTCGTCCTGTCCTCCATCGCCGTCGAGGACGACCCCACCCACGACACCTTCATCCACACCTGGCACCGCACCCTCGAACAAGACGTCCGCGACAGCGGCCTCCACTGGACCTTCCTGCGCCCCGGCGTCTTCGCCACCAACACCCTCCAGTGGGCCTGGCAGATCCACGAAGGCGACACCGTACGCGGCCCCTACGCCAAGGGAATCGGGTCACCCATCCACGAGGCCGACATCGCCGCCGTCGCCCGCCACAGCCTCCTGGAACACCACCACGACACCGCCCACGTCCTCACCGGCCCCGCGGCCATCACCACCGAAGACCAGCTCGCCGCCATCGCCCACGCCATCGGCCGCCCCCTCACCTACACCGAGATACCGCCCCACGACGTCACCCCCGAGATGTTCCCCCTCATCCCCGCCGACATGGTCCCCGGCTTCGTCGCCTCCCTCGCCACCACGCTCGACACGCCCCCGCCCCTGACCACCACCGTCCAGGCCGTCACCGGCAACCCGGCCCGCACGTACGCCCAATGGGCCAAGGACCACGCCGACGACTTCCGCGCCTAAGCGCTCCGCTGGGGGTTCGCGGCGCCCCTTGCCGTCAGCCGACCGCGGGTTCGTCGTGGCTGGCCGCGCAGTTCCCCGCGCCCCTTCGGGACGCGGCCGAACCATATCCAGCCCGTCCGGCGCTTGAGGACAAGGCCGCAGGCCGAACACGCGGGGGAGGCCAGGGGGCAGCAGCCCCCTGGCCTCGGGACGGGGCGGGGTAGGGGAGAACCCCACCCCCTAGCACCCCGACCCCACGCAGACACGATTTCCCCGCACAGCCGTACCCCTTTCGGGTTCCGATCCCCAACCTCCCCCAACACACCCACCGCACACCCACCAGGCTGGTGCCCCCGTCCGCCCACCGGAGGTCACCACCATGCACACCCCGCCCCCCTTAGCCGGCGGCGCCCAAGGAGCCGACGCCCTCAGGCCCCTGCTCACCACCGTCCTCAACGCCCTCCACCAAGGCGCCACAGACCGCGCGGGCCCCCTCCCACCCGGCGGCCCCACCACCGTCGCCACCCACCTCCGCGAAGCCGTCGGCACCCTCCTGCCCACCCACGGCACCGGCGCCGAAACCGCCCTGCACACCCTCGTCCACGCCCTCGCCGCAGGCGCCGCCGACCCCGCCGAACCCCACTGCGCCGCCCACCTGCACTGCCCACCCCTCGCCCTCGCCGCCGCCGCCGACCTCGCCGCCTCCGCACTCAACCCCTCCCTCGACTCCTGGGACCAAGCCCCCGCCGCCTCCACCCTCGAAGCCCTCCTCACCCACACCCTCGCCCACGAAGTCCACGGCCAAGGCGACGCCCTCATCACCACCGGCGGCACCGAATCCAACCAACTCGCCCTCCTCCTCGCCCGCGAACACGCCACCACCCACCACCGCCCCCTCCACATCCTCACCGGCGCCAACGCCCACCACTCCATCCACCGCGCCGCCTGGCTCCTCGGCCTCCCCGCCCCCCACACCATCCCCGCACCCAACGGCGTCCTCGACCCCACCGCACTCGCCGACGCCCTCCACCACCACACCGGACACGGCCACCACCTCCTCGTCACCGCCACCGCGGGCACCACCGACGCCGGCCTCATCGACCCCCTCACCCCCATCGCCGACCTCTGCCACACCCACGGCGCCCGCCTCCACATCGACGCCGCCTACGGCGCCGGACTCCTCTTCAGCCACACCCGCCGCACCCAACTCCACGGCCTCCACCGCGCCGACACCGTCACCCTCGACCTCCACAAACTCGGCTGGCAACCCGCCGCCGCCGGCATCCTCACCCTCCGCGACCCCACCGACACCCACGCCCTCGCCCACCGCGCCGACTACCTCAACGCCGACGACGACACCACCGCAGGCCTCCCCGACCTCCTCGGCCGCTCCCTGCGCACCACCCGCCGCCCCGACGCCCTCAAAATCGCCGTCACCCTCAAAGCCCTCGGCCGCACCGGCCTCGGCACCCTCGTCGACCGCGTCTGCGACCAAGCCCAACACTTCGCCGACCACATCGCCGCCCACCCCCACTTCGAGCTCTACGACAAACCCACCCTCAGCACCGTCCTCTTCCGCCCCACCGGAGCCGACGACCACCACATCGCCCACATCCGCAGAACCCTCCTCACCCACGGCACCGCCGTCCTCGGCCGCGCCCAACTCGACGGCCGCCGCTGGCTCAAAGCCACCCTCCTCAACCCCCACACCACCCCCGACGACCTCACCACCCTCCTCACCCTCGTGGAAGGAACCACCCCCCAATGACCCCCACCCACCCACCAAGCACCACCGAAAGGCCCACCACCCCCGACGCCCCCCGCGACCTCATCGGCATCGGCATCGGCCCCTTCAACCTCTCCCTCGCCGCCCTCGCCCACCCCCTGACCCACCTCAACACCGCCTTCTACGAACAACACCCCGGCTTCCACTGGCACCCCGGCCTCCTCATCGACGGCGCCACCCTCCAAGTCCCCTTCCTCGCCGACCTCGTCACCCTCGCCGACCCCGCCAACCCCTGGTCATTCCTCAACTACCTCAAAACCCGCGAACGCCTCTACCCCTTCTACTTCGCCGAGCGCTTCCACATCCAACGCGCCGAATACGACGCCTACTGCCGCTGGACCAGCGACAACCTCCCCCACCTCCACTACGGCCACCAGATCGACGCCGTCCGCTGGAACCCCGAACACGCCCTCTTCGAAGTCGACTACACCCAACTCGACACCGACGGCGAAGCCGAAGCCCTCGGCCGCACCCACGCCCGCAACATCGCCATCGGCATCGGCACCGCCCCCCACATCCCCGAACCCCTCAAACCCCTCGCCGACGCCCCCACCGTCCCCGTCATCCACGCCGCCGACTACCTCCTCCACCGCGACCGCTTCCTCACCGCCGAACACATCACCGTCATCGGCTCAGGACAATCCGGCGCCGAAATCTTCCTCGACCTCCTCCGCCACCGCCCCCCAGGCGCCGAAAAACTCCACTGGCTCGCCCGCACCCCCGCCTTCGCCCCCATGGAGTACTCCAAACTCGGCCTCGAACACTTCACCCCCGACTACACCCGCTACTTCCACAACCTCCCCGAAACCCAACGCGACCGCCTCGTCCCCAACCAATGGCAACTCCACAAAGGCATCGACACCGACACCATCACCGCCATCCACGACGAGCTCTACCAACGCACCCTCCACGGCGGCTGGCCCGACACCGTCCTCACCCCCGCCGTCAACGTCCGCACCGCAGGCCGCGTCGCCACCACCCGCGTCGAACTCCACCTCGAACACCTCGAACAAGGCACCCGCTCCCGCCTCACCACCGACGCCGTGATCCTCGCCACCGGCTACCGCGAACGCCCCCTCAGCCAACTCCTCGCCGGACTCGACCCCTACCTCCGCCGCGACGCCTCCCAACGCCCCCGCATCGACGAGCACTACCGCCTCGTCCTCGACCCCACCATCACCGGCAACATCTACGTACAGAACGCCGAACGCCACACCCACGGCGTCGGCGCCCCCGACCTCGGCCTCGCCGCCTGGCGCAGCGCCACCATCCTCAACCACCTCACCGGCACCCAGCCCTACCCCCTGCCCCAACGCACCGCCTTCACTCACTTCGGCCTCCACCAACAAACAAGCCGCGCCACCCCCGGCACCACCGGACAGCAGCGCGGCACCCTCGTCCGCCTCAAAAACTGAAACCCCCCACCCCCTCAGCCACCCACCACCCCCGCCAACCCACCCACCGGCGCCACCACCCGCCGCGACCTCGGACACGACCACACCGCCGCGCCCCGCACCACCCCCGCGTCCAACGGATGCGACCCCGGATGGTCGGGGCACTCCGGCCACGTCGCAGGCAACAACTGCGCCGCCAACGCCTCCACCGCCCAGTCCTTCACCTGCTCCGCCAACTCAGCCACCTGCTCCGCACGACCACACCCCTCCGGCACACTCACCCCCGCCCCCGAACCATCCGCCTCGTACAGCACCACCCACGGCTCACCGTCGAAGTCCACCTCCCGGACCACCGGCTGCACCGCACACGTCGCCACCAGATCGCGCTGTACGACCGCCAGCGCCACGGCAAGATCCTCATTCATGCCCCGAGGCTAAACCTCAGCACACCGGCGACGCGCGTAGATTCCAGCCCGCCCACACACCCCGCGACACACCCACCCGGCCCCGGCCCAACGACTCCCACCGGCGACTGTCCGACACCCGCCCACAGTGCCAAAGTGACCCCATGACCACCGAAGAAACCACCCCCACCCTGCCCTACGGCACCCCCGACGCCCCCCGCCTCGCCGTCCGCGGCGAAGCCCACCTCGAAGTCGACCCCGAAATCGCCCGCATCGGCATCACCGTCAACGCCCGCGGCACCGACCGCCAAGCCGCCCTCACCGACCTCACCCGCCGCAACACCCACGTCATCGACCTCGTCAAAACCTACGCCGAAGCCGTCGAACGCATCGAAACCGGCGCCTTCTCCATCACCCCCGAACTCACCAAACGCGGCAAAGGCGAACGCGTCCGCACCTACCACGGCCGCGTCCACATCACCGCCGAACTCACCGACTTCACCGCACTCGGCGAACTCACCACGCGCCTCGCCGACCTCGACCTCACCAGCATCGACGGACCCTGGTGGTCCCTGCGCCCCACCTCACCCGCCCACCGCACCGCCCGCCAGCACGCCGTCAAAGAAGCCGTCCAACGCGCCCGCGAATACGCCGAAGCACTCGGCACCACCCTCGCCGCCCTCGTCGAACTCGCCGACATCGGCGCCGAGAACAGCCCACCCCCCTACCCCTACCCCGCCGCCCCCGGCATGGCCCGCGCCGCCTACGGAGGCACCACCGAAGCCGCCCCGCCCCTCGACCTCGAACCCCAACGCCAAACCGTCTACGCCCAAGTCAACGCCCGCTTCACCATGAACCCGCCACAACTCTGAGTCACCACACCCCCCGCCCATGTCACCAACGACCCTTGAACGCGCTCATCAGAGCGTGCCCCCGCACACTTCAACAGTTGTCAAAAACCCTTCACGCAACGGTTGTTGAGCAGTCATGCCCAACCAAACCTCTACCCACCGGTAAGCCCTACTGTCGAAGCATGCGCCGAGCGAAAATCGTCTGCACCCTGGGACCCGCCACCGACACCTACGACCAGATCAAGGCACTGGTCGAAGCAGGAATGGACGTGGCCCGCTTCAACCTCAGCCACGGCACCCACGCCGACCACGAGGAGCGCTACCAGCGCGTGCGCAAGGCCGCCGACGAGACCGGCCGCAGCGTCGGCATCCTCGCCGACCTTCAAGGCCCGAAGATCCGCCTCGGCCGCTTCACCGAAGGACCCGTACTCCTCGAACGCGGCGACACCTTCACCATCACCACCGAACCCGACGCCACCGGCGACCGCCACAGCTGCGGCACCACCTACACCGGCCTCGCCACCGACGTCACCCCCGGCGAACGCGTCCTCGTCGACGACGGCAAAGTCACCCTCGAAGTCACCGCCGTCAACGGCCCCCGCGTCACCACCACCGTCATCGAAGGCGGCATGGTCTCCGACCACAAAGGCCTCAACCTCCCCGGCGTCGCCGTCTCCGTCCCCGCACTCTCCGACAAAGACGAAGACGACCTCCGCTGGGCCCTGCGCACCGGCTGCGACGTCATCGCCCTCTCCTTCGTCCGCAGCGGCCGCGACATCGAAGACGTCCACCGCATCATGGACGAAGAGAAACGACGCCTCCCCGTCATCGCCAAAGTCGAAAAGCCCCAAGCCGTCGACGCCATCGACGACATCGTCGCCGCCTTCGACGGCATCATGGTCGCCCGCGGCGACCTCGGCGTCGAAATGCCCCTGGAACAAGTCCCCATCGTCCAAAAGCGCGCCATCAAACTCGCCAAACGCAACGCCAAGCCCGTCATCGTCGCCACCCAGATGCTCGACTCGATGATCGACAACTCCCGGCCCACGCGCGCCGAAGCCAGCGACGTCGCCAACGCCGTCATCGACGGCACCGACGCCGTCATGCTCTCCGGCGAGACCAGCGTCGGCAAATACCCCATCGAAACCGTCCGCACGATGGCCCGCATCGTCGAAGCGGCAGAGGAAGACATCCTCGCCAAGGGCTTGCCGCCGCTCACCGAACGCAACAAACCCCGCACCCAAGGCGGCGCCGTCGCCCGCGCCGCCGCCGAAATGGGCGACTTCCTCGGCGCCAAGTTCCTCGTCGCCTTCACCCAGTCCGGCGACACCGTCAAACGCCTCTCGCGCTACCGCTCCCCGATCCCCCTCCTGGCCTTCACGCCCGACCCGGCCACCCGCTCCCAGCTCAACCTCACCTGGGGCGTGGAAACCTTCCTCGGCCCGCACGTCGACTCCACCGACGCGATGGTCGACCAGGTCGACGAGCACCTCCTGAAGATCGGCCGCTGCCAGCCGGGCGACACCGTCATCATCACGGCGGGCTCCCCACCCGGAGTCTCCGGCTCCACGAACCTGGTCCGGGTCCACCACATCGGCGAGGCCACCCGCTAGCTCGGGGCTGTTTAGTACTTCGGCCCGACGTGTACGTCCATGAGGGCCACGGAGGCCTTGCGGGCGATGGAGACGGTGACGGCGGCGCGGCTCTGGTTCAGGGTCTTCCATTCGACGCCGAGCCGGTCGAGGGTGCCTGTGAAAAGCTCGATTATGTCGATGGACGTGTTCGTGAAGAAGTACCTCGGGTACTCGTAGCGCTTGTGCTGGCCGCCGACGAGGCGGGTAGTCCAGTTGGTGACGCGGCATCCGTCGGAGTGGATGAGCCCCCGGATGAATTCCCAGGGATGCGTGTCGACGATGTCCTGTTGCCAGGATTCGAGCGCGATGGTTCGTTCGTGCTTCTTACCGGGGCCGTGCTGCGGGAAGAGGCAGGGCCAGTGCTTGCTGTAGCACGTGACGTTCTGACAGCCCTGCCTCTGGACGCGGAAGACCTTGTTGTCGGGGCGCAAGGTCTGCATGGCCTCGGCGCAGGCGTCGATGAGCCCCGGCCAGGCATCCGCGCAGGTGATGCGCAGGAAGTAGACGCCCCGGCGGAGGTAGCTCAGGCAGCCGTCCCCGAGGTAGAGGCCGAGTAAATAGGAGTACGCGGCCTGGTCCGCAGGTTTGCCGGGGACGTCATCGCATCTGGGGCAGGCGATCGCACGGCGTTTCAGTGGTTCGATGCGGGTCTGCCAGGAACGGATCGCCGCTCGCGAGACTCCGGTTTCCTTGCTGACGGAGTTAAGGCTGCGGCCTTGCGCGACCAGCGCCAGTGTGCGCTTGCGTGTGCCCATGTCGTACATGTGGCCGATGCTGGTGCGGTGTCGCGCCGTTTCGCCGGGGAATGGCCGTCGTATACACGATCAAGTGAAGTTGATCGAATAAGGCGCGACCTTGGAATCCAAGGCTATGGTGCCCCAGGTGGGATTCGAACCCACACTGTCCGCTGTTTGAGAGCGGCCTCTCTAACCGTTGGAGTACTGGGGCCTTAGAAAGGAAGGGGGAACCTGCCCCCTCGGGGCATCACCTTACCGCAGCTAGGTAGGCTCTGGGGAGCAGCACTTTTTCCGGCCCGCACCCAGGAGTCTCCGTGACCGCCCCCGAGTCGCCCCAGCCCGTAGAGACGACCGACGACGACAAGTCGCACGTCCCGCCGCTGACGACCCGCGTCGTCATCGCCGAGGACGAGGCCCTCATCCGGCTCGACCTCAAAGAGATGCTGGAGGAGGAGGGCTACACCGTCGTCGGTGAGGCCGGTGACGGCGAGACCGCCATCGCGCTGGCCCGGGAGCACAAGCCGGACCTGGTGATCCTGGACGTGAAGATGCCCGTCCTCGACGGGATCTCCGCGGCGGAGAAGATCGCCGAGGAGTCCATCGCCCCCGTGCTGATGCTGACGGCGTTCTCGCAGCGGGACCTGGTGGAGCGGGCCCGGGACGCGGGCGCCATGGCGTATCTGGTGAAGCCGTTCAGCAAGAGCGACGTCGTACCGGCGATCGAGATGGCGGTGTCGCGGTTCACGGAGCTGAAGACGCTGGAGAAGGAGGTCGCGGACCTCTCGCAGCGCCTGGAGACGCGGAAGCTGGTGGACCGGGCGAAGTCGATCTTGCAGACGGAGTACGGCCTGACGGAGCCCGCGGCGTTCCGGTGGATTCAGAAGACGTCGATGGATCGCAGGCTGTCGATGCAGCAGGTGGCGGAGGCGGTCATCGAGGACGCGGCGGAGAAGAAGGCGTCGAAGGGCTGAGAGGGGCCCCGTAGGGGCGCGGGGAACTGCGCGCCCGGCCCCTACCGGCGGGAAGCCGGAGTACGAGAGTGCAGCGAGGGCGGTCACCCCACACCGGGGTGACCGCCCTCGTTGCGTAGGGCCCAGGGACCAGGCTCAGTCCTCGCCGAGGTAGGCCTTGCGGACGGATTCGTCGTGGAGGAGGTCTTGTCCGGTGCCGGAGAGGACGACGCGGCCGACTTCCATGACGTGGCCGTGGTCGGCGAGGGAGAGGGCGGCTTGGGCGTTCTGTTCGACGAGGAGGATGGTGGTGCCTTGGGATTTGAGTTCGTTGATGGTGTGCATGATTTTCTGCATCATGATCGGGGAGAGGCCCATGGAGGGTTCGTCGAGCATGAGCAGTTTGGGTTGTGACATGAGGGCGCGGCCCATGGCGAGCATTTGTTGTTCGCCGCCTGAGAGGGTGCCTGCGGCTTGTTTGCGGCGTTCGCCGAGGATGGGGAAGAGGTCGTAGGCGCGCTGGATGTCTTTTTCGATGCCTGTTTTGTCGTCGCGGAGGTAGGCGCCGAGTTGCAGGTTTTCGGTGATGGTGAGGCGGGGGAAGATGTGTCGGCCTTCGGGGGAGTGGGCGAGGCCGAGGGCGACGATTTTGTGGGCGGGGACGTTGTGGAGGGGTTTTCCGTCGAAGGTGATGTGTCCGGAGACGGGTTTGAGGAGTCCGGAGAGGGTGCGGAGGGTGGTGGTTTTGCCCGCGCCGTTGGTGCCGATGAGGGTGACGACTTGGCCGGCTTCGACGGTGAAGGAGATGCCTTTGACGGCTTCGATCTTGCCGTAGGCGACCCTGAGGTCTTCGACCTCTAGCAGTGCGGTCACTTGGCTGTTCCTTCCGGGCCGGTGGCGCGGGGTGCCGCGTCGTCGTGGTGCGGCGGGGTGTCACCGGGGGTGTCGCTGGGGGTGTCCTGGTGGGCGTCGGCCGCCTCGGCCTCGGCGGCTTCGACTTCGGCGACTTCGGCGGCGCCGGGGGCGCCTTCGAAGGGGGTGCCGAGGTAGGCGGCGATGACGCGTTCGTCGGCTTGGACGGTTTCGGAGGTGCCTTCGACGAGTTTTTCTCCTTGGACGAGGACGGCGACGCGGTCGCAGAGGTTGAAGATGAACCGCATGTCGTGCTCGATGACGAGGACGGCGATGCCTTGGTCGCGGATGGCGAAGACGAGTTCTTCGGCGGCGCGGGTTTCTTGGGGGTTCATGCCCGCGGTGGGTTCGTCGAGGAGGAGCAGTCCGGGTTCGCTGGCGAGTGCGCGGGCGATTTCCAGCTTGCGTTGTTCGCCGTAGGGGAGGTTGCGGGAGAGGTGGTCGGCTTTGTGGGCGAGGCCGATGAACTCGAGGAGTTCCATGGCTCGTGCGTGGGATGCGGCTTCGGCTTTTTTGAAGCCGGGGCCGCGGAGCAAGGCCGACCAGAGGCCTTCCTTTGTCCTGGTGTGGCGTCCGACGAGGACGTTTTCGAGGACGGTCATGTTGGCGAAGAGCCGGATGTTCTGGAAGGTGCGGGCGATGCCCGCGTCGGTGACGAGGTGGGGTTTGGCGGGGAGGACGGTGCCTTTGTAGGAGACCTTGCCTTCGGTGGGGACGTAGAGGCCGGTGAGGCAGTTGAAGAAGGTGGTTTTTCCGGCGCCGTTGGGTCCGATGAGGCCGACGATTTCGCCGCTGTTGACGGTGAGGTCGACGGAGCGTACGGCGGTGAGGCCGCCGAAGCGCATGGTGACGCCGCTGGCTTCGAGGACGGTGGTGGTTGTGGTGGTCATGGTGGTCACGCCCCCGCCTTGCTCGCGCCGACGGTTCCTTCGGGGAGTTTCTGCTGGTCGGGTACGTCGAGTTGGTCGGTCTCGTGGTATTCGAGCTGGGCGCGCTTGTTGGCGACGAGGCCTTCGGGGCGGAAGCGCATGAGCAGGATGAGGGCGAGGCCGAACAGCAGGAGTTGGTAGTCCTCGAGGAATTGGAGTTTGGCGGGGATGAGGTAGAGCAGGGCCGCGCCGATGAGGGGTCCGCTGATGGTGCCCATGCCGCCGAGGATGACGGCGGCGAGGAGGAAGGCGGAGTTGGGGGGGACGGTGTTGGCGAAGAGGTACTGCTCGGGGGTGATGCTGTAGGAGACGTGGGCTTGGACGGTGCCGGCGAATCCGGCGAGGGTGGCGCCGAGGGCGAAGGCGATGAGTTTGACGCGGAAGCCGTTGATGCCCATGGCGGTGGCGGCGGTTTCGTCTTCGCGGATGGCGACCCAGGCGCGGCCGATGCGGGATTCGCCGCTGCGGCGGAAGACGAGGACGACGACGGCGGTGAAGAACAGCATTAGCAGGTAGTAGTTGGCGGGCCTGCTGAGGGTGAAGCCGAGGACGTCGTGTTCGGTGCCGAGGTTCCAGCCGAAGAGTTCGAGGTCGGGGATGTTGGGGATGCCTTGGGCGCCGTTGGTGAGGTCGGGTCCGGCGCTTCCGTTGAGGTTGTTCATGGTGATGCGGAAGATCTCGCCGAAGCCGAGGGTGACGATGGCGAGGTAGTCGCCGCGCAGGCGCAGGGTGGGGGCGCCGATGACGATGCCGAAGACGAGGGAGGCGGCGGCGCCGGTGAGGACGGCGGCCCAGAAGGGGAATTTGACGTCGAAGGTGGAGGCGGGGGAGCCGGAGACGAGGGCGGCGGTGTAGGCGCCGACGCCGAGGAAGGCGACGTATCCGAGGTCGAGGAGTCCGGCGAGGCCGACGACGACGTTCAGGCCGAGGGCGACGGTGGCGAAGATGAGGATGTTGACGCCGATGAGGGCGTAGGCGCTGCTGTCCTGGGTGAAGGGGAAGAGGGCGGCGGCGACGATGGCGGCGGTGAAGGTGACGTTGCGGTGTTTGGCGGTGAGGGTGTTGAGGCGGGGGATGAGTCCGGCGCGGTGGAGTGCGGTGGCGCCGAATCCGGCGGTGATGAGGAAGCCGATGAAGAGTTCGGAGTAGGCGTCGATGCCGTAGGCGAAGACGTAGAGGCCGATGCCGAAGGAGGCGGCGATGATGAGGATTTCGATGGCGCTGGGGAGTGTTTTGGCGCGTGGGGGTGTGGGGGCTTTGAGGCTGTGGCGGAGGCGTTGCCAGGGGTTGGTGGTGTGGTGGTCGGGGGTGTCGGAGGGGAGTCCGAGGGCGCCGATGGTGGCGGTGAGGGCGCCGATGCCGGAGATCCAGGCGCCGGGTTCGAGGTTGACGATGCCGCCGAGGTGTTCGGCGATGGCGCCCATGGTGTAGCCGGTGGAGCCGAGGACGCCGAGGGTGAGGAGGAGGACGGGGCTGTTGGTGCCGCCGGGGAGGAGCCAGCCGAGTCCTTGGATGCGGTATCCGGCGAGGGTGAAGAGGAGGGTGAGGGCGGCGCCGGTGAGGGTGATGAGTTGGAGGCCGCCGGGGTAGCCGGTGACGGTGAGGTCGCCGGGGAAGTCGGTGGTCCAGGTCCAGGCGAGGAAGGTGCCGATGAGGGCGGTGGTGGCGCCGATGAGGACGAGGAGGCGGGCGAGGTTTTCGGGGAGGGGCAGGGTGGAGATGGGGGCACCCGTGGTGCTCTTGGTGAGTTTGGGGGTGTCCGGGGTGCTGGGGGTTTTCGTTGTCATGGGTATCACGCCCGATCCGCGACGCGTTCGCCTAGGAGCCCTTGGGGCCTGAGGAGGAGGACGAGGATGAGCAGGGCGAAGGCCCATACGTCCTTCCAGGCGCCGCCGCCGAACTGTTCCATGCCGGGTACGTCGCCCATGTAGCCGGTGGCGAGGGCTTCGGCGACGCCGAGGACGATGCCGCCGAGCATGGCGCCGTAGATGTTGCCGATGCCTCCGAGTACGGCTGCGGTGAAGGCTTTGAGGCCCATGATGAAGCCCATTTTGAAGCCGACTTGGCCGTTGTGGAGTCCGTATCCGACGGCGGCGATGGCGGCGAACGCGGCGCCGATGGCGAAGGCCATGACGATGATGCGGTCGGTGTTGATGCCCATGAGTTTGGCGGTGTCGGGGTCTTGGGCGGTGGCTTGCATGCCGCGTCCGGAGCGGGTTTTGTTGACGTACCAGCCGAGGATGAGCATGCAGGCGGGGGCGGCGATGATGAGGAAGAAGTCGCCGCGTTGGATGTCGGCGCCGAAGACATGGATGGGGTCGCCGCCGAATTGCGGGAAGGAACGGTCCTTCTTGGCTTCGGGGTACCACTTCCAGATGGCCTGTTGGAGCAGGATGGACAGGCCGATGGCGGTGATGAGGGGGGCGAGTCGGGGTGCTCCGCGCAGGGGGCGGTAGGCGAAGCGTTCGGCTGCGGTGCCGACGGCGACGGAGCAGATGACGCCGCCGATGATCATGAGGGGGATCGCGGCGAGCAGGTTGAATCCGTCGGGGAGCCACAGGGAGACGGTGAGGGCGCCGAAGCCCCCGACCATGAAGATCTCGCCGTGGGCGAAGTTGATGAGCTGGACGATTCCGTAGACCATCGTGTAGCCGATCGCGATGAGACCGTACATCGCGCCGAGGATGAGTCCATTGGCCAGCTGTTGCGGCAGTTCGTTCACCGCAGGGCCTCCGTTGGATGGTTCGGATATGGCACCGCGCGGGAGCGCTGGTGAGCGCTTCCCGCGCGGTCTTGTGTCAATGGGTGTGTGCTGTCTCAGCAGGCACGCTGACGTCCGCTGCGGTGCGGGAGTGCCCCGAAGGGGCGCGGGGAACCGCGTGACCGGTCACTGACGGTCCGCAGGTTCGTCATCGCACGTCCAGCGCGGCGCTTAGCGGGGCTTGTAGGCCTCGCTGAACTGGGACTTCCACTTGTTGTTCTTGCCTACCTGGTAGGCGGTCATCATGGTGTTCGTGGTGTCGCCGTACTGGTCGAAGGAGACCTTGCCGGTGACGCCGTCGAACTCGACCTTGCTCATCGCTGCGAGGACCTTTTCGCGGCCGTCGTCGGGGAGCTCTCCGTCGTTTTCCTTGACGGTGAGCTTCACTGCCTCGATGAGGGCCCACGTGGCGTCGTAGGTGCCGCCGCCGTAGGTCTCCATGTTTTCCTTGTAGTTCTTGTTGTATTCCTCGATGAACTTCTTGGCGGAGGGCAGTTCTTCGACGGGCTTGCCGACGGAGGTGCCGAGGTCGCCGACGGCCTTCTTGTTGAGCTTGGGGAATTCTTCGCTCTTCATGCCGTCGCCGCCCATGAGGGGGATCTTGGCGCCGGATTCCTTGAGCTGTTGGCTGAGGGGGGCGGCGGCGGGGTATTCGCCGCCGTAGTAGACGGCTTCGGCGCCTTTGCCCTTGACCTGGGAGACGACGGACTTGAAGTCGCGGTCCTCGGGGTTGACGTGGTCCTGGCCGACGATCTTGCCGCCGAGGGAGGTGAAGGTGTCCTTGAAGGACGCGGCGAGGCCGGCGCCGTAGGTCTTCTGGTCGTCGATGAGGTAGACCTTCTTGATCTTCGCCTTCTGGAACAGGTACTGGGCGGCGAACTGGCCCTGGACCTGGTCGGTGGTGGCGGTGCGGAAGAAGGTCTTGAACTGGCGCTTCTTGTCGCCCTTCTTCCAGCCGTCGCCCTGGGTGAGCTCGGTGCCGGTGTTGGCGGGCGAGATCTGGGTGAGGTTGGCGTCGTTGAGGGGCTTCTGCATCGACTGGGAGACGCTGGAGTTCAGCGGGCCGATGACGCCGAGGACGGAGTCGTCGCTGATGAACTTCTGGGCGTTCTGGCCGCCGACGGAGGGCTGGGCCTGGTCGTCGAGGGGCTGGAGCTTGAACTCGACGCCGTCGACGACGTTCTCCTTGTTGGCGGTCTTGACGGCCAGTTCGGCGGAGTTGCGCATGCCGATGCCCAGGGCGGAGAGGTCTCCGGTGAGGGGGGCGTCGAAGCCGATGACGACGGTCTTCTTGTCTCCGGAGCTGTCGTCGTTCTTGTCCTTGTCGCGCGACCCGCAGGCAGTGAGGGTGAGTGCCCCGGTGGTCAACACCGTGGTGAGGATGAGCGCGGAACGGTTTCGCACGATTGGTCCTTTCCCAGGCGCGGCCCTCTGCTGAGGTGCCGTGAAGATCGCCGGGCCGTACTGGTGGTGGTACAGGGCCGTGCAATTCAGTTCGCGCCCGGCGGCGCGGTGACTGGCCGTGACTCTAAGGGCGCATTTGATCCGGGAGGAGTGGTCGGGGCAAGGCTGTGACGCTCTTGTTATGCCACGGAGTATTCCGCGCTGGAACGCAGGGGGTGGTTGTGGCGGAATATGCACGGTTCGGCGCATCCTGCTTTGTCGAACGTGCAGTACTGATCATGGGTTTTACTCATGACGCCGGTGTTCGGAGGGTTGCCCGGCGCGCTGCCCGAAAAAGATCTTCCATGGACCCCGGAGGTCTTTTCGATCTTGTTTCGCGGATTGCCTCCGCATTACGCAGCGTTACGCCCAGGAAAGGGAGTCGCTCATTCCGTGGCACTTTTCCGCATTCGCGGATGTGCGCGGTCAGGAGTGTTTTTGCGGAGCGCTCCTGTTTTTTAAGTGAAGACCCCCACTGGCCCCGGCCGTATACACGGGGCGTGACGGGTCACAGGAGCCGGGCGAGAGATCAAGCCCGTCCGGCGTTTGAGGACGAGGCCGAAGGCCGATGTAGGGCGCGGGGGCACTGGGCCAGCCCGGCGTTTGAAGGCGAGCACGCAGGCGGCGCGAGGGGAAAATCAAGCCCGTCCGGCGATTGAGGACGAGGCCGCAGGCCGATCGACGGCGCGCGAAGCCGGGGGCAAGAGGAAGGGGGGCCGGGGCGGACGCGCCCCGGCCAGAGGGGTGCGGCCCCGGGACCCCGGGACCCCGGGACCCCGGGGTCAGCCCGCGGCCCCGCCGCCCCCGGCGTCGCGCAGCAGGCACGTAAGCCGCGCACTGCACACCCGCTTACCGCTCTCCTCGCTGATCACGACCTCGTACGTGGCCGTCGACCGCCCCCGGTGCACGGGCGTGGCCACCCCGGTGACGATCCCGGAGCGCACGCCCCGGTGGTGCGTGCAGTTCAGGTCGACGCCCACGGCGATCTTCCCGCTGCCTCCGTGCAGCATCGCGCCGATCGAGCCGAGCGTCTCGGCGAGCACCGCGGAGGCCCCGCCGTGCAGCAGTCCGTAAGGCTGGGTGTTGCCCTCCACCGGCATGGTGGCGACGACGCGCTCGGCGGAGGCCTCCAGGATCTGGACGCCCATGCGGTCGCCGAGGTGCCCGGCGGAGAACAGGGCGGGCAGGTCGATGCCGAGACCGGCGTACTCGTCGATGACCTCTTGCGGGAACTTCGTTGTGTGCTGCTCACCCATGGGGCCGGGCTCCGTTCGTCGACGACACCGGACAACAGTCGCGGCGGCGGGGGCCGCCACTGGCTGAGCGAACGCTCAGTCGGTGGCCGATTGTTCCAGGCGTACGACGACGGACTTGCTGGCGGGGGTGTTGCTGGTGTCCGCGGTGGCGTCCAGCGGCACGAGCACGTTGGTCTCCGGGTAATAGGCCGCGGCGCAGCCGGGGGCCGTCGGGTAGTGCACGACGCGGAAGCCGGGCGCGCGCCGCTCGACGCCGTCGCGCCACTCGCTGACGAGGTCGACGTACGTGCCGTCGGCGACGCCGAGCGCGTGCGCGTCGGCCGGGTTGACCAGGACGACGCGGCGGCCGTTCTTGATGCCTCGGTAGCGGTCGTCGAGGCCGTAGATCGTGGTGTTGTACTGGTCGTGGGAGCGCAGCGTCTGGAGCAGCAGGCGGCCTTCGGGCAGCTCCGGATACTCCACGGGCGCGGCCGTGAAGTTGGCCTTGCCGGTGGTGGTGGGGAAGCGGCGTTCGTCGCGCGGGGCGTGCGGCAGGGTGAAGCCGCCGGGGCGGGCGACGCGTGCGTTGAAGTCCTCGAAGCCGGGGATGACGCGTGCGATGCGGTCGCGCACGCGCGCGTAGTCCTGCTCGAACTCCTCCCAGGGCGTGGCGGATCGCGGGCCGAGGACGCGGCGGGCCAGGCGGCACACGATGGCGGGCTCCGAGAGGAGGTGCTCGCTGGCGGGTTCCAGGCGGCCGCGGGAGGCGTGCACCATGCCCATGGAGTCCTCGACGGTCACGAACTGCTCGGCGCTGCCTTGGAGGTCGCGTTCGGTGCGGCCGAGCGTCGGCAGGATCAGGGCGCGGGCGCCGGTCACGGCGTGCGAGCGGTTGAGTTTGGTCGACACGTGCACCGTGAGGCGGGCGCGGCGCATGGCGGCTTCGGTGACGTCGGTGTCGGGGGAGGCGGAGACGAAGTTGCCGCCCATGGCGAAGAACACCTTGGCGTCGCCGTCGCGCAGCGCGCGGATGGCGCGGACGACGTCCAGGCCGTGGTGGCGCGGCGGGGCGAAGCCGAACTCCTTCTCCAGGGCGTCCAGGAAGGAGGGGGCGGGGCGTTCGAAGATGCCCATGGTGCGGTCGCCCTGCACGTTGGAGTGGCCGCGCACGGGGCACACGCCCGCTCCGGGGCGGCCGACGTTGCCGCGCAGGAGGAGGAAGTTGACGACTTCGCGGATGGTGGGCACGGCGTGCTTGTGCTGGGTGAGGCCCATGGCCCAGCACACGACGGTGCGCTGGGAGGCGAGGACCATGCGCAGGGCCTGCTCGATGGCCTGGCGTTCCAGGCCGGTGGCGTGGAGGGTCTCGTCCCAGTCGGCGGCGCGGGCGGCGGCCGCGAACTCCTCGTATCCGTGGGTGTGCTCGCGGACGAAGTCCTCGTCGACGGCGCCTTCGGTGTCGAGGACGAGCTTGTTGAGCAGGCGGAACAGGGCCTGGTCGCCGCCGATGCGGATCTGGAGGAACAGGTCGGTGAGGGCGGTGCCCTTGAGCATGCCCTGGGGGGTCTGGGGGTTCTTGAAGCGTTCCAGGCCCGCTTCGGGCAGCGGGTTGACGGTGATGATCTTCGCGCCGCCGTGTTTGGCCTTCTCCAGGGCGGAGAGCATGCGCGGGTGGTTGGTGCCGGGGTTCTGTCCGGCGACGATGATCAGGTCGGCCTGGTGGAGGTCTTCCAGCAGGACGCTGCCCTTGCCGACGCCGAGGGTCTCGGTGAGGGCGGAACCGGATGACTCGTGGCACATGTTCGAGCAGTCGGGCAGGTTGTTCGTGCCGAACTCGCGGGCGAACAGCTGGTACAGGAACGCCGCTTCGTTGCTGGTGCGGCCCGAGGTGTAGAAGAGGGCCTCGTCGGGGGAGGCGAGTGCGGTGAGTTCCTCGGCGACGATGTCGAAGGCCCGCTCCCAGGAGATGGCCTCGTAGCGGTCGGCGCCCTGCGCCAGGTACATGGGGTGGGTGAGGCGGCCCTGTTGTCCCAGCCAGTACCCGCTGCGGGTGGCGAGGTCGGCTACGGGGTGCGCGGTGAAGAAGTCGGGGGTGACGCGGCGCAGGGTGGCCTCTTCGGCGACGGCCTTGGCGCCGTTCTCGCAGAATTCGGCCTTGTGCCGGTGGTCGGGCTCGGGCCAGGCGCAGCCGGGGCAGTCGAAGCCGTCCTTCTGGTTGACGCGCAGCAGGGTGAGCGCCGTGCGCCGCACGCCCATCTGGCGCTGGGCGACGCGCAGGGTGTGGCCGATGGCGGGGAGTCCGGCGGCGGCGTGCTGGGCGCCTTCGACCTGCGGGGCGTCCTGGACGGGGTCGCCCTTGGGCGGCTTGCTTGCCATCGTCTGCTCCTCTTCGAGCCAGCCGTGCGAGTACGTGTCCGATCCTCCCACGGGGGACCGACAGCGGGCCGGTGCGGGGCCGACACCGGCGGTGGCCGGGGCCGGGGCGGGGCCGAGTGTCAGTGGGGCGTGGCAGGATCGGGGGCGTGGCAGAGAAAGCATCGAAGAAGACCGAGAAGACGACCGCCGGCGATCGGCCGCGCCTGCTCCTGATGGACGGGCACTCCCTGGCCTACCGGGCGTTCTTCGCGCTGCCCGCGGAGAACTTCACGACGGCGACGGGACAGCCGACGAACGCGATCTACGGCTTCGCGTCGATGCTGGCGAACACCCTGCGTGATGAGGCGCCCACGCACTTCGCGGTCGCGTTCGACGTGTCGCGCAAGACCTGGCGCTCGGAGGAGTTCCCCGAGTACAAGGCGAACCGCTCCAAGACCCCCGACGAGTTCAAGGGCCAGGTCGAGCTGATCGGGGAGCTGCTTGACGCGATGGGCGCGGTGCGCTTCGCGGTGGACGGCTTCGAGGCGGACGACGTCATCGCGACGCTCGCCACGCAGGCCGAGGCCGCCGGGTTCGAGGTCCTGATCGTCACGGGTGACCGGGACTCCTTCCAGCTGATCACCGACCAGGTGACGGTGCTGTATCCGACGAAGGGCGTCTCGGAGCTGACGCGGTTCACGCCGGAGAAGGTCCAGGAGAAGTACGGCTTGACCCCGAGCCAGTATCCGGACTTCGCGGCGCTGCGCGGCGACCCGTCCGACAACCTCCCGGGCATCCCGGGTGTCGGTGAGAAGACGGCCGCGAAGTGGATCAACCAGTTCGGTTCCTTCGCGGAGCTGGTGGAGCGCGCGGAGGAAGTCAAGGGCAAGGCCGGGCAGAACTTCCGCGACCACCTGGAGGCCGTGCGCCTGAACCGCCGTCTCACGGAGATGGTGCGTGACGTCGAGCTGTCCAAGACGGTCACGGATCTGGAGCGCGCTCCGTACGACCGCAAGGCGGTCGCGATGGTCCTGGACACCCTGGAGATCCGCAATCCCTCGCTGCGGGAGCGGCTCCTTGCCGTGGACCCGGGCGCGGAGGAGGCCGATCCCGCGCCGGTCGTCGAGGGCGTGGAGCTGGACGGCGCGGTGCTCGGCACGGGCGAGGTGGCGCCGTGGCTGGCCGAGCACGGCACGGCGGTCCTCGGCCTCGCGACGGTCGACTCCTGGTCGCTGGGCACCGGCTCGGTCACGGAGGTCGCCCTCGCGGCGGCCGGGGGAGCGGCGGCCTGGTTCGACCCGGCGCAGCTGGACGAGGGCGATGAGCGGGCGTTCGCGGCCTGGCTCGCCGCAGCGGACAAGCCGAAGGTGCTGAACAACGCCAAGGGCGCGATGCGTGTCTTCGCCGAGCACGGCTGGAGCGTGGCCGGTGTCACGATGGACACCGCGCTGGCGGCGTATCTGGTGAAGCCGGGCCGCCGCTCCTTCGATCTGGACGCGCTGTCCTTGGAGTATCTGGGCCGTGAGCTGGCGCCCGCCGCGGAGTCCGACGGGCAGTTGGCGTTCGGCACGGAGGACGACGAGCAGGCCGGGGCCGATGCCCTGATGGTGCAGGCCCGCACGATCCTCGATCTGGGTGCCGCGTTCGGCGAGAGGCTCACGGAGGTCGGCGCGCAGGGGCTGCTCACCGATGTCGAGCTGCCGACGTCCGCGCTGCTCGCCCGCCTGGAGCGGCACGGCATCACGGCTGACCGCGCGCACCTGGAGGCCATGGAGCAGCAGTTCGCGGGTGCCGTGCAGCAGGCGGTGAAGGAGGCGCACGCGGCGGCGGGCCACGAGTTCAACCTGGGCTCGCCCAAGCAGCTCCAGGAGGTCCTCTTCGGCGAGCTGGGCCTGCCCAAGACGAAGAAGACGAAGACCGGGTACACCACGGACGCCGACGCGCTCGCCTGGCTCGCCGCCCAGACGGACAACGAGCTGCCGGTGGTGATGCTCCGCCACCGCGAGCAGGCGAAGCTGCGCGTCACCGTCGAGGGCCTGATCAAGACGATCGCCGCGGACGGCCGCATCCACACGACGTACAACCAGACGGTCGCCGCCACCGGCCGTCTGTCGTCGACGGACCCGAACCTGCAGAACATCCCGGTGCGCACGGACGAGGGCCGGGCGATCCGCCGCGGCTTCGTCGTCGGTGCGGGCTTCGAGTCCCTGATGACGGCGGACTACAGCCAGATCGAACTGCGGGTGATGGCGCACCTGTCGGAGGACGAGGGCCTCATCGAGGCGTTCACCTCCGGTGAGGACCTGCACACCACGGTCGCCTCCCAGGTGTTCGGCGTGGAGCGCTCGGGTGTCGACGCGGAGATGCGCCGCAAGATCAAGGCGATGTCGTACGGCTTGGCGTACGGCCTGTCGGCGTTCGGTCTGTCCCAGCAGCTGAACATCGAGGCGGCCGAGGCCCGCGCGCTGATGGACACGTACTTCGAGCGGTTCGGCGGGGTGCGGGACTATCTGCGCCGCGTCGTCGACGACGCCCGCGCCACCGGGTACACGGAGACGATGCTGGGCCGCCGCCGCTATCTGCCGGACCTCAACAGCGACAACCGGCAGCGCCGCGAGATGGCCGAGCGGATGGCGCTGAACGCGCCGATCCAGGGCACGGCCGCCGACATCGTCAAGGTCGCCATGCTGAACGTGGACCGGGCGCTGACGGAGGCGGGGCTGACCTCGCGGATGCTGCTCCAGGTCCACGACGAAATCGTCCTGGAGATCGCTCCCGGCGAGCGCGAGGCCGTGGAGGAGCTGGTGCGGCGGGAGATGGCCGGGGCGGTGTCGCTGCGGGCGCCGCTGGATGTGTCGGTGGGGGTGGGGCGCGACTGGGAGTCGGCGGCGCACTAGCCTCCCGGCTACGGGTCGCGGGTTCTCGCCCTGCGGGCTCGTCCTCAAGCGCCGGACCGGCTGAAACACCCGCGCTCGCGCGCTTGTCCTCAAACGCCGGACGGGCTGGAATACCTCGCCGGACGGGCTGAAGCACCCAGCTGGGCGGGCTGGGTGTGTTTGAGCCCGTCCGGCGATTGAGGACGAGCGCGCAAGCGCGATGGGCGGTGTGGTGAACCGGGGGTTACGGGTGGGGAGCCTGGGTGCGGCCCCCGGCTAGAAAGGGGCGCGAACAGGTGTCTAGGCACCGAAAGTTGTCGTAGTGTCGCCTGAGACGTCCCCCCAGGGCGCCCACGCGCGCGCCGGACAGGGGCCGGGCAGGTCGTCATAACGCATAAGGGGAGGGATTCACGGACATGGCGCCGGTTATCGGCAAGCGGCTGCGCAAGGCGACGATGACCACCGCGGTCGCCGCCGCGGCGGTGGCGGCCCTGGCCGCCTCACAGGCCCCGGGCGTGGCGACCACGGACGTGCCGCGTGACGGGCAGGCCGCCGACTCCTCGCCGCCGCCCGACGGGGACTCCGCGACCGGCAACTCGCCCTACTACACCGACCTGCCGCCCCTGAAGAGCCCGGTGCCCGTCGACAAGCCCGGGGGCAAGGGCGACCCGGAAGCGGGCCTCCCGGCCACGGTCCTGGACGCGTACAAGAAGGCCGAGGCGGCCGTGCGCACCGACAAGCCCGGCTGCAACCTGCCCTGGCAGCTGCTCGCGGCCATCGGCAAGGTCGAGTCAGGCCAGGCCCGCGGCGGGCGCGTCAACGCCGAAGGCACGACCCTCACGCCGATCCTCGGCCCGGTCCTCAACGGCAACGGCTTCGCGAAGATCACCGACACCGACCGCGGCGCCTTCGACGGCGACACCACGCACGACCGTGCCGTCGGCCCCATGCAGTTCATCCCCTCCACCTGGGCGTCCTCGGGCCGTGACGGCAACGGCGACGGCGAGAAGGACCCGAACAACATCTACGACGCCGCGCTCGCCGCCGCGTACTACCTGTGCGGAGCCGACCGCGACCTCGCCGTCAAGGACGACCTGCACGCCGCGATCCTCAGCTACAACCAGTCCACGGAGTACCTGAACACGGTCCTGTCGTGGCTGGAGTACTACCGCAAGGGCACGCACGAGGTTCCCGACGGCACGGGCCAGCTCCCGGGCGACCGCAGCGACGAGCGCCCCCGCAGCCCCGGCACCACCCCGCCCGCCCAGCGGCCCTCGTCGCCGCCCTCCACGCTGCCCGACCCCACCCCCGTGGAGCGGGAGGGGAACTACACGCCCCCGAAGGGCGGCCCAGGCAAGCCCGGCAACGGCGGCGACGGCACCGACAAGCCCAAGCCCCCGCAGCCCCCCACCTCCCCGCAGCAGCAGGTCGCCCGCCTGGAGAACGCGGGCCCGGCCGAGCTCACCGCGACGGCGGGCGACGCCTTCGCCAAGCGTGCCGTGGTGCGGGCCGAGACCGGGTCGGGGCGCGGCGTGCCCAAGGTCAAGGTGCGGTTCACCATCAGCGGCAAGACGGACACGCGCTTCGAGGGCGGCGAGCGCAGCGTCGTCGTCACCACGTCCGGCAACGGCACGGTCGCCTCACCCGAGCTGCGCGCGGGCGAGACGACCGGCGAGTTCACCGTCCGCGCCCTCGTCGTGAGCCGCTCCCTGGACCAGGTCGAGATCTCCGGCAAGGTCACCGCCCGCCGGGCCGACGCGCTCGCCCGTACCAGCGACGAAGGGCTGGTCTGCGAGACCGGCAAGGAGTTCGCCGAGCGGGTCGAGGTCAAGGCGACGTACAAGGGCAAGGCCGCCGCCAAGGTCGCCGCCACCGCCACCCTGATCAAGGCGAAGGACAAGCCGGTCGCCAACGACAAGGGCCCCTACTTCAAGGACGCCGACGACAAGCCGGTGCGTACGCTCAAGGGCCTGACGACGGACGCCAACGGCAAGCTGCTGCTGCCGAAGCTGTACGCCGACGGCGAGCCCGGCACGTATCTGCTGCGCATCGTCACCCACGGCGGCGCCACGCTGGACGTCGAGCTGAAGGTGACCGCGCCCGCCACGGGCGAGCCCAGCGGCGAGCCGAGCACCGGCACGTCGCCCAGCACCAGCACCAGCCCGTCGCCGACCGACTGAGACACGACGGCTGACGGCCCCGCCAGGCCGCCCGCGACCACACCGCCCCCGCGCCCCACGGCGCGGGGGCGGCGCGCGTTCCGGCGCCCGGTGTTCGGCCGCGTCCGACCTGTTCTCATCTCGCCCGCGCGTTGCTACGGTGCCCCCGCCCTGACGAACAGTCAGTTATGGAGGCCCGTATGCGCGCGCTCATCGCCGCCGCCACCGGCCTGGTCGCCGCCCTCGCGCTGGCCCTGACCCTCACGGCCCTCGGCGCCCCGGCCGGCGAGACCTCGCCGAAGCCGCTGCTCACCACCGTCCCCGAGCACCCGTAGACAACCCGCAGACACCCGCAGACAACCCGTAGACAAGGGGGGCCGCGATGCGCCGCAAGGCCAGCCTGATCCTGCTCGCCCTCGCCGTGTTCTTCGCGGCGCTCTCCCCGCTGCTGCGCTGGTACGCCTTCCCGCGCCTGGTCAAGATCCCGCCTGGCCGGTACGAGACGATGGTCCTGGAGGCGAGGCCAGCGACCCTCATCGACTACAGCACGATGAAGGCGAAGAAGGTCCCCAAGGTCACCATCGTGCAGACCCTCAAGGGCAACGTGGAGGCCTCCGAGGAGGTCGAGGGGAACGACGGGGACTCCTCCCGGGACGTCGTCGTCTGGGACGCGCTGTCGTACGTGCAGGGGCCCGACGGCAAGATGGTCTCCAAGATCCCCGAGCGGTACGTCTTCGACGCCCACACCCAGGAACCCGTCAACGTCAAGGGCGAGATGGTCGACGGCGACCCCGTCCGGCGCGAGGGCATCGAGTTCAAATGGCCCTTCCTGACGGAGAAGCGCGACTACGAGTACTTTGACGCGCAGGCCCGCGTCACCAAGCCCATCCACTACCAGGGCACCCGGGACTTCCGCGGCGTGGAGGTCTACTACTTCGAGCAGACCATCCCCTGGACCAAGGTCCCCATGCCCAAGACCCTCCCCGTCAAGGGCATCACCGCCGAGTCCCTCGCCAAGACGGGCACGACGCGCTGGTACAGCACGGTCCGCAAGTTCTGGATCGAGCCGGTCACCGGGGCGCCGGTGTACGGGGAGGAGATCCACAAGGAGGAGCTGCGCGGCGGCACGCTCCTCGGCGACCGCGACAAGGTCACCGCGTTCTCCGGGCACGTGAAGATGCGCGAGGACTACATCCGGCACACCGTCGACCTGGTGAAGTCCCAGCGCGTCCTTGTCCTGCTCCTGACGACGTACCTGCCCTGGGGCTTCCTCGGCCTCGGCCTGGGGCTGCTCGCCCTCACCCTGTGGCTGGAGGCGCGCGGCCGCAGGCCCGGGGACCCGCGGCCCGCGGACGGCGCCGAGCCCGAGCCACGGCCGGTCAACGCCTGAACCGCCCCCGATCCCGCGCGCCTGTACCCCGGCCCGCCGGCCGGGCCCTAGGCCCTGTCGTCAAAGTGATCTTGGGTTGTGGATCATGGGGTGGTGATACGCCGCCATGAACTGTCCGATGCCGAGTGGGAACTCGTGCA